>NZ_BAAAUS010000081.1:0-1732 GCF_039534065.1 Pseudonocardia yunnanensis | reverse complement strand
CCTCGATGCGCGCAGCCGAGTAGCCGTCCGACGCGGGGCAGTACGTCTCCAGTGCGAAGACCATCCCGGTCTGGAGCTCGATCGGGTTCTCGATGCTGTTGAGCCGGGAGATGATCGGTCGCTCGTGCAGCCCGAGGCCGATGCCGTGCCCGAACTGCAGCCCGAACGCCGCCATCTCGTCGGCGAACCCGAACTCCTGCGCCCGCGGCCACACGCCTGCGATCTCGTCGGTGCCCACCCCTGGCTTCACGAGCGCGATCGCGGCGTCCATCCACTCCCGCGCGCGGGTGTAGGCATCACGTTGGCTCGCCGTGCTGCTCCCGACCCCGAACGTGCGGTAATAGCAGGTCCGGTAGCCGTTGTACGACTGGATGATGTCGAAGAACGCCTGGTCACCGGGCCGGATGAGCCGGTCGGAAAAGTTGTGCGGATGCGGGTTGCAGCGCTCCCCCGAGACCGCGTTGATCGCCTCGACCTGGTCGGAGCCCATCTCGTAGAGCCGCTTGTTCGCCAGCGCGACGATCTCGTTCTCCCGCACGCCGGGCTTGAGCGCTTCGACGATGTCCTGGTAGACGCCGTCGACCATCGCTGCCGCCTGGGTCAGGAGCATGATCTCGTCGGGGGACTTGATCTGCCGCGCATCCAGCATCAGCTGCTGGGCGTCCACGACGTGGATCCCCTGGCGCTGCAGCTCGAAGAGGAACGGCGGCTCGACGATGTCGACCGCGACCGGGGCATCCGCTACGCCGGCGGCGACGAGCATGCCCTTGATCTCCCGTACCGCCGCTTCCATCAGCCCCGCCTCCGGGGCGATGGCTCCGCGCAGGCCCAGCATTCCCGCACGACAGGCCGACGGCGCAAGCCACGGCGAATAGAGCTGGTGGTGCCGCGCCGCCGACCCGAAGTCCCACAGGGTCGGCTCCCCGTCGCGGGTCAGCAGGGCGTAGCGCGTCATCTTGTCCCCCAGCGCCCCGCCGATCCAGGTCTGCGTGGTGTAGCGGATGTTGTAGAAGTCGAACAGGAGGAACGCGCCGCAGTCGGTGGCCCGCAGGGCCTGCTTCGCCCGGCTCAGCCGGTAGGACCGCAGGCGGTCGAAGTCCACCCGCTGCTCGTAGTCCACCCCGGTGTGACCGGGCGCGGCCAGCGGCCGCTGGGCACTTCTGGCCGTAGCCGTCGTGTCAGGCATCGTCGTGCAGTCCGTCGTCGACCGGGGTGTCCTCGGCGACCAGATCGAGGCCGGATCGGCGGGCCTGCTCGATCAGGAGCGTCGCGAAGTCCTCGGTGGTGTGTCCGGCTCCGATCGCGGCCGTGACAAGCTCCGCGGCAGCGGCCGCGATCGGCATCGACACGCCGTACTGCCGCGCTGCGGCGAGACCGAGATCGAAGTCCTTGCGCAGAAGCGGATTGGTGAAGGTCGGGGTGAAGTCCAGATCGACCATCGCAGGCGTCTTGTACCGGCTGAAGATGGAGCCCATCACCGAGTCGTTGAGGAAGCCGAGGAAGGCCGCCCGGCTCACCCCGCCCTTCTCCGCGAGCACCGTGATCTCGGTCAGAGCCTGCATGACGACGCCCAAGTAGACGTTGTGCGCGATCTTCACCAGCCGTGCGGCCTCACCGTCACCCACGTAGGTCGCTCCGCGGCCCAGCACCCCGAAGAGGGGCTCGACCTCGTCGAACAGGTCACGGCGGCCCGACACGGCAAAGGTCAACCGCCCCGCAGAGACCACGGCCG
>NZ_BAAAUS010000080.1:0-1211 GCF_039534065.1 Pseudonocardia yunnanensis | reverse complement strand
CCGATCTTGGAGGGTGTTGTCAGTGGAGGACTGGGCGGAGATCCGCCGTCTGCATCGGGCTGAGGGTGTGCCCATCAAGGAGATCGTTCGCCGGCTCGGGGTGGCCCGGAACACGGTGCGGGCGGCGTTGGCGTCGGACCGGCCGCCGCGCTACGTGCGGGCGCCGCGGGGGTCGGTGGCTGATGCGTTCGAACCGCGGATTCGGGCGGTGTTGGCGGAATTCCCGCGGATGCCGGCACCGGTGATCGCGGAGCGGATCAGCTGGCCGTACTCGATTACGCCGTTGAAGAAGCGGCTGCGCCAGATCCGACCCGAGTACGTCGGCGTCGATCCGGTCGACCGAGTCGTTTACGAACCCGGGCAGATCACCCAGTGCGATCTGTGGTTCCCGGAGACGCCGATCCCGGTCGGGCGCGGGCAGGAACGAATCCTGCCGGTGCTGGTGATGACGTTGGCGTTCTCCCGGTTCCTGACCGCCACGATGCTGCCCTCCCGTCAGTGCGGTGACTTGTTGTCGGGGATGTGGGCGTTGATCTCGCAGATCGGGCGGGTCACCAAAACGCTCGTGTGGGATCGGGAATCGGCGATCGGCGGGACCGGGCGGGTGAGCGTGCCGGCCGCGGCGTTCGCTGGAACCCTGGCGACGCGGATCCGGTTGGCCCCACCGCGGGATCCGGAGTTCAAAGGGATGGTCGAACGCAACAACGGATACTTCGAAACATCGTTTCTGCCCGGGCGGGTGTTCACCTCACCGCAGGACTTCAACGCTCAGTTGGCCGACTGGTTGCCGCGGGCGAATGCGCGGACGGTCCGCTCGATTCAGGGACGGCCGGTCGATCTACTCGACACCGATTACGCCGCGATGGTCGCATTACCGCCGATCGACCCGCCGGTCGGGCTCACCGGGCGGATCCGGCTCGCCCGGGACTACTACGTGCGCGTGGACACCGGCGACTATTCCGTCGACCCACGCATGATCGGCCGGTTCGTCGAGGTCACCGCCTCCCCGGACCGGGTCGTGGTGTCCTGTCAAGGCCAGATCGTCGCCCAGCACCGCCGCTCGTGGGCCAAACAGGCCGTGATCACCGACCCGGCCCACGTGGCGCTCGCCCAGCAGCTGCGCCGCGAGCTGACCCGCGTCGGTCACGCGCCCGCGCACCGCCACGTCGGCGCCTACGGGGCTCGTCAGCACTCCGATGGGCACACCGTCC
>NZ_BAAAUS010000079.1:0-2884 GCF_039534065.1 Pseudonocardia yunnanensis | reverse complement strand
CTTAGCTTCCGGGTTCGGGATGGGACCGGGCGTTTCCCCTCCGCCACAACCACCGACAACACTATCAACTTATTTTGTCGAACATAGTGGATGCGAAGCGTCTCGCACCCCGACCACACAACAACATGTGTTTGTGTGTTCAGGGTCGCACAGTGGATGCAAACAACTCGTCATGAACAAGCCCTCGGCCTATTAGTACCAGTCAACTCCACCCCTCACAGGGCTTCCATCTCTGGCCTATCAACCCAGTGGTCTGCTGGGGGCCTTAACCACGCAAGGTGGTGGGAGACCTCATCTTGGAACGAGCTTCCCGCTTAGATGCCTTCAGCGGTTATCCCTTCCGAACATAGCCAACCAGCCGTGCCCCTGGCGGGACAACTGGCACACCAGAGGTTCGTCCGTCCCGGTCCTCTCGTACTAGGGACAGCCTTCCTCAAGTCTCCTGCGCGCGCGGCGGATAGGGACCGAACTGTCTCACGACGTTCTAAACCCAGCTCGCGTACCGCTTTAATGGGCGAACAGCCCAACCCTTGGGACCTACTCCAGCCCCAGGATGCGACGAGCCGACATCGAGGTGCCAAACCATGCCGTCGATATGGACTCTTGGGCAAGATCAGCCTGTTATCCCCGGGGTACCTTTTATCCGTTGAGCGACACCCCTTCCACCAGGTGGTGCCGGATCACTAGTCCCGACTTTCGTCCCTGCTCGACCTGTCAGTCTCACAGTCAAGCTCCCTTGTGCACTTACACTCAACACCTGATTGCCAACCAGGCTGAGGGAACCTTTGGGCGCCTCCGTTACATTTTGGGAGGCAACCGCCCCAGTTAAACTACCCACCAGGCACTGTCCCTGAACCAGATCATGGCCCGAGGTTGAGACACCCAATTCGACCAGAGTGGTATTTCAACAATGACTCCACAACCACTGGCGTGGCCGCTTCACAGTCTCCCACCTATCCTACACAAGCCGAACCGAGCACCAATACCAAGCTATAGTAAAGGTCCCGGGGTCTTTCCGTCCTGCCGCGCGTAACGAGCATCTTTACTCGTAGTGCAATTTCGCCGAGTCTGTGGTCGAGACAGCGCCCAAGTCGTTACGCCATTCGTGCAGGTCGGAACTTACCCGACAAGGAATTTCGCTACCTTAGGATGGTTATAGTTACCACCGCCGTTTACTGGCGCTTAAATTCTCCGCTTCGCCCCGAAGGACTAACAGGTCCTCTTAACGTTCCAGCACCGGGCAGGCGTCAGTCCGTATACATCGTCTTGCGACTTCGCACGGACCTGTGTTTTTAGTAAACAGTCGCTTGGGCCTGGTCTCTGCGGCCGCCCAGCCCTAGCCCGCGAAGAGCTTCAAACCAGACGGCCCTCCTTCTCCCGAAGTTACGGAGGTATTTTGCCGAGTTCCTTAACCACAGTTCACTCGATCGCCTCGGTATTCTCTACCTGACCACCTGTGTCGGTTTAGGGTACGGGCCACAACAGCACTCGCTAGAGGCTTTTCTCGGCAGCATGGGATCATCCTACTTCGCCTCAATCGGCTACGCGTCACCTCTCACCCTGATGACATCCGGATTTGCCTAGATGTCGGGCTACAGGCTTACACCAGTACTACCATTCACTGGCGGGACTACCCTCCTGCGTCACCCCATCGCTTGCCTACTACCGGATCGGGCCCCACGCTCCCCCGACAAGGACTCCCGAAGGACTCCAAGCGGGTTCGGATGGTTAGCATCACCGGCCTCAGCACGGACGCACTGTCACGGGCACGGGAATATCAACCCGTTGTCCATCGACTACGCCTGTCGGCCTCGCCTTAGGTCCCGGCTCACCCTGGGCGGATTAACCTGGCCCAGGAACCCTTGGTCATTCGGCGGCAGAGGTTCTCACTCTGCATTCGCTACTCATGCCTGCATTCTCACTCGCACACCCTCCACGACTCGATCACTCGGCCGCTTCACCGGATGCACGACGCTCCCCTACCCAACACCACAACTACACCCACCAACACAAGGCCGGCAGGCGGATTTCACGTGGCATTGCCACGGCTTCGGCGGTGCGCTTGAGCCCCGCTACATTGTCGGCGCAGGACCACTTGACCAGTGAGCTATTACGCACTCTTTAAAGGGTGGCTGCTTCTAAGCCAACCTCCTGGTTGTCTGGGCGATCCCACATCCTTTCCCACTTAGCGCACGCTTAGGGGCCTTAGCCGGTGATCTGGGCTGTTTCCCTCTCGACTACGAAGCTTATCCCCCGCAGTCTCACTGCCGCGCTAGAAATACCGGCATTCGGAGTTTGGTTGAGTTCAGTAAGATTTTGGTCCCCCTAGCCCATCCAGTGCTCTACCTCCGGCATCCACCACACGACGCTGCACCTAAATGCATTTCGGGGAGAACCAGCTATCACGGAGTTTGATTGGCCTTTCACCCCTACCCACAGCTCATCCCCCAGGTTTTCAACCCTGGTGGGTTCGGGCCTCCACGACGTCTTACCGACGCTTCACCCTGGCCATGGGTAGATCACTCCGCTTCGGGTCTATACCCCGCGACTACACGCCCTATTCGGACTCGCTTTCGCTACGGCTACCCCACACGGGTTAACCTCGCCACGAAGCATAACTCGCAGGCTCATTCTTCAAAAGGCACGCCATCACCCAAAGGCTCTGACGGCTTGTAGGCACACGGTTTCAGGTACTATTTCACTCCCCTCCCGGGGTACTTTTCATCTTTCCCTCACGGTACTAGTCCGCTATCGGTCATCAGGGAGTATTTAGGCTTACCGGGTGGTCCCGGCAGATTCACAGCAAATTCCACGAGCTCGCTGCTACTCGGGAACACGATCCAAACCGCATGCAGTGTTTTCACGTACGGGGCTCTCACCCACT
>NZ_BAAAUS010000078.1:0-574 GCF_039534065.1 Pseudonocardia yunnanensis | reverse complement strand
GGCCTCGACCACGCCCAACTCCTCACCACCACCCCACCCGACCGACAACTCCTCCGCATCACCTACCCCGCCGGCTCCGCCAGCCGATCCGCCGGCGGCACCGACGGCGGCACCCAGGCCTACCTCGAACTCCCCCACCCCACCGACACCCTCGACCTGCACTACCAACTCCGCTTCCCCCCCGACTTCGACTTCGTCAAAGGCGGCAAACTCCCCGGCCTCTACGGCGGCACCACCACCAGCGGACAACACATCCCCGACGGCACCAACGGCTTCTCCACCCGCTACATGTGGCGCACCAACGGCAACGGCGAGATCTACGCCTACCTCCCCACCTCCCGCGACCACGGCACCTCCCTCGGCCGCGGCTGCTGGCACTTCACCCCCGGCACCTGGACCACCCTGCGCCAACGCGTCCAACTCAACACCCCCGGACACAACAACGGCCGCATCACCGTCTGGCAAGACAACAACCTCGTCCTCGACCACACCGGCCTCCAATTCCGCACCACCGACCAACTCCGCATCCAAGGCCTGTTCTTCTCCACCTTCTTCGGCGGCGACGACACCACCT
>NZ_BAAAUS010000077.1:0-984 GCF_039534065.1 Pseudonocardia yunnanensis | reverse complement strand
TGGGAAGCTGGTGAAGGCGAGCAGATCCTCTGCAGCGTCGCGCAGCATCGTCTCGACCTTGACCGATTGGCGCCCGAGCATGCCGGCGATCACGCCGAGTTGCTCGTTGACGTGCGCGGCATCGGGTTGAGCGAAGATCGTGCGGATCGCCGCGGCGACCATCTCCGCGGAGCCCTTGGGGACCTGAGCCAAGACGTTGCGCAGGAAGTGCACCCGACACCGCTGCCAGGCCGCGCCGAGTAGCACCGCGGCGATGGCCTGCTTCAAACCGGTGTGGGCGTCGGAGATGACCAGCTGCACCCCACCCAGCCCGCGGGCCTTGAGCGAGCGCAGGAACGCCGTCCAAAATGCGCCGTCCTCCGAGTCGCCGACCGCGAACCCGAGGACCTCGCGCCAGCCATCGGCACGAACACCGGTGGCGATCACCACGGCCTGGGAGACGACCCGGTGGTTCACCCTGGCCTTGCAATACGTCGCGTCGAGGAAGACGTAGGGGAACTGCTGCTCAGCCAAGGACCGGTCGCGGAACACACCGACCTCGGTGTCGAGATCCGCGCAGATCCGCGACACCTCCGACTTGGAGATACCGGTGTCCGCACCGAGTGCTTTGACCAGGTCATCGACCTTGCGCGTGGACACCCCGTGCAGATAGGCCTCCATCACCACCGCGAACAGCGCCTGATCCACCCGCCGGCGCCGCTCCAACAAGCTGGGGAAGAACGAGCCGGTGCGCAGCTTCGGGATCCGCAGTTCCAGATCCCCGGCCGTCGTCGTGAGGGTGCGGGCGCGGTGACCGTTGCGGTGGTTGGTGCGTTCCGCAGAACGCTCGTGCAGGCCAGCGCCGATCGCGTCGGTCAACTCGGCCTCGATCAGAGCCTGGTAGATCGTCTCCGCGGCCTGGCGGACACGATCACCGACATCGGCGGCCTTGAGTGCATCGAGCACTTCGAGCAGGGCAGACTGGTCCAGGGCCATCGCGTTGTG
>NZ_BAAAUS010000076.1:0-1114 GCF_039534065.1 Pseudonocardia yunnanensis | reverse complement strand
TCGTTCCACAGCGTCGTCAGGGACCCGGGGGGCAGCGGGAGCTTCACCACGAGCGCTCCGTCCACTCCGGTTTCGACGGGGCGGCCGTCGACGTCGAGCACACCGATGTCCCAGCCGGGAACCGCAACGGTCGGGGACCCGGGCTTGACCGGCATGGGCTCGAGGCCCATGAGGTTCGCGGCGACGGGCCAACCGGTCTCGGTCTGCCACCAGTGGTCGACAACCGGGATCCCGAGCAGATCCTGGGCCCAGCGCAGTGTGTCGGGATCGAGTCGCTCGCCCCCGAGGAACAGGTACCTCATCCGGGAGATGTCGTGGTCGGCGAGGAACGCACCGTCCGGGTCTTCCTTCCTGATCGCCCGCAACCCGGTCGGGGCGATGAACATCGTCCGCACGCCGTGCTCGGCCACCACCCGCCAGAGCTGTCCCGCGTCCGGGGTGCCCACGGGCTTGCCTTCGTAGAGCACGGTGGTCGCGCCGACGAGCAGAGGCGCGTAGACGATGTAGGAGTGCCCGACGACCCAGCCCACGTCGGAGGCGGCGAACATGACATCCCTGGGCGCGACGTCGTAGACATTGCTCATCGTCCAGCACAGGGCGACCGCGTGGCCGCCGTTGTCACGGACCACGCCCTTGGGCTTCCCGGTCGTTCCCGAGGTGTAGAGGATGTAGAGAGGGTCGGTACCGGCCACCGGCACGCAGGCGGCGGGGGTGGCCGCCGCAACGGCGTCGGACCAGTCGACGTCCCGCTCCCCCATCTCGGCCACAGCCTGGGGACGCTGCAGGATCACGCAGGAGTCCGGCTTGTGCCGGGCCTGTTCGACGGCCCGGTCCAGCAGCGGTTTGTACTCGATGATCCGCTTGCCTTCGATCCCGCACGACGCGGCGACGACGACCTTGGGGGTCGCGTCGTCGATTCTGATGGCCAGTTCGTTGGCGGCGAACCCGCCGAACACAACCGAGTGCACGGCCCCGATCCGGGCACAGGCGAGCATGGCGATCGCCGCCTCCGGGATCGTCGGCATGTAGATCACGACCCGATCGCCGCGGGTGACCCCGAGCCCGGTCAGGACGCCGGCGAACTGGGCGACCTCGTGCCGCAGCCGGACGTAGC
>NZ_BAAAUS010000075.1:0-813 GCF_039534065.1 Pseudonocardia yunnanensis | reverse complement strand
CAACGACAACACAATCCACACGCACTACCGGGGCGCCGCCCGACGGGATCCCGTCAATGATGGCTTACCTCACCCGAGTCCTGAAGATGCCCACGATCGGCAGGTCCTGGGAAGGCCTCGCCGCCCAGGCCCGTGACGAGAACTGGTCCCACGAGGAATACCTGGCCGCGCTGCTGCAACGCCAGGTCGCCGACCGGGAATCCGCCGGCTCGATCATGCGGATCCGCACCGCGCACTTCCCGGCCGTGAAAACCCTCGAAGACTTCAACCTCGATCATCTCCCCTCGCTGCGCCGTGATGTCCTCGCCCATCTCGCCACCGGCACATTCGTCGCGAAAGCCGAAAACGTCATCCTGCTCGGCCCACCCGGAATCGGGAAAACCCACCTCGCGATCGGGCTCGGCGTCAAAGCCACCCAGGCCGGCTACTCCGTACTCTTCGACACCGCCAGCAACTGGATCGCCCGCCTCACCACCGCCCACCACGCCGGAGCACTCGAGACCGAACTGAAAAAGATCCGCCGCTACAAACTGATCATCATCGACGAAGTCGGCTACATCCCCTTCGACCAAGACGCCGCGAACCTGTTCTTCCAACTCATCGCCTCCCGCTACGAACAAGGCTCGGTCATGGTCACCTCGAACCTGCCCTTCGGCCGCTGGGGCGAAACCTTCTCCGACGACATCGTCGCCGCCGCCATGATCGACCGCCTCGTCCACCACGCCGAGGTCCTCACCCTCACCGGCGACTCCTACCGCACCCGCCAACGCCGCGAACTCCTCGCCAAGGACAACCGCGCCGCACGCGACTGAA
>NZ_BAAAUS010000074.1:0-665 GCF_039534065.1 Pseudonocardia yunnanensis | reverse complement strand
TCGAAGCCAACCGCGGCAACGGATACCCGAACGTCGAGGCCATCCCGAAATCCAGGAAGTCCACGATCTCCCCCGCCCCGGCATCCTCATACATCCACCGGTCCTTCCCACTCCCCGAACCGGTCACCTTCCCCGCCCCCACACGCAACCCCGCCCGCGCCCAACCCCGAATCAACGCCGCCGCCGTGGTCGTCTTCCCCGCATTCATCGACGACCCCACCACCACGAACGTCCCCAACTCCGCACCACCACCCACCCCCACCGGCCCCGCGACCGGGGCCGGGATGGGCAAAGCGAAGTCATCCAACGACAACCCCACCCCCGACACCCCCACCAACGACCCCACCACCTCCAACTGCGTGGGCTCACTCCGACGCACATGCGCCGACGCCACCACCCCGACCACCCCACCCGCAGTCAACAGATGCGCCACCGACCCCGACGGCAGATACCCCTCATAAAAGTCAGTCGCATACCGATTACCCAACGCCCCCACCACCACATCACCGGGATACAACCGCACCCGACGACCATGCACATTCTCCAAATGATCATGAGCCCCCACACTCACCACCCGAGCAACCACCAGATCACCCAACCGCGGCTCACGATCAACACCCCCCAACCACACCGCCCCCCGATCCGCGACCCCCCGCGTCACATAA
>NZ_BAAAUS010000072.1:0-728 GCF_039534065.1 Pseudonocardia yunnanensis | reverse complement strand
ATGTTGTTCAAGGCCAAGACCGGGGTGGCGTGGCGGGACCTTCCCGAGCGGTACGGGCCGTGGAAGACCGTCTATAACCGGTTCTGGCGTTGGTCACGCAACGGCACCCTGACCGGGTTGGTGGCGTGGGTGCGGGTGATCGCCGAGGCGATCGACGAGCTCGACCGCGAGGTCTCGGTGGACTCCAGCATCGTGCGCGCCCACCAGCATGCCGCCGGCGCCCGCAAGGCCGTCACCGCGCGGTCGTCCCCGGGGGGTGGACGCGTCCTGCAGCGGACACGACGTGCCAGATGATCATGCTATCGGGCGGTCTCGTGGCGGGCCCTCCACCAAGATCCATCTCGCCTGCGACGGTCACGGCCGTCCGTTGTCGGTGGTGTTGACCGGCGGCAACGTCAACGACACCACCATGTTCGAGCAGGTCCTGGAGGGCGTCGAGTTCCGCCGCCCCGGCCCCGGTCGCCCGGCCACGCGTCCCGTTCGGGTGCTCGGGGACAAGGGGTACTCCAGCCGCGCCAACCGCGCATACCTGCGGCGACGCGGGATCCGGGCGACCATCCCCGAGCGGCGTGACCAGCAAGCCAATCGGGCCCGCCGCGGGTCAGCGGGTGGGCGCCCACCCGCGTTCGACAAGGTCGCCTACAAGCGGCGCAACGTCGTCGAACGCTGCTTCAACCGGTTCAAGCAGTACCGGGCCATTGCCACCCGCTACGACAAGACCGCCACGT
>NZ_BAAAUS010000071.1:0-869 GCF_039534065.1 Pseudonocardia yunnanensis | reverse complement strand
GTCGGCGATCTCGAAGATCGGCGCTTCCGCGTCCTTGTTCACCGCGATGATCGTCTTCGAGGTCTGCATCCCCGCCCGGTGCTGGATCGCACCCGAGATCCCCAACGCGATATACAACTGCGGCGACACCGTCTTCCCGGTCTGACCCACCTGGAACTGGTGCGGGTAATACCCCGAGTCCACCGCCGCCCGCGACGCCCCCACCGCGGCGCCCAGCGAGTCGGCCAACGCCTCCACCACCGCGAAGTCATCCGCCGACCCCACACCACGCCCACCGGAGACCACCACCGACGCCTCGGTCAGCTCCGGACGATCCCCACCGGTGATCGGCTCCCGGCTCGTCACCACCGCCGCCCGACCCACCGCAGTGGGAACCGCGACCTGTTCCTCCACACCCGCACCCGCGGCCGGCTCGATCTCCACCGAACCCGGCCGCACCGTGATCACCGGATGCCCGGTGGTGGCCTTCGCCTCCGCGATGAACGCCCCACCGAACACCGAATGCGTCACCCCATCCGCGGCGACCGCCACCACATCACTGAGCAGCCCCGACCCGGTGCGCACCGCGACCCGCCCGGCGATCTCCTTGCCATCGGCCGAGACCGCGATCAGCACCGCCGCCGGATCCCTCGACTCCACCAGCGACGCCAGCACCCCCACCTCCGGGGTGAGGAACTCGCTCGAGTCGGTCTCCGCGACGTAGATCTTCTCCGCGCCGTGCTCCTTCAACACCCCGGCCAGCTTCGCCGCCGTGCCCGCCGCACCCACCACCACCGCGCTGGGCTCCCCCAACGCGCGGGCCGCGGTCAACAACTCCAACGTCGCCTTCTTGATCTCACCCTCGAGGTGGTCGACGAGGACCAGCACCT
>NZ_BAAAUS010000070.1:0-47245 GCF_039534065.1 Pseudonocardia yunnanensis | reverse complement strand
GGATTCCCGCTGACAGGCGCCGCCAGAAAGCCGGCACCGCGTCCGGATGCCGCCGCGCGCGCGGTCGCCGAGGCGTCCACGGACACGGTCGACGAGTCGACGACGATCCGCGGCGCGGTCACGGGGTCCGTGAGGAGGCCGTCGGGCCCGGTCAGGACGGCGGCGAGGTCGGCCGAAGCGGAGACGATCACGAAGACGACGTCGCGATCCGCGAGGTCGGCCGGTCGATGCACGACTTCGGCGCCGAGGTCTGCCAGCGGCTCGGCCTTGGCGCGGGTCCGATTGAAGACCGCGAGGTCGTAGCCTGCACCGACCAGTCGGCGGGCGAGTGCGAACCCCATCCGACCGGTTCCGATCCATCCCACGCGCACCGCGGTGGGATCCTGCGGGTCACCCATGTTCTCTCCTCCGATGTGACAGCAATCGATTGCATACGGGTGGCGCCCCGGAGTCGCCGAACAAGCGGCGAGCGGGTGGCGACGTCACGAATGGCTGGTGCCGGGAAGAACCGCGCGCCGGAGGACGCCCGTCCAGCACTTCACCACGAGTGAGGGCCCAGAACAAGCGATCGATTGCAGCCGTTCGGCCGTCGAGGCTGTCGACCGGCAACCTCGCCGCCTCGCGACCGAGCGGCGAGATCTCCTACGCCCCGCGCGCCGCGAGCCGCTGCCGCTCGCGGAGAGCATCCCCATCCGGACGACCGGGACGTCGCGGACGTCGCGGCGCGCCAAGAGCAGATCGAGCAGACCGGCGCCGCCGAGGAGTTCTTGCCGCGACCACGCGTTCCTGCCGCGGCGACCGGGCGCGGCCACGTCCACTCTCGTTCGGCACGGGTTCACCATCGCGTCGGATGCAATCGATTGCATCCATTTCCGCTGGGAGGCGCCGATTTCCCCGAATAAGCATGTCCAACAGTGCTGGACAATGGCATTTTTTCGGAGAAAAATTGGAGAGCAATGGTTTGCGAAACGGCTGAGAGTCGGGGAAGACTCCCCCGCATGACCACCCCCATCAAGAAGTCCAGGGAGGCCCGTGCGCCGTCCGCCGCCGGGCCGCTGGCCCGCGCCGCGGCACTCCGGGGCCTATTGCAGGAAGAAGCGGCCGACCACGACCGTCAGCGCCGGCTGTCGGACCGGACCGTTGCGGCGCTGCGGGATTCGGGCATGCTCCGCCTGACGGTTCCCCGCGCTCTGGGCGGCCACGAGGTCGACATGCGGACGCTGCTCGACGTCGCCGTCGAGCTCGGCAGAGGCTGTACGTCGACGTCGTGGGTCACCTCGGTCGTGAACACCGGGAACTACCTCATCGGATTGTTCCCCGAGGAGACGCGAAAGGACGTCTGGGGCGCGAACCCCGACGTGTGCGCGATCGGCGTCCTCACCCCGACCGCGCAGGTCGAGCCCGCGGAAGGCGGCGTCCGGGTCACCGGCAAGTGGGCCTACTCGTCCGGCTCCCAGATCGCCGACTGGGCCATGCTCGGGATCCCCTACGGCGGCACCGCCGAGGCACCCGAGATCAGTTTCGCCCTCATGCCGATGAGTGAACTGACGGTCCAGGACACATGGCATGTGATGGGCATGCGGGGCACCGCAAGCAACACGGTGGTCGCCGAGCACGTCTTCGTTCCGCAACGACGGCTGTTGAGTGTGCAGGCCACGCTGGGAGAGGAGTTCGCCGACCAGTTCCCCGACGAGCCGCTCTACCAGACCAACCTCGCGGGCATCCTCGTGATGGTCCTGATCGGCTCCCAGCTCGGCGCGGTTCGCACCGCGCTCGACTACGTCCGTGAGAAGGCTCCGCAGCGCTCGATCAGCGCCACCTTCTACCCGAACCAGTCGGAGTCGGTGGCGTTCCAGATGGACCTCGCCGAGGCCGCGAACAAGATCGACACCGCTGATCTGCTGCTCCACCGCCTCGCGGGCGTCCTCGACGACCACGGGCAGCGGGGCGAGCGGATCGACCTGGAACTTCGGGCCCGCAACCGGGTCGACGGCGCCACCGCGAGCCAGCTCGTCAAGGAGGCGATGGACCTCCTGGTATCGGCCCACGGCACCTCGGCCTTCGCCGATTCCAACCCGCTCCAGCGCATCTTCCGCGATCTCAACGTGGCCAGCCGGCACGCCGGCACCGGCGTACGCGTCCCGCGGGAGCTCTACGGCAAGGCGATGCTCGGCAAGAACCCCTTCGACATCACGTTCCTCCTGTGAGGCGGACATGACCATAATCGACGTCCACGCCCACTACTTCCCTCCGACGTTCATCGACGCGTTCGCCCGGCACGGGGCCGGGCGCCGCGCCTGGCCGGAGCACCCGCCGGAACTCGACGCCCGGATCAAAGACCTGGACGCGGCGCAGTTGCAGCACCAGGTGCTCGGCCTGGGGCACAACCAGCCCTACTTCGACGAGGTCGAAGCGTCCACGATGGTGGCGCGCCTCGCCAACGATCTCTATGCGGAGGCGACCATCCGCTGGTCGGGCAGGCTTGCCGCATTCGGCGCGGTCCCGCTACCCCACATCGACGAAGCCATCGCGGAGGCGGTGCGCTGCCTCGACGACCTGGGGTTCGCCGGCATCGGCATCGGAACGACCGCACTCCGCCGTCCGTTGAGCGACCCGGCCTTCGATCCGCTGTGGGCCGAGCTCGATCGGCGGCGCACCGCCGTCTTCGTCCACCCCGTCGGCACGCCGGACACCTTCACCACGGGCATGGACGCCTACATGCTCGGGCCCAAGTTCGGCGGCCCGCAGGAAGCGGGGCTCGCCGCAGCCCACCTGGTGATCTCCGGTGTCACCCGGCGCTTCCCCGGCATCCGCTGGATCATCGCGCCGATGGGAGGCACCCTCCCCTACCTCTGGCGACGCTTCGAGGAGATGAGCGAAAGCCTCGGCCAACACGACTGGCTCGCGGGTGATCCCGGTGGTGAGCTGCGCAAGCTGTACTACGACACGACGTTGACCGATGACCCCGGCGCCTACCGGTTCATGATCGACACTTTCGGTGCCGATCGCCTCGTGCTCGGCACCGACGCCCCCCGCGTGACCGCGACGGACTGGATGAACCGGGTCAGAGCCGTACCCGGAATCGAGGCTGCCGATATGGAAGGGGTGCTCGGCGGCAACGCAAGTTCGGTACTCCGTCTCTGACCCGCTCCGCGGACAACCCTCGGCAGGCGCGACGGTGCCCTCCGACGACGGCAGGAACATCCTCGAGCTGGGAGCAGAATTGCCTGTGACAGACGCCCTTGCGAAGGCGAGGGCGCTCTACTACGCCCGCCGCAAGAAAGTTCCGATTCCACCGTTCACCGACGCGGAGCCGGCACTCGACATGGCTGACGGCTACGCGATCCAGCAGGAGCTCGTCTCCCTGCTGCTCGCCGACGGCGACCGGGTGATCGGCCACAAGGTCGGCCTGACCTCGAAGCCCATGCAGGAACTGATCGGCGTCGACTCGCCCGACTACGGACCCGTCCTCGCCTCCGTGCTGTACCTCGACGGCGACACGATCCCGCCGGCGGAGTTCATCGCGCCACGGATCGAGGCGGAGATCGTCTTCGTGCTCGGGGAGCGGCTCGAAGGGCCTGGCGTGACGGTGACGGCCGCGCGGGCGGCGATCGCAGGTGCCGTCGCGGGCGTGGAGATCATCGACTCGCGAATCGTGGACTGGCGGATCCGCCTGGCCGACACGGTCGCCGACCTGGCGTCGCAGGGAGCCGTGGCGGTCTCCAGCAGAGTCGTACCGCTCGACGAATTCGACGCCCGCTTCCTCGGCGTGACGCTCACTCGCAACGGTGAGGTCGTCGACACCGGTGCGGGAGCGGCGGCGCTCGGCGACCCGGTCGCGGTTCTCGCTTGGCTGGCCAACGTCCTGGGCGAGGACGGCGTCTCCCTCGAGCCAGGACAACTGATCATGACGGGCGCTCTGCACGCGGCGGTTCCGATGAACGAGGGCGACGTCTTCAGAGCCGAGTTCGACCGCTTGGGCCCGGTCACCGTCCGCGTCGGAAGGACGAGCGCATGAGCGCCGAGGGGACGGTCCCTGACGTCGACGAGTTGGCCCGGCGACTCACGAAGGCCACTGCCGACCGAACGTCGATCGGCCGGATCTCCGACGAGGCGCCGGGCTTCGACCTCGCAACCTCCTACGCCGTTCAGCGGCGGCTGCGCCAGAGCGCCGGTCCGCAGGTCGGCTGGAAACTCGGTCTGACCAGCCGCGCGAAACAGGTCCAGGTCGGTGTGGACGAGCCCATCCACGGCTTCCTCACCGGAGCGCACGCCCTGGACCTCGGTCAACCCCTCGACACCTCGGTGTTGATCCAGCCACGCTGCGAGCCCGAGTTGGTCTTCGTCATGGGCAGTGACATCAGCGGTTCGCACATCACGGCGGCGGACGTGCTCGGGGCGACGTCGGGGGTGGCCGTCGGAATCGAGGTGCTCGACTCGCGCTTCCACGACTACCGGTTCACGACGCCCGATGTCGTCGCGGACAACACCTCGGCCGCGAGGTTCGTCGTCGGGGCTCCGGTGGCCGTCGGCGGGATCGATCTGCGTCTCGTAGGGGTCGTGCTCGAGAAGAACGGCGAAGTGGTCGCCACCGCATCTGGTGCAGCGTCCATGGGGCACCCTGCGGCAGCGGTCGCATGGCTCGTCCGCGCGCTCGCGGAGGACGACGAAGGGCTGCGGCGCGGAGACATCGTGCTCTCCGGCGGGTTGACCGCCGCTACGCCCGTGGCCGCAGGCGACGTGGTCGTCGCGACTGTCGACCGCATCGGCACCGTCTCGCTCGCCTGTCGCTGACACGTCTTCGGTCACGCGCCACGTCCCTCTGGTCGACAACGATTCGAGAGGCATTCCATGAGCAGTGAGAACGGGGCCGCATTCATGGCCCACGGCGACGCCACCGAGCTGTACGGAATCCCCGGACTGCCGTTCGTCCCCGCGATTCGGATACCGAGCGGAGGTGATCTGGTCTTCGTCTCCGGATGCCTGGGTCTCCCCATCCCCGGGGACACGGAGAACGACGTGCGATCGGAGGTTCGGCGCGCATTCCGGGCCCTCTCCCGGTCGCTCGTAGACGCCGGGGCGACCCTTCACGACGTCGTTTCGGTGACGAAGTTCCTCGTCGACCTCGAACGCGACAACGCCGTTGTCGCCGAAGAGACGAGGGTGCACCTGCCCCACCTCCCCACGTCGACCACGGTCGAGGTCGTCCGCCTCGTCCCGCCCGATCTGCATTTCGAGATCTGCGCGGTCGCCGTTGTCCACGACCGACCCCGATGAGGCGATCCGATGCCACCCGACTCCCCCACCGTCCTTCGGGTGCTGGCCATCTGCGGGAGTTTGCGCAGCGGCTCCTACAACGCCGGCCTCGTCCGTGAGCTCATCGCCTCGGCCCCGGCGTCGATCGCGATCGACGTGCTCGACGGCATCGAACAGCTCCCCCTCATCAACAACGACCTCGTCGTCGACGGGGCCCCGCCGGAATCGGTTCTGCGACTCGACGATCGGATCCGCAGGGCGGACACCGTGATCATCGCCTCGCCGGAGTACTGCTACGGGATCCCGGCTCCGTTGAAGAACCTTCTGGACTGGATCTCGTTCCCACCCCACGTCAACTGCTTCCGGTTCAAGCCCGTCGGGCTCATCGGCGCCTCGATCGGAGTCCACGGCACGCTGCGCGCTCAGCTCGCGCTGCGTCAGACGCTGCTCTTCCTCGAGGCGGCCGTACTGGCGAAACCCGAGGTCTACGTCTGCGATGCGGCCGCGAAGTACGACGGCGACGGCGAGCTCGCCGACCAGAAGACCAAGGAGCTGCTGCGGTTGTTCCTCGCCAACCTCGAGGAGTTCGCGCGGGCGACCCTGTCACGTCGCCTCGACCCGGCCGCTCGCGAGTTCCACTTCACCTGAATCGAGATGGGGTAGACATGGAACGAACGACTCTGCTGCGCGGCGGGCACCTCCTGACCATGGACGACGAGCTGGGCGAGCTGCGCGGTGACGTCCTGATCGTCGGTGACCGCATCGAAGCGGTCGCGGAGCGGATCGACGCGGAAGCGGACGAGGTGCTCGACGCCTCCCGCTCGATCGTGCTCCCCGGCCTCGTCGACACCCATGTCCACCTCTGGCAGGCACCCGTGCGCGGTCTCGCCTCAGGGTGCTGGGGCCGGGAGTACTTCGGAGTCGTCCATCCGCTGTCGGCCCGGTTCCGGTCCTCCGACCTCTACGCCGCGACGTTCGGCGGCGCTGCCGAGCTGCTCACCCATGGGGTGACGACCGCTCTGGACTTCTGCCACTCGACGAACTCGCCTGCGCACGCACAGGCCGCGCTGGACGCCCTCGCGGACGTCGGAATCCGGGTGTTGTTCGGCTTCAGCTTCCGGGAGCGCCCGGAGATGACCGAGCAGGGGTTCGCCTCGTTCGCCGAGCGCGTCAGCTTCCTGCGCGCGCTCCACTCCGAGTGGGCGGGGCACCCTCGCGTGCGGCTCGCCGCGGCGCTCAACAACATCGACCACGTCACTCCGGAGGCGCACGCGCTCGAGGTGGCCGCCGCCCGCGAGCTCGGCCTGCGCGCAACGATCCACTCCAACCTGCAGGAGCAGGTCACGCAGGCCGACGAGCAGGGACTGCTCGGACCGGACCTGCTCTGGGTGCACACCGGCGCGATCTCCGACCAGGAACTGCTCCTGCTGCGCGACCGCGGGGGCGCGATCGTGTGCACGCCGGAGATCGAGGCCAGCCAGATGACCGTCACGCCCGTCGTCGCCCGCGCGCTGCGCAGTGGTGTGCCGGTCGCCTTCGGCAGCGACGCACCGTCGGTCGTGAACGGCGACCTGCTCGCGCAGCTGCGAATCGGGCACTCCCTCATCCGCATGATCGACGCGCAGACCGAGCACCTGCAGGGACGCAGCGGAGCCCGCACCGCGTGGTCACCGAGCGTGGACGCGCCGAGCCTGCTGCGCATGGCAACGATCGGCTCGGCCGAGATCCTGGGCATCGCCGACGAGATCGGCAGCCTCACCCCGGGCAAGCAGGCCGACATCGCCGTGGCGCCCGTCGGGCCGTTCGGGCTCGGCGGTGCCACACCGGCCGAGCACCTGCTGTTCCACTCCTCCGGCCGACCCCTCGACGCGGTCTTCGTCGGCGGACGCGCTCTCGTACGGCACGGCGAGCTCGTCGGTGTCGACACGGCCGAGATGGCCCGCGGTCTCGAGACCGCCGGCGCCTGGGTGCTCGGCCGGGCCTCGGACGCGGTCTGGGCCGAGATCGACGAGGCCACCCGTGCCCGGTACGAGGCGGGGCAGGGCAGGGCTCACATCTGACCGGGTCGCACGTCGTCCGCACACGACCCGGCCGGCTCGCGGGCTGCTCCGGGGCCGGCCGGCGTCGATCCAGGAACGCGTCGAGGACGGCGCCGCTCCTCGGTTCGTTCTGCGAGGCGTTCTCGGCATAGATCAGCTACAGCGGGGTGCAGTGACAGATACCCGCGACGGTGAGGCGGTACTGCCCGCTTGCACTCGGAAGACGCTGCCCATGCCAAACGATCCTGATCTGTCATTTTCTGGTCGATCACAGAAAGATTTCCAGCGATACCGGACACCGCGCCTGGACATTTTCCTGCGACGCCCGCAGAATCGACTTATGAGCGCGTCCGTAGGGAAGGCAGCACGGATTCTTCGGGCATTTCGCCCGACGTTGGACGTGCTCTCCGTACGCGCGCTCGCCGAACGCACGGGACTACCGCGATCCACCGTCCATCTGCTGTGCCGGACCCTCGTGTCGGAAGGTCTGCTGGAGGCGGTCCCCCGCGCCGGCTACCGGCTGGGGCCGCTGCTGCTCGAGCTCGGCGGGCTCATCATCGACCGCACCGGACTCGTCGACGCGGTCGAGGGCAGCACCGCCGCCCTGCAGCGCACCCCGGGCCAGGAGCTGCACGTAGGCCAGCTCGTCGAGGGCTGGGTGATCTACCTGCATCGGGAGTCCGGCCCGACCAGGGTGAGCATGGCGAACCGGGTCGGCATGCGGGCGCCGGCGTTCATGTCCGGGTGCGGCAAGAGCGCGCTGGCCGCGCTCGACCCGGAGGACGCCGACCTGCGCGTGCGCCAAGTCTGCAGGCAGGAGCAGATTTCGCTCCCTGACATGGCAGCGCTGGCGGACGAGTTCGCCGGCGCGCGCATCCACGGTTACCTCGTGTGCCGGTCATTCCAGCCGGGGCGCACGTCGGTGGCGGCGGCGGTCCTCGGGGCCGACGGGCAGCCCGCCGGAGCGTTGTCGATAGCCGGGCCGAACTCCACGTTCGCCCCGGCGCGCGTGGCGGGCCTGGGCCGGGCAGTGTCGGATGCTGCAGAGATCGCGAGCCGCAGGCTGCAGACGCGCAGCTCCGTGGCTGGGCAGCGGGTGCCGACCCCGGACGCGCTGGCCGCCCCGCTGCGTATGGTCGCCGGTTGACGCGATAGGCCTAAGGGCTCGAATTGCAATCGATCGCTCTGGAGTGTGCTGAGCGGCGCGCGACGAATGACGTTCGGCCGAATCAGGGCGGGACGGAACCCCGACCCGGCGGAGCTGCGGAGCACCTCACGACGAGTACGGGGGCGAGAATCAGCGATCGATTGCGGCGTTCCGGCGCGTTGAGAATATCCACCAGAAGGCGTGCCGCCTCCTGTCCGAGCTCGTACTGTGAGATTCGGATCGTGGTCATCGGCGGAGCGACCCGGTCCATGAAGGGCGTGTCATCGAAGCCCACCACACTCACGTCCGCCGGACAGCTCAGCCCGCGCTCCCGCAGAGCATCGAAGCAGCCGAGTCCGATGAGGTCGTTGCCTGCGAGTACCGCCGTGAACCGGCGCCCCGCGTCGAGCAGCTCGCCGAGCGCGTACCGCCCGGCCTCCGCCGACCACGCCACGCAATGTGCGACCCGATCCGGCCCCGCCGGGAGCCCGAGGTCCTTCATGCTCTGCACGAACGCCCGCTTCCGGTGCAGGCCGGTGGAGAACTCCTGCGGACCCGCGACGTAGACGATCTCGCGATGGCCCAGTTCGTAGAGATGGGTCAGCGCGAGAACCGTGCCGTGCGCGTCGTCGGATGTGACGGCCGGGACGTCCGTGCGCGCGAGCCGCCGGTTCACCAGTACGAGCGGGGTCGACGTCCGGTACATCTCCTCGATCAGCGGGTGGTCGAGGCGTGCGGTCGCGAAGATGTAGCCGTCGACCGACCGCTGCCGAAACGACGCGATAGCGGCCGATTCGAGCTCGGCGTCGCCGTCGGTGTTGGCGATCCACACGCTGTACCCCAGGTCGCGCAGCACGTCCTCGGCACCGCGAACCATCGGGGGAAAGATCGGGTTGGTCAGATCGGGCAGAAGCATCCCCACCGCCGACGACCGCTCGGTCCGCAGGGTTCGCGCGCTGACGTTGTGCGTGTATCCGAGCGCCTGTGCAGCCGCGAGCACCTTGCCGAGCGTCGTGTTGCTGACCAGGTGGCGGGAGGACTCGCTGAGGGCGCGGGAGGCGGTGCCGACATGGACCCCGGCGCGCTCCGCCACGTCCTTCAGGGTGGGCCGCTGCACCACAGCACACTACCCGGGGTACCCCTGCTCTGACCTCGGCGATCACTGCGCGACCTCCGGATTGCCGCTCCACGCAGTGCCGGAGCGACGTGCTTCATCGAGCGCCCACCGGACAGGAAGGCGATCACGCGGCGAAAACCGGCTACTCCGGCTTTTCGCGAGCCGGATCACGACACCGTGAGCGGTTCGCGATGGACCCATCCCAGCAGGTCGGGCGCGGCCAGTTCGGCCGTCCGAGCCGCGTACTCCCGCAGATCGTCGTCCGCGAGCACACCCCTCCACTGCCCACTCACGCCGCGGTTGAAGAACCGCCGCTCATCCCGCCAGATGGCCAGGCCGGACTCCGGGACGAGTCGGCCGGCGTTCTCCTGCATGTCCTCGAACGTCGCCGCCCGCTCCAGCGACGGCCACGCCGACTCCGGCACGGTGATGTCCAACCGCTGGGCCAGGCGACGCATCTCGCCAGGCAGATCGGCCTTGAGATCGTCGTAGTGGACCAAGATCACATTGGCCGAGTCACGCGCGTCCCAGAACGTGGCGAGGTGATGCAACGTGAGGCCCAAGCTGGGACCGCTGTTCGCTACCGGGGTGGCGTCCAGCATCCAGCGCCGGAACTCATCACGCTCGGATTCCTCCTGCGGCGCCGACAGGTAGGCGGAGATCTCGTCCGTGGCCGGGAGGCCGGTCGCCGCCTCCCGAGCGCGCTGAACCGCCCGCGGGTCCATGTTCGCCTTGAAGTTGCCGAACGAGATGCCGACGTCCCTCGGGTCGCGCCCGACGCACACATAGGACACCCGGGTGTCGAACGGCAACCCGTCCAGCGGCGTGTGCGACTTGATGAACCGGCGGTGCCGCTGAGCTTCCAGATCGCTGACCATCGACGCACGCGGCTGCATGAGCGAGTCGAGCCACGGCGACAGCTCGTCCAATCCCCGGCCGAACTCCGGTGTTCCCAACACCAACAGCGCGCAGATCGTCTGCATCCAGGTGGTGCCGCTTCTCACCGGCGTGCTGATCACGATGTCGCCGTCGCGGAACGCGAAGCCGTCCCAGCGCGCGCTGTCCCAGAGGACATTCTGGTATCGCATCACAGATCCTTCCTTCCCACGTGCCGAGCCGCAGCACGGGATGGGACCGGAGCAGGCTGAGAAACCTGCGGACATCACGAGGTGTCGCGGAGAGGGGCCAGCTTGTCCGGTGCTCGGATGATGTCGACGCGGGAGATGCGGTCGCCGTCGAGTGTCAGGGAGATGACGAAATCGCACTCGTCACCCTCGAGGACTGCCAGGCCCGGTGCGCCATTGACCATCACCGCGGCTGGTTGGCGTTCAGCCCTGAGGAATCTCGCCATGCCGACGAGCATGCGTGCGACGCGGCCTGCTCCGTGTACGGGTCGGCGGGCCGCGCGAACCTGTCCGCCGCCGTCGCTGGTCAGTCGCACGTCGGGGTCGAGCATCGTCATGAGGGTGGGCAGGTCGCCGCCGATGGAGGCGCATCGGAACGCGGCGACCACCGCCTCATGGGTGCCGCGGTCGACCTCCAGGCGTGGGGTGCCGGCTGCGACGCGTTTGCGGGCGCGGGCGGCGAGTTGTCGCACCGCGGCGGGGGTGCGGCCGACCACGCGGGCCACCTCGGTGAACTCCATGTCGAACAGGTCGTGCAGTACCCAGGCGGTGCGCTCGGGTGGGCTGAGCGTTTCCAGCATGACCATCAGTGCGAAGCTGACGCGGTCATCGAGGGTGACCAGCTCGGCCGGATCTGCGGGCAGCGGTGAATCGACCCACGGCTCGGGCAGCCAGGGCCCCACATAGGTTTCGCGGCGGAGCCGGGCGGAGCGCAGGGTGTCCAGCGCGCGCCGAGCCACGACGACGGTGCCCCAGGCCTCGACGTCCTTGACCGGTGTGTCGGCGTCCGCGGTGACCAGGCGGAGCCAGCAGTCGGACACGACGTCCTCGGCTTCGGCGTGGCTGCCTGTCACGGCGTAGGCGATCCGCACCAGCCGAGGTCGTGCCCGGGTATAGGCGGCCGCCAGTTCGGCTTCGTCGGTCACGACCGGCTCCTGGCTGTGGCCCCCACCGCTCTCCGAATTCCCGGCGTCACCGCCTCACCCCTCTCGGTGCCTCGACCGGTGCGGGATCCTCCGCACGCATGATGAAGACGAGATGGACCGCCGACATGTGACAATCGAGGAAGTGTCAGGTCCCACATTTCACCGGCGCAGGTCTGATCGTCCTACTTCACGAAGAACCAGAGATAACCGACGATCCTGCCGACGCCATCGGATCAGCCACGAAGTTGCTTCCGAGAGGTGACGTTGAGCTTGGCGAAGATCTTGTGCAGGTGCCACTCGACAGTGCGCGGACTGATGAAGAGCCGGGCGCCGATCTCGGGATTCGAAAGGCCCTTGCCGGCAAGCTGGGCGATTTGCCTCTCTTGACCGGTGAGCAGACTGTTGACCGGGTCGGCAGCTGACCTCGGCTGCTCACCGGTCGCCGACAGCTCGCGAGCAGCCCGCTGAGCGAACGCCTCGATCTCCATCTCGGTGAACAATTCATGGGCGGTTCGCAGCCGTTCGCGCGCGTCGGCGCGTCGGCCTTTCCGGCGGAGCCACTCACCGTAGACGAGATTGGCGCGGGCGAGTTGGACGGTGATACGGCATCGCGCGAGCCGATCAATGGCGTCCTGATAGAGGTTGTCGGCATCGCGACCGTCGCTCAGGAGGGCGCAGGATCGGGCCTCGATCCCG
This sequence comes from Pseudonocardia yunnanensis, assembly GCF_039534065.1. Lineage (NCBI taxonomy): Bacteria > Bacillati > Actinomycetota > Actinomycetes > Pseudonocardiales > Pseudonocardiaceae > Pseudonocardia > Pseudonocardia yunnanensis. Next base: position 34,940 of record NZ_BAAAUS010000070.1, on the reverse strand, counting down.
AGGGCCCATTCCGTACCACTGGCGCGGGTACGTTCACAGAGTCGTCGAAGGGCATCAGCGGCGAGCTCGGATCGGCCGCTGCGGACGCCTGCCTCGACCAGTTCGCTGAGGGCCCAGCTGAGCAGCCCGAGATCGTCATGAGCGCAAGCTTGTTGAGCGGCGACCAGCGCGGCCGGGTATCGGCCGAGACCGTTGTGCAGGACAGCAGTCACGTACTCGCACAGCGTTATCCCCCTCCCCTCGCCCCTCCTGGTGGCGTGCTGGACGCCGGCCTCGATCAGCTCCACCGTCTGGGCCTCCCGACCGCGCCAGGCGGCGAGCATCAGCGACGACGACCTGAGGGAGCAGATGCCGGTTGCCGCTGTGATGGAGTCGGACTCCTCGATCAGCGTCGATGCTGCAGTCAACTCGCCCGCTTGCACATGCACTGCGGCACGGTAGGTGAGCGCGATGGGCAGAACCTTGAGCGCGCCGACGCCACGTGCGACGCGGACCTGTTGAGTAGCCAGCGCATGCCACGTCTCGTCGTCGCAGATGTCTTGCGCAACGAGGCACGCCAGCCACAGCCAGCGGCCGTTCTCCTCGTCGTGTTCCCGGTCGTGGCGAAATGCGTGCAGCGCTCGTCTGAGCATTGGCAGGCCTGCGGCGTAGCCCTCTGCGTACCGCATCGCGAGGCCGTCGAGGAGCAGATCGAGCGGCCGAGGTGGCGACGACGGCGGCGGCGCCGCGAGCGCGGCCTCGGCCACTTCGGTCACCCCGCGCCCGCTGTTGGTGCGACCGGCATAGACCGCTGCGGCGAGTGCTTCGAGATAGGTCTCGCGGGCCTGCCGGGCGTCGAGTGGTGACAGGCGTACGGCGGCGTCGAGCAGCAACGGCGGTGCGTCGCTGCCGCGGTTGCGGGCGAATGCGATCTGGGCGCGCATTCGCTCCAGCCGAGCACGCTGGAGTTCGTCGAGCGAGCCCATTTCCGCGGTCGCGAGCAGCCCGCTCGCAGCGCCCGGCGCGCCTGCCTCCAGCTTGGCCTGTGCCGCTGCAAGCGCACGCACGCTCCGGCGCGCCGAGTCCGACGTCAGGTGGGTCGCTCGCTCCAGAAATGCGGCGGCCGCTGCGACGCCGCCGCGGCCCTGCGCCCGATGGGCCAAGCGTTCGAGTTCCGCGGCGACGTCCTCGACGGGCTCGCATGCGGCCTGTGCGGCGTGCCAGGCGCGCCTGTCCGGGTCGACTTCGGGATCGGTTGCCGCCGCCAGCGCCCGGTGTGCGCCCTGCCGATCCTCCGGCGAAGCTGCCCGGTAGACCGCCGAGCGCACGAGGGGATGGCGAAACCGCACCCTTGCATCGATCTCGACCAGCCCTGCTTCCGCTGCCGGCGCCGCCGCCTCTCCCCCGATCCCGAGCCGCTCGGCCGCCCGCCAGACCAGCACCGGGTCGCCGACGGGTTCCGCTGCGGCAACCAGGAGAAGTCCCCGCGTGCCTGATGGGAGCAGCGCGAGCTGCCGGCGATAACTCTCCTCGAGTCGAACCGGGAGCGCAGACCCGTCGGGAAGCCCGAAACTCCCTGCCAAGGTCGACGTGAACCCCCGAGACACTTCCAGCAGCGCCAGCGGATTGCCCTGCGTCTCGGCGACGATCCGATCGAGCACCTGCTCGTCCACCGGCCCGGGGAGCGCGGAGCGCAGCAACTCACGCGCGTCATCGGCAGGTAACCCGGTAACGGTCAACTCCGGCAAGCCCGTCAGCTCTGCCACGTCATCAGACGCCCGCGCCGCGAACACCAGAGCCACCGACTCCGCCGAGAGACGGCGCGCAGCGAACGTCAAGGCCTGCACGGAAGCTTGATCAAACCACTGCGCGTCATCCACCAGACACACCAGCGGCTGCTCCTGGGCAACTTCGGCCAACAGGCCGAGCAGTGCCAGCCCGACCAGGAAGCGATCCGGTGCGGGGCCACCCGTCATCCCGATCGCCCTGCACAGCGCATCGCGCTGATGAACAGGTAGCCGCTCGACTCGCCCCAGCACGGGCGCGCACAGCTGGTGCAACCCGGCGAAGGCCAGCTCCATCTCCGACTGGACGCCCGTGACACGCTCCACCCGACATCCCGTTGCGCGCTCGGTCACGTACTCCAGCAGCGCCGTCTTGCCCACTCCTGGCTCGCCACGCACCACCAATGACCGGCTCTCACCCGCCCGAACAGCGGCCAACAGCCGGTCGAAGACGTCGCGCTCGCTGCGCCGGTCCCGCAGCACGAGGCACCACCGCCACTCGTCAATTCACTGACGCGCCCTACCCGGCAGGAGCAGACGTGAGCAACTGCAGCGGTCGTCACGCTACTCTGATCCATTCGCATGCCCTGCTCGGAACGCGGGGGCCTCGGCGCGCACCGCCTGGGCTGCTGGACGAGCGGTGGGAGTGTCCGACGACCGGTGTAACTGGTCGTGATGGTTAGCTGCCGTTGGTGGGGATGATTCGTCCTGCGAAGGTGATCGCGAAGGCGTTCAGTGCGGGCTTCCAGCGCATCGCCCATCTCGCTCGGCCCTTGCCGGTCGGGTCGAGCGAGCGGGTGACCAGGTAGAGGCACTTGAGCGCGGCCTGCTCGGTCGGGAAGTGCCCGCGGGCCTTGACCGCCCGCCGGTAGCGGGCGTTGATTGACTCGATCGCGTTGGTCGAGCAGATGACCCGGCGGATCTCCACGTCGTAGTCCAGGAACGGCACGAACTCCGACCACGCCGAACGCCACAGCCCAATGATCGCCGGATACTGCTCGCCCCACGTGTCAGCGAACTCCTCGAAGCGCGCCGCCGCGGCCTGCTCGGTGGGTGCGGTGTAGACCGGGCGCAGGTCCCGGGCCATCTGCTCCCAGTACTTGCGGGAGGCGTAGCGGAAACTGTTGCGGATCAGGTGCAGCACGCACGCCTGGACCAATGCCTGCGGCCACACCGTGGTGATGGACTCGGGCAGACCCTTGAGCCCGTCGCAGACCACGATGCACACATCCGCGACGCCGCGGTTGCGGACCTCGGTCAGCACCTGCAACCAGTACTTCGCGCCCTCACCACCCTCGCCGGCCCAGATCCCGAGGATGTCGCGGTGCCCGTCCACGGTGACGCCGATGACCACGTAGAACGGCCGGTTGGTGACCTGCCCGTCACGCACCTTCACATGGATGGCATCGATGAACAGAACCGGGTAGATCGCGTCCAGCGGCCGGTTGGCCCATTCGGCCATCTCCTCGAGCACCTTGTCGGTGATCCTCGAGATCGTGTCCCGGCTGACCTTGGCCCCGTACACCTCCTCGAAATGGGCGGCGATCTCGCCGGTGGTCAGACCGCGGGCGGTCAGTGAGAGCACGATCTCGTCGATCCCGTCCAGGCGGCGTTGGCGCTTACGCACGATCATCGGGTCGAAGCTGGCGTCCCGATCACGAGGGACCTCGATCTGCACCGGCCCGATCTCGGTCAACACCGTCTTCGTCCGGGTGCCGTTGCGCGAGTTGCCCCCATCCCGCCCGCTCGGGTCGTGGCGCTCATAGCCCAGGTGCTCGCTCATCTCCGCCTCCAGAGCGGTCTCCAGCACCGTCTTGGTCAACCCCGTGAGCAGGCCGTCCGGGCCGACGAGCTCGATCCCCTCCGCCCGCGCCGCATCCACGAGCTGCTGGGCAAGCTGCTGCTGATCAATCCGATCCGCCACAGGCTCGATCGTGTCGCTCATAACTGGTCCCTCCCCCGAGCTGCGCTCGGCGTGTCGGACCAGTTACACCGATCGTCAGACAGTCCCCGAGCGGTTCGTTCATGCGGACCTATCGTGCGAGCGTGCCGTTCGTTGGAACGTGATGCGGGTGGCTGCCTATCGCGAAGCCGTGCTGTCGCGACCCTGCTGTGCCGTCTCGACGGCAGACTCGCCGTTTCGAGCTCGCTCCAGGGCGATGGTTTCTTCGATCGGGTCGGGCGTGACGAGCGAGCCGGAGGGTGGCCTACCACCGACATCGAGTTGGTTCATCCGCTTGGGCACGGGTGAGCCCTGGTAGGTCAGCGCAACGGGCTTGCCGTTGCCGTTGCTTCCCACAAGAGGCTGGTGGATCTCGATGAACTCGCCGTGGGGAAGCCTGCGGATGATTCCGGTGGCGATGCCGTGGCGCAGAACGGCGCGGTCGTCGCGTTGGAGTCCGAGGCAGATCCGGTAGGTGAGGTAGTAGGCGATCGGGGGGAGGACGAGGAGCCCGATGCGGCCGGCCCAGATGGTGGCGTTGAGCGAGATGTTGAAGAAGAAGGCGATCTGGTCGTTGCTGCCGGAGAGCGTGAGGACGGCATAGAAGGAGACCGCCATAGCGCCCAGGGCGGTGCGGACGGGTGTGTCGCGGGGGCGTTGGAGCAGGTTGTGGTGGGCGTTGTCCTTGGTGAGTGTGCGTTCGAGCCAGGGGTAGGCGGCGGCGATGAGGTAGAACAGGGGCAGGAAAGCGGGGCCTGCCCAGAACGTGGGTGGGATGGTGTAGCCGGCGATGGTGATGTTCCAGGGTGGGAAGATTCGGGTCATTCCGTCGAGATAGAGGAAGAACCAGTCGGGGGTGGCGCCGGCTGAGACGTGCACGGGGTTGTAGGGCCCGTAGTTCCAGATCGGGTTGATCTGGAATATGGCGGCCATGATGGCGAGGACGCCGGTGGTCAGCATCCCGAACGCCACGGTGCGTGCGGCGTATGTCGGGAAGACCCGGACGCCGACGGTGGTGTTCTCGGTGTGCTGCACCGCGCGTCGCTTACCGGCACTGGTTCTGGTTGTGGTGCCGGGGAATTGCGCCGAGCGCTGGCGCCAGAGGAGTCCGAGGTGCAGGGCGGTCAGGGCCAGCAGGACGGCGGGCAGCAGCATGACGTGGATGAGGTAGAGGCGGGGGATGATCTCGGTGCCGGGGAATTCGCCGCCGAACAGGGCCCAGTGGGTCCATGTGCCGATCACCGGGATCGACAGTGTCAGTGCGGAGGCGATGCGCAGTCCGGTGGTGCCCAGGAGGTCGTCGGGTAGGGAGTAGCCGGTGAAGCCGGCGAAACTGCCGACGAGCAGCAACAGGATGCCGATCACCCAGTTGGCCTCCCGTGGTCTGCGGAACGCGCCGGTGAAGAGGGTGCGCAGCAGGTGGGCGATCATCGCGGCGATGAACAGGTGCGAGGCCCAGTGGTGGATCTGCCGGATGAACAGTCCACCGCGCACGTCGAAGGAGAGCCGGAGTGTGCTCTCGTAGGCCTTGGACATGGTGACGCCGCGGAGGTTGTCGTAGCGGCCGGTGTAGGTGACGGCCTGCATCGAGGGGTCGAAGAACAACGCCAGGTAGACGCCCGAGAGCAGCAGGACCAGGAAGCTGTAGAGCGCGATCTCGCCGAGCAGGAACGACCAGTGAGTGGGAAAGACCCGGTTGGCCACCGTCCGCAGCCCGGCCGCCACGCGATAACGCTCATCGACACGATCGAACTTCCGTGACAGCTGTGCAGGCACGCCGCTGGACGGCGTTTCAGGAGTGGTTGCGCTCATGATTTCTGGTCCCTGACGATGCTTGCGTCAATGATCTCCGAGCGGCAGGGCGGCGCCGTATTGCGCCTCATGTCCGAGCCGGTTTCGAGGTGCGCTATCCATCGTCGTGTGTGATACGGCGAGGGTCCCTGTGTAAGTCCCTGGTCGGTACCCGGGTCGACCACGGGACCCCCCGTCCGGTCAGACCTCGGCGAGGGGCACTCGTTCATCGGCGAGCCGGCTGGGATCCACGGCGGTTCCGGAGCGGATGAGGCGCTGGACATCCTCGGTGACGTCCCAGACGTTGACGTTCATGCCGGCGCGGACGTGTCCACCGGACAACCAGAACGCGATGAACTGGCGGGTGTCCAGGTCGCCGCGTACGACGACCTCGTCGTAGTCACCGGGTTGAGCGTGGCCCGTGTACTCCATCCCGAGGTCGTACTGGTCGGTGAAGAAGTACGGCAGCCGGTCGTAGACGACGTCCTGGCCGAGCATGGCACGGGCGGCAGCCGGCCCGGTGTGGAGCGCGGTGGCCCAGTGCTCCACACGTACGCGTCGGCCGATCGTCGGATGGTCGACGTTGGCGATGTCGCCGACGGCGTAGATGTGCGGATCGCTGGTACGCAACCGCGAGTCGACCAGCACACCGTTGTCGATCAACAGCCCCGCACGTTCTGCGAGTTCGACGGACGGAATCACCCCGATTCCGACGACGACGACGTCGGCAGGCAGGGTGTCCCCGCTCGACAGCGCCACTCCGGACGCCCGCCCACCGTCGCCCACGATCTCGCGGACCCCGTTTCCGAGGCGGAGGTCGACGCCGTGCGCCCTGTGCAAGTCGGCGAATACGGCGCCCATCTCGTCACCGAGGACCTGACGCAAGGGCTGGTTGTCACGCTCGACGAGGGTGACTGCACAGCCCCGTTGGCGGGCCGCGGCCGTCACCTCGAGCCCGATCCACCCTGCCCCGATCACGACCACTCGCGTTCCGGCGACCAGGGTGGCGCTCAGCGCGTCGGAGTCATCAATCGTGCGCAGGTAGGCAACACCGGCCAGGTCGGCACCGGGCACGTCGAGTCGTCGCGGGACGGCGCCGGTGGCGAGCAACAGTTCGGCGTAGCGCAATCTGTGGCCGCCGGCCAGCGTGACGTCCTGGCTCGCCGGGTCGACGTCCTCGACTCGGCACGCGGGCCGCAGTTCGATCCCCTGCTTGTCGTACCAGGCAGGCTGGTGCACGAAGGCCGTTTCGCGTTCCTGTGTGCCGAGGAGGTAGCCCTTCGACAGCGGTGGTCGCTCGTACGGGGGATGGTTCTCTTCGCCGAGGAGCACCACGCGGCCGGTGAACCCCTCGGTGCGTAGGGTCTCCGCCGCCTTGGCCCCGGCCAGTCCTGCTCCGGCGATCACGAACGTCCGGTCATCACTCATGTGTCAGTTCCTTGTGCTCGGTCACAGCCCGGCGGTCATCCGTGGGTACGCCATCGGACGACGTGACAGAAATGTTTGAACTCATAGTTTCTGATCCCTGACAACGCGTGACCCGTACTCGAGGATCCGGCGGATCGCGCGAAGGATCTGTGCTGCCTTTCCGGTGGATGCGCACATGGGTGGGGAGTGTGCGGCCGTGTTCCAGATGTGTCGCGGTTCGTGTCCAGCCCTGTGGGACTCGCTGCTGGATGCTCCGGGTTCTACCGATCAGGATCGCTGCCATGAACTGGGTGTTCCCGGTGCGGCCGGGCAGTTTCGAATCGCTATGTGCAGCATGATGGCGTTGCGGGCTCACACCCGGGGTGGTCCTGAGGTTCTGGTGTATGAATCTGCGCCACGGCCGACCCCGGGGAATGGCGAGGTGCTGATCGCCGTCCACGCGGCGGCGATCACGTTCGACGAACTGACCTGGCCCGAGACGTGGGCCTCCGGCGATACCGACCGGACTCCCGTCATCCCGTCCCACGAGTTCTCCGGCGTCGTGACCGAGGTCGGCGATGGTGTCTCCGGATTCTCGGCCGGTGACGAGGTCTACGGGCTGGTTCCGTTCGACCGGGACGGCGCCGCGGCGGAGTACGTCAGCGTGCCGGCAACGTGCGTGGCCACCCGGCCTCGCACGGCGTCGCACGTCGTCGCAGCGGCCGCCGTGCTCCCGGCACTGACCGCATGGGAGGCCGTCGTCGAACATGCGGCAGTTCAACCGGGACAGCGCGTGATGGTGCACGGAGGGGCCGGCGGTGTCGGCTCCTTCCTCACCCAACTCGCGGCGGCGCTGGGAGCCGACGTCACATGCACCGTGCACAAGACCCCCGACGTGGGACACGTACTCGCCCTGGGTGCCGCGCGCGCGATCAACACCGAACTGGAGCCGCTCGACGCGGAGACCGGGGTCTACGACGTCGTCATCAACGCCGCAGGGCGGGACGCACCGGAAGGCCTGTTCGCAGCGCTCCGCCGTAGCGGGCGCCTGATCACCCTCCAGGAGCCTCCGTCACAGGAGATGGCCGACAAGCACGGCGTCACAGCCCTCTTCTTCATCGTGACGCCGGAACAGCACGGACTGGCCCGGATAGCGAACTTGATCGACACCGGCACGCTGAAAGTCAGTGTCGCCGCAACGTTTCCCCTGGCCGAGGGCCGAACCGCCTACAAGAGCGGCGCCATCCGTGGCCGCCACCCCGGCAAGACCGTACTTATCGTCCGGGACTGACCGGTTATGCTGCCCTCCGTTATTGTAAAATACTCCACACTAACGAATTTTGAGTGCTCAACCGGGGACTCACCGGAGACAGAGGTGCACCTCGCACAAAGGAGAGAGAAATGGCTGCTGTCAGCAACATGATAGAGAAGGATCTGCTGGAAGTTGTGCCGCCGTTCATCGTTCAGGGTTCCTCTGCGATGATCCGGCTCCTCGAGCTGCCGCCAGGGGACCCTGGCCTCGCCCCTCACCGTCACTCCGGTCCTGTTTTCGGCTACATGCTCGAGGGAGAGATGCTCTTCGAGCTCGAGGGTGAGGCGCCGTATCCGATCACCGCGGGAGAGGCCTTCTGGGAACCGGGCGGCGAGGTCATCCACTACACGGTCGCCAACCTGCTTGCCGACAGGACGAGTCGATTCGTCGTGGTCATGCTGTGCGCTCCTGGGGTCGAGATGATCACACTGGTCGACGACGAGGAACTTGCAGCCAAGGCAACGGAACGGATTCCCGCACCACCGCGGTAGTTCTCGGATTCTGGCTGGTCCGCATGACTGCCGCACGGAGCCGGCCGGTCAGCCGGAACGGGTGCCCTCCTGGGCCGTCCGCGGGGCCTCGGTGTCCAGGGGTACGGCGGCCGACCGCACGAGTCCGAGCTGCACGACCTGACGGCCGGTCACAGCATCGAGGATCCAGTCGATCGCCGTGCGCACGCGGTTGCCGGGCATGCTGAGCAGGTGGTAACCCCGGGCGACGGTCTTCGCCGGCAGTCCGGAGAGCGGGATCCGCAGCGGGTTGGCGGCAGCCTGCGTGCCCCCGAGGTCCACCACGAAGCCCAGGTCGTGGTGCTTGTGCCGGCGTATTCGCCCGTAGCCGAGTGACGCCGCGACATTGCGCCCTGCGAGCTTGCCCTGGCGAGTCACGCCCACACACCAGGCGATGGTGCGCGTCGGGACGAACTCCCCGGTGGTGAGGCGCACGCCGTCCCTCGTGGCCTCCCGCACCGAGGTCTCGGTGAGGATCTCGACGCCGCGCTCCCGCAGCACCCGGTCGGCCGCGCGGGACAGCCGCGGATCCAGCTCGGGGAGCACCTTCGGCGCGAGGTCGAGCAGCAACCAGCGCACCTTCTGGTGCCGCAGGTGGGGATGGCCGGCCCGGATCGCGTCGGTGAAGAGCGGCCCGTGGGCCGCCACCTCGGTGCCCGTGTACCCCGCGCCCACCACCACGAACGTGCACCGGGCGGTCCGCTCGTCGGCGTCGTCGGTCGAGTCGGCCAGCTCGAACTGTCGTACGACGTGATCGCGCAGGTAGAGCGCTTCGGCCACGCCGCGGAAGCCGTGGGCGTGCTCGGCGACGCCAGGGATCGGCAGCAGCTTGTTCACGCTGCCTACCGCGAGAATCAGCCGGTCGTAGCCGAGGCTGTGTGAGCGGTCCTCGGGGTCGGTGTAGGAGACGGTGCGCTCGGTGAGCGACACCGACGCCACGTCCCCGAGTACGAGCCTCACCCCCCGCAGCGTGTCCGGGATCGGCACGGTGATCCGCCGCGGATCAAGGATCCCCGCAGCCACCTCGGGCAGCAGCGGCAGGTAGAGGAAGTAGTCCACCGGGTTCACCAGCACGATCTCCACGCCTGAGTCCGGTGGCAGCGCCCTGGTGAGCGAACGCGCCGCGTCGTATCCGGCGAAGCCCGCACCGATGATCACCACGCGCGAGCGGTTCACCGACGGCACGTGTCCGTCGGACGGCTCCGAAGGTTGGGTGGGCCAGATCTGTGTTCCGGACAATTCCCGTCTCCTTCGCCTTCCTCGGGGTCGCGCCGAGGCACGACTGGTCGATCTCTCGAACAGCGGTTGGTGGGCCGGCATGAGAAGCCGACCGCCGCATGGCGGCCTGGACCCGACGCGTTCACCCCGAACGGCCTGCGCAGGTTGAGCAGCGCAGAGGCTCGACCATCGATGATTCTCCGACAGTCGCCGACCGCGCGGGTGGCGCGCGGTCATGGTCCGTTGTGGAGTCCCGTCGTCAGCGACGGACGCAGTCGTCGCACAGGTCAGCAGCCGCCAGGCCGCCCGTCCAGGCCGGTGTCTTGCTGTGCTGGACATCAGCAACGCCCGGTGAGTGCGCCGTCGCGGTCAGATCTCCTCCCAGGGAGCGACGGACTCTACGCCGCACCGGCACGCGAGCGGGGCCGGGAACCTCCCCGGGGAGAGACGGTTCCAGGGATCCCGCTGGTGCGGGCGGCCGTGGCGTTACCGCGGGGCCCCGTGGGTCTGCCCTTGTCGGACAAGGGTGCGACAAAGGTGCTCGCTGTTCCAGTGTTGGCGTTGGTCTCGCGAGATCGGACAGGGGGATCGATCTCGCGAGGCCGCACCCGAGTGATGACGACGGAAAGGCCACTTTGGACATTTCTTGAATGCCGGGCAGCGAATCTGATCCAGCGTCACCTGGGTCAACGAGAACCGGAGGAGATGTCGCTTCCTTCGGTGCGACGATGAAGGAGATTTGTGAGCAGAATCAGCGGTGTCGACGCCCGTACGTGGCTGATCGTTCCCGGCCACCGTCCCGATCAGTTCAGCACGCCCGAGAATCAGGAAGCGGACGCGTTGCTCCTCGACCTGGCGACCAGCGTTGCACCCGAGAAGAGGGAACCCGCCCGCTACGCGGTCGCGAAGTATCTTTCCGACGGCGGCAACGCGTGGGTGCGGGTGAATGGATCGGATACCGACCTCTGCAGCGGTGACCTCCGCGCGGTCGTCGCCGCTCCGGGACTGCGGGGGGTCGTTCTGCCTCGAACCGAGTCGGTGGATCAGATCCGGGCCGTCAAAGCACAGCTGCGGGCGGGTGTGATGATCGTGGCGCTGCTGGAGACGGCCGCTGGTATCGAGAACGCCGATGACATCGCTGCTGCTCATGGCACGTTGCGGCTCGCGTTCGGATCGGCAGGGCTGGGACGTGAGCTGGGGATCACGGGCGGGGCGGCTGCGCTGCTCTACGCCCGTTCACGTCTGGTGATGGCCAGCTGCGCGGCCGGGCTGCCCGGGCCGATCGACGGGCCGAGCGTCGACCCCGACGACATCGTCGGGTTGGGCGCGGACCTGCGGCACTCGGTGACGCTCGGCTTCACAGGCAAGTTGTGCCTGCGCCCCCGGCAACTTCGCATGACCAACGCCGCGTTCGCACCCGCACCCAGCAAACTCGCCTGGGCACGCAGGGTCCTCGCCGCCACCCGTCGCTCATCCACGTCAGTCGCACGCGTCGATGGAGAGATGGTCGGCTGGCAGCACATCGACGCTGCCCAACACACCGTGGCCCGAGCCGCCCTCTTCGATCCTGCAGAGGCCGGACTCGGAGAACCGCTCGCATGTCCCCTGCGGTGGCACCGCGATGGGCCCAGCGAGAGACGGACCTGGCGGCTCGACAGCTGAGGCGCAAGGCAGGCCGCGGTAGAAGACGCGGCGTCGCGCAGTTCAGCCGTCGAGTTGCTTGCGTGAGCTGATGTGGAGCTTCTTGAAGATTCGTCGGAGGTGCCACTCGACAGTGCGGGGGCTGATGAAGAGCCGGGCGCCGATTTCGGCGTTGGAGAGTCCTTCGCGAGCGAGGCGGGCGATCTGGCCTTCTTGGGGGGTGAGGAGATTTGGGGTTCCGTTGGCGCGTTTACGGGTGGTGGCACCGGTGGCGCGGAGTTCGCGGCCTGCGCGCCCGGCGAAGGCTTCCATGCCGAGGTCGGTGAACATGTCGTAGGCGGTGCGGAGTTGCTGGCGGGCGGCCACGCGCTGACGCCGGCGCCGCAGCCATTCGCCGTAGACGAGGTGCGCGCGGGCCAGCTCCCCACGAAGCCCGGCCCTGCACAGCCGGTGGATCGCCGTACGGTAGATGCGTTCGGCCGCCGGGCCGTCGGTGAGTAGCGCGCGGGACCGGGCCGCGATGCCCAGCCCCCACTCGGTGCTGCTGGCCCGCGTGACGTCGGTGAGCTGCTTCAGCGCGAAGGCGGCGCGGCCGGGCATGCCGCTCCGGGCTGTCGCCTCGATGAGCTCGACCTGCACCAACCATGTGGGCAGGCCCGTCATCTCCTGTTGCTTGGCGGCTTGTTCGGCTGCGGCGAGGGCGTCGGTGTAGCGACCGAGGCTGTTGTAGAGGAGCGCTTGCGCCCAGCCGACGAAGAAGAGACCGATTCCTTCGCCGCGGCGGAATGATCCGGTGGTGGTGGTGTGGATGAGCGTGTCGACCTTGCTTTCGTTACCGCGCCAGGCAGCGAGCAGGAGGGCGCCGTAGGGCACGACGGGGCTGGTCGTCGCCTCGGTCACCGTTTCCAGCTCGCCCACCATCTGCTCGGCCGCCTCGAGGTCACCTCTGGCGGTGAGAACGAGGATGCGCGCGCAGAGCGCGATGGGGAGCTCGGCGAGCGCGCCTGCGTCGCGGGCGAGCGTGACGAAGCGGGCGTTGATCACGTCCAGGGTGTCGAAGTCCCACAAAAGCGATGGAACACGGGAAGCGAGCCAGAACCAACGGAGCGCCTCCTCCGTAGGAATGTCCTCGCTGCGGAAAGCGCCGAGCACCCTTCTCAACAACGGGACGGCGGCGGCGTAGCCGTCGGTGAAGAGAACCGCCAACGCGTCGAGCAGAAGATCTGCCGCGCAGGCCGGCTCTGCGGCGGGCGGTGCGGTGCGGGCGGCCTCGGCGATTTCTCGAATACATCCGCTGTCGGCGAGCAGGCCGGCGAACATGGCTGCGGAGAGTGCTTCGAGGTAGGTTTCGCGGGCTTTTCGCGGGTTGATCGTCTCGAATTTCTGCGCAGCTTCGAGGAGGAGCCGTGGTGCGTCGTTTCCGCGGCGCGTGGTGAAGGCGATCTGGGCGCGGAGGAGGTTGATGTCGGCCTGTTGGTGGGTGGTGAGGGGACCGGCTTCGGCGAGGGAGATGAGGGCCTGGGCGGCGGTGGGTATGCCGGCGCGGTGCTTGGCGTGGGCGGCGGCGAGTGCTCGTTGGGTGCGGTGGCCGGCATCAGGGGTGAGGTGGGCGGCGCGTTCCAGAAACGCGGCGGCGGCGGCAAGGCCTCCGCGGGCTTGAGCCCGGGCGGCGGAGTGTTCGAGGGCGTCGGCGATGGTGGTGTCGGGGTGGGTGGTGGCTTGGGCGGCGTGCCAGGCGTGGCGATCGGGGTCGGCGTGCGGGTCGGTGGCGTAGGCGAGGGCGTGGTGGGCGTGGCGGCGTTCGTCGGGTGAGGCGGCGGTGTAGATGGCGGAGCGTTCAAGGGGGTGGTGGAAGCGGACCTGGTTGTCGATGGTGAGGAGTTCGACCGCGGCTGCGGGAGCTGCGGCTTCGGGGCTGATGCCGAGGTAGTGGGCGGCCTTCCAGAGCAGGGTGGGGTCGCCGAGAGGCTCGGCTGCGGCGAGGAGCAGCAGTTGTCGCGTGGGGCTGGGCAAGGGGGTGAGTTGACGTTGGAAGGAGGTCTCGATCCGAGTGGGTAGTGCGGTTGCTGGGGCGGGCCCGAAGCCGCCAGTGAGTTCGGCGGGAGTGAGGCCGCGGTGGAGTTGCAGCAGGGCGAGGGGGTTGCCGCGGGCCTCGGCGATGATCCGGTCGCGAACGCGCTCGTCGACGGGCCAGGGCAGCGCGGTGGCCAGCAGTGCGCGGGCGTCGTGGTCGGACAGGCCGGTGAGGAGGAGGTCGGGGAGGCCATCGAGCTCGGGGATGTCGGAGGTGCGGCGGGTCACGAACAGCATGGCGACGGATTCGGCACCGAGACGGCGGGCGGTGAAGGCAAGGGTTTGGGCGGATGCCCGGTCGAGCCACTGGGCGTCGTCGATGAGGCAGATGAGGGGTTGTCCGCGGGCCGCTTCGGCGAGCAGACCCAGCACGGCCAGGCCGACGAGAAAGCGGTCGGGCGTCGGGCCGTCGTGCAGGCCCAGGGCGGTGGTGAGCGCGTCGTGGTGGTGGGTGGGTAAGCGGTCGGCATGTTCGAGCAGGGGGACGCAGAGCTGGTGCAGACCGGAGTAGGCCAGTTCCATTTCCGATTGAATGCCGGCGGCGCGGGCGATCCGGGCGCCGGGGGTGTGCGCCAGGGCGTGGTCGAGCAGGGCGGTCTTGCCCACGCCGGGTTCACCGTGCACAACCAGTGCCCGGCTTTCCCCGCCCAGCACGGCTTCCAGCGGTTGTGCCAGCAGCTCGGACTCCCGGTCCCGACCCGGTAGCACCCGCCACCCACTCACAACCCGGAGACTCCACTGTGGACTCACCAAGAACCTCTGGAACCACCGACGCGGAGATGCCTGTGCGTTGTGCGCGCGACCAGCAGCCGAGATCGTGGCTGCGCAGCGCCGGCACGCGAAGACGTCGTTGAGCCCTTCACCTGCTTCCTGATTTCACTCGACGGCGCGGCGCAAACGATGGCGTGACGATACATTTCGGCCTCCCTCGCAGATCCCTGTGCGTGCGCCCTGGCGGCACACGGGCGCCGTTGGCCGGGAGTTCCGCAGCCTGCCATATCGTGCCCCGAGTCCGGTTGCCGCAGCCCGCTCCGGATCGGCCATTTCATGTCGATCCTCCTGGTGCACCTGAGCGCGAACCGTGACCTGCCTGGACGTGGATCTGCTCTTGTCATGGGCATGACGAGAGCGAGCGGCTATCTGTGACAACGTGATTGCGTGATCACCCTCACTGGGAGCGACATTCGGTGGCATTGCTCCTCCATTGCGACCACTGAGATCCGCAGTCCCATCAGTCTCAACGGCGACCACATCGGCGACCGTGGGCGATTCTCCTGTGAGACACATCTATCGGGCGCGGAATCTGTCACACCACAGTCATCCGGCCTCGTCTACACGCCATAAGCATGGCCTCCGCAAGGAGCGACCCAGGGTCCCGCTCTGCTTCGTGATCCACATCGCCGAAGAGACGACGCCGCAGCGTCGCGACAACACGCCTCCGCCTCCAACGAACGGCACACCCGCTCCATAGATCCACACGAACGGGACGGTCGCCCAGCGGGATAGACGAAGCGGAGCGCCGGCGGCCGCCGACGCGCGAGCACCCCGAGCTTGTGCGCCGGGACCGGCGGCACCAGCACAGGGCAGTGGTAACCGACGGACAGGTTGGCGCCTGCGCTCGTGTTGCCTGCAGGGCCGCCCCGTTCGAGACTCGCAAGGTGGAGCCGCAGATGGGGCAATCAGGACACGAGGGGCTGCCGGGGGGCGGGGTCATCCGGACTCCGGACCGGCGTCTGCGGGTCTTCGTCAGCTCCACGCTGGGCGAGCTGGCGGATGAGCGGCAGGCGGTCTCGCGCGCCATCTCGGCGCTGCGGCTGACGCCGGTGACGTTCGAGGCGGGGGCGCGGCCGTATCCACCGCGGGACTTGTACCAGGCGTACCTGGCGCAAAGCGATGTGTTCGTCGGCTTGTACGGACAGCAGTACGGGTGGATCGGGCCGGGCATGGAGGTCTCCGGCCTGGAGGACGAGTTCGAGCTGTCACGGTCGTTGCCCCGGCTGCTGTACGTCAAGGCGCCGGCGCCGGACCGCGATCCGCGCCTCACCGAACTGCTGGCCCGCATCACGGAGGACGGCACGGCGTCCTACCGTCACTTCCGCACACCGGCGGAGCTGGGGCGGCTGGTGCGCGACGACCTGGCGATGCTGCTGAGCGAGCGATTCGCCGCAGCGCGCTCCTCGGCCACGGCCATGGCGCTTCCGCGAGGGCCGCGCCCATTGCCGGTGGACGTGACCTCGCTGGTCGGACGGGAGCAGTCCATCGAGGAGGTAGCCGATCTGGCCGGGCGCCCCGACGTGCGATTGGTGACCCTCACCGGGTTGGGCGGGATCGGCAAGACCCGGCTGGCGGTCGCGGTGGGCGAGCGGCTGGTTGACCGCTTCGAGGCGGGCACCGCGTTCGTTCCGCTGGCGGCGATCACCCAGCCTGAGCTGGTGCTGACGGCCGTTGCCCGGGCGGTGGGGGCTGAGCTGGCGGGCACAGGCTCGCCGCTGGAGACCCTGGTCGAGTACTTCGACGACGGCCGGTGGCTGCTCATCCTCGACAACCTCGAGCAGGTGGTCGACGCCGCTTGCGACGTCGACGCGCTGCTGACCCGCTGTCGTGGCGTGGTGATCCTGGCGACCAGCCGAACGGAGCTGGGGCTGCGGGCGGAGCTGGTGTACCCGGTTCAGCCGCTGCAGCTGCCCGCTGATCCCGCCGGCGTGCCCGTGGCGGAGCTTGCGGCCTCGCCGGCGGTGGCGCTGTTCGTGGACCGAGCTCGCGCGGTGCGCCCCGGCTTCGCCCTCACCGCGAGCAACGCGGCGGCGGTGGCGGAGATCTGCCGGCGGCTGGAGGGGCTGCCACTGGCGATCGAGCTGGCGGCCGCCCGCACACGGCTGCTCGACCCGGACGCGCTACTCGGCCGGCTTGCCAGGTCGCTGGACGCGCTGGGAGTGGGCGCGGTGGACATGCCCGAGCGGCAGCGCACCCTGCGGGCCACGGTGGAGTGGAGCGTCGGGCTGCTGGAGGATGCCGAGCGGTCGCTGCTGGAGGTCGCGGCGGTGTTCGTCGACGGCTGGACCGTCGAGGCCGCTGCCCAGGTGGCCGTCCTGGATGAGGATCAGGCGCTGGAACGGTCCGAGGCACTGGCTCGCCACAGCCTGATCCACCTCGCCCCCGCCGGCGACGGCCCCCGGCCGCGGATGCTGGAGACCATCCACGCGTTCGTGGCCGAGCAGTTGGCGGCCCGGCCTGACGCCGCCGAGATCCGCTCGCGGCACGCCGGCTATTACCGGGCGCTGGCCGAGCAGGCCGACCGGCAGTTGCGCGGCGCCGGCCTGCGCGGGGGGTTCGAGCGTCTGGATGTCGAGGAAGGCAATCTGGCCGCCGCCGTGCGCTGGTACCTCGACCACGACACCGGGCCGCTGCCCCACATGTTCCGGGTCCTCTGGCTCTTCTGGTTCCTGCGGGACCATCTCGGCGAGGCCCACTCCTGGGTCGACCAGTTGCTGCCCACTGCTGACTCCTTCGACCTCCAGGCCCAGGTCGAACTGGCGTCGACGGCGGCAGCGACCGGCGTCGAGGTCGGCGACGACGAAGCGGCGCTGGCGGCCCGCGAGCGTCTGGCGCCGCTGCTGGACGGGATCGGGGACCCCTACCTCCGCGCTGTCTCCCAGCTGGTCATGGCATGGACCTCGGGGGTCGTCGGCGACTTCGACGGCGCCCTACAGGGCGCGTTGGTCTCCCTGAAGCAGCTCCGTGGCCAGGACGAGCCGTTCTGGACAGCGCTGGCCGCCTGCACCGCCGGTTTCGTGGAGGTGACCGTCGGCCGCCACGACGACGCCCTGAGCCACCTGACCGAGATGCGCGACCTCGCGGAGCGGCTCGACAACCCCTGGCTCGCCGCCGTCTCCCGGGTGTATCTGGGCACCATGGCCGTCGCACAAGGCAGACCGGAGGAGGCCCGGGCGCAGATGGATGAGGCGCTGGAGCTGAGCCTGGTGGCCCACAGCACTCGCGGCCTCACTCTGTGCCTGGCCGCGTTCGCTCGGCTGGCGTTCGTGGAGGGTGACCCCGAGAGGGCGGCGCTGCTGGCGGGGGCAGTCGAGGGCCTGCGCCGCCGGGTCGGCCTGCGGACCTTGCCGCTGCCGCTGCTCCGGCAGGACGAAGCGGAGCTGGTCGCTCAGGTCCGGCAGGCGCTGGGTGCGGACCGGTTCAACCCGCCGTACGACGCCGGCTCCCGGCTCAGCCAGCAGGAGGCGGTGGCCGCCGTCCGCGACTGGCACAGCGCCGGCACCGCAGCGCCCTGATCCGTGGCATCCGGGCCCCGGTCAGGGGAGGAAGAGCCGAACAATGTGATAGTCCACAGCACTCCCGCGCTCAGGCTCGAACTCGAAGTTCGCTGACACCAGTCCGGTTGCACCGCTCAGCCGGCCCGTGCCCTCGACCTGCCAGTTCACAGCACCGCGCGACGTGCCCTCCTCGGCGGAGGGTTCGATAACGCCCGCACCGACCGTGGTCAGCCGCAAACCTGCACCGTTGAAGACGATTTCGCCTTCCTCTACGAAGGTGGTCTCACCGGTGATGGTGACGCGGGTCTCGTAGGACGCCTCGGTCGGCACCCAGGAGTCGTCGCCCTCCAGCAGGGTTATCGAGCCCGGACCCGATTGCACGGTCAAGCTGGACGGATCTCCCGCGCGCGGCGTTGTCTGCGTTTCGAACCTCAGGAGCAGGATTTGTCGTCGCATGCTGTACTCCTTGCACGAGCTCAGGTTGTTCCGCTGTGTGCGTCGTTGACTGCGTATTCAGGGCGCCCGCCGGCCAGGGCCTGGGCGATCTGGTCGACGGCCGCGTGGCTCATCGCGCGCCGGACGTCGTCGACCCCCGAACCCAGATGCGGGGTGAAGAGGGTGTTCGGGTGCATGAGCAAGGTCGGGTCGATGCGACCGGGGCGGTCGGCCCGGGCCCAGTCCTCCAGGGCGAAGACGTCGGCCGCGTAGCCGCCGAGCCGTCCCGATTCGAGCGCATCGGCCACGGCAGCCTCGTCGACCACGGACCCACGGCTGACGTTCACCAGGTACGCCCCGGTCCGCATCCGGGCGAGTGCGCTTCTGTCGAGCAGGCCTGCGGTGTCATCTCGGAGCGGCAGCAGCGGCAGCACCACATGGCCCGCACCGAGTAGCTCATCCAGCGACGCCCGCCGGACGTCCAGTTCGGCCTCGTGCTCGGGCATCAGCGGCCGGACGTCGTGATAGAGCACTCGTGCGTCGAACGCGCGCAATCTCCGTGCCAGCGCTTGCCCGATCGCGCCCATACCGATCATTCCGACCGTTGACCCGGCCAGGCCGGCTCCGTACAGCTCTGGTCGCCAGCCGCGGAATGCGCCGCTGCGCACGTGCCTGTCGCCTGCAGCCACGTGTCGCATCAGCCCGATGATCAGCCCGATGCAGAGCTCTGCCGTCGGTGCGGTGAGCTGGCTGGGCAGTGCGGTCAGCCACACCCCGTGCTGGGTGCAGGCGGCGGCGTCGAAGTTGTCGTACCCCTTCAGCGTTGCGCTGATGACCCGCAGGCGTGGACAGCGATCGAGAAGGTCATCGTCCACGCGGTCGGTCATGCACGCGAGCAGACCGTCGGCGTCGCGCGCGCGAGCCAGCACCTCGTCACGGGACAACACGGTGCGACCGGCCACCGGTACCGGCGTGGAGAACTGATGCAGGTGGTCGATGACATCGTCATGGACCCAGTGGGTGATCACGACGCGGGGTTTGCTGCTGGCCACCCTCTTCACAGTTCATCTCTCGCAGCGGACCTTCTCCTGATCTGCGACGGACGTTGAAAAAACGTTGGCTTATGGCAGCGTTAATCGGCGGTATCGCAGACTCCACCGTGAGGACGGTCGCCGCGGGCCGAGGCCGGCACTCCCCCACTTCTGTCAGGACGTCACGGGCGACGTCTGACGCCAGAACGAGAGGATCTCCACGGCCGTCCGCGCCGGCTTCTCGAGCGGAGGGAGGTGCCCGGCGTTCTCGATCGCGGCGGTCCGGACGTGCGGGAGCCCTGCAGCGGTCTCCGCGGCCCGGGCCGGTGTCCACATCGGATCCCGGTCCCCGGCGATCAGCAGGACCGGTGCGGAGATCCGGTGGAGCCGGTCGGTGAGATCCGGCCGTTGGAGCATCATCGCGCGCATCACGCGCTGCATCCCCGTTCGGTTGTTCGATCGGAACGTGTCGCGGACCACGGCGACGGACTGCGCGTCCGCGTCCGCACCGAGGAGGGCGGCGACGACCGCGCCGGTGAGAGGGCGAGGGCCGACGGCACGGTAAGCCGCGGTCAGCAGAGCGATCTGCCGCCGCTCGGCGGGCGGTAGCGGCGTCGGCGGTGCGCCGATCGTCACCAGGCTTCGCGCCGGGTACCGGGAGGCGTACGCGTAGCCGACGTGCCCACCCCACGCGTTGCCGACCCAGTCGACGTCCTGCCCGAGGCCCAGGGTGCCGAGGGCGAGCGCGGCGGCGTCGGCGCAGTCGTCGAACGTGAAGCGGTGGGGCGGCAGGCCGCCCTGCCCGTGCCCGGGGCCGTCGACCAGCACAAGCGTGCGATGGGCCGCCAGGGTGTGGCGGACGCGGTCCCACTGGCGTGAATCCAGGAACAGGCTGTGCCACAGCACGGCAGCCGGGCCGTCCCCGACGACCTCGACATGCACGGGGCCGATGCCCGTGTCGACCTGCACGTCTCCTCCAGATACTTCGGAATCCGATGCTTCGGATTCCGGAGTATTGTGCTCGATCGTGAGATCGTCAACCCGGCCACTGCCAACCGACCGCCTGGCGGTGGGGCAGCTCCTCGTCCGCCTCCTCCAGCGCTTCCGGCGGGAGGTCCTCGCGGTGGCGGCCGAGAACGGCGTCACCGATCTACGGGACGCCCACCTGCACATCTTCGGGAACGTGGGCGTGGACGGCGTCCGGCTCACGACGCTGGCAGGACGGGCTCAGCTGAGCCTCGCGGCCTGTGCCGAACTGGTGGATGACCTCCAGCGCAAGGGCTACCTCGAGCGTCGGCGCGACCCTGCCGACGGACGCGCCAAGCTGATCTTCCCCACGGTTCGTGGGCGGGAGGTCCTCGCACTGGCCGGGAAGCGGGTCGCCGAGATCGAGACGGCATGGGGTGACCACGTCGGCCCCGAGGCGTTCGACAGCGCGATGCGTGTGCTGGATCGGCTGGTCACCGCCCTCGACGAGGAACAGGGTGGGCGGGACGCGTAACGCGTTGCGACGTGGTCACCCCACGCGTCACTGCGTGACGCGTCACGGCCGGTCGGCCGTGATCTTGGTACGACCGCGCACTACGACGCCGTCCTGGGTCCAATGCAGGTAGGGATGCAGCAACAACCGCACCGTCGACCAGTCCTGACGCTCTACGGCGTCGAGCACGTCGACCACGACCTGGTCCACGACGACATTCCTATATGGGCCGCCGGACATCCGCGCGGCATGCCGGCACACCGCACACTCGGTCTCGGCTCGCCGATCGACCCCATCGAGGGATCAGCCCGGATTCCTTGGGCCCGCCGCGTGAAACGCGGACGCGACCTCGCGACCGCGATCGCTCGCTGTTCGCCGGGCTAGTGCCCGCTCGGTAGCCGGAACTCGACCGGGCCCGTCAGCGCGTGCAACTCGGATGGTGTCCCGTCGAGGCTGACGACGCACGGGGCGGGCATCTCGCCTCCGCCGAGCGTGCCTCCGATCTCGACCCAACCGATGACGAGCATCCGTTCGCCCTCGGACGTCACGCATTCCAGTGGATAGCCCTGCACCTGCATGATCGGTTCGCCTCCCAGTTGTCGATCTCGCCGGCGATCAGTTCGTCACCCGACTCGGCATGTCAGGCGCGAAGTGGTCGACAGCCCTCACGCGGCCCTCCTCAGCGGGGGCGCGGGTACACCGAAACGCTGACGATAGGTCCGTCCTCGACGTCCTGCAGCCCACGTGGTTCACGGCCGGCCCACCGCGGCGCCGTTGTCGACGCCCTCGAACAATGCTGCGGCCCGCACGGCGGTGTCCGAGGCCCAGCGCCCGGTGCTGAGGAGCCCTATGGCAAGGATCCCGACGCCGAGCCCGAGAACCAGCCACCACACGCCGTGCTCGGCGCTGGTGAACGCCGTCCCGCCGCGCGCCGAGGCCGATCCGACGATGGTTCCGGAGATCGCGACGCCCAGGGTGGTGCCCGTCTGCCGGCCGGCGGAGGCCAACGAGGTTGCCACTCCGGCCATCGACCGGGGCATTCCGGAGACTGCCGTGGTGGTGATCGGCGGGTTGACGGTGGCGAGGAACATGCCGAAGAGAAGATGGATCGCGAGCACGGCCGGCAGCGGAGTGTCCGGTACGAGCCAGATCGACGCGGCGCCGCCGAACGCCAGCGCGGCCCCGGAGACCACCAGCGGTAGTCGAGAACCACGCGCGCCGACTATTCGGCCGGTGAATGGCGACAGCACCACGACCAGCACCCCGACCGGGAGCAGGCACAGCCCGGCCGTCAGCGCCGACATACCGCGCACGTCCTGCAGATACTGAGTGGTCACGAACAGGAACGCGCTGAACCCGCACAAGGCGAAGAGCGCCATCAGGATCGCCGAACTGAACGGCACGCTGCGAAATAGGCGTAGCTCCAGCAGCGGGTCGATTCGGCGCGGTTCATAGCCGAGGATGCCCAGCGCGCTGAGCATCGCGATGCCGAGTAAACCGAGGATGACCGGCGAGGTCCAGCCCAACCTGGTGGACTCGATGATCGCGTAGACGACGCAGCTCAGCATGAGGATCATCAGGATCTGGCCCACCGGGTCGAACCGGCGTGCCCGGGCAGCACGTGACTCGGGCACGAACAGCGCGGTGCACACGATCGCGGCCACCACGATCGGCACGTTGATCCAGAAGACGGAGCGCCAGCCGAAACCGTCGACCAGGGCGCCGCCGAGGATCGGACCCAGCGCCAGCGCCAGGCCGGATACCGAGCCGAACACGCCGATGGCCCTGGCCCGCTCGGCCGGCTCCGGGAACGTGGTGGCGACGATCGCCATCGCCACCGGGTTGAGCATCGTTCCACCGACGGCCTGCAGCGCACGCGCCGCGATCAGCCAATCGATGCTCGGCGCCAGGCCGCACAGCAACGAGCCGAGCCCGAACGTAGCGAGGCCGACCTGCAAGATTCGCCGACGGCCGACCCGGTCGGCGACGGACCCGGCCAGCACCAGGAAGCCGGCCAGCACCAGGGTGTACGCGTCGACCGTCCACTGCAGGCCGGACACCGAGGCGCGCAGATCGCGCCGGATGACCGGCAGCGCGACGTTGACGATGGAGATGTCCATGACCACGACGATCACGCTGGCGCAACAGATCGCGAGAACCAGGAATCGTCGGCGTCGTCCGGGCTCACCGGCGGTGGTCCGCTGCGGCGCTGAAGCAATCATGATCACGACGCTAGGATTTAGAGCGTGCTCGAAGTCAAGCCGCAACCGGTACCCGAGCCCGCTCGCTCCGACCCCCGGTCAGGGCTGAGCATCGCCGAGGCAGCGCGCCGCACCGGGGTCAGCGTCCACACCCTGCGCTACTACGAACGCGCGGGCTTGGTCGTCACGACCGTCGACCGCACCGGCGGCGGCTGGCGCCGCTACCACCAGCGCGACCTCGACTGGATCGTCGTCTGCACCAAGCTGCGGGCCACCGGCATGCCCATCAAGGCCATCCGTCGCTACGCCGAGCTCGTATCCGCCGGGCACGGCAACGAGCAGGAACGACTCGCCCTGATGGAAGCCCACCGTGCCGACGTGATTGCCAAACTCGCTGAGATACAGGAAAACCTCAAGATCATCGACCACAAGATCGACGTCTACCGAGGCCGGCTCGCCGCCGGCGACGCCGACCAACTATGGGCACCCATCCGCCGAACGGGTGCGCGCTGAGCAACCTCACCGCGACCGCGCTCGCGGGCCTCGGCTCGGCCGCATCGAGCGGGCCATGAAACGGCCGTCAGAGCAAGTGGCGGGACGTATCGCAGGGTCGTGCCGCCTCGAGATCCTCAACGTGCCCTGACCGGTGCGTCCTGTGCAGCGGAGCGGAGCCGGGCGTTCTCGGCGCGCAGTTGCTCCAGCTCGGCCACCAGCGGAGCCACGACGTCCCGCAGCTCGTCGGCGGTGTATCGGGGCGTGATGTGCTGCGGGCAGTTCCAGTCGAATGCCGCCAGCTCCACCACCACTACCCGCTCTACGACCGCGCGGTAACCAGGCACGGTCACCCGTGCTGTGAGCTCGGGGTCGGCGTCGGCATCGATGATCCGCGCGGTGCCGAGCAGCTTGATACGCAGCTGCCGGGCGTGGTCCATGGCGATGATCGCCACCCGCGCATCCCCTGCCGGATCGAGGTTGCCGGTGCTCACGTACTGGCGGTTGCCGCGGAAGTCGGCCCAGGCGATGGTGCGCTCGTCGAGTACCTGCAGGAACCCGGGCGGGCCCCCGCGGAACTGCACGTACGGCCAGCCCGTCTCGCCGACCGTGGCGAGGTGGAACCCGTCGCGGGTCTGCAGGAACTCCACCTCGTCCGGCCCGAGCCGGTCCCGTGGGTCGGCGGCGGTGAGCAGGCGGTCCGCCCTGCCGCCGTATCTGGCTTGCGCAGCGCGGACGGCCCGCGTGAACATCAACTCGGCGAACTTGCGGGCCATGATCGCCTCTCCTGTAACCATCAAACTTAATTTAAGAGGTTAGGAGGACTGTTCTCGACTGTCAAGTGCCCGAAGGAACGCTGGGCCCAGGTGTGACGGAGCGCGCCGTGGCTCAGTCGAACTTCTTCGCAACCGGGAGCACCTCGCGCGCCAAGAGCTCCAGGCTCGCGTCGGCCTGCTCCACCGGCATACCGCCGAAGCACGGGACCAACTGCAGCTCGAAGCGACCCAGGACGTCGCGCACGTGCGCCAACGTGGCCAGCACGTCGTCCGGCGTGCCGACGAGAGCGGCCCCCGCATAACGGGCGGCGGCGTTCTCCAGCCCGAGCTCGCGAAGCTGGCGGGCCCGCTCGTCGTGCCGGTCGTAGCCGCCGATACCCGTGAAGTGCTCGCCCGCCATCTCGTAGTGCTCGACGTTCGAGTAGAAGAAGCGGGGCACGTACCCGGAGGCGCGCTCCCGGGCGAGCTCGCCGTCATCGTGGCAGTAGAGGTTCAGGGTCACGGCTATCGGCGGAGCCTCGGTCCCGTGGGCCGCCTCGTACTGCTCGCGATAGGCCAGGAAGTTCGCCATGTCGTCCTCGACCGGACCGGTGATGAAGGCCAGCAGCCTGCCCTTCGCCGCCACGGCCGAGACGACGGATTCCGGCGAGCCCGCCACGCAGTAGACGCGATCCGCGAAGGAGGACTCGGGTCGCGGGCGGAGCTCGACCTCCGGCTGCGAGTAGAAAGGCCCGTCGCCTGAGATGACCCCGGTCTCCAGTGCGCCCAGGATCATCGCGGCGGCCTCGTCGAAGCGCTCTCGCGACTCCCCCATGTCCACGCCGAGTGACGCGTACTCCTTGCGGGAGAGGCCGCGACCCATTCCGAAGAGCGCGCGGCCCTCGGACAGGATGTCGAGCATGATCATCTTTTCGGCGACCCGCAGGGGGTCGTGCCACGGCAGGATGACGGCCGCCGTCCCGAGCCTGACCCGATCCGTGCGGGCGGCGACCCACGCGAGGAACTGGATGTTGTCCGTACACATGCTGTAGTTGTCGAAATGGTGCTCGACTGCCCAAACTGTGTCGAAGCCGAATTCTTCGACGCGAAGCGCCAACTGTGCTTCGGCGCGGAACATCTGCGCGTCGGTCATGTCGTCTCGAAGATTACTGAAGCCCAGGGTGACGCCGACCTGCATGATGTACCCCCACTTGTCGAAGCGCTGAACCCGAATGACGCCAGGCACGGTTGTCCCACGCTGACACGTCGATGAAGACGCAGAAGAGACGATCTACAGACGTGGGCCGTCGGTGTCGCCGGGCCGGCTACCGCTGTCGGCGGTAGCGCACGGTGCGGTTGTTCAGTGGCTGCAGCTTGCGTGCGTTGCCCTTGGGGAACAGTTCCTCGAAGCGGTTGACGGTGGCGTCGGTGACGGCGTGGTGCCGGCGCAGGATGAGCCATGCGACGCCTTCGGTGTAGGGCGCGGTAGTGAGTGAGCCGTCGTAGCGGAACGTGGACAGATCGCCGGGCAGCGATTTCTTCAGGTTGACGGTGATCTGCCGATCTGTGCCGCACTCCTGGGGGAGGGTGTGCAGTACCGCGTCCTGGGGGGTGCCGCCGCGCCCGCCGTGGGTGAGGAACAGCGCGATGACGAGGGTTTGGCCCTGTGGCCCGCGGTGCACGTAGTGCTGTTCGAGGGAGTAGTGGTGCCCGTCCAGGACGTGCTCGGAGCGGGTGTGGAAGTGGAACTGCAGCAGCTCGTAGCGCACGCCGGCGATGTGTACGGCGGCGGTGTCGGCGGGGACGTCGGCTTGGATGGTTTCCTCGGGGCCGCGGATGGTGCAGCCGGCGGGATTGTTCGCGTCGTGTCGGACGTAGTGGACGTGCAGGTCGACGTGGTCGGGGTAGTCGATGACGAGTTCGGGGAGCTTGGGGTCCTCGACGGCGGATCGGGACCGGATAGCGATCGGGCTCTGGTGGGATGGGGCGGCCATCGCCGCTGTGGACGTCGTCACCATCGCCGCTGCGGCCACGACGGGCACGCCGATCAGGAACGACCGTCGGGAGTGGATCACCTTGTTCCTCCAGCTTTTCGAGGCTCGCCCGGGTTTCGTCTCCGAGCGGTGCCCATTCGATTCACAACTTCGGATGACGGCGGCAGGGTGGGCCGCGAGCAGGGTGCGGTCAGGCCATGGCCGTGGGCACGGTGGCTCAAGCGAAAATGGCAGGCTGATCCGGCGGCCGGGCAGGGAATCGAGCCACATGCACCGCGCCGCCGACGAGGGCGCAGCCGGACGTGCCAGAACGGCTACGAATGGACTGCAGGGGCAGGATCAGCGGCGGTCGCGCTGGATCTCAGAATGGCGCGTAGATAGGATTTCAGCACTCGTTCACCCCACACAACCGAGCCCTGATCGTCCTTTGGCCGACGCAGTCGCCGTATCTGTTCAATCTTCATTGATGTCATCCGCGCACCCACACTCCAGTCACGGGGAGGTGGAACTCCTCATCGTCAGCCGCTCTGCCGGGACGGTTGGCGACATGCGGCCGCAACACGCCCAGATCACGCTGTTTTTAGCCTTTGCCGTGATCTCTGGTGTTCAGTCCCATTGTGGGCGGTTGCCCCTTCCGCTGTCCTCACCCGGCACGAGACGTCTCCAGGATACGTGGTGAGTCAGGTCTACTGTGAGCCGATTTCCAGCTGATCTTCGATCGATTCCGACCACGAGCAGATCGACCGGATCATCACCGACGGCACTCGACAACGGCGGACAGCGCCACTTTCAGGACAAGACGGGGGGCTCCGTACATGAGGTACAGACTCGGACCGTCCGGTATGTCAATGGTGACCGGAAGGCGAAGGTGGCCAAGTCGTTTACAGTTTCGCAGCCCGCTGATTACGTCCCACACCTCCTCTTCGGTCACCCCAGGAAACTTGGCGAGCCTCGCCCGAGCCGTAGGCAGCGTGTCGCGTGCGGCAATCCGAATCGCGATATCAGGTCGAGGCGATGCCAGTCCTGGCGCACGAGCCGGCGGGGTACCGCGCCGTAGGTACCGCCACCCTTGTTCGAACCACGTCACATGTCAAATTCGCGTCCCGGAGGATCGTCAGCGAAAACAATCATAGGTCGCCGGCATCAAGAACATGACGACAACCGGGTCTCCCGGGCAGTGGTGCCGAGGGGTGACGACGGTGCGTGTGCCACGAGGAGACAGGTGTCGCATTACCTAAATGCGAACACTCCCCCACCCTGTCACGGGTTCCGGAATCTCCCGCCTGTAGACCTCCGGGGACTATCGTCCCCGATGACAATATGACCGCGATGGCGGCGACGGGCCCAAGAGGGCGACGGACAGCGCGCGCCGCGATTTTTCTCACCCTCTCATTAAAAAAACTCATATTCAAGGCGTTGCCGGCAGACCGTTTCCATGTTTCAGTCACCATCGTGGATTCGAGCATGGAATCAAACGGCTTGGAATCGACAGCCGGCGAGGCTGCGGTCCCCGGGCGGGTCGAAACGCTGACGCTCCCGTTCGGTGACCACCAGACGTGGGTGCGGGTGCTTCATCCGGCGGAGCCGAATGAGGAGCGCCGGCCGGTCGTGGTCCTGCACGGCGGCCCCGGCATGGCGCACAACTACACGCTCGCTGTGGGAGCGCTCGGGCACGACGGGCGCCGGGTGGTGCACTACGACCAGATCGGTTGCGGCAACAGCAGCCACCTGCCCGACGCCCCGCCGGAGTTCTGGACCATCGAGCTGTTCGTCGCCGAGCTGCGCAACCTCGTGGAGCGCCTCGGGCTCACCGACGGGTTCCACCTGCTCGGGCACTCGTGGGGCGGAATGCTCGCGCCGGAGTACGTGCTGAGGCACCCCGGCGGGGTGGCGAGCATGACCCTGGCCAACGGTCTGGCATCGATGTCGCTGTTCGCACAGGGCATCACCGAGTTGCTGGGTGCCATGCCGCGTGAGACCCAGGACCTCATCGCCGAGCACGAGCGGGCCGGCACGACCGACAGTGCCGAGTACCTCTCCGCGGTGGACCAGTTCTACCGACGGCATATCTGCCGACTCGACCCGTGGCCCCAGGATCTACAGGACAGCTTCGCGAACGTGGAGAACGATCCGACGGTCTACGGCACCATGTTCGGACCCAGCGAGTTCACGATCACCGGAACGCTTGTCGGCTGGTCCGTCATCGACCGTCTCGACGGCATCTCCGCCCCGACTCTCGTGCTGAGCGGCGAGTATGACGAGGCCCGCCCCCAGGCATGGGCACCGTTCGTGGAGCGCATCAGCGACGTACGCCACCACGAGTTCGCCGGCGCCAGCCACATCCCGCACCTCGAGACGCCCGCGGAGTTCACCCGGGTCGTGGGCGATTTCCTCCGCCGGCATGACTGAGCCCGGCGGCCGCGGCCCGAGCCCCGGCGCCGCCGGCTCCGCGCAGCGGCCTGGCGCGCCCACGCTGGAGGAGTTCGGCTACCGGCAGGAGCTGCGCCGGTCGATGTCGCTGACCGACGTGGTCGTCTACGGGTTGATCTACATCGTGCCGATCTCGCCGCTCGCGGTGTTCGGGCTCATCTTCAACTTCTCCGCGGGCATGGTGGGGCTGGTCTTCGTGGTCGCCGCGGTCGCGATGGTGTTCAGCGGCCTGTCCTACCGCGAGATGGCGCTGCATTATCCCATTGCCGGGTCGGTCTACTCCTACGTGCGGCTGGGGCTCAACAGCTTCGTGGGGTTTCTCGCCGGCTGGGCGATCCTTCTGGACTACCTGTTGTTGCCGGCGCTGGCGTCGGTGTTCTCGGCCGCTGCCATGGTCAGTCTGTGGTCCGCGGTCCCCGCCTGGGCCTGGATCATCGTCTTCGTGGTGCTCGCGGCCGGCATCAACCTCGGCGGCATCGCCGTCACCGCGACGATGAACAAGGTGTTCCTCCTCATCCAGCTCGTCGTGCTCGCGATCTTCGTGGTCTGGGTGCTGTCCGACCTCGTCGGATTACGGGCCCACCTGATGCTGTGGCCGTTCTTCGACCCGGACCGGTTCTCGTGGAGCATCGTGTTCGGCGCCATTCCGATCGCCGCACTGGCCTTCATCGGATTCGACGCGATCTCGACGCTGAACGAGGAAGCCCGCGGCGGGGGTCGCGCCGTGGCGAAGGCGACCATGATCGTACTGGTCGCCGTGACGTTTCTGTTCGTGCTGCAGGTGTATCTGGCCGCGATCTACGTCCCGCGGGGCACCACCTTCCCCGACGGAGACGCCACCAACAGCGCCTACTACGACCTCGCCGGCCAGGTCGTCGGGGTGTGGTTCAAAGTGCTGGTCACGCTCACCTCTGCCCTGATCGCGATCTTCGCCAACTCGATCGCCTCACAGGCGACGTCGTCCCGACTGGTGTTCAGCATGGCCCGGGACCGGCAGCTGCCCCGGTTCCTGTCGACGGTGAGCGCGCGCGGGGTGCCGCGCAACGCCATGCTGTTCATCGCCCTGCTGTCACTGGTGATCGGAATCGCCGGTACCCAGGAAGAAGAACTACTCACGACGCTGGTGACCTTCGGTGCAATAACCGCCTACATCCTGCTGCACATCGCGGTGCTCGTGCACTTCGGCGTCCGCGGCCGCAGCCGCAAGGTGCTCGTCCACTGGATCTCCCCGGTCATCGGCACCGCGGTGCTGCTCTACGCGCTCTGGAACGCCGACGCCAACGCCAAGATCCTCGGCCTCAGCTGGCTGTCCATCGGCATTCTGATCGCCGCTTACTTCCGCTTCAGCGGACGGCTCGACACCGACCGGCCCGGCGCCCCCACCCACCCCTGATCTCATCGCTAAGCGGTCGGCGGCGGGTAGATGGCCTTGATCTCGGTGTAGGCGGACAGGCCCTCGGGGCCGAACTCGCGGCCGATGCCGGAGGCCTTGTAGCCGCCGAAGGGAGCGGCGTAGTCAGGCATGAAGCCGTTGATGCCGACCATGCCGGTGCGGACTCGCCGGGCGACGGCATTTCCGGCGTCGGAGTCACTGGTCCACACCGAACCGGCCAGGCCGTACTCGGAGTCGTTGGCAATGCGCACGGCGTCGTCGACGTCGTCGAACGGAATCACGGTGATCACCGGCCCGAAGATTTCCTCGCGGGAGATCCGCATGTTGTTGTCCGCGTTGCGGAACACCGTCGGGCGCACGTACCAGCCTCGGTTCAGGCCGTCCGGGCGGCCCGTTCCGCCGAGCACCAGCTCGGCGCCCTCCTTCTCGCCCAGCGCGATGTAGCCCTCCACCCGCTCCTGCTGGCGCCGGGTCGTCATCGGGCCGATCTCGGTGGCCGGGTCGGCCGGGTCACCCACCGGCATCGAGCGCATGGTCCCCACCACCGCCTCAACCACGTTGTCGTAGTTGGCCCGGCTGGCCAGCACCCGAGACTGGTTGACACAGCCCTGCCCACTGTTGAGCAACGAGGTGGCCTTCAGACCCTCTGCGACCACAGCCAGGTCGGCATCGTCGAGCACGATGGCCGCGCTCTTGCCGCCCAGCTCCAGGCTGCACCGCTTGAGCTGCTCGCCGCAGATGCCGGCGATGATCCGCCCGGCGGCGGTGGAACCGGTGAACGCGACCTTGTCCACATCGCGGTGGCGGACCAGGTGCTCGCCGACCTCCCGCCCGCCCGGGACCACGTTGACCATGCCGGCCGGCAGTCCGGCCTCCACCAGCGCCTCCACCATGACGAACGCGTCCAGCGGGGTCTCCGGGGCCGGCTTGAGCACGACCGTGCACCCGGCCAGCAGCGCCGGCACCAACTTGGACAGGGTGAGGATCAGCGGCACGTTCCACGGCACGATGGCCGCGACCACTCCGACCGGCTCGCGGCGCACGGTCACCGACGCGTGCGTCGCCCCCGGCCGCTGACTCTCCCAGGGGAACTCCTTGGCCACCGTCAGGAAGCTCTCGACGATGGCCAGCGGGCCGGCCGCCTGCAGGTGGGTGGACAGCGTGATCGGGCAGCCGTTCTCCGCGCTCACCACCTCGGCCACCTCGGGCAGCCGCCGCCGGAAGGCATCGGCGAACCGCTCTACGGTGGCGATCCGCTCCTCGGGGGCCAGCCGGGGCCACGCGCCCTGGTCGAACGCCTGCCGCGCGGCCGCGACCGCCCGATCCATGTCACCGGCGGTGCCGTCGGGCACGGAGGCGATCGCCTGCTCGGTGTGGGGCGAGATCACCTCGATCCGTCCCGACCCGGTCGAGTCCAACCACTGGCCGTCGACGAACAACTTGTCGAAACTACGAACCGCCACCCCAAAACACCCCAATCGGTCGAGCACTGAAACGTTCTTCAATGCAACGTCCTATCCGCCGATCAACATAGTGCAGACAGCACTGCTCGAGCCGAAATAAATTTATCGTTGATAGCAATATTGTCGCTGATACACATCCAGGGAGGTGCTCAGACCGGGAGGAATACCGCCTAATTCCCAGCCGGTTTCTTGACGCGAGTGAGGTGTAGCTGTCGATCAGCTGAGCCGAGCGAAGTCGATGACGGCCTCGAAGTCGACGCCGCGCAGCGTGCCGTACCCGGGTCCCCAGCTGGTTCCCAGCCGTGAGGCGACGAACGCGTCGGAGACGACCGTGGGCGCGTGCTGGACGAGCAGCGCTGCCTGCACCGCGAGCGCGATTCGGGTCACCAGGTAGCGGGCGGTGTTCTCCGGCGCCATGACGAGTTCCTCGATCTCGGCGAGGACATCGTCCAGCAGCGGGTGCTCCGCGGCGACAGTGCGGATTTCGTCGAGCACGGGCTCGATCGCCTTCGGCTCGCGGGTGAGGACGCGCCCGACGTCCATCACCATCATGTTCGAGGTGCCCTCCCAGATCGCGTTCAGCGGTGCCTCCCGGTAGTAGCGGGGACAGGGGTGCTCCTCGATGTAGGCGTTACCGCCGATGGACTGGATCACCTCCTCGGTCACGCTCGATACACGCCGGCAGTTCCAGAACTTCGCCACCGGAGTCAGCAGACGGCTGACCAGCTCCTCGGACACGTCGTCCTGGTGGTCCTCGGCGCGGGCCACGCGGAACCCGAGGTGAGCGGCCCCGGCCCACTCCAGCGCGAGGTCGGCCAGTACCGGCGCCTGGATCGGCAGCTGCGACAGCGGCGCGCCGAACGCGGAGCGATTGTCGTTGTGGTGCAGGCACTGCGACAGCGCAGCCCGCATCAGACCGGCGGAGCCGACGGCGAAGTCGAGCCGGGTGTACTCGGCCGAGGACAGGATCACCCGCACGCCCTTGCCCTCCTCACCGACGAGGAAGGCGAGGGCGTCGTGGTACTCGATCTCCGACGAGGCGTTCGCCTTGTTGCCCAGCTTGTCCTTGAGTCGGTTGATCCTGATCCCGTTGAGACTGCCGTCCGGACGTCGGCGCGGAACCAGAAGGCAGGACACCCCGCCTTCGGTCTGGGCGACGGTCAAGTACGCATCCGACATCGGCACCGACGCGAACCATTTGTGCCCGTTGATCACGTAGGTCTCGCCCGGGCCGCGGCGGCCGACCGGGCGCGCGACGGTGACGTTGGCGCGGAGATCGGAGCCGCCGTGCTTCTCGGTCATGAAGTAGCCGATCGTGCCCGCGGACTTCTGCTCGATCGGCACGTCCGCCGGGTCGTAGCCCTCTGCCGCGATCGCCTCGGCCCACGGCGCCAGTTCGGGCCGGTTGCGCAGGACCGGGATCGATGCGTACGCCATGCCGATCGGGCAGGCGGTCGATCCGTCGATCTGGTTCCACAGGTACGACAGCACGGCGCGGGCCGAGTGCGCACCTGGCTGATCCGCCGTCCACGCCAGCGAGTGAACGCCGGAGCCGAAGCCCAGCGACATCAGCTCGTGGTAGGCGGGGTGGAAGTCGACGTCGTGGACCTCGTTACCGAGCCGGTCCAGCGTCCGCAGCTCGGGCACGAACCGCTGCGCGTCGCGTGCAGCTTTGAGCACCCGAGGATCCCATACCCGCGAGCCGAGCTTCTCGGCTCGACCCCAGGCCCAGGGGGCGTACTGCCGGACGATTCCGGAGGCGAGCTTGTCGTGAGTGAAGGCGTTCACGTCGTTGAGATCCGGGACGAGGTTGTCCGGGATGGGGCGCTGCCGGGTGAAGTCAGCGGGCTCGGCCGCAGCGTTCTCACTGGTGATGGTCATGTTGCCTCCACGGCTTTCGACGGGAAATGCCGATAGACGGAGCCGGTGGCCACATCGGTCGCCGGTCAGACGTAGGCGCCGGGCGTGTGCGTGCTCTCGGGGAAGTCCGCGCTGCGGGAGACGGGTTCCCAGGCCCGGATCTCGGCCAGCATCGCTTCAAGCTTCCCGGTGACCTGCTCGAACCCGAGGTTGCCCAGCACGAGGTGGTGTGGCGGGTTGCCTCCCACCACCGCCTGGACGACGGCCTGCGCGGCCCGCCGAGGGTCACCGGGCTGCCTGCCGTTCATGGCGACGAGTGCATCACGCAACACACCCACAGTGCCCGCGTAGTCCTCGAGCACCGGGGCGGTGGAATCCGAATAGCCGGCGCTGTCGGACCTCGTGCGGAACGCCCCGGGCTCGACGACCAGAACCGTGATCCCCAGCGGCTCCACCTCGTGGCGCAGCGACTCCGAGAGCCCTTCGACGGCGAACTTCGCCGCGTTGTAATACCCCACACCCGGAAAGGCACGCAGGCCACCGACCGACGAGATGTTCACGATGCAACCACTGCGACGGGCTCGCATCCCGGGCAGAACCGCACGGATGACCCTGGCCGTGCCGAAGAAGTTGGCCTCGAACGTCGACCGGATCTCCGCCTCGTCCGCGTCCTCAACGGCTCCGTGCGAGCCGCCGCCGGCGTTGTTGACCACCACGTCGATCGCACCGAACCGGCCGTGAGCGGCCGCGACCGCGTCGGTGACCTGGGCCGGATCGGTGACGTCCAGTGGCAGGACCAGCGCCTGGGCTTCGTGATTCTGTGCCCACCCGTCGAGCTGCTCGACCCTCCGCGCCGTCAGTACCACCTGATCACCCTGCGCCAGGACCTCCTCGGCATACGCCCGGCCGAAGCCAGAGGTCCCTCCCGTGATCAACCAAGTCCTCATCGTCCGCCTTCCGTCGATCGTGCGGTGTCAGTGCGCCGCAAGATGGGACGGATGGCGTCGAGGACGCTCACGTCATCGATGGTCGAGGGGCCCGGCTCCTGCACACCGTCGGCGATTGCTCGCATGGTCTTGCGCAGGATCTTTCCGGACCGGGTCTTGGGCAGGCCCGCCACGATCGCGATGTCTCTGAGCGCGGCGACGGCACCGATCTGGGTGCGCACCCGTTGGACCAGCTCTGCCGACAGGTCCGTTTCATCGGCGTCGACACCGTCTTTGAGGACGACGAATCCGCGCGGGATCTGTCCCTTGATCGGGTCCGCCACCCCGATGACTGCACATTCGGCGACGGCCGGATGCCCGGCGAGAGCCTCCTCCATCGCTCCGGTCGACAGCCGATGGCCGGCAACATTGATGACGTCGTCGATGCGTCCCATGACGAACACGTAACCGTCCTCGTCGATGTGGCCGCCATCGCCGGTGAGGTAGTAGCCGGTGTAGCGAGACAGGTACGAGGAGACGAAGTGGTCGTCGT
>NZ_BAAAUS010000069.1:0-1121 GCF_039534065.1 Pseudonocardia yunnanensis | reverse complement strand
CACCTCGGAGATCATGGCTGCAGACCCGATCTCCTGCCCGCATTGAACAAGTCGGTGTGAACTCGCGAGACCTTCGAGCTCACGAGCTTTGACCTGGTCGTTGTCGACCGCCGACGTCGTACGCGTATGGCCAGCGCAGTCCACGTTGTTGTCAGCATTGTTGTCAGCTCCACTCGACCACGAGCCGACCACGCGGCCAGCCACCGAGACGCCGCAGGCTCGCTGGCTTTCCGACACAAGCGTGCGCCGGCAACACCACGTCGCCCGGGAACCGACCCATCGACCTCTACTACCGGTATCGCGTCGACCCGAACGCACCGATCGAGAACAACGTCGGCGCACTCTCCGAATCCGCCGACGAGGGCAAGATCCGCCACATCGGACCGTCAGAGGCCTGGCTCGACACCATCCGGCGGGCGCGCCGTCCACCCGACCACAGCGCTGCAGTCCGAGTACTCGCTGTGGACGCGCGACCAGAAACAAGTGCTTCCCCCGCTGCGGGAGCTCGAGATCGGCCACGTCGCCTACTCGCCGCTCGGGCACGGCTTCCTGACCGGGACCGTCCGCTCGCCTGCGCATCTCGACGACTCCGACTTCCGATCGAGCAACCCGCGCTTCGCCGAGGAGGACCTCCGGCGGGACCTCGCGCTCTGGGATCGAGCCAGTGATCCTGCTCCGTGCGTTCGCCTGGCGGCGAGATTCGTCATAGGGGACCCGTTCGACGAGCCGAAGCTTACGCAGGCGGTCGGCTACCGCGTCGACACCGAGCACCAGCGCCCCCTCGGACGCCACACGGAACTTGCCAGCCAAACTCCTCCTACGCAGTAGGCAGCTCTGCTCAAGCAACTCGCGCATGTCCTCGACAAAGTCACGAATCGTCTTCGGCACCAGAGTTCTCGGTGGTGGCGCTCCTGGGACGACCCGAACCTCCGGCATCGGTGCCCATAGTGAGCGGCCGCAGGCCCCGCCGTCCGGAAAGGTCCCGGCGAGCCGTGCTCACCGACGTTGGGATCGTCCCTCTATGACGAAAACGTAGCCGTCCTTGTCGATGTGGCCGCTATCGCCGGTGAGGTAGTAGCCGGTGTAGCGAGACAGGTACGAGGAGACGAAGTGGTCGTCGT
>NZ_BAAAUS010000068.1:0-88345 GCF_039534065.1 Pseudonocardia yunnanensis | reverse complement strand
CCCACCGGATGCATCGGCTTCGGCAGATCCGACACGCCATCGCGCATCCGCATGCCGTAACCACCGCAGAACAGCACAACCTTCACGAAGCGTCCCCCCGATTGTCCCCGTCGGTCCAGCTGCAGGACCCCCAAGCCCCGCTGCCTACCCATCGTGACGCTTCGAGCGTGTGTTAGCGATGCTTTTCGCCGTAACGACGGGATGGCGGAGAACACCCCGACTCGCGGCCTGTGCCCGACTCAGCCGGTGGTGCCGAAGCGCAGGATGCTCCGCGAGCGGTAGACCTCGCCGGGTCGCAGCACAGTGGACGGGAAGTCGGGCCGGTTCGGGGAATCGGGGAAGGCCTGCGGCTCCAGGCAGAACGCATCGCCCTGGCGGGCTGCGCTGCCGTCTCGGAGCACGAGCGTGCCGTCGAGCATGTTGCCCGTGTAGAACTGCACGCCGGGCTGGTCGGTGCGCAGCTGCAGCGTCCGCCCGCTGCGTGGCTCCACCACGAAGGCCGCGGTGCGCAGGGCGCCGCTCGGCCCGTCGATCACGAAGGTGTGGTCGTAGCCGCGAGCGGCTCGCAGCTGCGG
This sequence comes from Pseudonocardia yunnanensis, assembly GCF_039534065.1. Classification (NCBI taxonomy): domain Bacteria; kingdom Bacillati; phylum Actinomycetota; class Actinomycetes; order Pseudonocardiales; family Pseudonocardiaceae; genus Pseudonocardia; species Pseudonocardia yunnanensis. The sequence goes on along the minus strand of NZ_BAAAUS010000068.1, from coordinate 87,770 downwards.
GTGTCCCTCGCGCAGCCGCGCCCCGATCCGCTGCGGGGTGCGCAGATCGAAAGGAGTGCCGGCCACGGCCACGGGCGGGCCGGACGGGATGAGGTGCTCGTCCACCGGCAGGAACTGCCAGGCGGTCAGCGACACCTCGTGGTCCTCGACGCTGCCGCCCCCGGCCAGGTTCCAGTAGGTGTGGTTGGTCAGGTTGACCACGGTGGGGGCGTCGGTGCCGGCTTCGTGCTCGATCCGCAGCTCCGCGCCGTCGACCGCGTAGGTGACGGTCACCTGCAGCGTCCCGGGGAAGCCGTTCTCCCCGTCGGGACTGCGCCGGTGCAGCGTCACCGTCTCGGCGGCGGGCTCGTCCTGCTCCCACGTGGCGTGCTCGAACGCGTCCGGTCCGCCGTGCAGCGCCGCGCCCGGCTCGTTCTGTGGAATCCGGTAGTCGGTGCCGTCCAGGGTGAACCGTCCGCCGGCGATCCGGTTGGCGAAGCGGCCCACGCATGCCCCGAGGTAGTCGCGGTCGCGCCGATAGGCGTCCTCGTCGGCGAGCCCGAGCGCGACGTCTCCCCAGCGACCCTGGCGGTCGGGCGTGCGGACCGCCACGATTCGTGCTCCGTGGGCGATCACGCCCACCTCAAGGGTGTCGCTACGCAACCAGGTGACGTTCATGAGCCGTCATGCTGCCGCACCCGGGTCATGGCGAGCGGCACACGCCACGGAATGCCACCCTTCACACATGAGCGATCAGCAATGGTTCTATTGCCTCAAGCACGGCACCGTCGAGCCGCCGGAGGGCTGCCGGGCCGACGATCGGCTCGGCCCCTACCCCGACCGTGAGACCGCGGCGCGGGCGCTCGAGATCGCGCGCGAGCGCACCGCAGCCGCCGACGAGTCCGACCGCGAGTGGGACGAGCGCGGTTCCGACAGCGACCCCGGCCGCTGATCACCGCGGGCCGCACACCACCGCCGCGTCGACGGCCCGAGGCGTGACCGGCAGCAGCCGTCACGCCTTGCGGGCCGGTCGGCGGCGCCGCAGCCGCACTGCGAACCCGATCCACGAGGCCAGCACGACGCTCGCCACCAGAAGCTGCGCCTCGACGAGACGGTCGGCGGGGTAGATCACGCCGGTCAGGTAGGTGCCGATGAAGCCGTGCGGGATTCCCTGCTCGCCCGCGTGGCGGCGGGCGGCGTCCTCCCACGCGGTGAGCGGGCAGTCCATGCCGACGGTTGCGCTGAGCAGGCCCCAGGCCGCCGCCGCAATGTGCGGGACGATCAGTCCCGGCCTGCGCCAGGCGAGGAACCCGCCCAGCGCTACGTACAGCAGGAACACGAAGTGCACCAGCATCACCAGGTCGGCGGCCAGGGCGTAGGCCATACGTCGAGGATCGGGGTCAGCAGCCCGGCCGGCAACCGCGTCCGAAGAGCCCGTCGAGCATGACCGAGCCGATGTCCTTCGGATCGTTCGCCTCGTAGGCGCGCCCGCCGGTGGCCTCCGCGATCCGGTTCAGCGCGTCGTCGTCGACGTCCGGACCCAGGCCGATCGCGATCACCGGAACCGGCTGGTCGGGCTTGGCCTCGGCCTGCAGCGCCTCCAGTGCGCCGGGCCCATCGACCCCGTCGTTCGCCTCGTTCTTCCCGTCGGTGACGAGAAGAACCGTGTTCGGGTGTCCGGGGTCGTAGGTGTCGCGGACGGCCCTGGTTGCGGCGAGCGCCGTGGCGTAGAGCGACCCCTCTCCGCCGAGCCGGTCGGGCAGGGCCTCGACCGCGACCGTGAGCGCGGTGCGCCGGGTGGGCTCGCCCGCGGTCGGCTCGCTCAGCGGGCCCAGCGGGACGAGTTCCTGCCACGGCCTCGCCTCCGGGAGACGTGACGGGAACGTCCAGAGCCCGGCGGATGCGGAGTCGGGCAGGAGCGAGAACCCCGTCTGCGCCGCCGCCGCGGTGAGCGCCACGCGGTTGCTCCTCCCCGCAGGCTGAGCCATGGAGTCGGACACGTCGATCACCGTGAGAAGCCGGCTCGGCGTGGTGAGCAGGCCCCAGAGCCGTAGCGTCTCGCGCGCGAGCGGTCGCGGAGGAGGCGCTGCGGCGGCAGCCTGGAGGGCGAGCCGTGCGGTCTCCCCGGTGCCGGGGAGCCGACTGCCGTCCGGTTCGCGTAGCCCCGCGGCGGCGAACGCGGCTCGCGCCGCCGGACCGTGCAGGTGGCCCTCGATGGCGTTGATCGTCTCGCCGAGCGCGGGGTCGAGGCCTGCGGGCCTGCCCGCGCGGATGCGCACGAACGGGAAGTCCAGGGCGGCGGCCCCTTCCCGCAGCGCGAGGGACGTGACCGGCGCGCCGCCGCTCCCACCGGCCCGCTCCCGGTCGTGACGCACCACGGCCTGCTCGGACGCGAGGAACGCCCGGGCCGCCGCCCCGTCGCGCTGCACGGCGTCGAAGCCCGCCGCCACCGAGGGCGGCGCGTCGCGGGAGAGGGAGAGCACCGCGGCGACGAACGCCGGACGCGGTCTGCCGCCGTCGTCACCGATGGCGATGTGCAAGGCGGTGAGTGCTGCGAGTCCGGCGTGTTCGGCGGAGGGGTCGGGCAGGGCGGGAGGCTGGGCATGGGTGAGGAGCGTGTTCCACGACACGGGCCTCGCGGGGTTGCCGTAGCGCCCGGCGTCGGCCTCCGGGAGCACCAGCATGACCGGCGACGAGGCCAGTGACGACCGCTGGTCCACCACGGCGCCCGACGCGGTGTCCAGCGCGTCGAGGGCGAGCGAGGAGTCCGGGATCCACACGTCGGGCAGCCCGGGCGCGTTGGCCCGGATCTCGTCCGCCAGCGTGGACGAGGCCTCGACCACGCGAACCTGGGCGCACCTCGCTGCGCCGCGGCGTTCGGCTGCGAGCGCCTGGCGCACGGGCTCGACCACCGCGGGGTCGGCGGCGATGGTGAGGTCCACTGGCCGGCACTCGGTGAGGGTTCGCGTCCCGATCACGACGCCCGCGCCGACCACGAGCAAGGCGGTGACCGTGACGACGGGCCAGCGCCGTCGCTGGCCGCTCCGCCGGTGCCGACCGCCCACGTCACCCCCAGTCGTTACTGGCAGTAGCTAACCGCACGGACGGTGTGGACGCCACAGGCCATTCGGTGCGGGAGTGATCACTTTCCGTGTCGATATGGGCGCTTCCATGGGCAGGAGCACCCGATCGGTGACAGGGTGGCGCGATGCGTTCGGTGAACCGGCGCGCGCGACGACTGGTTCCTGCCGCCCTCGTGCTCGGCGTGCTCCCGCTCGGGGTCGTCGCCGGGGCCGGACCCGTGCAGCCCACCTATGTCGCCGACGCCTCCGTCGCTCGCGAACCGGTTGCTGCGCCCCCCGCTCCCGTTCCGGTGGTGGCGGCGGTGAGTGGGCCTGACGCGGTCGCCGGGATCGTCACCCGCGTCGTGCCTCCCGTCGGGACGGGCGTGTTCACGGTGGTGCCGGGATCGACATCGGCCCCCGTGCCGGGCGTGGTGCGGACCGTGCGCGTGGAAGTGGAGGACGGGCTCCCGATCGACCCCGCGGCCTTCGCGCGATTCGTGATGCGAACGCTCAACGATCCCCGCGGCTGGGGCCGGGACGCGACGTTCACGCGCACCGTGGGTGAGGCCGAGATCGTGGTGCGGCTCGCCGGCCCGGACACGACCGCGCGGCTCTGCGCGCCGATCGATACCGGGGGCCCGCTGTCGTGCCGCTCCGGGCCGGACGCCGTGGTCAATCACCAACGCTGGGTCGAGGGACATCCCGACTATCGCGGGGACCTCACCGGCTACCGGCGTTACGTGGTCAACCACGAAGTCGGACATCTTCTCGGGCTCGGCCACGTGGAGTGCCCCGGAATCGGGGCGCCCGCGCCGGTGATGCAGCAGCAGTCGTTGGGGCTCCTCGGGTGCGCGCCCAACCCGTGGCCCTACCCGGGTTGATCCGTCCGCCCGTCTGTTCGTGTGCGGTGCGTGGCGGCCGATGTGTCCGGACGCCCGCGAGTCCCTCCCTTGCAGAGGTGATCGCTACGCGCTGTGCCGATGAATCGGCCCGCCACACTCTCGATGGAGTGTTTCCCGACTCGCTTGTGTGAAAGAGCGGTTTGCGCCCGCTACCTGCGTTTCCCGAGGGAAGCGCAATTCGTTGATCCCGCTGAGAAGCCAGGTCAGATCCCGGCACGGTCCGAGTCCACTCAGATGCCGATCCCGGGGACGATCACCGGTAGGGAGAATCTTCGTGGCAGCGGGAAATCATTCGGCTCGCAGGGGCAGGCTCCGTGCCTGGCTGGCGGGCGCACTGGCCGTGGGAACCACCTCGGCCGTAGTGATCATCGTCAGCACCGCCGAGCCGGCATCGGCCCAGTCGTCCCCGGCGCCCGTGGATCTGGGCAACGCGGGGTCGTTCGCCGCGTTCGCGGAGGACAGCGTGGCCAACGGCCGGCTCCCCACGGTCATCGCGGGTGACGTGGGGGTCAACCAGGCCGGTCCGGAGGCGCTGGAGGGCTTCCCGCCGGGGATCGTCGACGGCGAGATCCACGTGGCCGACGCCGCCGCGGAGCGCGCGGACGCCGACGTCGAGGCCGCCTACGACGACCTCGCCGGGCGTGCCGCGGACGACACGGTCGGTCCGCAGCTGGGTGGCATGACCCTCGCGCCGGGCGTTTACCGCAGCATTGATGATCTGGATCTGGACGGCACGCTCACCCTCGACGCGCAGGGTGATCACGATGCGGTCTTCGTCTTCCAGACGCCGGAGGATTCTTCGCTGATCGCTCAGGTGAACAGCGCGGTCGTGCTGACCAACGGAGCGGATGCGTGCAACGTGTTCTGGCAGGTGGGTCAGGACTTCGCATTGTTCAACGGATCCCGTTTCGCCGGCACCGTTCTGGCGAGCCGGTCGGCAGCCCTGAACGAAGGAGCGGCGGTGGGCGGCCGGCTGCTCGTCCGCGACGGCCCGGTCGTCTTCCTCGCCGGCAACAATGTGGTCACTTTGCCGGACTGTGACGCACCGCCTGCCGCCGCCGGGAGGCACAGCAGCTCGACCCACATCGACGGTCATCCCGACGGGCGCCAGGCCGGTACCCATGAGTCCGCCGACCGTGAGCCCTCCGGTGTCGAGTCCGGCGACCGGCGGTCCGCTCGCACCGAGTCGGACGACAACGGGTCCATGGCTGACGAGTCCACGGGTGAGGAGTCCGCGGGCCGTCGGTCCGCCGATGGTGATTCCACGGCCGACGAGCCGACCGGTGGCGTGCCGGCCACCGGTCGGCTCGCAGGAGACCAGCCGGCCGGTGATCTTCCCCCCGGTTGGCCTTCGGCCGCCCGCCTGCCCGGTCCGGACGGATCCATCCCGGGATTCCTCCTTCCGCAGATCAACGGCCTGCCGAGCGTCGACGGCCTCCTGGGCGGCCTCCTGCCCTCGTAGAAGCGTGCCAATCTGACGGCCGCACACATCGGATGGCCACCGCACACACGGCAGGACACGTGTGCGGTGGCCATCACCTGTGTGCGGTCAGGTTTGGGCGAGTGCTCGTAGTAAGGGGATTGCGGCGATTTTTTCCGGCGTCAGCTCCGACCAGCGGATTCCTTCCGTCGGGCGGGCGCCACGGCGGGTGCGGCAGTCCAGGACGCGGTCCGGGGTGATCACCAGGTCGACGGGTGCGTCGTGCGGGGCCGTCGGTATCTCGCCTGCGGGACGCACCTGCAACTCGTGCACCGTGGTGACGACGAGCGTCTCGGGGCCGATCAGGCCCGCCGCAGTGGCGAGCGCGAACTCGAGGTCGGCGAACCCCCCGCCCTTGCCCAGGCGGGCGCCGTCCTCCCCGACGGCGACGCAGCCGCTCACCACCAGGTCGACGGCCGAGAGGTCCGCCACCGCGACCCGGCGGGCCGAGCGTGTGGCGCCCGCGATCGAGGCGGCCTTGCGGGGTGGATCCGCGAGGTGGTCGGGATCGAGCAGGAAGAACGGTTCCGGCTCGGCCAGCCGCGGCACGGCCATGTAGACGGTCTTGCCGTCCTCGAGGGCGCGCTGCCGGACGGGGAGCTGAGCCGAATCCGGGTTGGCCTTGACCGTCTCGGCCGCGCGCCAGGCGTCGGTGTCCCGCAGCCGCTGCGCAGCCGCCTCGGCGCCGACGAAGTTCGAGATGCGGTTGCGCGCCCCCGGGAAGCGCGCCACCCGCGCTTCGGTGAGCGCGGTCCACACCTCGTCACGCAACGCGGCCTTGGCCGCCAGCAGTTCCGGGTCGCCGCCGGCGTCGTGGTCGTGCCGCCGGCCCCGGCCGCGTCCGCCCGAACCGTTCACCGCACGCGTCACGCGCGGGCCGTCCGTCGCCGGTCGCCCTGCTTCCGCAGCAGCGCCAGTACGGGCAGCGCCACGCGCGGGATCAGTGCGCCGAGCCGTGCGAGCCCCGCCCGGTGGGTGGGCAGGGAGCGCACCACGCGGCGCCCGTCGAGCAGCGCGACGGCTGCGTCGGCGACCGCACCGGGCGTGAGCAGGGTGCGCTGCGAGAACAGGAGCGCGACGTCCGGGCTCGCCTGCTCGTCGCGTACCAGCGCCGTGTCGGCGGCGTCGGGACACAGCGCATGGACGCGGATCGGCACACGGGCGAGGTCGAGATCTCCCTGGAGGCTGGTGCTGAAGTTCAGCACCGCCGACTTGGTGGCCGCGTACACCGCGAGTCCGGGTACCGGGCCGTGCGCCGACATCGAGGCGATGTTGAGCAGGTGCCCGCCGCGATCGCGCATCACCTCGACCGCGGCCCGGGAGCCGTGGATCACTCCCATGATGTTGACGTCCACCATCAGCGTCTGATCCGCCTCCGGCTGGTCCCACACCGGTCCCGACCGCAGCACACCTGCATTGTTCACCCACGCCGTCACCGGTCCCAGCTCGGCAGCGGCCGCCGCCACGCGACGGTGGTCGGCCGCGACGCGGGCGTCGGCGGCGATCCCGACGACCAGACCGTCACCGGCGTGCGCCAACTCCTTCGCGGTGACAGTGACGGCCTGGTCGTCGAGGTCGGTGATGACGACGTGGTGCCCGCGGGTGAGAAGGCGGCGGGCGATCTCGCGGCCGAACCCCCGGGCTGCCCCGGTGACGACCGCGACACTGCGGCTGGTGGCGTTCACGCCGCAGACCTTGCCACTACGGGCGCCACTACCGGTCCTGGACACAGCGCAGCCACCGGCAACCGTAGGGCGGCAGCGTCACGGAGATCGTGCCGTCCTTGCGGGAGCGCACGGGCTTCGCGCGTGGGTCGAGCACATCGGTGAGTACCAGTCGCGAGAGTCCCTGCAACACCGGCGCGGCAACGACCTCCTGGTCGGCGAAGTTGTGCAGCGCGACGACCGTGACGCCGTCGGCATCGCACCGATGGGCGAGCACCGGCCGCGCATCCTGACCGGGATCGAGAATCGTGTACCGGCCCCACGCGAGCTCCGGGCAGGCCCGGTAGCACTCGACGAGCATGCGCATCCAGGACAGCAGTGAGCCGGGGTCGGACTGCTGCTCCCGCGCCGCGGCCCAGTCCATGTCCGAGCGCACCGCGAACCGGCCGGGAAGGCTGAGGTCCTCGGCCATGCCGATCTCCTCGCCGTAGTAGAGCACCGGGGTTCCGGGCAGGGAGAACAGCAGGCTGTAGACCATCCGGATCCGCCGCTGATCGCCCTCGAGCATCGGGGGCAGCCGTCGGCGCAGCCCACGGCCGTAGAGCTGCATGTCCTCGTCCGGCCCGAAGGCGTCGAAGACCTCCTTGCGCTGGGATTCGGTGAGCTTGTCGAGAGTCAGCTCGTCGTGGTTGCGCACGAACGTGGCCCAGTGCCCGTCCTCGGGTGGGGCGGGCCGCTGCCGCAGCGTCTCGGCGAGCGGCTCGGCGTCGGCCCGGGCCAGCGACAGGTACATCTGCTGCATCCCGATGAAGTCGAAGCACATCGTGAGCTCGTCGGTGGAGCCGCCGCCGTCGTTCGCGCCGAAGAACGTCATCGTGTCGGGGTAAGGCAGGTTGACCTCGCCGAGCAGTACCGCCTCGCCATTTCGCCTGCGCAGGAACGCGCTGAGGTCGGCGAGGTAGTCGTGCGGGTCGGGAAGGGCGGTCGCGTCGTCCTGGCCGTCGGTCTCCAGCAGGAACGGCACGGCGTCGACCCGGAACCCGGACAGGCCCAGCTCCATCCAGAAGCCCATGATCCGGGCGATCTCGTCGCGCACCTCGGGGTTGGCGACGTCGAGGTCGGGCTGGTGTTTGTAGAACCGGTGCAGGTAGTACTGCTTCGCTTTCTCGTCGTACTCCCAGACGCTCGTCTCCTGGTCGGGGAACACCACTCCCTGCGGCCCGTCTGCGGGCGGTTCGTCCTGCCAGACGTACCAGTCGCGGTAGGGGGAGTCGGGGCTGCTCCGGGCGCTCTGGAACCAGGGGTGCTGTGCCGAGGTGTGGTTGACGACGAGGTCCGCGATCACCCGCATTCCGCGGTCGCGGGCGGTGCGGATCAGCTCCACCACGTCTCCGAGGGAGCCGAGCCGCTCGTCGACGCCGTAGAAGTCGGTGATGTCGTAGCCGTCGTCGCGGTCGGGCGTGGGGAAGAAGGGCATCAGCCAGAGGCATGTGACGCCGAGCCGGTCGAGGTGGTCGATGTTCTGGATCAGACCGCGGATGTCACCGCACCCGTCGCCGTTGCCGTCGGCGTAGGTCTCGATGTCGAGGCAGTAGATGACGGCGGTCTTCCACCACAGGTCCGAGGTGCGGGTGAGTCTCACATCGCCTCCCGCAGCTGGGGCAGGACCTTGGCGCCGAACGCGTCGACGAACGCGTCCTGCTCCTGGCCGACGTGGTGCAGTGCGATCTCGTCGAAGCCCAGCGCGGCGTACTCGGCGAGCCGTGCGGTGTGCCGCCCGAGGTCGCTGCTGATGTGCACCGACCTGCCGACCAGTTCCAGCGGGACGTGCTCGGAGACGGCGTCGAACACCTCGGCGGAGTCGATGTCCCAGCAGACCGGCGGTGGGAACACGTTGCTGCGCCACTGGTCCATGGCGATCGCCTCGGCCGTGCTCTCGTCGGGGTCCCAGCAGAGGTGGACCTGCAGATGCAGCCGCCCTCGTCCCCCCGCGTCGCGGTAGGCGTGGATGATCTCGCGCAGCGTCTCGACGGGCTGGTTGATCGTGATGAGGCCGTCGGCCCACTCGGCGCACCACCGTGCGGTCGCGACGCTCACGGCGGCCCCGACGAGCGGCGGGGGCTCCTCGGGCAGCGTCCAGAGTCGGGCCCTGTCCACGGTGACGAGTCCGTCGTGGCTCACCTCCTCGCCGCGCAGCAGCGCCCTGATCACGTCGACGCACTCGCGCAGCCGGGCGTTCCGCACGTCCTTGCGTGGCCAGCCGCCACCGGTGACGTGCTCGTTGCTCGCCTCGCCGGTGCCCAACGCTGCCCAGAACCGGCCCGGGTACATCGCGGCGAGCGTGCCGATGGCCTGCGCGATGATCGCCGGGTGGTAGCGCTGGCCGGGCGCGTTGACCACGCCGAACGGCAACGACGTGGCCTGCATCGCGGCCCCCAGCCAGGACCAGGCGAACGCGGACTGGCCCTGCCGTGCGCTCCACGGGGAGATGTGGTCCGACGACATCGCGGCGTCGAACCCCGCCTCCTCGGCTCGGCGTACCGCCGCCAGCAAGGCGCTCGGATGTATCTGCTCGTGCGAGGCGTGGAATCCGAAAAGGGTCATTCCGACCTCTACCCGCCACAGTGGCCCGCGGAATCGTGCAATTCGTCCGGTTCGGCGCCGACTCGGCCAGGGCATGCGAATTTTCTGGACTTGCTGGTCCAATTTCTGCGATGAACGATGGCTGTACCGCTCGGACAACGGCGGTTCCCCCAGCAACGGAAGCGAGCTTGATCGTGAGTCTTGACGCGTACTACCTGCTCGGCCGCTCGGGTCTGCGGGTGAGTCGGCTCGCCCTCGGCACGATGAACTTCGGCACGAGCGGTTTCCACGCGCCGTACGGGAAGTCGGAGGACGACTCCCGGGCCATTTTCCAGCGCTACGTCGACGCCGGCGGCAACTTCATCGACACCGCCGACTTCTACACGGCGGGCGAGAGCGAGACGTTGCTCGGCAGGTTCATCGCCGACGCCGGGATCCGCGAGCGGATCGTGCTCACCACCAAGTTCACCAACAGCGTCGATCCGGGCAACCCCAACGCAGGCGGCAACGGCCGCAAGCACGTCATGCGGGCGGTGGAGGACTCACTTCGCCGGTTGGGCACCGACTACATCGATCTCTATCTGCTCCACACCTGGGATCGGATGACCCCCGTCGAGGAGGTCGTCCGCACGCTCGACGACCTGGTGCGCTCGGGCAAGGTCCGCTACACCGGGCTGTCGGACGTCCCGGCGTGGTACGCCGCACGGGCCCAGACGTACGCCGAGGCACACGGGATGAGCCCGATCATCACGGTGCAGTTGCCGTACTCGCTGCTCGCTCGCGGTATCGAACCCGAGTTCGCGCCGATGGCACAGGCCCTCGGCATCGGCATCACCGGTTTCATGCCCGTCGCGGGTGGGCTTCTCAGCGGGAAGTACCGCAAGGACGGGTCGGGCGAAGGCCGTCTCACCCTCGGCGCGCCCGGCTCCGGCGGCCCGCGCGACGATCGGGAGTGGGGCGTGATCGCCGCCCTGGAGGACGTCGCGAAGGAACTCGGCCGCAGCATGGCGCAGGTGGCGATCAACTGGGTGGCGAACCGGCCCGGGGTGGGAGCCGCGATCATCGGCGCGAGCAGCAGCGCGCAGCTCGAGGGCAACCTCGCCGCGCTCGACTTCGAGATCCCGGCGAAGGCCCAGCAGCAGCTCGAGGAAGCCAGCGCGGTGCCCCCGCCGTCCCTCTACTCGATGTTCACGCCCGAGTACCAGAGCTGGCTGGTCCATCCCGGGGTCAGCCTGGGCGACAAGCCTGCCGGGTACGCGCCGCCGATCTGGCACGGGCAGCGGCAGAGCGTCGGCTGAGGAGCGATCCGGTCCGGCTCCGGCCAGTGCTTCGCACCGGCCGGAGCCCGCCTGCGGGATGCGCCGGGACTATGCGGGCGTGCCCGGCTGCGGGGCGACCTCCTCGACGCGGACCTTCGCGACCCGTCGCCCGTCCATCTCGGTCACCGTGAACCGGTGCGACCCGAACCGCACCGCGTCGCCCGTCCGGGGAACCCGGCCCAGCCGCGCCTGCACGAACCCGCCGAGCGTCTCGTAGGGGCCGGCGGGGAGTCCGATCCCCGTCAGGTCGGCCACCTCGTCGCGGTGCAGCAGCCCGTCGAGCTCCGACTTGTCGGCGCTGGGGCTCCGCTGGGGGTCGTACTCGTCCTCGATCTCGCCCACCAACTCCTCGAGGATGTCCTCGAGCGTGACGATCCCCGCGGTGCCGCCGTACTCGTCGACGACGACGGCAAGGTGCGCACGCTGTGCTCGCAGCTCCGAGAGCGCCTCGAGCAGCGGTTTCCCGCTCGGGAGCAACGGCACGGGGCGTGCGATCTCGCGCAGCTTCCGGCTTTCGGCGTCGGGGTCGGTGAGCAGCACGGTGAGCAGGTCACGGACGTGGACGACACCGAGCACGTCGTCGACATCCGCGCTGATGACGGGGTAGCGGGAGTGGGAACCGCGCAGCACGGCACGCGCGGCGTCGCCGACGGTCATGTCGGCCTCGCTGAAGTCGACCTCCGTGCGCGGCACCATCGCGGTGGCGACCGAGCGGTTGGCGGCGGCGAAGACATCGCCGAGCACGCGCCGCTCCTCCGGGCCGAGGCTGCGGTGCGTGCGCACCATGTCGCGCAGTTCCTCGGTGCTCACACCGCTGTCGCTCGCCTTCGGATCGAGGCCGAGCAGGCGCACGACGGCGTTGGTGGAGACGCCGAGCACCCAGATCAAGGGGCGGCTCAGCCTGGCGACGCGATCGAGGACGGGAGCGACGGCCCGGGCGACGATCTCCGGCCGCTGCAGCGCGAGTCGCTTCGGGACCAGCTCACCGAGGACGAGTGACAGGTAGGAGATCGCGATCGTCACGACGATGAACGCGATCGTGCCCGCGAGACCCGGAGGAAGCCCCCATCCCCTCAGCACGGTCGCGAGCGGCTCGGACAGCGTCGAGCCGCCGTAGGCCGCGGAGAAGAACCCGGCGAGTGTCACGCCGATCTGCACGGCGGACAGGAACCGGTTGGAGTCCTCGCGCAGATGCGCGACCCGCTTGCCGCGCCGGTCCTCCGTTGCCATGCGGCGCACCTGGGCGTCGCGCAGTGAGACCAGTGCCAGCTCCGACGCCGAGAAGAACCCGCCGATCAGTATGAACAGCAGGACGAGCGCCAAGCTGAGCAGGATGTCGTTCACAACGTACAAGTTTCCCAACCAGGCTCGTTCGACGCGCACACCGGGATAGGGCGGGTGGGTCAGCGGCGTCGGTTCGCCGCCGCCGCGACGGGGCTCGCCATCAGCTTCTCCAGTAGCGCCGTGAGCTGAGCGGCCTCGTCGTCGGTGAGGGCGGAGGCCCAGGTCCGCTCGCGTTCGTTGTGCGCAGCGAACGCGTCGGCGAGCACCTGCTCACCGTGTGCGGTGAGCGAGAGCTCGACCGAGCGACGATCGCGGCCGGCCTTGCGCCGGACCACCAGGCCGTCCCGCTCGAGGGTGTTGACCAGAGCCGACACCGCCGCCCGGCTCATCCCGGCCAGCTGCGCCGCGCGCTTGGCCTCCAGCGGCCCGGCGAGCCAGAGCACGAACAGCACCCGGAAGCCCGCGAATGACCAGCCACGCGGCCGGTGCACCGTCGACTCGAGGTCATAGACCATTGCGTTCGAGGCGCGGTAGAGACTCAGCATCAGCCGCATCGCTCGCGCATCCACCGCCGGCAGTGCGCGAGTGGTCCGCTCCACCGCGATGGCGACGAACGACCAGTAGTCCACGTCGTCGGGAGCGAGGTCGTCGTGCGCCGGCTCGCTGGGCAGGGGAGCGTCGGACACAGGCGCAGCGTAAGCGTGGCGGAGGGCTGTGACCCGAGGTCAGCGGCGGACGTTCATTCCACCGCGACGATCGTGCGCCCGGTGCGGTCCGGCACGCCGAGCGCGAACGCCGCCGCGAGGACCGGGCCGACCAGGCCGAGCGCCAGAGCCATCGGAACCGTGCCCGCGACGCTGAGCGCGACCAGCGGGAAGAGCCCCGCGCCGATCCCGCGTCCGGCGTAGTAGCTGGTGTTGGATCCGGCCGAGCGGATCCGGGTGGGGAAGTACTCGGCCATCCACACCCCGAGCACGCCGAACCCGCCGCTGCCGGCCGCGCACAGCAGCACGGCCCAGAAGGTCTGGTCGCTCCAGAACTGTGAGCTCACGTGCGCCGACCCGGTGGCCACGAGGAGCAGCAGCCAGCCGAAGCCGGCCACCCCGACGAGGGAAGCGACGAAGAATGCGTACCGGCGCTTGATCACGTCCGACAGTGCGCCGGTGAGCGGGTAGGTGACGGCCGTGATCACCAGCCCGATCAGCACGATCACGCTGGCCGTGCCCAGCGGCACCTTCTCGACCTGCACGAGGAACGTGGTGAGGTAGGCGATCATCGAGTTGGTGCTGATGAACATGGCACTCGCCAGCACGATGAACAGCACGGTGCCGCGCACGTGCTCGCGGCGGAAGAGGTCGCTCAGCGGCACCTTGGCCGGCCGCATGCGTTCGGGCACCCGGCCGGCCGCGAGCTCGCGCCGGTAATGGCGCCACTGTTCCGACTCGGGCAGCGTGAGCGCGGACAGCAGGCCGATCACGAGCGTGATGGCGCCGATCACGATGTAGCCGCCGCGCCATCCCTCGGACTCGCCGAACTGCACGGTGCAGAAGTACACGACGCCCTCGGTGATGATCTGGCCGGCGAAGTACATCGCCTGGATCGACCCACCCATCGCCCCGCGCTTACTGGTCTTCCAGCTCTCGGTGAACATCGAGTAGGCCAGTCCGAACAGCCCACCCATGCCCACCCCGGCGACGAGGCGCGTGACCAGGAACAGGCCGTAGGTGGGGGCGAGCCCCCCGAGCACGGCCGCCACACCGAAGATCAGTACGGAGCCCGTGTACGTCCAGCGCCTGCCGTACCGGTCGCCGAGCCAGCCGCAGACCAGTCCACCGAGAATCGAGGCGAATCCCTGCAGGGTGGTGACCTGAACGATCTGGATCGTGCTGACGTGGAGGCTGCCGGCGATGTACGCCATCGGGTATCCGACGAGGTTCAGCTCGGCCCCGTCGAAGAGGGTGCCCAGGAAGGCGAACACGAGGACCACCGCGGCTCCGCGGGGGATCGCACGAGTTGCGGTGTCGGGGGAGGACGCGGCATTGACGGTCGACATCTGGTTCCTCGGTGCGCGGGGAGGCACGGACGTGGTGGGGAGAGCGGGGGGCTACTCGGGGAGTGGACGCCCTCGGGTCTCGGGGCAGAACGGGGCGACGAGCAGTCCGACGATGTAGATCAGGCCGACCACGGTGGCGGCGACGCCGTAGCCGCCGAGCCTGGAGATGATCGCGCCGGAGAGCAGCGGTCCGAGGAACGCGACGAACCGGGCGGCGTTGAACACGAACGCCACACCCGTCGCCCGCAGGTGCGTGGGGTAGAGCTCCGGGAGCCACACCGGCATCCAGGTGTACTGGCCGAGGGTGAAGAACCCGTTCACGACGAGGACGACGGCGATGATCCGCAGGTCGTGCGTCCAGAGGAACAGCACGGGCGTGAGCACCAGCGATGCGGCGAAGTACAACAGCACGGCCGGCTTACGGCCGAACCGGTCGGCGAGGAAGCCGAACGCGACGTACCCGGCGATCGCGCCGACGTTGTAGATCATTCCGGCGCCACTGGCCCAGCTCGAGGCGCTGTGCCCGGCCTTCGCCGCGACGTCGGAGACGTAGAGCGGCACCCAGGTCGAGATGCCCCACCAGCCCAGCGTCGTCACCAGCGACATCACGGAGCCGAGGATCGTCAGCCTGCGTAGCTTCGGGTCGAGGAAGATCTGGCGCAGGGTGAGCCGGGTGTAGGCCTGCTCGCCCTCGGTCAGCTCGCCGGGCGCCCGGTCGCGCAGCTTCTTGCGGTGGTGTTGCGCCTTCGTCCACTGCTCCGACTCCGGCACCGACCGGCGCAGCCAGAGCGCGAACAGCGCGGGCAGAACGCCGACCAGATACATCAGGCGCCAGGAGTCGGGGCCGATCGGCGCGATGAAGTACCAGCAGAACGAGGCGATGAAGAAGCCCAGGCCGAGGCCGCACTGCATCAACCCGGCGGCCTTCGCCCTGGCGTTGCTCGGCCACATCTCGGCCACCAGCGACGTGCCGGTTCCCCACTCCGAGCCGAGCGCGAACCCGGTGATGAAACGCAGCACCAGGAAGGACTCCCACGACCAGGACAGCGCGCTGAGCCCGGTGAACGCCGCGTAGAGCACGATCGCGGTGATCAGCGTGCGGCGCCTGCCGAAGTAGTCGGCGAAGACACCGCCGAGGATGCCGCCCATGCCCCAGCCGAGCAGCGTCACCGCGATGGTGGCGCCGGTGAGGAAGGCGACGGAGCTGGCAGGCTCGCCCGGCGCGAGCCGGTGCAGCACGGTGCTGGCGGTGAGGATGAGCGCGTAGGTCTCGAACCCGTCGAAGAGCCATCCGAGGTTGGCCGCGAACAGCGAGCGCCATTGGGAGCGCCCCAGTCCGCTGAGCCAGGTTGTCCGTGCGACAGCGATGTCGTGCACCGAGGTCCTTCCTCCGGTCGCCCGCGGCATAATGCGCCTGTCCGCTGGACGAGTTGTCCTACATGCAGGACATCTGATCTGTGGTCGGACGGTATGACAGAGCAGGAGTGCCGTCAAGGCGCCGCGCGACCTTGCAGGGGCGCGGCGGGACGGGGAGTGGTGCGGTGGGTGGAGCCTGGTCAGCGAGGCGGGAGGGTGCCGCCGGTGCGCTCCGTGATGCGCGCGGCGCACTCACGGATCAGCTCACCGGCCTCCGTGACCGTCGACCGGTCGAGCTCGGAGGAGAACGCGAGCGAGCACAGCACCATGGTCACGCGGCCGCGCTCGTCGAACACCGGGGCGGACACCCCGGACTGGCCGAGGTCGTACTCGCGGATGCTGATCCCGTAGCCGCGTCGCCTGGTCTCGGCCAGCTCGGTACGCAGCGCATCCCGGTCGACCACCGTCTCCGGGGTGAAGGCGACGAGATCGTTCTTGTCGATCGCCCGGTCGGCCTCGGTGGGGTCCGACCAGGCGAGGAAGGCGCGCATGATCGCGGGCGCGGAGAACACGAAGGTGTCCCCGAGTCCGACGGTGATCCGCACGCCCTGCCCGCGGTCGGCCTTGGCCAGCACTGCGTACTCGGCGGAGCCGTGTCGGCGCACCGCGAAGACCAGGTAGCCCAGGTGCTTGCTGAGGTCGTCGAGCTCCTGCTGGACGACCTCGCGCATCCAGTCCTGGGACGCGTCGACGATGGCCAGCAGGCGTGGGCCCAGCCACCATCCGGAGCGGTCGCCTCTCGTGGCGGCCCAACCGGCCCGCTGCAGGGTGCCCAGGATGTTGTAACAGGTGCTGCGGTTGAGCTCGAGGTCGTCGATCAGCACGCCCGACGGGACGGGTTCGGGCCAGTCGCGGGCGATCCGCTCCAGCAGTCGCACGGCGTTCATGACCGCGGGCACATCGCTCGCCATGACGCTCTCCTGCCTCCGATTCGTGGACGCGCCGACCGTGCCGATCGCGCCGAGTGCGCCGTCCCGCGACGACCACGCTCTGCGACGAGACGGTAGCTGAGGCGTTCGGTGTGACCGCGGGTCGGGTTGACGGCCCTTCCGGGCCCGGCTTAGTGTCCTGCATACGAGATAACTAGTCCAGTATGGTGGTCAAATGAAGCTCAGTTCCTCGTTCTGGGTGCCTGCCGCCCCGGAGCGCGTGTTCGCCCACTTCCTCGATCCGGACTCGATGCGGGCCTGCGTGCCGGGCTGCCAAGAGCTCGAGAAGGTCGACGACACGCACTACCGCGGCACGTTGGTCAACGAGGTCGCGCATGTCCGGTTCAGCGCCGGATTCACGGCCGAGATCACCGAGCAGGCAGGGCCCGGACAGGTCAAGGCGTTGCTCCGCGGTGAGGACCGCCGGCTGGGCAGCTCGATCAAGATCGAAGCCGCTCTGGCGGTCAACGAGGACGGTGCAGCGGACAGCTCGCGCGTCGAGTTCGGCCTGGACGTGGCCCTGTGGGGCAAGATCGGGCGCCTCGGCGAGTCGATCGTGCGGCGGCGCACCGAAGAGGTCGAGCGCCAGTTCGCCGCCGACTTCTCCCGGGTGTGCGCCGCCGGGCCGCCGGGACCGGGCAACGCCGTGGCGCGTGAGCTGCTCGCGGCCCGAGGCACGGACCAGCGGGTGAAGGCGCCGGTGGCCGCAGGCGCCGCAACGGCCTCGGTGCCCCGGCTGGCCGCGGCTCCCGCCGTCGATGGCGCCACGCCCGGTCGCATCCCGTGGTGGCGCCGCATCGAGGACCTGCTCACCGGCCGCAGGGTGCTCGTTCTCGCTGCGATCGCCGCAGCGGCGGCCACCGGCGGCGTGATCGCCGGGCTGTCGCGGGTCGCGGCGGCGAGGCGATGACCGCCGACGCCTCCGTGTCGGCGGCTCCCACGCTGCACCGGCCGCGGAGCCTCGACGAGGCCTGTGCCCTGCTGGCGAGCCTCGACCAGCCCATGGTCTACGGCGGCGGCACTGCCGTGCAGATCCTCATCAAACAGGGCGTCCTCTTCGCCTCCGACCTGGTCGACCTCTCCCTCGTGCCGAATCTCTCCGGGCTCGAGCGGACCAGCAGCGGCCTGCGCGTGGGCGCGATGGTCACGCTGCGCCGGATGGAGACCGACCCGCTGGTACGGCGCGTGACCCCGCTCGCGGCCCAGGTCTACGGGCACGTCGCCAATCCGCGGGTGCGCAACACCGCGAGCGTCGGCGGCAACCTCGCCCACGGCGACTACCGGCTGGACCCGCCAACCGCGCTCATGGTGCTGGACGCCCGGGTCGAGCTCCGCAGCAGCGAGGGCACCCGCCAGGTGGCCCTGCGGGACTTCTTCGTCGCCTTCCAGGAGACCGACCTGCGCCATGGTGAGCTCGTGACCGCGGTGGAGATCCCCGGTCAGGCCGGATCCACGTGCGGTTTCGCCAAGCTGAGCAGCCAGTCCGTCAACGACTGGCCGTGCGCGTCGGCGGCTGTGCTCGTCACCTCGCCGGTGCGTGGGCAGCGGGAGATCCGGATCGGGCTCGGCGCGCTCGCCGAGGTGCCCAAGTACGTGAGTGTCGAGGTGCCGAGCGACGCGCCGGTGGACGACGTCGTACGGGCCGGCCGGTCCGCCGCCGACCCGGTGATCGACCCCATCCCCGACATCCGCGGCTCCGCGGACTTCAAACGCCGCCTCGGCCTCGTAGCGGTCGAGGACGCGATCCGGGCGGCCTGGGGCCCGGCGGGCAGCGTGCCCGTCGAGGCTGTGGCCGGCCCTGCAGGACCGACAGGAAAGGAGGGCTCGGATGCTCGGGGAGAGTCCCGCAGGCGCTGGTGGCGCCGTCGGTGAACGGTGGACCCGTACCGATGCTCGGGCGAAGGTACGTGGGGAGCTGCTCTACGCGGCCGACGAGCCGTTGCGCCCGTGCCTCGACGTCGTCGTGCACCGCAGCACCCGCCCGCACGCCCTGATCGACTCGATCGACACCCAGCAGGCACTGGCGGTGGACGGCGTGGTGGCCGTGGTGACCGGCGCGGAGCTGCACGCCCGCTTCGGTGACAAGCTGTTCACCGGTCCGGCGTTCTCCGACCAGCCCTGCCTTGCCGTGGAGCGGGTGCGCTACATCGGCGAGCCGGTGGCCGCGGTGCTCGCGCGCGGTCTCGCCCCGGCACGGATGGCCGCCGACGAGGTCGTGGTCGAGTACAGCGAGCTCGACCCTGTGCACGACGTCGACAAGGCCGTCGCCGGCGCCCCCTTCGTGCACGACGTGCTGCGGCCCTCGATCGTCTTCGGCGACCTCAAGCACCTGCGCGGCAAGCGGGACACGAACGTCAACTACGAGTTCAACCTCCGCCGCGGCGACGTGGACGAGGCGGCGGAGACACCGGACGCCACCACGGTGCGCGAGGAGTTCTGGTGCCCGCCCACCCACCACGTGCCGATCGAGCTGCCGTTCACGGCGGCCTGGCGCGACGGGGACCGGCTGGAGATCCTCTCCACCACGCAGACTCCGTCCTACGTCCGGCAGTCGGTTGCCGACCTGCTCGGCCTGCCGTTGAACAAGGTGCGGGTGCGCAGCGCCCCGCTCGGCGGCGGCTTCGGCGCCAAGATGTACGACCGGCTGGAGCCGCTGGCCGCCGTGCTCGCCTGGACGCAGCGCACCGCCGTGCGCGTCACCGCGTCGCGTGAGGAGGCGTTTCTGCTCACCACGCGCCACGGCGCCGCGGTGACCGGCAGCATGACCGCCGACAAGGACGGCCGGATCGTCGCCGCGACGGCCGACGTCCGCTACGACACCGGTGCGTACGCCGACGTCGGGCCCCGGATCACCGCCAAGTCGGGCATGGTGGCCACCGGCCCGTACCGGATCGAGAACGTGTCGGTCCGCTCGCGCTGCGTCTACACCAACAAGCCGTCGGCGGGCCCGTTCCGCGGCTTCGGCGTCCCACAGGTGACCTGGTCGCACGAGTCGCTGGTGGACGAGCTCGCTCGCGTGCGCGGGGAGGACCCGGCCGAGTTCCGGCGCCGCAACCTGCTGCGCGAAGGTGACGTCGCCCCGGTCGGCACGCCGATGCACAGTGCCGACTTCGTGGGCTGTCTCGACGCGGTGACCGAGGCCATCGGCTGGGACACGCCGTTGCAGCGGGAGGAGGGCAGGCTGCGTCGCGGCCGCGGTGTGGCCGTCGGCATCAAGGCCGTGCTCACGCCGACGATCTCCAACGCCGTGCTCCAGCTCAACCAGGACGCCTCGGCCACCCTGATGATCAGCACGGTGGACATGGGCCAGGGCAGCGACACGATCATGGCGCAGATCGCCGCCGAGGCGCTGTGCCTGGGCGAGGGCCAGGTCCGGGTGGTGGCCACGGACACCGACGTCACCCCGTACGACACGATCACCGCCGGCAGCCGGTCCACCTACCACACCGGCAACGCGGTGCGCCGCGCCTCGGAGGCGATGCGCGACAAGCTGGTGGACATCGCGGCGGAGCGCTTCGGCGTGCCCGTCACCGATGTGAAGCTGACCGGAGACGGCCTGGTCAGCACCCAGAGCCAGGAGCGCGCCTCGATCTCCGAGTTGCTGCACGGTCACTTCGGGGCGCGCGGCACGACGCTGAGCACCGAGGCCGAGTTCACGACCACGTGGATGCCCTACGACCACGAGACCGGGCAGTCGGAGAAGGTCACCGAACACTGGTTCGCCGGTGCCATCGCGGTCCAGCTCACGGTCGACACCGCGACGGGCCGCGTCCACGTGGAGCACCTTGCCGCGGCGGGTGACGTGGGCCGCGCGATCAACCCGAAGCTGGTGGAGCAGCAGCTCACCGGCGCGGCGATCATGGGTGTCGGCCACGCCCTCTTCGACCGGTTGGTGTTCGACGAGGGGCAGATCGTGAACGGCACGTTGCTGGACTACCAGCTGCCCTCGGTGCTCGACGTGCCCGACAAGATCACGCCGATCATCGTGGAGAACCCGCACCGCACCGGCCCGTACGGCGCCAAGGGCGTGGGGGAGACCACGATCATCCCGCTGGCCCCGGCGGTGGCGAACGCCGTGCGCGACGCCATCGGCATCCGCTTCCCCGAGCTTCCGCTGACGCCGGAGCGGATCCTCACCGCACTCGCCGAGCAGGAAGAGGCCGGGTCATGAGCAACGACGTCGTGCTCCAGGTGAACGGGGTACGCCACCGCGTGACGGTGGCGGACGACGATCTGCTGCTGGAGGTGCTGCGACGCACCGGCTTCACCAGCGTGCGCGAGGGATGCGGCGTGGGGGCCTGCGGAGCGTGCACCGTGCTGGCCGACGGGCACAGCGTGAGCAGCTGCCTCGCCCGTGCCGTGCGGTACGACGGCGTCCCGCTCACAACCGCCGACGGGCTGCCCGAGGACGACGACGTCGTCGACGAGTTCGTCGCGGCCGGGGCGATGCAGTGCGGCTACTGCATCCCCGGGTTCGTGCTGATGGGCCACGAGCTGCTGGCCGAGAACCCCGACCCGACGCGCGAGGAGATCGCGGCGCATCTGGAGGGGAACATCTGCCGCTGCGGCACCTACGAGGAGATCTGCGCGGCGATCGAGGCCACGGCCCGGCGCCGCCAAGCTGAGCAGGAGCGGAGGAGCGCGTGAAGGTCGACACCGCACGAGGTGGCTTCGAGGTGGCCCGCACCGGAGACGGTGGCCGCCCACTGGTTGCGCTGCACGCGCTGGCGCTGTCGGGCCGGGTGTGGGACCCGATGGCCGCGGCGCTCGCCGGGAGCCACCAGGTGTTCGCCCCGGACGCGCGCGGGCACGGCGGCTCGGACTGGGACGGCGGCCCGTTCAGCATCGCCGACCTCGCCGACGACGTGGCCGCGATCGTCGAGAAGGTGGCCGACGAGCCGGTCGACGTCGTGGGCCTGTCCATGGGCGGCAGCACCGCGATCCTGTTCGCCCAGCGTCACCCCGACCTCGTCGCGCGGCTCGTGCTGGCCGACACCACCGCCGACTACGGCCCCGACCGGGTGGCGCAGTGGACCGAGCGCGCCGAGAAGGCCGTCGGCGTGCCGCGCGAGAAGCAGGTGACCTTCCAGGTGGACCGCTGGTTCTCGCCGTCCTTCGTCGCGACGCACCCCGACGAGGTTCGCCGCGTCAGCGACATCTTCGTGGCCACGAACTCCCAGGCGCACGCCGCCGCGTGCCACGCGTTCGCGGGCTTGGAGGCCGAGGCCGGGCTGGGCGACATCCAGGCCCCGACGCTCGTGCTGGTGGGCCGCGAGGACTACGCCACGCCGCCCGCCATGGCCGAGACGTTGGCGTCCCGCATCCCGCACGCCCATCTCGAGGTGCTCGACGACACCCGGCACCTGAGCCTGATCGAGCGGCCGGACATCTGGCCGGTCGTCGAGAAGCACCTCAGCTGAGGTGGGCACAGCCAGGATGACCACACCCGGTGACGAACCACTGCTGAGCCTGCGCAGCCACATCTACGCGGTGCAGAAGATGGGCGAGCTGCGCCACGTTCGCGGCGCGCATTGGGATCTGGAACTCGGCGGCATCGCCGAGGTGAGCTACCACCTTCCTCATCCGCCCGCCGTCCTGTTCGACGAGATCACCGGCTATCCCGCCGGCATGCGGGTGCTCACCGGCAGCACGGGCTCCTCCCGCCGCTTCGGGCACACCCTGCGTCTCGGCGACGACCTCGACGACGCGGGCCTGGTGGACGCGCTCCGCGGCAAACCGTCGCAATGGGCGGGCAGCGCGCGGGACTTCCCGGTCGCGCCGGTGGACAGCGCACCCCTGCTCGCCAACGAGGTGCCCGGCGAGAAGGTCGACCTGCTGAAGTTCCCGGTCCCGCGCTGGCACGAGCACGACGGCGGCCGGTTCATCGGCACCGGGTGCTTCGTGGTGACGAGCAACCCGGAGACCGGCGTGCACAACGGCGGCTGCTACCGGATGGAGGTGCAGGACGACGGCCGCAGCACCACGATCGCGGCCGTCCCCGGCAAGCACGGGGCGCAGAACATCGAGCGGTGGATCGCGCGCGAGGGCCGCGCCCCGGTGACGGTGTCCTTCGGGCACGACCCGCTGCTGCTGGCGCTCGGCGGCACCGAGGTGCCGGGCGGGGTGTCGGAACTGGAGTACGCGGGCGCGGTGCTCGGGGAGCGGGTCCCGGTGGTCATCGCCCCGGACACCGGCCTGCCGATCCCGGCGGGCAGCGAGATCGCCGTCGAGGGCTGGCTCACCCCCGGCAACATGCGCGACGAGGGTCCGTTCGGCGAGTGGACCGGCTATTACTCGGGACGCCGCCGGCCATGCCTGAACCTGGAGATCACGCGGCTGTACCACCGGGACGACCCGATCCTGCTCGGAGCGCCCCCCGGTCGCCCACCGCACGACTACTCCTACATGCGCACCGTGATGAAGTCGGCGATGATCCACGACGAGCTGGTGTCGATGGGCGTGCCCGGCGTCTCGGCGGCCTGGGCGCACGAGTCCGGCGGCGGACGGCTCTTCATCGCGGTCTCGCTGGAGCAGCGCTACCCGGGCCACGCTCGGCAGGTTGCGCACCTCGCCGCACAGTGCCCGGCGGCGGCCTACATGAACCGGTACGTGGTGGTGGTCGACGACGACATCGACTGCTCCGACCTGGAGCAGGTGATCTGGGCGATGTCCACCCGCAGCGACCCCGACCGCGACATCGAGATCATGCGCTACGGCTGGGGCAGCAAGCTCGACCCGATGCTCCCGGAGGGCGCGCCCGCCTACAACAGCCGGGCGATCATCGACGCGTGCCGCCCCTTTGAGCGGCGCGCCGACTTCCCCCGGGTGGCGGAGAGCAGCCCGGAGTACCTCCGCGGCGTGCGTGAGAAATGGGAACACGCACTGCGCTGACCCCGTGGAGCTGTTCACGCCGGACGAGGGGCACGTTGGTGCGGATCTACTGGACCGACGTGCCGTTCGTTGCGCTGTGGTCAGGCGTGCTCGGCCAGCACGTCGCGGAGGATCGCGAGGCCCCCGTGGACCTCGATGAAGCTCGTGCTCAGCGGGGCCAGGCCGAGGCGGATGCCGTCCGGCTCGCGGAAGTCGGGGATCACGCCGCGCTCCCACAGGTGGGGGAGCAGGTCGCGGAACCCGGGCCGACGAATCGTCACGTGGCCGCCGCGGCGTGCCGGGTCGCGGGGTGAGGCCACCTCGACGCCGTAGGGCACGAGCCAGGCGTCCACCAGTTCGAGTGCGAACTCCGTGAGCGCCACGGACTTGGCCCGCACGGCGGCGATCCCGGCCTCCTCCAGCTGCTCCAGCGCCGCCAGCAGCGGCACCATCCCCAGGATCGGCGGGGTTCCGCTCACCACGCCGCGGACGCCGTCGGCCGGCACGTAGCCAGGGCCCATCAGGAACGGGTCACGCCGGCCCATCCAGCCCTGGATCGGCTGGCGCAGCACGTCCTGCAGGTCGCGGCGGACATAGCCGAACGCGGGGGAGCCGGGGCCGCCGTTCAGATACTTGTAGGTGCATCCGGCGGCGAGATCCACGCCCCAGGCGTCGAGCTCCAGCTCCACCGAACCCGCGGAATGACAGAGGTCCCACAGCACGAGCCCGCCCGCGTCGTGCACGACACGGGTGACGGCGGCGGCGTCGGCGAGCCATCCCGACCGGTACGCCACGTGGCTGAACAGCACGAGCCCCGTGGCCGGGCCCACGACGGCTGCGACCTGTTCGGCGGTGACGCCCTCGGCGGGGTCGGTCTCGATCCAGCGCAGGACGCACCCACGCTCCGCGGCGATGCCCTCCAGCACGTAGCGGTCGGTGGGGAAGTTGTCGGTGTCGAGGACGATCTCGCGGCGCCCGACGCGGGCCTGTGCGTCGACCGCGGCCCGCGCCAGCTTGTAGAGCAGCACCGTCGTGGAGTCTGCGACGACGGTCTGACCGGGGGCCGCACCGAGCGCGGCGGCGGCGATCCGGTCGCCGACCCACCCCGGCCAGTCCATCCAGGGCCGGGCCGAGCGCGCCACGACGGGCCCGTCGCCGGTCCAGCCCCGGATGAGCCCGCCGCCCCACTCCTGCGTGACGAACCGGTCGAGCCGGTCCGCCATATCGGCCAGCGGACGGCCCAGGGAGTTGCCGTCGAAATAGGCGACGACGTCCGGGCTGGGTACGAAGCGGTCGCGGTGGGCGGCCAGCGGGTCGGTGGCGTCCAGCTCGGCGGCGCGTGAGGCCAGGCCGACGGTCTCGGCGGTCATGACCCGATCTCCGTGCGGACGGCGTACAGCTCGGGGAAGAAGGTGAGCTCCAGCGCCGCCCGCAGGAACTTCACGCCGCTCGACCCGCCCGTGCCGCGCTTCACCCCGATCGTGCGCTCGACGGTCTTCAGGTGCCGGAACCGCCACAGCTGGAAGTTCTCCTCGAGGTCGACGAGCTCCTCACAGGTCTCGTAGGCCTCCCAGCACTCGTGGGAGTGCTCGTAGATGCGACGGAACACCGGCAGGAGCTCCGGGCAGAACGTGTGCGGCTGCCGGACGTCGCGCTCCAGGATCGATCGCGGCACGTCATGGCCGTGGCGGGCCAGGTAGCGCAGGAACTCGTCGTAGACGCTCGGCTGCTCCAGCAGTTCGGTCAGCTGCGCGCGGGCCCGCTCGTCGTGGTCGAACAGCTCGATCATCGCGGGGTTCTTGTTGCCCAGCACGAACTCGACGGCCCGGTACTGGTCGGACTGGAAGCCCGACGACGTGCCCAGGAAGCTGCGGAACTCCGCGTACTCGGACGGGGTGAGCGTGGCCAGCACCGACCACTGGTCTGTCAGGGTGCGCTGGATGTGCTTCACCCGGGCCAGGCCCTTGAGCGCGGGCCGCAGGTCGTCGGCCGCGAGGTGGGCCTGCACCGCGCGCAGTTCGTGCAGCACCAGCTTGAGCCATAGCTCGGACGTCTGGTGCTGCACGATGAACAGCAGCTCGTCATGGTGCACCGGCCTGCTCACCGGGTGCTGGGCCGAAAGCAGTTCGTCCAGGTGCAGGTAGGCGCCGTAGGACAGGTTCACCCGGCCAGGGCGAGAGCTGTCCTCGCCGAACTCGCGGACGATCCCGTCCTCGAGCGGACGCAGCCCGCCGGTCTCGCTCATACAGGAACTGTAGGGCTCGCCCCGGTCAGAAACCCGTGCCGTGTTGTGGGAGGCGCTCGGCCTGGAACGCGAGGTCGACGGTGTGCAGCGCGGCCTGGTCCTCCGTGGCGAGCAGCCCGGCGCGCGCGAGGGTGGTGGCACGCTCTCCGCCGAACAGGAGTGGGCCCAGCGCAGCGACCCCGATGGCCACGGTGGGCCCGCCGACGTCGACGCGGACGCACTCGGCGCCGTCCGGGCCACCGCGCAGGCGGAACCGGCCACCGCTGTCGAGGAACGGGTCGTGCACGTCGAGCACGACGTCGACCTCCGAGGCGTACCCGCGCGCGGACAGTGCTGCGGGCACGTCAAGGACCCGGGCCCACATCCCGTCGCGAATGCCGGTGGTGCGCACCTGCCGCGGGTCGGTGAGCAGGTACTGCAGGGGGTCGTCGAGCGGATGGGACCACACGGTGACCTTCTCGATGAGATCCATGGCGAGCAGCACCCGCCACAGCGCGGCGTGCGCCTCCTCGGTGACGCTCACCATGTCGACGATCCGGCACGCCCGTTCGCCCTGCTCGATGCGGTAGGAGACGTATCCGTCGGCGTGCACGAGGTGGAAGAGCGCGGTGGCGCCGTCGCGCTGCCACTCGCGGTCGAGCAGGACGTTGTCCCACCAGGCGTCGCTGCGGCTGAGCGCGCCCGAGACCGTCGCCACCCACCGCCGGTGGATCCCGGGGAAGAGCAGCCGCGCCTCGGTGGTGTCGATTTCACGGACGCCACCGGGGTCGGGTGCTCCGGGGCGGAACGTCGCGCGGCGGCGGCTGATCTCGACGGATCGGTGCAGGGTGGTGATGCCGTAGCCGAAGCGGCCGTAGATCGAGCCCTCGCTCGCGGTCAGCAGCGACACGGCGGAGCCGTCGGCCACGAAACCGCGGTGCTGCTCCTCCATCAGTGCCCGCAGGATGCCGCGGCGACGGTGGGTGACCGCCACGGACACCCAGGTGACGCCGGGTGCGGGCAGGGTGGCGCCCCCGGGCAGCGTGACGTCGAACGGGAACGAGCCGGTGACCCCGACGATCCGAGAGTCGTCCTCGGCGAGCAGGAAGCGGTCGGGCTCGAACAGGGGCCGGAAGGCCTCGATGTCCTCGTCGCGGTAGTGGAAGCCGAAGCCACGCCCGTCCACCGTGGCGATGGCGGGGAGGTCCTTTGCCGTGGCGCGGCGCAGGGCGGCGGGTGGGGGATGGTCACCGGGCTCGGATGGCTGCAGCACGATGGCGGATTCTTGCTGCCCGGACCGCCTGGCGTCGACGGGTTTGCGTGGCTGGGTTCAGGATGCGCTCGGCCGGACGGGCGCGACCCGGCCCGGCACCAGCACGTCGCGGTAGAGCTCGTGCAGCCGCCGGGCCCAGCCGACGGCCTCGTACTCGGCGAGGAACCGGGCGCGCGCCGCGGCTCCGAGCCGTTGCCGCCGTGCGTCGTCGTGGGTGAGCGCGACGAGCGCGTCGGCGATTGCAGCGGGGTGCAGCGACACGAGCATTCCGGTGTCGTTGGTGACGATCTCCGGAACGCCACCGACCCGGCTGGCGATGGCGGGTACGCCGGCCGCCATGGCCCGCAACAACGCGGTCGGGGCAGCCCCGGACCGGGCGTTGTGCAGGACCAGGTCCGCCACCCGGAGCAGGGCGGCGGGCTCCTGGTGGCGGTGGACGAACCGGACGTGCCGCGTCAGGTCGTCGCTTCCGTCCACACGCGACTCCAGCCACGGACGCAGCGGCCCGTCGCCTGCCATGGCGACCACCAGCGGCAGCCCGTCCGGAAGCGAGTCGAGAGCGTCGAGCAGGAGCTCGTGGCCCTGGTCGCGGCGCATCGGTGCCGTGCTCACCGCGAGCACCTCGCCGTCGGCGACACCGAGGGCGGCGCGGCGGCGCTCCCGCTCGGCCTGGTCGACCGGGCCGGGATCGGTGACGCCGTTCGGGAGGAGCACGAGGTCCTGTGGGGTGTCGGAGCCCAGGCTCCGGTACCACTCCACCTGCGCCTGTGAGATCGCGATCGTCCGGGACATGAACCGCTGGCGGGCGAGGATCTTGGCCGTGCGCTTCAGCCGGTCGACCCGGTCGGCGGGCAGGTTCTCGATCCGGTGCAGCGTGGACACGGCCGGGATGCGGTTGCGCACGGCCGCCGCCGCTCCCACCACGTCGGCAGGTGGCAGGTGGGTGTGCACGAGCTGCACCCCCTGCTCGCGCATCAGCTGGGCGGTACGGGTGACCGCGCGTGGATCCCAGGGGCCCAGCCCCAGCTCCTTGACCGGGACGCCGAGCCGGTGCAGCGCGCTGACCTGGCTGGTCTCGGAGGTGGACGCCAACGCGATCACCACCAGCTCGAGATCGATCTCCCGCGCCGCCCCGGCGAGGTCGACCAGCCCGATCTCCGGGGCGTCGGGATGCAGGGTCTGGACGAGATGCGCGATCTTCACGGGCCCTCAGGGTACTGACGCCCACCCGTTCCGCCCTCGGGGACACGAGTGGTTGTTCAGATGACCCCGAATCAGCCACGAATGACCACGTCCCGGCCACAGCGGGGCAGGATGGGCTCTCGACGGAAGGTGGGCGGATGGACGTGCACGACGGGGCCCCGCTGATCCTGCTGGTGGACGCGACGACGGGCGTGGAACGCAGGCTCGTCGAGGACTGGGTGCGGCAGGAGGGGCTGCATCCGGTGGCTGTGCTGCCGGTCGAGGGTGCGGCGCTGGCCCCGTCACTGGGGCAGCACGGCGACGAGGCGGTCGTCGCCGCGGTGCGCGTGGCATGGCTGCCGCGGGAGCGGGGCGGACAGCGTCGCGTGCGGTGGGCCGACGTGGCGGCGCTGCGCAACCCGCGTCATCCCCTGCCGGTCGAGCAGGCCCGCATCGTCAAGCGGGAGCCGGACCGGGTGGCGGTGGTGGTGGCCGAGCCGGCCACCGTCGGCGATCTGCAGAAGCGGTTCACCGGCAGCCGCCCGTCGCTCCGGGCGGGTGTCGCGGCCTTCGGGGACTTCGTCGCCCGGCAGGCCTCGCTGGCGCTGGACCGGGCCGAACGTGCGCTGGTCGGGCACCGGTACAAGGTGCCGCGCCAGGTCGCCGAGGCGATCGAGGAGAGCCCCGAGTTCCGCCGCGAGGTCGCCGAGCTGGCCGCAAAGCTCGGCCGGCCCGAGGCGGACGTGGCCGCGAAGGCGAGGGCCGACCTGGACGGCCTCGTCGCCTCGATGAGCCCCGTGGCCGTCGACCTGCTGACGTCCGCGCTGCGCCCGCTGCACGCGAGGGCGTGGGACGTGCAGGCGGACAGTGCAGGGCTGGAGAAGCTGCGTGAGCTGAACCGGCGCTACCCCCTGGTGATCCTGCCGAGCCACCGCTCCTACGCCGACCCGCTGCTGCTCGCCGACGTACTCGCGGAGAACGACTTCCCGCGCAACCATGTACTCGGTGGCGACAACCTGAGGTTCTGGCCGGTCGGCCCACTGGCCAAGCGGTCGGGGGTCATCTTCATCCGGCGCAGCTTCGGTGACGACGAGATCTACAAGCTCGCCGTCCGTGAGTACTTCGCGTTCCTGCTGGCCAAGCGGTTCAACCTGGAGTGGTACATGGAGGGCGGCCGCTCCCGCACCGGGAAGCTGCGCCCGCCCCGCTACGGGCTGCTCGCCAACGTGGCGGAGGCCGTGGAAGGCGGTCGTGTCGAGGACGTCCACCTCGTGCCGGTCTCGATCACCTACGACCAGCTGCGCGAGGTGTCGGCCATGGCGGCCGAGCAGGCGGGGGTGCCGAAGAAGGGGGAGGGGCTGGCCTGGCTCGCGCGGTACGCGAAGGCCCAGTTGCACCCCATCGGCACCGCGTACGTGAGGTTCGCCGAGCCGATCTCGTTGCGTGCGGCGTTGGGCACCCCGCAGGACGAGGCCGCCCACCGGCTCGCCCTTCAGAAGGTGGCCTTCGAGGTCGCCGTGGGGATCAACCGCGTCACGCCGGTGGTCGCGACGGCACTCGTCACCTTGGCGCTGCTCGGCGTGCGTGACCGGGCGCTGACGCTCGGGCAGGTGCAGCGCGTGCTCGAGCCCGTGCGCAGCTACGTCAAGGCCCGCGGCTGTGCCGTCGATCCCGACCGGCCCGACCCGCTGGACACGGAGGCGGGCCTGAGCCTGGTGCTCGCTGCTCTGGCCGATTCCAAGGTCGTCACGGTGTACCGGGGCGGGGAGGAGCCGGTCTACGCGATCGAGCGCGGGCAGCACCTGATCGCCGCGTTCTACCGCAACAGTGCCATCCACCACTTCATCGACCGAGCGATCGCCGAACTCATGCTGCTCAGCGCCCCGGGGGGTCGCTGGGACGAAGCGATGCAACTGCGCGACCTGCTGAAGTTCGAGTTCTTCTTCCCCGACCGCGACAGCTACCGGGCGCAGCTGTCGGCCGAGCTACGGGGGCTCGACCCGGCGTGGGAGAACGCCGAGGGCGAGCGGGTTCTCGCGGGTGCCGAGTTCCTGATCGCGCACCGGGTGCTGCGCTCGTTCCTGGACGCTCAGCTGGTGGTGGCCGAACGGCTCGCCGCCCGGCCGCCGGGGGAGCCGGTCGTGGAGAAGGCGTTCCTCGACGAGTGCAGCGGCGTCGGGCAGCAGATGCTGCTCCAGGGACGGCTGCACGGTCCCGAGTCGCTGTCCCGTGAGCTGTTCGGAAGCGCCCTGAAGCTGGCAGGCAACCGGGACCTGCTGCGTCAGGCGGACAGCCCTGACGAGCAGGAGGTGGTCGCACGGCAGCGGCAGGCGTTCGCCGCCCAGCTGGGCGACGTCGTCCGCCGGGTGATCCGGATCGACGAGATCGATGCCGCGTCGCGGCGAGAGGCGGTAGGAGTCGAGCCATGACCCAGGCGAGCACGGGCACCGCGGGATCCGCTGCCCAGGTCTGGAGCGAGGAGCAGCTGATCGCCGACGTCGAGGCGGGTCCGCAGGGACCGCGCGTCGGCGCCTTCTTCGACTTCGACGGCACCTTGATCGACGGCTACTCGCTCGCTGCGTTCGCGCGCCACCACCTGCGTTCCGGGCACGTCACCCCCGCCGACATCGGACGGATGCTGCTCCTGGGCATGCGCGGGCTCACCACGGAGGAGGAATTCGAGGACTTCTTCCTGCTCGGCATGCGGGCGTGGGCGGGGCGCCACGAGGACGAGCTGACGCAGCTCGGTGAGCGGCTGTGGATGCAGGGCGTCGCCGGATCGCTCTATCCCGAGGCGTGGCGGCTGGTGGAGGCGCACCGCCGGGCCGGGCACACGGTGGTGCTGGCGTCGTCGGCCACGAGGTTCCAGGTGGAGCCCGCAGCGCGCGCGATGGGCGTCGACCACGTGCTCGTGACACCCGTGGAGTTCGAGAACGGGCTCGCGACCGGCCGGCCGGGTGGCCCGCCGCTGTGGCGCGCGGGCAAGGCCACCGCCGTGCGGGCGTTCGCGCAGGCCCACGACATCGATCTGGCCGAGAGCTATGCCTACTCCAACGGCGACGAGGACGTGCCGTTCCTCGGCATGGCCGGGCGGGCGCGGGCGCTGAACCCCGGACCGGGGCTGGCGGCCGAGGCGATGCGGCGCAACTGGCCGATCGCCCGCTTCCGCCACCGCGGCCGTCCGGGCGCCCGGGAGATCGCCCGCACGGTGGGGGCCGTCGGCGGCACGCTCGGCGGGTTCGCCGCGGGCCTCGCACTCGGCGCGCTCAACAGCATCGCCGGGGAGGGCACGCGGCGCGAGGCCGTCGATCTCGGGCTGACGCTCGCCGGAGAGCTGGGCACCGCGCTGGGCGGGGTGCGGCTCGACGTCCGCGGCGCCGAACACCTCGTCTCCGCCCGTCCCGCCGTGTTCCTGTTCAACCACCAGAGCCAGCTCGACGTGCTGATCCTGACGAAGCTGCTGCGCACCCGCTTCACCGCCGTCGTGAAGAAGGAGGCCGCGAGCGTGCCCGGGTTCGGGCTGGCGTTCCGGCTCGCCGACGTGGCGTTCGTCGACCGCGCCGACACCGGCGCCGCGCGGGCGGCACTGGAACCCGCGGTGCAACGGCTGCGTGAAGGGATCTCGCTCGTCGTCGCACCGGAGGGCACGCGGTCGGCCACCCCGGCGCTGGGCCGGTTCAAGAAGGGCGCCTTCCACGTCGCGATGCAGGCGGGCGTCCCGATCGTGCCCATCGTCATCCGCAACGCAGGCGAGCTGATGTGGCGCGGAGCGTCGACGCTGCGGGAGGGCACGGTGCAGGTCACCGTGCTGCCCCCGATCCCGACCGACGGGTGGACGGTGGAGGAGCTGGACCGCCACATCGCGGAGGTCCGCGACCGGTACATCGACACCCTCGCGCACTGGGACGGCCGCAGCGGTCCGTCCCGCGTGCCGAACGGGGAGGTCGCCGTGACGGCGGGCCCGGCCGGTCCCGTGGGCGCGCCGCTCGACGCGCGCCCGCTCCGGTGGGGCACCGCGCGCGAGATGAACGCGCTTGAGACGGCCATGTGGCGGGGCGAGGCGGGGGACCCGCGGCTGCGCTCCAACGTGACGCTGCTGGAGCTGCTCGACCCGGCGCCGGACTGGGAACGGCTCGTCGCGTCGCACGAGTGGGCCTCGCGGATGGTGCCCCGGATGCGTCAGCGGGTGGTGGAGCCCGCGCTGGGGATCGGCACGCCGACCTGGGAGTCGGTCGACCACCTCGACCTCGTCCACCATCTGTCCCGGGTGCGGCTGCGGCGCCCGGGTTCGACGCGCCAGCTGCTCGACGTGGTGCAGGAGTTCGCTGCGGCCCCGTTCGACCGCGACCGGCCGCTGTGGCGGGCGTTGCTGGTGGAGGGCCTCCAGGGCGGTCGCGCCGCCTACGTCGTGACCACGCACCACAGCGCGACCGACGGCCTCGGTGCCGTGCAGCTCATGGGCATGTTGCACAGCCGCTCACCGGAGCACGACCCGCACCGGCCCGAGCCGCCGGAGCCGCACCCCGAGCCGCCTGTGTCCCCGGTCGAGCTGCTGACCGAGCAGGTGGGACGGGCAGCCCGCGGGGTGCCGGGCGAGGTGGTGCGCCGCGGTGCCGGGGTGCTCGGCGCGCTGGCCAGGCCGGAGGCGGTCGCCACGCGGGCCGTCGAGACCGTCCGTTCCCTCGGCAAGACCGTCGCGCCCCCGACGACGGGCCACTCCCCGCTGCTCGCGGAGCGCAGCGGTCAGTGGCACTTCGAGGTGATCGACGTGGGGCTCGACGAGCTGAAAGCGGGGGCGAAGGCCGCAGGCGGGTCGCTCAACGACGGGTACCTGGCCGCGGTGCTCGGCGCCTTGCGCCACTACCACCAGCACTTCGGCGCCGAGCTGGGCACCATTCCGATCGGCATCCCGATCAGCCTCCGCACGCAGGACGACCCGCAGGGCGGCAACCGGTTCACCGGCGCCCGCCTTCCCGGGCCGCTCGACGAGCCCGACCCCGTTGCCCGGATCCGGGCGGTGCGGGAGTTCGTGCTCACCGCACGGTCGGGCTCCGGCGTGGACGTGGTGGGCCTGCTCGCCCCCGCGCTCCCGTGGCTGCCCGGAGCCGTGCTCGGCCCCGCATCGGCCCGCCTGACCTCGGCCAACGACGTGCAGGTCAGCAACCTTCCCGGGGTGAGCCACCCGGTGTACATCGCCGGCTCCCGGATCACGCACATGTACCCGTTCGGCCCGCTGCCGGGCGTGGCGGCGACGATCACCCTGCTCTCGCACGTCGGGACGTGCTGCATCGGCGTCAATCTCGACCCGGCGGCGATCACGGAGCCCGCCGTGCTGATGGCCGGGCTTCGGGCCGGCCTCGACGAGGTGGTGGCGCTGGCAGGCTGACGGACGCCGGACGGAGGGTGGGCCGGGCCTACTCGGCGAAGGTCGTGGCCACGGGCTGATGGTCCGATGCCTCGGTGTCGGTGAGGACCTCAGCGCTCTTGACGCGTTCCGCGAGGTCGGGCGTGGCGAGGATGTAGTCGATCCGAATGCCGCTCTTGGTACTCATGTCGCGGTAGAGAGTGGGCCCGTCCTCTTCGCGGTTGCCCGCCGCGGTCCAGGTGTCCACGAACGCATCGGGCGCAGCGAGCCGCCCGTATCCCGAGCTCCGCGGTCCGGCCAGGAGCGAGTACGGGGGGTCGGCAGGGGTGAAGTTGAGGTCGCCCATCAGGATCGCGCTCGGAGGCACGGCGGGCAGCGCGGATTCGTTCCACGACGGGTCGATCCGGGCGTTGTCCGTGATCGCCGTACCGGAGCTCACGGCTCCGTCGGCCGCAGCGCGCCGATGGATCTCGAGTGAGAGCTGGGCGTGCTGTATGCGTTCTTCGGTGCACAGGTGCGAGAAATGGCTGGTGTAGACGCGTACGACACCCAGTGGCGTCTCGATCGTCGCCTCGGTGAGCCCACGCTGAATGGAATGGGCGTTGAGCGGGCTGAGCTTCGGGAAGAGGAATGTGCGGGTCGTGAGGATCGGCCACCGCGACAGGACCGCATTCCCGAACTGACGACGACGATGCACTCCGGCCACCGTCTTGTGGATGTCGATGGTGGCGCCGTACACGAAATGGTAGTCACCGAGAGCGGCGGCGATGTGCTCGACCTGGTGGATGTTGCCCGATCTGTCCCAATAGGCCTCGGCCTCCTGGAGGGCGACGATGTCGGCACCTTCCAGCGCCTGCGCAGTGCGGTCGATGTCGTAGCGGCCGTCGCGGCCTCTCCCGAACTGAATGTTGTACGTGACGACACGCATTGCGGCTGCATCCCCCGTCTGTCGGCGCGGAAGTCCCACGACAAGAGGTATGCCGATGACCTTGCACAGGCGTGTCGCGCGTGTGGCCGGCTCGCGGCGCCTCGGCCAACGTCGACGGGTGCGCCGGAGCGTGACATCGACCATGTGCGTGGCCCGGCAGCAGGCCGCCGGCTGGGGCGACGAGGGATGATGCGCGTGTGCTGCCCCTGGACGGAATTCTCGTCGTGTCCTGCGAGCAGGCCGTGGCCGCGCCGTTCGCCACCCGCCAGCTCGCCGAGCTCGGAGCCCGCGTGATCAAGGTCGAACGCCCGGGCGACGGCGACTTCGCCCGTGCCTACGACACCACGGTGCGCGGCCTCTCCAGTCACTTCGTCTGGCTCAACCGGTCGAAGGAGAGCCTGGCGCTCGACCTGAAGGCCGACGCTGGCGCTGGTGCGGACGCCGTATTGCCCCGGCTGCTCGCCCGCGCGGACGTCTTCGTGCAGAACTTCGCGCCCGGCGCGGCGGAGCGGCTCGGGCTGGGGCACGAGGAGCTGCGGGCGAGGTTCCCCCGGCTGATCACGTGCTCGATCTCCGGGTACGGCCCGTCCGGCCCGTACCGTGACGCGAAGGCCTACGACCTGCTGATCCAGTCCGAGGCGGGTCTCGTCTCCGTCACCGGCACGCCCGAGGACCCCGCGAAGAGCGGGATTCCCGCCGCGGACATCGGGGCGGGCATGTACGCGTTCTCCGGAATCCTCGCGGCCCTCTACGACCGTGAGCGCACGGGCGTGGGCACGCATCTGGAGATCAGCCTGTTCGACGCGCTGGTCGAGTGGATGGGGTTTCCGCTGCAGTACACGGCCGGCAGCGGCACACCGCCACGGCGGGCCGGCACCAGCCACTCCGCGATCGCGCCCTATGGCACGTTCGCGGTGGGCGACGGCACGGAGGTCGTGCTCGGGATCCAGAACGAGCGGGAGTGGGCGGCGTTCTGCGGGGTCGTGCTGCAGCGTCCGGAGCTGGCCACCGACGAGCGGTTCCGCAGCGGCTCGCTGCGAGTGGAGCATCGCCCGGCGCTGCACGCCGAGATCGACGCCGTGTTCGCCCGACTCACCGGTGCCGAGGTGACCCAACGGCTCACCGAGGCCCGGATCGCCCATGCCCGTCGTCGCGAGGTGACAGAGGTGCTGGAACACCCCCAGCTCGCCGCACGCGAGCGCTGGACCGAGGTCGGCTCTCCGGTCGGTACGCTTCGCACGCTCCTGCCACCGATCACCCTGCCCGGCCGCCCTCCCCGTATGGAGCCGATCCCGGAGGTGGGCGAGCACACGGCGGCGATCCTGCGCTGGCTGGACGAGTGAGCCGGAGTCAGCGCCGGCCTGTCACTCCAGACCGGCCGCAGCGCGCAGTCGCGCGAGCTTCGGTTCCATCTGCTCGTCCGGTATCTCCGCCATGACCTCGGCCCCCACCGGAACGGACGTGGTCAGCAGGCCGTCGGCGAACAGGTCGATCCGGCTCACCGACGGCGCCGTGACCGTGCGGAGCGCGGTGCCGGGCGTGGAGACGTCGATGGTGGTGGCGATCGGCCCGCCGGTCCAGACGGGGATTCCGCGGAGCGTGCCCGCGCTGGCGACGTGCGTGTGGCCGGCGAGGACCACGCGGACATCGGTGCCGGCGATCGCCTCCCCGAGCTCCTCGCGCTGCAGCAGGGGGATCGACGCGGCGAGCGGAGCGGCGCTCGGCAGGGGCGGGTGGTGCAGCGCGAGCACCGTGCCTGCGGGAGCAGATGCGGCCAGCTCGGCGCGCAGCCAGGCCAGCTGACCCGGGCGCAGGGAACCGTGGGCCTGGCCGGGCACGGTGCTGTCGAGCACGATGATCCGCAGTGTTCCCACGCGGACGACCTGGTCGAGCGGTTCCCGGGACGGCGCCTCGCTCAGGAGATGCGCGCGGAGCGCCGCGCGGTCGTCGTGGTTGCCGGCGGCGTAGACCACCGGTACCCCGAGACGGTCGGCGACCGGCTCCACGATCTCGCGCACCCGCCGGTACTCCTCGGGACGTCCGTGCTCGGCGAGGTCGCCGGTGACCACGAGCGCACCGACCGCGGCTCCGACGTCGAGGACGGTCCGCAGCGCACGTTCGAGGAGAGCGGCGGTGTCGACCCCACCGGGGAACTCGTCGCCTTCGGCCACGAGATGCAGGTCGGTGAGCTGGATCAACGTATGGGCAGGAGTAGCGGTCGTCACACCCCCATCGTGGTCCGGGGTCGGCGTCGGCGCCATGAGCCAGGCCGGCTGACCACCAGGCGAACGACGGACCCGGCCGTCCCGGGATCTCGGGACGGCCGGGCCGCTGCCTAGCTCACGACACCCGCTACGTCATGCGGGTCACTTCGCCACCAGGTAGATGCCGTAGGCGACGATCGCCAGCGACCCCAGCACGCACACGCAGGCCATCGTCATGCCCACGGCGGGACTGATCGCGCTCGCGCCGCCCTGTGGACGCGCAACGTCGCTGCGCGCGGCGGATACGCCGACGAGTGCAAGCGCCACCAGCACCACCACGGCGACCGCCGCGGCCAGCGACACGATCGCCACCAGCAGCAGGGATCCCCAGTCGATGTTCACGTCCGTTACTCCTTCGTAAAGACCGTCAGGCGGCGCGAGCCGCAACGGGCTCGGGAACGCTCGGTACGTCGTTAACGTTGTCGGCGTTGACCGGGCGGCGGCGCGAGGCGACGTAGATGCCGGCTGCGACGCCGACGCCCACTACCGCGACGACCACGGTGCCGAGAGTGCCGCCGTCGCTGACGGCCCATGCCGCGACCGCTCCGACCACAGCGGCGGCCGGCAGAGTCACGATCCAGGCGATTGCCATCTGTCCGGCCACACCCCACTGGACCGACGCGAGGCGACGACCCGCCCCGGCCCCGAAGATCGATCCTGTGGCGACGTGGGTGGTGGACAGAGCGAACCCCATGTGGGACGAGGTGAGGATGACAGCGGCGCTGCTGACCTCGGCGGCGAAGCCCTGCGGGCTCTGGATGTCGCTCACCCGCTTGCCGAGGGTCTGGATGATCCGCCAGCCACCGAAGTACGTTCCGAGACCGATGGCGAGGCCACAGGCCAGGATGACCCACAGGGGCGGGCCGGCGGAGGAGGGCAGTGCACCCGCGGTGATCAGCGTGAGGGTGATGACGCCCATGGTCTTCTGTGCGTCGCTCGTGCCGTGGGCGAGCGAGACCAGTGACGCCGACACGATCTGTCCGACCCGGAACCCGCCGCTGGTGGTGCTCTGGTCAACCCGCGCTGTGATCCGATATGCGAGATAAGTTGCGATCAGCGCGATGATCCCGGCGACGAGCGGGGACGCTATAGCAGGCAGGATCACCTTGCTGAATAGCGCTCCGAAGTTGATCGCGCCGGTTCCGGCGGCCGCCCACGTCGCTCCGATCAGCCCGCCGAACAGCGCGTGCGAAGAGCTCGACGGCAGGCTGAGCAGCCAGGTGATCAAGTTCCAGAGAATTGCGCCGACGAGGCCGGCGAAAATCACCACAGGTGTGATGCGGGCCTCATCCACCAGGCCATTGGAGATCGTCTTGGCCACCTCGACGGACAGGAAGGCGCCGACGACGTTGAGTACTCCTGAGATCAGGACCGCGATCTTCGGGGGAAGGGCGCGGGTGGCGATCGAGGTCGCCATGGCGTTGGCCGTGTCGTGGAAGCCGTTCGTGAAGTCGAACGCCAGGGCGGTTATTACCACCACCACGACGATGACCGAGTAGTTCATATGCGCAGGTCCCTTCGGGTTACGGCCACGCGCACCACGCTACGGACCCGTACGTGAACGCCACATGAACCATTAAGAAAACATACACGTAATCCCGCGAGGGTTGCTACCGGATAGCATCCATGTGCGTTGTCCGGAATGTCAAACATTACCAATGCGTCGGGAAATAATCCTTCAAGAAACAGCCGTGCAGATCTTCGCCGGCTTCGCCGCGCACGATCGGGTCGTACACCCGTGCCGCCCCGTCGACAAGGTCGAGTGGTGCGTGGAAGCCCTCATCGGCCAATCGCAGCTTCATCGGATGAGGTCGCTCGTCGGTGATCCAGCCCGTGTCCACGGCCGTCATCAGGATGCCGTCTGTTGCGAGCAGCTCGCCCGCACTCGTGCGGGTGAGCATGTTGAGGGCGGCCTTGGCCATATTGGTGTGGGGATGGCCCGGGCCCTTGTAGGCGCGGGTGAACTGGCCCTCCATCGCGCTGACGTTCACCACGTACTTGCGCCGCGCGGTGGAGGCGGCCAACGCCGGCCGCAACCTGCTCACCAGAAGGAAGGGTGCCGTCTGGTTGCACAGCTGCACCTCGAGCAGTTCGAGCGGATCGATCTCCTGCACGTGCTGGGTCCAGCTGTTCACCGGTGCGGTGTCCGGCAGCAGTCCGCCGGCGTCGATCGCGGTGCCGGCCGCGATCCGCTCAGGCGAGGCGCTCCGTGCG
This sequence comes from Pseudonocardia yunnanensis, assembly GCF_039534065.1. NCBI lineage: Bacteria > Bacillati > Actinomycetota > Actinomycetes > Pseudonocardiales > Pseudonocardiaceae > Pseudonocardia > Pseudonocardia yunnanensis. The sequence goes on along the minus strand of NZ_BAAAUS010000068.1, from coordinate 48,776 downwards.
GTGAGGGCTAGTTCGGTGAGGGCGGTCGGTGTGCGCTGCAGCCCGCCGGTGATGGCGGCCGGACGCTCGCCGCGCACGTGGTCGAAGGTGAGGACCTCGACCAGGTCGGCCGTGGCACCCGGGCCGATCTGCTCGGCCTCGAGCAGTGCGGCGTAGGAGCCGGGGGAGCGGCGCACGGTCTGTGCGGCGTTGTTCACCAGGATGTCGAGCGATCCCTCGGCGGCCACTGTGTCGGCGAGGCCGATGACCTGGGCCGGGTCGCGCAGGTCGATGCCGACGACCCGCAGCCGGTGTAGCCAGTCGGCGCTGTCGGGCATTGCGGTGAACCGGCGCACGGCGTCGTTCGGGAACCGGGTGGTGATCGTCGTGTGCGCCCCGTCGCGCAGCAGCCGGAGTGCGATGTACATGCCGATCTTCGCCCGGCCGCCGGTGAGCAGGGCACGGCGGCCCGTGAGGTCGGTGCGGGCGTCCCGCTTGCTCCGGTTCAGCGCCGCGCAGGGCGGGCAGAGCTGGTGGTAGAAGGCATCGACCACGTGGTAGCGGTTCTTGCAGGTGTAGCAGGCCCGGGACCGGAGAAGTGTGCCCGCCGTGGCGTCGGGGGCGGAGGAGACGAGCGGAATTCCGCGCGTCTCGTCGTCGATCCGGCCCGGAGAGCCCGTGGCCGTGGCTGCGGTGACCGCGTTGTCGTTGGCGGCGACGGCTTCGCGCTTCGCCGCCCGGCGCCGAAGCCGAACCGACTTGTAGATGCCGGCGGTGGCCCGCCGGATGCGGACCGCGTCCGGATGCTCGGGAGGCAGTTCGTCGACCTCGGCGAGCACCCGGAGGCAGGTCTGCAGGTCGGCGGGGTTGATACCGGACACGCCCGAAGGGTACGGGGGTCAGTCGGTGATCTCCGCCAGTGCCTTGCGTGCCTGCTCCAGCTCTGCCTCGAGAGCGGCGACGCGGGCGGCACGCTGCTCCCGGGCAGCGCCGATCACGGCCTCGATGGGCCCGGCCAGCTCCTCGTGCAGCTCCTGAGCGGCCCGGGTGACCGCCGCAGCGGTGACCGGCAGGCCGCGGCTGAGCCACGTGGTGCCCTGCTTGAGCTCCGCCTGCCAGTCGCCGTCGGCGGTGCCGCTGACGGTGAGGGTGAGCTCGATCGTGCGGGTGGTGCGCGCGCTGGAGCCCTTCGGGCGGCCGCGGCGGGGCTTCTCGCCCGCAGCGTCGGCGTCGGCGGGCTCCGGAGCTGCCGGGGCGTCGGACGTCGCTGACGCGGCCGCTGCTGACGCGGCCGCTGCTGACGCTGACGGTGCTGATTCCGTGGGTGCTGACTCGTCGGATGCCGGGCCCGCAGTGGGCTCCGCGGATGCGGTTTCCGGGGCGCTGGAACCGGCGGATCGCCGGGAGGCGGTTGTGGCCTGGGGGGTGCTCATCGGTGTGGCGTGCTCCCTCTCGTGACAGTGCGGCGAACCAGGTTGATCGTAGAACATCCGTTCGAAATGTCCGGGGGGTGGGGTTGCCCACGCGCTGTACAAATGATTAGCAAAGCTATATAACCTGGTGCCGTGGAGATCAGGTCGTATCGGCCGCGAGGAACAATCCGATGAAGAACCGCTTCGAGCTCGGCTGCGACGGCCCGATGACACTGGTCGTGGGAGTGGACGGCTCGGACACCGGATGGCGCGCCTTTCACTACGCCCTCGGCCAGGCCCGCCGCCAGGGCGCACGGGTTGTCGCCGTGTTCGCGGAGAGCTTCCCGGCGGCGTCGTTCGCCGGCGCCGGGGCGCTCGCCCTCCCGATCGCCGAGGATTCGGCCGACGAGCTCCGCGAGGAGCTGCGCACCGACATCGAGAAGCTGGGACGCGAGCACGGCGTGGACGTCCGCTTCGTCGTCGCCACCGCCGACCCGGTGCTGGCGCTCACGCAGGTGGCCGAGGAGGTCCGCGCCGACGCGATCCTGGTCGGCGCGAGCACCCATGCGGCCCACAAGCTGTTCGGGTCGGTCGCCGTGCGTGCGGTGCGCAGCGGGCGCTGGCCGGTCACCGTCGTGCCGTAGGGGGCCGGCCCCCAGTCACCCCGCCGCGCGGGAGACGGCGGACGTGGGCTCCTCCTCGCCGAGGATCGACCCGATCCGGCCCACCGCCTCGGGCCGGCTGACGCGCAGAAGGCCCAGGGCGAGGAAGCCGAGGACGATCGCGGCCAGGGTGATGTACGGCGTCATGTCCAGCGGCTCGGGCGGCGTCGGGTAGATCGAGCCGTACAACGCCGCGGCGAAGATGATCACGCCGACCGCAGGCACCATGAGGTGACGGAAGAGGCAGTAGCGCTCGACGGAGCGCCGGAAGAACACCGCGCCGCCGACGCACAGCCCGATGTACACGAGGATCACGCACAGCGTGCCCAGCGTCGCGAAGAAGTAGTAGACGGTGGTGGCTTCGCCGCCGAGATCTTTCGTGCCCAGCCCGAATCCGACCAGTGCGGCCAGCACGGTGGCCACCGCGGCCACGGTGAGCGCAGCGTTCGCGGGCGTCTGGAAGCGGGAGTGCGTGCGCCCCAGCCACGGGGGAAGTGCGCCCTCGCGTCCCATCGAATAGAGCGTGCGGGTGGCAGCGGTGGCGCACCCCACGCAGACGAAGAAGGCCGACAGCAATGCGCCGATCTCCACGAGAGACGCCAGCGTGTCACCCACGAATCGGGCCGCGATCGTCTTGAGCGCGAACGAGTCCTCGCCGAACGCCGCTCCGTTGTCCACGCCGAATCCGATGGACATGCTGTACGTCGTCCAGAGGTAGAAGACGGTGGCCAAGCCGACCGCCGCGATGACGGCGATCGGAATGGAACGGCGCGGGTTCCTTGTTTCCTCGCCGAAATCGGCGGCGCTCTCGAACCCGATGTAGGACGTGATGCCGAGGATGATTCCGTAGAAGACCCCGGAAAAACCGCCCTTCTCGGTGTGGGCGAATGTGAACGGCTCGGCTGTGTTGCCGTGGGCACCGCCCTTGGCCGTGACCGTGATGTCGACGACGAGGATCACGATGATCGTGATGGCCGCGACCACCAGTTGCACTCGGCTGGTCACCGCGATCCGGATGACCGACAGTCCCACCAGTAGGGCCATTCCGAGCATGAAGATCGGGAACCACCAGACCTGGCCCAGACCCAGCAGATCCGACGTGAGGTAGGCGACCGCGGCCATCGTCATCGGTACGAAACAGACCAGGCCGAACGTGTACAGCCACCCGGCCATGAAGCCCATCGTCGGGCCGAGGCTGCGGCTGACGTAGGTGTAGGCGTAGCCGGCGGCGGCCATCCGGCGGGTGAAGCCGATCACCACGGCGGCGAGGGCGAGGCAGGCGATACCGCCGAGCACGAAGGCCAGTGGCGTGGAGCCGCCGGCGATCACCGCGACGCCGGGGACGTTGAGCAGCATCGCCATCCCGGGCGCCAGGATCGTCACGGAGATCGCGATCACGTCCCTCGTCGAGAGCGAGGCGGTGGCGAGCCCCGGGGACGGGATGAACGGGTCGCGTTGCGTGCTGTTCATCAGTAGAACTCGAAATACTCGCGCTGCTGCCAGTGGGCGGCGGCTGTGTCGGGGTCGTCGGCGGTGTCGCGGGCCGACTCGAAGCGGGCGTACTCGGCGCGTTTCATCAGCAGGTAGGAATCGACGACCTCGGGGCCGAACTGCTCGCGGTAGAGCGGGTCCTTGTCCAGTTCGGCGATCGCGTCGAGCAGGGTGGCGGGCAGGGGTGGGGCCGGGCTGGCGTAGGGATCGCTGGTGACCGCCGGTGGGGGTTGCAGCCCTCGGGCGATGCCGTCACGGCCCGCGGCGAGGTCGGCCGCGAGCAGGAAGTAGGGGTTCGCCGCCGGTTCGGCGAGGCGGTTCTCCAGGTGCGTGCCCGGATCGTCGGGGGCGCCTTGGACGCGCACGAGGACGCCGCGGTTCTCCACGCCCCAGGAGATCCGGTCGGGAGCGAACGAGTAGGGGGCCAGCCGGGAGTAGCCGTTCACGGTGGGAATGGCGAACGCGGCCATGGCGGGGGCGTGGGCGAGCTGTCCGGCCAGATAGGCCAGCCCCGTCGGGGACAGGACGGCGTCGGGGGAGCGGAAGACGTTGTCGCCTGCGGCGTCGGTCAACGAGGCGTGCAGGTGCCACCCGCTCGAGAAGAAGTTGGGCAGCAACGGCCGGCACATGAAGGTGGCGTGCAGCCCCTGCCGGGCGCTGATCTGTTTCACCGCGGAGCGGAAAAGGATCATGGCGTCGGCGGAGTCCAGACCGGTCATCGGGCTGAAGCTGATCTCGAGTTGCCCTGGTCCCCACTCGTCCTCGATCGCCCGGGGCGGCAGGCCGACGGCGGCCAGCCCGTCGCGCAGCGCGGTGATCGGGTCGTGCAGGGAGTCCAGACGGACCTCGGAGAGGTACTGGTAGCCGAGCTGGACCGGTTCCACCGCGAGCGCCGCGGGGGGCTGCGTGGTGTCGTGCATGCCGATCGCCGGGGAGTGCCTGCGGGTGAGGTAGAACTCGACCTCCAGCCCGGTGGTGTAGGTCAGGCCCTGCTCGGCCAGTCGCTTCAGTTGCGTGCGCAGGACGTGCCGCGGGTCGAGCGGCACGGGGCTCCCGGTGGAGAAGTAGGCGTCGCACAGCATCCAGGCTGTGCTGTCGGCCCAGGGCAGCACCCGGAACGTCGTGGGGTCGGGGACGATGACCACATCCGGAAACCCGGTGAGTTCGTCGATCCCCAGCCCGCCGCCGGCCGCGAACGCCGCGGGGTAGACGAAGTTCGCCGTGTCCATGCTGTAGATCGCGCCCGAAAAGTCCACTCCGCTACTCAGTGCACTGATCGCTGCATGGGGGGACAGGAACTTCGCCCGCGGCGTCCCGTGCTGATCCACCACGACTGCCCGGATGGTTTTGATTCCCAACCGGTCGATCTGCTCGGCCACGGCAGTGGCCGCGGCCCGCTGGTCAGCAGTGTGCAGGCCATGCTCGGCGACGAATCCCTGCCGGCCGATACCGGAGGCAGCCGGCACGAAATTCGCTGCAGTCATTCGAATTGTCCACCTTTCCCCTGGGGTCACCCAGTGCCGTGTGGCGTGGTCATTCTTCCGAGGTCGTGTGAAATCCGTGTGAGTTGTCAGAACGTCCACGAAAGTAAGGAAAGAGGAAAAGAGCAGTAATAGTGGTGGGGGAATCAGTGCCGGCGGGGCCGGCGGGTCGGTGTGGCGGTCAGCGGGTCCTCCGGCCAGTCGTGCTTCGGGTACCGGCCCCGCAGCTCGGCCCTGACCTGGGGGTACCCGGTGGCCCAGAACGAGGCCAGGTCGGTGGTGATCGCGGCCGGGCGACCGGCGGGGGAGAGCAGGTGCAGCACCACCGGCAGCCGCCCCGCGGCAACGGTCGGGCTGGCGGTCCAGCCGAGTGCCTCTTGCACCCGCACCGCCAGTACCGGTCGCTCGCCGGAATAGTCGAGCGCGATCCTGGAGCCGGACGGCACGGTGATCCGTTCGGGGGCGAGCTCGTCGAGGACGGCGGCCTGCCGCCAGTCCAGCATGGCGCGCAGAATCGCTGCGGCATCGATTCGGCCGAGGTCCGAGCGGTTGCGCGCGGTGGTGAACGGACCGGTCCACCACCGGTCGGGGTCGGAGAGAATCGCCCCGTCCGATACGTCAGGCCAGTCGTCGGGCAGCACGCGGTGCAGGGTGTCGAGACGGTCGCGCAGCCGCTTGGCGGCGTCGGTCCAGCGGAGCAGTCCGGTGCCCTCGGCCCGCAGGCCCTCGAGCAGTGCCTCGCGGACGGCCGCCCGATCGGGACGGGCCACCCGCTGCTCGTCCAGGACGATCGCGCCGAGCCGACGGGCGTGACGGGCCACGACGTCGCCGCCCGTCCGGCCGGACGCCTGCCAGGCCACCTCGTCGGCCTCGGAGAGCAGCGCGGGTGCGGCGAGCTCGGCGAGCTCGCGGTCGGCGGGGGCGGCCAGGCGCACCCGGCCGTTCTGAGCGCCGGGCGTGCGGTCGGCGACGGCGACGGCGAGCCACTCGTGACCGTCGAGGCCGCTGCCGGCGGGCAACTCGACGCCGGTGCCGCCGGCCATCAGGTAGAGCGACGAGGCCCCCGCCCGTCGGCGGGCCAGCCGCTCCGGGTGGGCGAGAGCCACGACGAGCGCGGCTCGACGGGCGCGCTCCTGCGGTCCGTCATCAGCGCCACCGATTCCGCTCGTCACGGCGGGCAGCAGGCGGGCCAGGCGCGTCGCCTCGGCGCGCCAGCGCCGCGAGCCCGGCGCCTCGCCCGAGCGCAGACGGCGCAGCTCGCCGTCGACCTCGGCCCCGGCTGCGAGAGTGTCGTCGTCGAGCAGGGCCACCACCTCGGCCGCGTTGCGTGCGCCGACGAGCGTGGCACCGTCGAGCAGGGCCCGGGCCAGGCGAGGGTGCAGGCCCAGCTCCGCCATCCGGCGGCCGCGCTCGGTGGCGCCCGTTCCGTCAAGGGCGCCGAGCGCACGCAGCACGTTCTGTCCTGCGAGCAGCGGACCTTCCGGCGGGGCGTCCCACCACCGGAGGGCGGTGCCGTCCGGGGTGCCCCAGCAGGCCAGGTCGAGTGCGAGGCGGCTGAGGTCGGCGGTGCGGATCTCGGGTTCGGGGTAGCGCGCCAGCAGCTCCCCCTCGGGCCAGCAGCGATACACGCGTCCGGGCGCCTCCCGGCCCGCCCGGCCCGCCCGTTGCTCGGCCACAGCGGCCGACACGCGCACGGTGACGAGCCCCGCCAGGCCGCGGCGGTGGTCCACGCGGGGCACCCTGGCCTGCCCGGCGTCCACGACGACCCGGACGCCGGGCACCGTCAGGCTGGACTCGGCCACGGCCGTCGCGAGCACCACCCGGCGCCGGGGACCGGGGCGCAGCGCCGCGTCCTGGTCGGCGACCGGCATCCTCGTGTGCAGCGGCAGCACATCGGCGTCCACATCGGAGAGAGCGGATGCCGTGCGCCGGATCTCGGCGACGCCGGGCAGGAACACGAGGACATCGCCGTCGTCCCTGGCGAGCGCGCTGCGCACCGCCCGAGCCACGCACGCCTCGATCCGCTCCCCACGCACCGGCGGCGTGTGCCGCACCACGACGGGGAAGGTCCGCGCCTGCACCTCCAGCACCGGGGCCGGCACGCCGGAAGCGCCGAGCAGTTCGGCCAGCCTGCCGGTGGCGACCGTGGCCGACGTGGCGAGCAGACGCAGGTCGGGCCGCAGTCCGTCGCGGGCGTCGAGGAGCAGGGCGAGCAGCAGGTCGGCGTCGAGGTGCCGTTCGTGGGCCTCGTCGAGCACGACCGCGTCCACCCCGGCGAGCTCCGGGTCGCCGAGCAGCCGGCGCAGCAGCAGGCCCGATGTGACGACCTCGATGCGCGTTGCCGCCGACCTGCGTGCGTCGCCGCGCACCGCGTAACCGACGGTCTCGCCGACCGGCTCGCCCAGCAGCGCCGCCATCCGGGCGGCGGCGGCCCGAGCCGCGAGCCTGCGCGGTTCGGCGACCAGGACCTTCCCCTCCGCCCCCGCCACGAGCGCCAGCGGCACGAGCGTGGTCTTGCCTGTGCCGGGCGGCGCCACGAGCACCGCGCTGCCGTGCGCGGCCAGCGTGGCCGTGACCTCGTCGAGCACGCCGCGGACGGGCAGGTCGGGAAGGTCGAGCGGCAGGGTCATCCCGGTCAGTCTGCCGGGGCGGGCCGCCGACCGCTGCGGACCCTACGGGCCCGTGGCCGAACGACCGGCACATCGGTCCACTAGGCCCGCACGGGAGTGCCGCTCGTTCGCAGTGGACGTTGCCCGGGGCGGGCCGGGAGCCGAACGGTCGGCGCGTCGGTCCACTAAGTCTGGACGGGTGTGCCGCTCGTTGCCGCACATGGCCCCGGGGCAGGGCTGGGACGGACGCGCGTTTGATCCGTGGGAACGTGCCGCTCGTTCGCGGCGCGCGGTTCCCCTGGCGGGGCCGGGTGCTGGACGGTTGGCACATCGGTCCACTAGATCCGCATCAATGTGCCGCTCGTTGCCCAGGCTTTCGTGATCCGGGATCGCCGTGGGCGGGGCTGGGGACGGACGGTTGGCGCGTTGGTCCACTAGGTCCGCATCAATGTGCCGCTCGTTCTGTGGGGCGGGGGCGCGGAGTGCTCATGACGCTCTGCCCAGCTCGGGTGCGTCGGGGAGGGGGTGGAGCAGGGCAGAGCGGTTCTGTTCCCAGCGCTCCAGCAGCAGGTTGCCGAACCGGTCGGCGAGGAGGGTGCTGGCCCGGATTCCGAAGACGATGTCCGCGGCGAGCGAGGGTTCGGCCGCCAGGAGCGGGGCGATCACGCCGCGCCGCACGGTCTGTTCGTGCACGGCGTCGGCCTCGACGTGCTCGGCGTAGAACTCGACCGCCGCGTCCGGTAGGCCGAGCCGGCGCATGGCGCGGACGAGCCGGTCGGAACCGGGGGAGGAGGTCAGCTCGACTGTGGCGAACTGGCCGACGAGCGCGCCGCGCAGCGCCCGGTGCAGCCCGCAGAGCGACATGAGGTTCACCTCGGCCAGCGTCTGGGCAGGCGCCGCGTCCAGGTACGCGCCGTACGAGGCGTCGAGCTCGAGTGCGCGCATCATCTCGGCGAACAGGTGCGCGTGCATCCGGTCCGGATCGCCCGCGCCGTACTCGTCGTGCTCGACGCTCACCAGCGCCGCCTTCACCGGCCCGTGCAGCCGGGGAATCACCCAGGCCTGTGGGTCGGCCTCCTTCAGGTGGTAGAGCGACCGGTGGGCGACGTACTCCCGCACCTGCCACGGCTCGCCGTCGCGGCGCAGGTGGTGGGAGACGCCGCGCGCGTCCACAGGCTCGACGAGCAGTGACTCCAGTTCGGCATCGACCGCGTCGATCGAGCCGTCGGATGCGGCGACGTCCGCACGCAACGCGCCGAGGAAGACCCGCTCCATCTCCGCCCGGACCGTGAGCAACGCAGGGTCCCACTCGAGGTCGTCCTCCACCCCCGCGAAACCGCGGTAGTGCAGCTCGTAGAGGCAGTACAACGCGAGCTGCAGGTCCTCGCCGTAGGGGTCGGCCTGCTCGACGGGCGGCAGGATCTCCGGCCCGCGGCGCAGCGATCCGATCACCGCCGCCGACAGTGGGCCGCGCGGCTCCGGCAGCGCGGGCGGCTCAACGAGCGCCGGTCGGCTCCTGCTGAGCACGGTCCTCCCCTTCGTCGTGGCGCGCCTTGCGGCGGTGGCTGGTGTCGCAGAACGGCTGGCGGCGGCTGCGCCGGCACATGCACAGCGCGGTGACCGGACGATCGGAACGCACCCGCCGCCCGTCCGGCAGCACCACCTCGACGGGCCCGGACACGAGGAGCGGGCCCTCGTCGGTGAGCACGATCTCTCGTGCGGTGTCACGCATGACGCGCACCGACGACCACGAGCTCTTCGAACCGCTGCCCCGGGCGGATCAGGCCGCGCGACTCCAGGAGCGCAGCCCTGGAACGCATGACCGGGCCGAACGGGACGGTGGCTCGGGCGAGCAGTTCGGGCGAGAGTCCCGCCCGCTGCAGCGCCTCGACCGTCGCGTCGGTGTCGCACACCGACGAGTGGACGATCAGCACGTGACCGTCTGACGCGAGGACGTCGGGCACGCCCGCGCAGATCCGGTCGAGCAGCGCCCGCCCGTCCCGCCCGGCGTCCCAGCAGCGGGCCTTGCGGTAGCGCGGCAGGGCGGCGGTGGGTGCGGGGACGTAGGGCGGGTTGGCCACGACCAGGCCGAAACGCCGTCCGGTCACCGGGGTGAAGAGGTCACCCCGGTGGACCGAGACATGCGCTCCGTGCAGCCTGCTGTTGAGCCAGGTCGCGATCACCGAGCGCATCGAGAGATCGACCGCGGTGACGGAGGCGGCGCCCGCGCGGGCCGCCGCCACCGCCAACGCCCCGCTTCCGGTTCCGATGTCCAGTACGTGACGACCGTCGGCGAAGTCGCCCTGGCACATGACGTCAGTCAGCAGTTGGGTGTCACCCTCGGCCCGGTACACCCCGGGTGGCCTCAGCAGCATCACGTCCGATCTGTGCCCGCTGGCGGGAATGCCAAACGCGGCTCATCCCGCGCCTGTCACGTCCTTCGCGAGCGCGGCGTAGCGCGTCTGCCCTGCCGCGATGACGCCGGAACGGTTTTTGTGGCCCTTCTCGAACGCGATCATCACGTTGACGTCGGCCGAGCTGGTCAGCTCGCGCAGCGCTGCGATCGCGGCCTGCGCCGTCATCTCCTCGTAGTGCGGGATGGGCAGCTCGGACGCCTTGAGACCGCCCAGCTCCGCTCGCGTCTCATGCACCACTCCTGCCACCGCGTCCGCGCCTTCGCGCGCCGCCACACGCTCGGCCCGCTGGAGGGCCGCGTCGCGGCCTGCGGCGGCGACCTCACGGGTGCCGCTGCCGAGCTGTACTACCTTCTCGGCCATGTCGCCGACGACATCGCGTGCCTGCTCGCCCGTGCGGTAGGCGATGTCGACGGCGCGGTTGACCCGGTCCATCGCGAACCGCGTCGGCATGCCGACCACGTGGACCATGCTTCCGGCCACCCGCTGCAGCGGTGTCGGGGTGAGTGCGGCGGGGCCGCCGAGTGCCTCCTCGGCGAGCACGGTGGTCAGCCACTCGACGGTGGCGGTGTGGGCGGCGACCAGATCGTCGGCGAGCTTCTCGACGGCCGGCAGCTGGGCCCGGTCGGCGAGCACACGCAGGTAGCGGGCCCGGTCGAGGAGCTGGTGTTCGAGGGTGAGGTCACCGAGCAGCGCCTCGTCGATCGGCTGGGCTTGCTCCATCGTGCTCTTGATGAACGCGAGCACCCGGCCGAGGGCGGGGGTCACCACGTCGGGGACGGCGTCGAGCGCACGCAGCTGGTCGGCGATGCGGCGGGCGCGCCGCACAGCGTCGTCCCCGTTCTGCCGGAGCTCACGTCTGACCGCGTCGGTGCGGGCCTGGGCGATGCGGAACCTGGCGATCTGGGACTCGGTGTTCGTGAGCTGCTCGAGCGCGCGCAGCTGCATGATGACCGTGTCGATCACGATGTTCTTGGTGGTCGCGTTCGGGGCGGTCGCGGTGCTGGTGTTCGCCATGATGGCGATCAGTCCTCTCGGAGTCGGGGCGGTATGTCCGGGGTGCCCGCCTGCCGGAGTGCTCACCCGTCGCCACCGTGTGAGCACGCTCTCGGGTGGATTCGGTGATCGGCCGATCGCCTGCGCTCAGAGATCGTCGAGCCGGGCCCGGGCCCGCGCGGTCCGCGTGGCGGCGGCGCCCGCGGCCCTGGCGGAGGCCCGTGCGGCGGTCTCCGCGTCGCGCGCCGCCGCCGTGGCGGTGCGCTCCCGGTCGCGCGCCGTGTCCAGCTCGGCGATCAGCTCGGCCACCCGGTCCCGGGCGGCGTCGCGGGCCTCCACGGCCGCGTCGCGGGCGTCTTCGTCGGCGTGCTGCTGAGCCCGCGCCGCGTCCTCCTCGGCCTCGGCCTCGGCGAGCGCCCGTTCCCGCCGCTCACGCTCGGCGCGCGCCTGCTCGGCCCGTTCCCGTTCGGCGCGCTCGATCTCGGCAGGGTCCGCCTCCACAGCGAGCGCCGGAGCCTGCGGAGAGGACGTGGTCGCGGGAGCGGGCACCTCACGTACAGCGGGCATGGGCCGGGCGTCGGGATCGGCTTCGGGGCCGAAGCCTGTGTAGCTGAGGGTGCGCGTGAGCCTGCCGGACCGCACCTGTTCCGCGATCTCGGGCCGGGCCAGCGCGGCGTCGAGGATGCCTTGCAGCTCCCGCAGCACGCTCTCGGCGGCCGGGTCGCCCGCTTCCATCGCGAGCCTGCCGGCTTCCCGGGCCATGGCCGCGACGAGCTGGTGGCGCGTGCTCGACAGCCGGCGCAGCGCCGCGCCGTCGAGCGTGCGCTGCGCATCGGCGAGCCCGGTGGCGAGCGCGAGCAACCCGTCGAGCTGCTCGCGGCGGTGCCGCGCCAGCAGATTGGCCAGCCACGCGGCCCGGGTGGGCCTGCGCAACCGACCGATCGCCTTGGCGAGCTCGCGGTCGCCCCGTTCGCGGGCCCGGGCCGCGGCCGCGTCGCGCTCGGCGATGAAGTCGTCGGGCAGGACGCCGTACAGGTTCTCGGCGACGGCATCGAGATCGGCATCGGCGGCGTCGTCGGCCGCGGTGGTCTCATCCGGATCATCCGGCACGAGACGACCTTAGTGTGTGGCGAAGGCGACATCCGACGACTCGGGCGATCCCGATCTCCACGGTTGCAGGCGCAACGGTTACCGTGGGGTAGCGCGGAGACGAGGCGGAACCCCGAGCCGCCTCTCGCGCCCGGCGGCCGCTTCCCCACCCCTCGAGAAGCGGCCGCCGGACCAGCACGAACGCGCTACCGTTCGCGAATGAGCGGGTCGGAACCGCAACCCGAGCTACCGCAGCCCGTGGCCCCGATGCTGGCCACGCCGGGCCGACCTCCCGCGGGTCCGGGCTGGGCCTTCGAGTTCAAATGGGATGGCGTCCGCGCCGTCACCGCAGTGGCGGGCAGCCGCGTCCGCGCCCACAGCCGCCGCGGCAACGAGATCACCGGCGCCTATCCGGAGCTCGCTGATCTCCCGGAGCTTCTCGACGGCCGCCCGGTGTTGCTCGACGGGGAGGTCGTCGCTCTCGACGCCGCGGGACAGCCGGACTTCGGGCTGTTGCAGCACCGGATGCACGTCCGCTCACCGGCACCAGAGCTCGTCGAGCGGATTCCGGTGTCCTACGTGGTGTTCGACCTCTTGCACCTCGACGGGCGGACGCTGCTGCGCGAGAGCTACGACCGGCGCCGCGCTCTCCTGGAGGAGCTGGGGCTCGCCGGTGCGCGGGTGCGGGTGCCCCCGGCCACCTCGGGGGTCGACGGCGAGCATCTCCTGGAGGTGGCCCGCTCGCACGGGCTCGAGGGCGTGATCGGCAAACGCCGCACGGCGCAGTACGAGCAGGGCCGCCGGTCGCCCGCGTGGATCAAGACCGCGCTCCTGACCACGCAGGAGGTCGTCATCGGCGGATACACGGCGGGGGAGGGGCGGCGCAGCGCCAGCCTCGGCGCGCTCCTGCTCGGCGCGTACGACGACGACGGCAGGCTGCGCTACCTCGGCCATGTCGGCACCGGGTTCACGGAGGCGGCGCTGCAGCACCTCCTGGGGGAGCTGCGCCCGCGGGAACGGCCCTCCAGCCCGTTCGACGAGGAGGTGCCGCGCGGCGAGGCCCGTAAGGCCCGCTGGGTGCACCCCCAGCTCGTGGGCGAGGTGGTCTATCGGGTGATCACGGCCGAGGGCAGGCTGCGCCACGCCGCATGGCGCGGGCTGCGCACCGACAAGACCCCCGAGGACGCCCGCCTGCCCTGAACCGGGTGTGCGCGGCGCGGCGGTGTCACCGGTTGTGCGAGGGCTCCTGCTGGTCGGGCGCGAGCTGCCGTTGTGCGGCGAGCAACGCCGGCGCTGTCACGAGCTCCAGCACCGTCAGTGCCCGGAAGAGCGGGTGCGGCGGGCCGCTGTGCCTGGCGGCGAGGAGCCGGGCGAGGCCACCCACGAACGTCGCGGCGGCAACTGCACGCACCGCGGCCGGATGCCGTTCGGGCGCGGCCGCGAGTCGCCACATGAGAACACCCGACCCGGCCCACCAGGTGGCGTAGAAGCGCAGCACGCTGTCGGCGCTGGGGGAGACGGTGCCGCCGTCGGGCACGGCCGTGCTGCCGCGGGCCACCACCCATGTCCCGGTGGCGACCGCGATGAGCCCGGACCCGCGCAGCACGGCCTGCACCGCACGCCGAGCTGTCATCGGGGGGAGAGTGATCACCGGCGCCACCTTGCCAGGCGAACCGATGGTTGGCGACGGGCGGGCGCGGACCTCACGCCTGGTCCCTCGACCTGCGTCCGTGGTCCCGGGTACTCGCGGTCTGCGGCCGTCGAGGCACCCGACCGGTCAGGGCATGTCCTCCCGCTTCCAGTCGTTCGCGACGGCCATGTCGTGCTGGGCCCGGCGCATCTCCTCGTCGTCCGGGACGGCCCCGGCCTCGGGTGATCCGCTGTCCGACGAGAGGTCGACGCGAGACGGCGGGTCGTCGTCGGCCGGGGGCTCCGGATCGACCCACTCCTCGCGGTTGGACCCGCCCGGACCGAGCTGCCCGGCCAGCTCCTCGGCCAGCGCGTCGTCCTCTCGTGGGCTGTGCTTCGAGCTACCGCGTTCCATTTCCGTCCCTCCCGATCACTGGGATGTCGGCTTCGGCGCGTGCGGCCTTACGCCGCTGCTTGCGCCGGCGCATCCGGCTGACCAGCAGGTAGCTCAACACGAGCGTGATCGCGGCAATGAGCGTCCGCTGGTCGCGGACCGCGGCGTCCACCGTAGGCGCCTTCTGTGCGAGCGCGGCCCTCGCCTGCGTGACCTGTTCCTGCACCCGGGCTGTGGTCTCTTCGCGCTTGGCGCGCACCCGAGAAGGGACGTCGACGCGGTGCGCGAGTTCTTCGACGGTGTCACCGAGTTCGGCGCGCAACGCGCCGAGGTCCTGGCGCAGCTCGTCCGGACTGCGCGAGGCGCCGGACGTCGCCCGGCGCGGCGGGTCGGCTGAGTGTGGGCCCGTCATCGCTGCACCGCCTGCCTCACGGTCTGCACGTCCTGTTGGACACTGTCGACGACATCTTTGGGGACGGGCGGAGCGGCCTGGCGTAGCTCCTTGCGGCCGACGAGCGCGAGCACGCCGGCCACGATCAGCAGCACCACCCCGATCACCAACGCCGCCAGCCACAGCGCCAGCACGATGTCCAGCGCAGCGATCGCGGCCGCGATGAGGGCGCCGATGCCGTAGAGGGCCACCACCCCGCCGGCTCCGGCGAGGCCTGCGCCCGCCCCGGCGCGCTTGCCCTTCTCGGTGAGCTCGGCGCGGGCGAGCTCCAGCTCGCCCCGGACCAGTTCGGAGACCTGCGTCGACATCCGTTTCACGAGCTCGCTGGTCGACGCGTCGGCGGGGTCGGTGGCGTGAGTGGCGCTCCGGGTGCCCTGCGCGTGTCCGGACCCGGCCTCGCTGCCGCCCTGCCCAACAATCTGCGGGGTCATGAACCGGGCTACCCGCAGACGGAGCGGGCCTAACGCCCGTCCGCCGAACCCTGGGCGGCGCCGCGGCGGTGCCAGTCCGTCCGGACGGTTCCGGGCGATTAGGACGTATCGGGCACATTGCTATCGGCGGCGGCGGGCGTGTACGCCGAGTGGTCTGCTCTGCGCGTCGGGTGAGCGGGCGGTATCGCCGCGACGGCGATACGGTCAGCGTGTCATCTGTGCCGGCAGAACGGGCCAACCCCGCCGGGCGCTCCGCAGGCGAGCTGCGGGACGCAGGCGGAGCTGGAGAGCGAGGATCATGGATCAGGACGTCCCCGGGCACGTGGAGTTCGTGCACCGGAGCTGGCCTGCCGACCCGGACCAGCTCGTTCTGATCCGCCGTGAGCTGGGGAGTTGGCTTGCCCCGCTGGCGCTGACCGAGGACGAAGTGGCCGACGTCGTGCTCGCCGTCGACGAGGCGGCGGCCAACGCGGTGCGGCACGCCTATGGGCCCGAGGAGTCCGGCGCCGTCGAGCTGACCCTCTGGACCGAGCCGGGCACGCTCAGCATCGAGGTGGTCGATCACGGCAGTTGGCGCCCGCCCGTGGAGGAGCCCACACATGGCGGCCACGGCATCCCGCTGATGAGCAGGATGTCGGAGTCGGTCCTCATCCATTTCGACGGCCGCGGAAGCCGGGTGCTGCTCCGTCACCGGATCGCCGCACCGGAGGACTCGGCACGACAGGGCGCCGCAGCACAGGCCGATCCGGGGTCACCGAAGCACCAGCTGCCGGACGAAACCGAGCACGGCAGTCCGTGAGGCGCTCATGCGCGCGGGGTACCCCGTGCGCATGGCCAGCGAGGATCCAGGTCGCCGGAAGCGTTCCGACTACGAACGCGGGATGCCCGGGTACCACGACCCGACCTCCGGGTACGGCGGTGCCGCGCCCGCGCGCAGTGCACTGACACTGCGCGCGGTGCTCGCCACGTTCGGTGTTGCGTTCGCGGCGGGTGCAGCGTGGCTGGGCTTCGCCGCCGGGCTGCCGGTACTGGGCTGGGTGATGGTGGTGATCGCTGTGATCGCCCTCGTCGACCTGGGTGTGGTGCTGTACCGCAAGCGCCGGGGCGAGCCCGGCTAGCGACGCCGTCCGGCGAGCAGCGTCTCGTCGAGACGCTGCAGCAGGTCCTCGGGCGAGTCGAACACGTCCTTGGCGCCGGCCGCGCACAGCTCCTCCACGGAGAACCCGCCGCTGCGCACGGCGTAGCCCGGTGTGCCGAGCGCCGCCGCGGCACGGAAGTCCCACACCGAGTCGCCGACCAGCACGCCAGCGGTTCCGTGGACCGCTCGCAGAGCTGCCTCCAGCAGGTCGGGCGCCGGCTTGGTGCGTCGCACGTCGTCTGAGGTGGTCCAGGCGTCGGCGAGCTCCTTGCCGTTGAAGAGGCTGAGGTAGTGCTCGACGTGCTCCTGTTTGCCCGAGCTGGCCAGGGCGATCCGGAAGCCGCGTTCGCGCACCTCGCGGGGTGGTGGCCGGGCGGCCGGCGCCGCCGCAGGGAGTCAGGCGGTGGGGTGCGAGGTGAGGTAGCCGCCCATCCGCGTGAAGTACTCCGTGGCCGCGTGCTCCCGGCCGTCGTCGGTGCGGACGCGGCGGATCACGAGACCCGCGTTGCGGCCGCGGCGGGCGTCGGCCCCGGCCACGACCACCACGCCACCGGCGCCGTCACGGATGAAGATGCGTCCGGGCGTGCCGCCGTAGGGCGTGTCGGTGACGCCGGCGGCGAGCACCCGCAGCCTGGTCGAGCCGTGGAAGCAGTAGGCGTTGGGATAGGGGTCGACCTGCGCGCGCACCAGGTTGGCGATGTCCCGGGCAGGCCAGCTCCAGTCGATCCGGTTGTCCTCCTCGCTGCGCCGGTGGAAGTAGCTCGCCCGGCTGCGGTCCTGCGGCTCCCAGTCGGTGCGACCCGAGGCCAGGAGTTCGAGTGCGTCCACGGTGATCGGCCCGAACATGGCCAGAGTGCGGTCGAACAGCTCGACGATCGTGTCCTCGTCGCCGACCGGGGTGGCGCGCTGCAGCACGATGTCGCCCGCGTCGAAGTCGCCGTCCATCATGTGGGCGGTGACCCCGACCTCCGGCTCCCCGTTGATCACCGCCCAGTTGAGCGGCGCGAAGCCCGCGTAGGCGGGCAACAGGGCGTCGTGCACGTTGAGCGTGCCGAGCCGGGGGAGGGAGAAGACGGCGGGTGGCAGCCACGTGCGCCAGTTCGCCACGACCATCACGTCGGCGGCAGCGGCGCGTATCCGCTCCGCCACCTCAGCGTCGTCGGCCCGGGTGCGCACCAGCACGGGGACGCCGTGCTTGGCCGCGAGCTCGGCCACTGAGTCGTTGAAGATCGTCTCGTACGGGTTGTCGCTCTCCGGGTGTGTGATGACCACGGGGACCTCGTGCCCGGCCGCGAGTACCGCGTCCAACGTCCGATGGCCCCACGTCATGTAGCCGAACACGACGACGCGCATGCAGCACTCCTCCCCGCCCGATGTGTGATCGAAAAGGAGGATAGCTGCTTGTTAGGTTTGCCTGTCCAACATCAATCGGACCGGATGATCAATCCGAACTGCAGGCGGAGGCCCCTGTGCCGAGAGCCAGGTCGCCCACGATCCCGAGGGGATCGTGGTCGCGCGGGTCGGGGGTCGGCACCCACCGCCCGTCGACACGTCCGTAGGTCCAGCGCGGGCCCTGCGTGACGAGCTGTCGCAGCGCCTCCACGAGCCGGTCCACGTGTTCCTCCGTGGTGCCGATCCCGATGCTCGCGCGCAGCGCCTCGCCGTTCTCCCCACAAAGCCTGAGCAGCAGTGGATGGGCGCAGAAGCGGCCGTCCCGGACACCGATCCCGTGCTCGGCGGAGAGGTAGGCGGCCACCCGTCCCGACGGATGCTGCGCCGGGAGGGAGAAGCTCTGCACGGCGACGCGTTCGGTGCTGTCCGACCAGATCCGCAGCGTCCGCACGTCCGGCACGGTGGCGAGACCCGCCGCGAGCCGGTCCGAGAGCGCGCGCTCGTGCGCGAGCGCCGCGCCGTCGAGCACCGGGGCGAGCGTGCGGCAGGCCTGTGCGAGCGCCGCAGCGCCGAGCACGTTCGGCGTGCCGCCCTCGTGGCGGTGCGGGGCGGCGGCCCAGATCGTGTGGTCCACCTCGACCTCCCGCACCGCGCCACCACCCGCGAGATAAGGCGTGCCCACGTCGAGCCAGTCACGCCGGCCGACGATCACGCCCGCGCCGTAGGGGGCGTAGAGCTTGTGGCCGGACAGGGCCACGTAGTCGATGTCGGTGGCCGCGATGTCGATGCTGCGGTGCGGCGCGAGCTGGGCGGCGTCCACCACCACCCGGGCGCCCCACCGGTGGGCGATCTCGACGATCCGGCCCAGAGGCAAGACCTCACCGGTGACGTTGGATGCGCCCGTCACCGCCAGCAGGGCCACGGAAGTCGATGCAAGGGCGGCCTCGAGGCCGGCGAGGGTCTCCTCCACGGTGTCGGCGGCCCCCAGCACCTGGTGGGCGCCGGTCTGCCACGGCAGCAGGTTCGCGTGGTGCTCCACGTCCAGGCACAGGACGGTGCCCGGCACGCACCCGGCGAGCAGGTTCAGCGAGTCGGTGGTGTTGCGGGTGAACACCACCACGTCGTCCTCGGGCCGGGCGCCGACGAACTCGCCGACCGTGGCGCGCGCGGCTTCCAGAAGGGCGGTGCTGACCTGGGAGGCGTAGCCCGCGCCGCGGTGGACCGACGCGTAGTAGGGCAGCAACTCGGCGACGTGGTCGGCCACGGAGCGCAGAGCCGGCGCGCTGGCGGCGAGATCGAGGTTGGCGTACGCCACGTTCCCACCCGTGACCAGTGGCACCCGGAGGTCGTGGCCCACCACCGGGGGAAGCTCGCGTGACGTGGCGGACGAGACATCGGATGGAGCAAGAACGAGCGACAACACGGTCTCCTCATGAGGGGACCCGGCAACGCAGGCGGGTCCGCGCTTGCCACCGGGCACCCCGCCCGGCGGCCTGGTCGTCACCCGGAGCACCCCACCGCGGAGGAGGGTTGCCGGCCAGCGAGCCGGGGCTTGGTGCTGGCACTCATGACCTGTCGCTGACGCTACGTCGGCGTTCGATCGATCGTCAAGCGGCCGTTGCCGCCACCACAGGGAGGGTGGCGGCAACGGGGACGCGGCCCGCTACACGTGCGTCGAGCGGGAGGAGCCGAAATCGGGACGATCGTCGGGATCGTTCGCGATGACCTTCGCCGCCTCCTCGCGAAGTGACTCCCACAACGCGTCGACGTGCGAGGACTCCGTGAGCAGCGATCCGATGGCGACCCGGATGACATAGCGGCCGCCGACCGTGGTGTGGGTGAGGAATGCGCTGCCCGAGGCGTTGACGCGCTCGAGCACGGTGCGGGTGGCGCGGTCGTCCGCCTCCGGCCCGTGGCTCGTGACGACGCGCAGGCACACCAGTGCCAGCGCCGGCTCGGCCGCGAGCTCGAACGCGGGATCCTCGCGCACCCGGCCGGCGAGCTTCTCGGCGAGTGCGATGTGCGAGCGGATGTGCGCCCGCAGCCCGGACAGCCCGTGGCCGTGCACGACCGCCCACAGCTTCAATGCACGGAAGCGGCGACCGAGCGGCACCTGCCAGTCGCGGTAGTCCACGACGAACCCGGACTCCGAGGCGGCGTTGCGCAGGAACTCGGGAGTGATCGAGAGCGCGGCCGGGAGTGCGGTGGCGTCCCGCACCCAGAACAGCGACGCGTCGAACGCCGTGAGCAGCCATTTGTGGGCGTTCGTGCAGAACGAGTCGACGAGTTCGACGCCGTCGAGCAGGTGGCGCAGTTCCGGACACAGCGCTGCCACGCCCGCCCACGCGGCGTCGACGTGCACCCAGACCCCGTGCTCGGCCGCCGCATGCGCGATCTCCCGCACCGGGTCGATCGCGCCCGTGCCCGTCGTGCCGATGGTGGCGCAGACCAGAACCGGCCGCAGCCCCGCCTCGGAGTCGGCCCGGAGCGCGGCGGCCAGGGCGTCTGGTGACATCGCGAGCGAGCCCGGCGACGGCTCGATGATCCGCAGCGCTTGTTTGCCCAGCCCGACGACCCGCACGGCCTTCGCGAGCGCGGAGTGCGTCTCGGCGGTGGTGTAGACGCGCTCCGTGCCGTCGACGCCGCGCTCCCGCCAGTCCGGGTTGCTGCGGTGCAGGGCCGCGAGCAGCGCCACCAGTGCCGCCGAGGACGCGGAGTCCTGGATCGACCCGCCCCCGCCGCCCGCGAACGTGAAGACAGGGTCCAGCCCGAGCGCTCCCGCCATGGCGTCGAGCAGCACCTGCTCCACCTCGGTGGCTGCGGGCGAGGTGGCCCAGAGCATCCCCTGCACGCCGAGGCCGGTGGAGAGCATGTCGCCGAGCAGCGAGTGCAGCGAGGCGTTGGCCGGGAAGTAGCCGAAGAAGCCGGGGTGCTGCCAGTGGGTGGTGGCCGGCACGACCACCCGGTCGATCTCGTCGAGCAGGCTGGAGAGCGGCTGCGGCTCCTCGGGCAGGCCGGCGGACAGCAGCGTGGGCGTCAGCTGCTCGCGCACCCACCCCGGCTGGACGTCGGGCAACACGGGCCGGCCGGCGACGCCGGCACGGTAGTCCGCGATCCAGTCGACGACGGCGTGACCGAGCCTGCGGAACTCCTCAGGGTCGACGTCGGGCATCAGAACCTCTCGCTCATCCAGTTGGTGACCAGGTTGAGCACCTCGGGGTCGATCGTCGTATCGATCGTCGGGTACTCGGTGATGGCGCCCGTGGTGGCGGGCTGCATCAGATGGTTGAGCTCGGCGAAGGTGCGGATCGTCACGTCCGGTTTGCCGGCGAGCAGCGTGCGCAGCGCGGGTTCACTCTGGGTCGGTGGCACCTGGAGGTCCTTTGCGCCGAAGATGGCGAGCACCGGCACCTGCAGCGCCCGCAGGGCCGGCGCGGGGTCGTAGGTGAGCACAGCGCGGTACGCGGGGGTTGCCGGCAGCTGGGCCTCGAGCTCCTCGGCGCTCGGACGCTGATCCTCGGGCAGCGCCGAGGTCTGCTGGGCGATGCGGTCGCGGGAGAGCTGCCGGGCGGCGTCGTAGTCCTCCGCCCGCAGCAGCCCACTGAGTTTGCGCACGTAGTCGATCTGGGCCTGGACCTGCTCCGGGGGCGCGCCGGCCTGTTGGAAGAGCAACCGGTTCTGCAGGACGAGCACCTCCTCCCCGGTGACGGCCGGGGCAGCCATGAGCACGACGAACGCTACCCCGCCCGCGCCGGCCTTCTGGGCGACGAGCGGCGCGAGGTAGCCGCCCTCGCTGTGGCCGAGCAGCCCGATCTTCGCGGGGTCGATCTCGGTGCGGCCCTTCAGGAACGCGAGCCCGGCCAGAGTGTCGCTGGTGAGGTCGTCGTAGCTCGCCTGCTGGGGATCGCCGCTCGAGCCCCCGACGCCGCGATCGTCCACGCGGAGCACGGCGTAGCCGGTGCGCGTGAGCGTGTCGGCGAGCACCAGGAACGGCTTGTGCCCCGCGATGGTCTCGTCGCGGTCCTGCGCGCCGCTGCCGGTGATCAGCATGACCGCGGGGAACGGTCCGTCCCCCTCGGGGACGGTCAGCGTCCCGGCCATGGTCAGCGGACCGCTCGGGTACGTCACGTCCTCGCTGCGGTAGGGGAAGGGCGGCTGCGGCTCCTGCGGTCGCCCGACATCGGGCAGCGCGCCTGCGGTCAGCGTGAACGGGGCGGTCTGCCCGCCTTGGCTGTAGCTCCCGGCGATCGTGCCGTCCTGGTTCAGGGTGCCGTCGAAGGTGGCGCCGCCCGGGACGTCGGGCAGGTGGAACGTGACGGCGTCGCCGTCGAGGCGCACGTCCTTCAACGCGAGCGCACGAAGCCCCTGGGCCGGGAGGTCGAAGGTGCCGGTGGTGCCGGCGATGCGCACGCCGATCTGCAGGGGGATCCCCGGGGTGTTGATGCTGCCGTGCCAGTCGCCGCTGAGATCCCGCGGTGTGTCAGCTCCCGGTCCAGTGCACGCGCTCAGGAGCAGCAGCGCGATGAGCCCGAAGATCGTCCGTCGCATTGGCACACCGTAGTGAGTCGGTTTTGGGGCCCTTGACCGGCGCGGAGGTGTCGTTCGCACCCCTACGTGTGTCTCGGCCGGAAGGTCGGTAGTGACCGTTCTCACCCCGGTTCGATGCAGCGTGAGCGGCCGTGACGGACGATGGTCGTCGGGTGACCACGGAGGTGCGCCCCAGTGTGGGGGAGCGAGGGAGGCTGCGGCTGCTGCAGCTGGCCGCCCTGACCAGTACCTGCGACCGCTTCGCGATCGCCCCTCTGCTCGTGGTGATCGGTCTCGACATGGACGCACCCCTGTCGGCCGTCGCAGGTGTGGCGAGCGCGTACTTCCTGGCCTACGGCCTGATGCAGCCGGTATGGGGGATGATCAGCGACCGTATCGGCCGCGTCCGCGTGATGCGCCTGTCGCTACTCGGCGCAGCGGTCGCCGGGATCGGGTCGGTGCTCGCCCCGAACCTGCTGGCCCTCGGGATCTGCCGCACGGTGGCGGGCGGCTGTTTCGCCGCGCTCATCCCGTCCACGCTCGTCTACGTCGGTGACATGTGGCCTGCCGCAGTGCGCCAGCGTCCGTTGGCGGACGTACTGGCTGCGTCGTCGCTCGGCATCGCGGTCGCGACAGCGGGCGCGGGTCTGCTCGCCGACCTGATCCACTGGCGCGTGGTCCCCGGTGTGACGGCCGTGGCCGCGGCCCTGCTCTGGGTCGCCCTGGCCCGGCTGCCGGAGCCGGACCGCAGCCCCGCCACCGGCAACCCGCTGCGGTCGGTCGTGCGGGTGCTGCGCGAGCGGTGGGCCCTGGTGGTCTTCGCACTGGTGTTCGTCGAGGGCATGACGGTGCTCGGCGTGCTCACCTACCTGGCGCCGGCCGTGCAGGCGCTGGGGTCCTCGGCAGCCCTCGCCGGCCTGGTGGCCGCCTCGTTCGGGGTCGGGGCGCTCGGCTGGTCGCGCCTGGTGCGCATGCTGGTCGGGCGGACGTCCCCCGGCGGGCTCGCCTGCATCGGCGGGGCGCTGCTGATCGTCGGCTGGTCCGTCCCCGCGATCACGGTCAACGTCGCGACCGTCGCGGTCGCGGGCTTGTTGCTCGGTGGTTCCTGGGCGTTCCTGCACACGACGTTGCAGGGGTGGGCCACCGAGGTGGTGCCGACGGAGCGGGCCACCGCCGTGGCGCTCTTCGCCGCACTGCTCTTCCTGGGTAGCTCGGCCGGCACCGCCGCGGCCGGCCCACTGGCCGACACCGGCGCCTTCGGGACGCTGTTCCGGGTGGCCCTCTGCGTGGCGGTGCCACTCGCGGTGGCGGCCGGAGTAGCCCGCATCCGCTACGGCGCAGCCCGGGGCAGCAACCGGTCGGACACAGGCGCCACCACCCCGACCCCGGACTGACAACCCCGCGAGTCGTCCGTTTCCCGAGCGCGAATCGCTGCTTCTCATCGACAGCCGCGTTATCTCACGACTTGTTGTGCCAGGCAGAATCGAGGCGTGTACACGGCGTCGGACGAGCTCAGTCGGGGGCCGGTCGTGCTGCGGAGGTGGCGACGCGTGGACGCCGGAGACCTCTACCGCGCCGTGAGCGAGTCGATCGAGCACCTCGCGCCGTGGATGGCGTGGGCGGCACATGGCTACTCGACCGCGGACGCCGTGGCCTACATCGCCCGCACCGAGGAGGTGTGGGGCACCGACTACGACTACGCGATCGTCGCCCCCGGCCCGGCGTTGGTCGGAAGCTGCTCGATGATGAGCCGGATCGGGCCCGGGGGCTTCGAGATCGGGTACTGGCTGCATCCCGCTCACCTCGGGCTCGGCTACGCGACGGCGGCCGCCGCGGCACTCACGTCGGAGGCGTTCCGCATCGGCGCGGACCGGGTCGAGATCGTCCACGACCTCGCCAACGTCGCGAGCGGTGCGATCCCGCGGCGCCTGGGATTCCGGGAGGTGGACCGCCGGGCGCCGCAGGAGGAACGCACGGCGGGAGAGGCGGGCGTCGACGTGGTGTGGCGCCTGTGCGCCTCCCGATCAGGCGATGGTATGACGGTTCCCGGTATGAACAGTCACCTCTGACGGTTCGGACGGGAGCAGGATCTGTGGACATCTCCGAGAGCGTCGCGGTCGTCACCGGGGGCGCATCCGGCCTCGGGCTCGCCACGACGAAGGCGCTCGTGGCCGCCGGAGCGAAGGTCGTGATCGTCGACCTGCCGGGCTCGCCCGGGAAGGAGCGGGCCGCGGAGCTCGGAGACGCGGTGCGGTTCGCGCCCGCGGATGTCCGCAGCGAGAGCGAGGTGGCGGCGGCGCTCGACGTCGCCGACGCCCTGGGCGCGCTGCGGGTGGCCGTCAACTGCGCCGGCACGGCCAACGCGATCCGGGTGATCGGGAAGAAGGGTGTCTTCCCGCTCGCCGACTTCACGCGGATCATCGAGATCAACCTGATCGGCACGTTCAACGTGCTTCGGCTCGCCGCCGAACGCATGGTGGCTCACGATCCTGTCGGGGAGGAGCGCGGCGTCGTCATCAACACGGCATCGGCGGCCGCGTTCGACGGCCAGATCGGCCAGGCGGCCTACTCCGCGTCGAAGGGCGGGGTGGTGGGCATGACCCTGCCGATCGCACGTGATCTCGCCTCGATGTACATCCGGGTGGTCACCATCGCGCCGGGCCTGTTCGACACGCCGTTGATGGCAGGCCTTCCCGAGGAGGCCAGGGCGTCGCTCGGTGCGCAGGTGCCGCACCCGTCCCGGTTGGGCGACCCGGCCGAGTTCGGGGCACTCGCGGCGCACATCGTCGCCAACCCCATGCTCAACGGCGAGGTCATCCGGCTCGACGGCGCGATCCGGATGGGCCCGCGCTGACAGCGGTTCCCACAGGCGGGCATTACCGACGACATGTGCCGGCCGGAACGGGCCGGCGTTCGGAACGGGCCGGCATCCTGTGCGGAGTGCCGGCCCGTCCGGGTCGATCACGCGGGCACGCGGTCCAGAAAACCGTGCACGGTGGTGATCCTGCCGTCAGCCGCGACGGCCACGACGTCGAAGCCGATCACGAGCGGCTCGGCCCCGGCCGGACCGAGGCCCCACTGAAAGCGGCACACATCGTGGTGCGAGTCGACATCCCCGATCTGCCGGAATTCCATCCCGGGGAATTGTTGCTGTGCGCCGGCGATCAGGGCGTCGAGCCCGTCGGCGCCGCTGACGTCGGCGAGCGGGTCGACATAGCGTGCGTCAGGCGTGAATGCGGCATCGATCGCGGCCTTGCGGGCCGCCGGGTCGGTCTCGTTCCACGCGGCCAGGTAGGCCTGGACGAGATCGGTGCCGGGAGTAATGGTGGCGGGCATCGGGAGCCTCCGGTGTTCACGGTCGAACATGACATGGAGACCTTCGCCCGGCCACGGTGGGCCGGTCGATCACCTCGGAGGTAATGCTCGCGGTCAGAGCACCTGAATTCGCTCTCCGCCGGTGCGGACGACGATGTCGCGGAATGTGGCCCGCCCGGTGCCGTGACCGAAGTGGCTCACCGCGACGAGCCGCAGCGACCGGATGCGGGCCGGGGCCGGACCGACGAACCTTTCGTGGTCGACCTGCACCGCGCGCGACTCCCGTCGCCACCGGCCGAGGCCTGCCGGACCGCGGCGCACGGGAACATGTGTCGCGGTCCAACCGGGGACGGCGCAGTCGAAGGCGTCGTCCTCGGGCTGCAGGGTGGCGCTCCAGAACCAGTTGATGCCCGGTTCGGGCCGGCCGTTCGCGTCGGGCCCCACGGCGAAGACCGCGCCGATGCCGAGGAGGTCGTGGGTGCAGGCCGTGTTCTCCGGGACCCTGCCGGGCAGTGCCTCGACCCGCCAGCTCCACTCGATGATCGTGTCGTCGCGGAGGACGACGTCGACGTCCTTCTCGATGACCCCGGCGTCGTCGTCACAGAGGACCTCGATCACCGGCCTGCCCTCGGCGAGGGCATGCCGGTAGATGTCAGCCGGTCCGGTGGCCAGGAGGTAGGACCAGCCGGCCGGTGGCACGACGGGGTGGAGCAGCCGCCGCCGCTCCGCACCGGCGAGCCACGGATCGGCGATGCCGGGCGGGAGCGCAGCGAGGCCGTCGACCGGATCGACACCCCGCGGCCAGTGCAGCACCGTGACCGTCAACGACCCCGGGTCATAGCCAGGAGGGCCGCAACCGTCGGCACGCGTCATCGGGGTGAGTGTGCCGGACCGGTCGGCCCAGGCGCCGAGGTAGACGCAGAGCTGCAGCGGCCCCGAGTGGTCGACCACAACGGTGGTGGTGTCCTGGGTGCAGCCGAAAACGTCTCCACCCGGGACACGGCCCCGGAGGTGATACTTGGGGCCGCCCCAGTGGTCCGCCGACCACGTGATGCGACCCGAGCCGAGCAACGTGACGCGGTCGCCGCGATGTACATGGATGCCGGTAGTGGTCCACGACGGATCGTTTCCCGGCAGCACCATGTGCACGGCTGCCGGTTGGATCACCGAGCCAGCCTGGCATACCGCGGCGCCCGAAGGGCGCTAACAGATGTTCAGCTTCTGTGTCAGTGGCTCTGGTGGTAGGCCTCGAGCACGTTGGACGGGATGCGGCCCCGCTCCGAGATCTTCATGCCCTGCGCCTGGGCCCATTCCCGAATGGCCTGGTTCTGCTCACGGTCGGTGCTCGGGCGGGCCGGGGCTGCACTGCCGGCCGAACGACGGCGGCCACCGGTGCGGCGGGCAGCGGAAACGAACGGCTCCAGCGCCTCACGCAATCTGGCGCTATTGGCCGCCGAGAGGTCGATCTCGTAGGACCTTCCATCCATCGCGAACTCGATCTGCTCCTCGGCCTCGGTGCCATCGAGGTCGTCGACGAGCGTGACCGTCGTCTGCTTGGCCATGTGCGCTGCCTTTCAGGGGGCTCCGGGTACACCGAGGTGCCCTCGATGTCCTACGAGGGTTCCACGGTTCCGAACAGGGGTGGGCGTCAATTGCGAGCACGATAATAAAGGAGTGAGGTACCCATTGTCGATCGGGGTAGGAAGGTTCCTTGGCGACCGGGTCCTTCCGCGCCCCGGCCGCCGGGCCATTCCGGCCGAATGGGATCGCCGGACGCCGGAAAAGGCCCGGTCAGGGCCACTACTGCCGAGGTGCGGGTCGACGTGACTAGGCTCGTGGCGTGGCTGTGACGGTCGAGCGACGAGCACGAATCCTGCTGGTACGGATGGAGCGCGCGGCCAAGCGCAACGCGATCGACGCGGGTATGACGGCCGCACTCGACGCCGCGCTCAACGAGCTCGACGACGATCCAGAGCTGTGGGCCGGTGTGCTCGCCGGATCGCCGGAAGCTTTTTCTGCAGGTACTGATCTTGTGGCCGGTGCGGGTGGCCCAACTGCGCGGGGCGGCAACTACGGCGTCGTCCGCCGTGATCGTTCGACCCCTCTGGTCGCCGCGGTGGAGGGCATCGCCTACGGCGGCGGTTTCGAGATCGTTCTGGCCTGCGACCTCGTGGTGGCCGCGCGGACCGCACGATTCGCGCTGCCGGAAACCGCACGCGGACTCGTGGCCAACTGCGGTGCGTTGTTCCGGACGCCCCGGGCCCTGCCCCGCAACATCGCCAACGAGATGCTGCTGACCGGCGAGCCGCTGGACGCGGAGCGGGCGTGGTCGCTCGGGCTGGTCAACGCGCTGGTCGAGCCCGGTGAGGCGGAGGCCGCGGCGCTGGCGCTCGCGGAGCGGGTGTGCGCCAACGCCCCCGTCGCCCAGCGCGCCACTCTCGGTGCACTCTCCGAGGTGGTGACCGATGAGGAATCGCGCGGATGGTCCGCCACGGAACGGGCCCAGATCATGGTGAACATGTCGCAGGATGCCGACGAAGGGGTGGCCGCGTTCCGTGAGAAGCGCGCGCCCCGCTGGAACGGGCGGTGAGAGGACTGATGCAAATAGTGCGCCCGATGATGGCGCAGCGTCGATGCATGGGGACCGTCGGAGGATGACCATCGCGGGATGACGGTCCCGACAAGACGGTGTGCGTGGGACTCCGCTGTCGCGTCGACCGCGAGAACTGATGTCGCGAGATGTGGTGTCGGAGTGAGGTGTCGAGCCTGTTGCCGGCCCGGGACCGGGTGGGTGGTAGAGGCTGTCAATGGGAGCCACGCTCTCGTTTGTCACAGGAGATTCACAACCCCCCGACCCGGATGAGCAGATGCCGGGCGGCCCCGGCAACCGGTCACCGTTACGGGACGGTGACCGGGCCGAGACAGTAAGGATGCGAGAGCGGGCACGGCAGTGGGTCGAGCCGGAATGCCCGTCGCCCGGTCGCTATCGGCGGACGGAATGGGGAACGACACTGCAGAACGACCCGGGGCGTTCCGGTTCTCGAGTGCCAGCCTGAGGCTCGAACCCCCCGGCAGGTGCTCCTCCGGCGATCATTCCCGTCTGATCAGCCGGGCAAGCACGGTATGCACCTCGTCCGCCTCCGGCGGATCGGGTGCGCAGAAACAACGCAGGAAGAGCCCGTCGACAGCCGCGGCGACCCCCGCACGCTCGACCGGATCTGCCACGTGCGGAGCCAGGAATGCATCCAGACCCTCGGTCCACCGCACCGCCTCCGGCTGGAGGGCCGGCCGTCGCCCGGCCATGAGGAACAGTTCGTACTCGGCCGCGACATGGGCGCGGCGCGAGCCGGTGCTCTCGGAGATCAGGTGGGCGAGCCGTGCCAGAGGATCCTCGGCCGCGGCGCACTCCTCGAGCCGCTGTATGTAATCCTCGTTGGAGGCGGTGAGCGCCGCGACGAGCAGATCGTCGACGGCGGGGAAGTAGTAGGTGACGGTGCTGGGCGGTACGTCGGCCTCCTGCGCCACCACGCGCTGGCTCGCCGCCGCCAGCCCGTCGCGCTCGATCACCCGCATCGTCGCGTCGATGAGCAGCCGCCGCCTGCGCTCGCCCTTGCGCCGGCGACCGTCGGAGGGCTCCGCGACGGTCATTGCCGGGCTTCCGGATGGTGGGCGCCGAGCTCGAGGGCGAGTACTCCGGCGATGACGAGCGCGATGCCTGCAACCTGCACCCACGTCATGCTCTCACCGAGGAACACAGCGCCGATGATCGCCACGAGCGCGACTCCCACGGCCGCCCAGACGCCGTACGCCACGCCGATCCCCATGCCGCGGGTGAGTGCCTGGGACAGCATGGCGAATGCCGTGATGTAGCCGATCACCACGACGATCGAGGGCACAAGGCGTGTGAAACCCTCTGAGAGCTTGAGCGCCGTGGTGGCGGCGACCTCTGTGAGGATCGCGCCGGCGAGGAACAGCCACGGCACCGCCACCACCTCCACGAGAAACCCGAGCGCCCAGGTTAGCAGAAACCTGGTCGAACGCTCAGGTTGTTGCGAGGAGTGCCGGATCCTCAGGCCCGTGGGCGGCGTCGCCTGAGCCGGCGGGCCGGTCGCCGGGTGGCCTCGGCCGGGGCGCTCGGGGCGGGCGGCAGCGTCACCGCGATCTCCCCGCCGAGCCGGAAACCGGGTGCGAGGTCCAGCTCGTCACCGCTCCAGAAGCGCCCGGGGTCGTACCAACTGGGGCTGCGCGGCTCGGCCAGAAGCCCCATCTCCTCGTACGTGACGGCCACGACCTCCGCGCAGTAGGCCGTCTCCAGGCCCGGCGACGGGTCCCGGCTGTTGCGTCGCCGGAGCAGGTCCGGTGCCCGGCCCCGCAACCAGCGGCCGGCGAGACGTGCCATCGAGGGGAACGGTGTGCCGTCGAGCCGTGCCACCGTGCGCAGCGCCGCATCTTCCATCTCGCGGGTCAGCGGGCCGTCGAGCTGCCGCAACCAGGCGCGCTGGCCGTAGCGGTGGCCCCAGACCAGCACCGCGTCACGAAGGTCGTGCAGCTGTACCCCGCGCTGGTGCGTGCCCGACCACAGGTCCGGCAGCGAACGGCCGAGCTCGGCGTGCCACATCAGCGGCGGCAGATCGTCGACGACGATGGCCATGCCCACGTGGTTGACCGGCGCATTCGTCAGCCCTCGGATGGCGCGGTCGGCCGGACTGCTGCCCCGGAAGATCCAGACGTCCCCGGTCCGTGCCAGCTCGCACGCCTGGTCGAGAGTGATCACGCTGGCCGGCACGGCCGGTAGGTTATCCGGATGCGGTGGTGGAAGTGGCTGGGCCTGGCCGGGCTCGCAGGGGTTGCGGCCACCGGGGTGGTCACGGTGCGGGCTGAGCGGCGCCGGCGGTCCTACTCGCCGGAGGAGATCAGGTCCCGGCTGCACGAGCGAGTGGCCGCGGCTGCCGACGTACGCTCCGACCATGGAGAAGAGGAACGCGCGACGACTCGGTCGTGAGGTCGGCATCGTCGGGCTCGGTTGCTGGCAGCTCGGCGCGGACTGGGGCCGGGTGGACGAGGCCGATGCCCTCGCGGTGCTGCATGCGGCGGCCGACACCGGCGTCAGCTTCTTCGACACCGCCGACGTCTACGGGGACGGTCGCAGCGAGACGCTGGTCGGCCGGTTCCTCCGGGAGCGGAACGACGAGCGGTTCGTGGTGGCCACCAAGATGGGCCGGCGCGTCGAGCAGGTGCCGGAGAACTACACGCGCGAGAACTTCCGGGCGTGGAACGACCGTTCGCGGGCCAATCTCGGTGTCGACACGCTGGATCTGGTGCAGCTGCACTGCCCGCCCACGCCCGTCTACTCGCGCGACGAGGTCTTCGACGCGCTCGACGAGCTCGTGGCCGACAAGCGGATCGCGGCGTACGGCGTGAGCGTCGAGAGGGTGGACGAGGCCCTCACGGCCATCGCGCGACCCGGCGTGGCGAGCGTGCAGATCATCCTGAACGCGCTGCGGCAGAAGCCGCTGGATCACGTGCTTCCCGCGGCGGACGAGGCCGGTGTCGCGGTCATCGCCCGGGTGCCGCTCGCGTCGGGCCTGCTCTCGGGGCGCTACACCGCGGCCACCACGTTCGGTCCCGACGACCACCGCACCTTCAACCGTCGCGGCGAGGCGTTCGACGTGGGTGAGACGTTCGCGGGGGTGCCCTACGAGGTCGGGCTGGAGGCCGTCGAACGGCTGCGGCCGCTGGTGCCGGTGGGCGCGACGATGGCGCAGTTCGCGCTGCGCTGGATCGTCGATCTCCCGCAGGTGACCGTCGTGATCCCGGGCGCGCGGAACGCGGAGCAGGCGCGCGGAAACGCCGCCGCGGCCGACCTCGCCCCGCTGGACGAGCCGGTGCGGACGGCGATCCGCGAGGTCTACGACGACCTGATCCGCCCGCACGTCCACGACCGCTGGTAGATCGGCGCCCGGGCTCGGTGACGGGAAAATGTCTGCGGCCGCCTGCGACGACGAGGACCGACCTTCGCAGGCGGCCGGGTTGCGCTACAGGTTTGCAGTCGCTTCCTCGAGGTACTGGGCGAACTTCTTCCGGGCCGCTTCGGCGCGGGTGGGGACGTGCTCGGTGGGCACTTCGGTGGGGGTGTAGCCGCGCAGGATCCGGCGCGCCACCGTGCTCTTGTGCACCTCGTCAGGGCCGTCGTAGATCCGGGCGGCGCGGGCCGCGCGATACATCCCTTCCAGCGGCAGGTCGCCGGAGAAGCCCAGCGAGCCGTGTACCTGGATCGCGCGGTCGATCACGTCGTGGAGCACCTTCGCGCCCCAGTACTTGATCATGGCGATCTCGACGCGGGCGTTCGATGCGCCCACCTGGTCCATCGTCCACGCGGCGTGCAAGGTCATCAGGCGCGCGGCCTGCATCTCCGCCGCGGACGTGGCGACCCAGTCCTGCACCATCTGCTTCTCGGCGAGCACGGAGCCGTGGGTGTACCGGCTCACCGCCCGTTCGCACAGCATGTCGAACGCCCGCTTCGACTGACCGAGCCAGCGCATCGCGTGGTGGATGCGGCCGGGGCCGAGGCGCTGCTGAGCGAGCCGGAAGCCGTCGCCGGGGTTGCCGACCAGGTTCTCCTTCGGCACGCGCACGTCCGTGTAGATGATCTCGGCGTGCCCTCCGTAGAGGTCGCCGCCGACCGCGGGGTGGTCCATCACCGGGATGTCGCGGACGATCTGCACGCCCGGCGTCTCGACCGGCACGACGATCATCGACGAACCCTGGTAGGCCGACACGTCGGGGTCGGTCACTGCCATGACGATCAGGAAGTCGGCGTGCGAGGCGTTCGACGAGAACCACTTGTGCCCGTTGATCACGTAGTCGTCGCCGTCGAGCACCGCCCGCGTCGAGAGCAGCGTCGGGTCGGCCCCGGCCCCGGGCTCGGTCATCGAGAAGCAGCTGCGCAGCTCTCCGCGCAGCAGCGGGTGCATCCAGCGCTCCTTCTGCTCGGGGCTCCCACCGATGGCGAGCAGCTCCGCATTGCCGGAGTCGGGCGCCTGGTTGCCGAAGATCCCCGGTGCGTAGCGGCATTGGCCGAGGATCTCGTGCATCAGCCCGAGCCTGACCTGTCCGAACCCGCCGCCGCCGAGCTCGGGCGGCAGGTGGGCCGCCCACAGCCCGCGCTCCTTCACCTGCTCCTTGAGCGGTGCGGTGATCCGCGCATAGGTCTCGCGGTCCAGGTCGAGGGTCTCCAACGGGACGATCTCCTCGCGGACGAAGCCGCGCATCCATTCGAGCTGTGCCTCGAACTCGGGTTCCGTCGAG
Organism: Pseudonocardia yunnanensis; assembly: GCF_039534065.1. Lineage (NCBI taxonomy): Bacteria > Bacillati > Actinomycetota > Actinomycetes > Pseudonocardiales > Pseudonocardiaceae > Pseudonocardia > Pseudonocardia yunnanensis. The sequence goes on along the minus strand of NZ_BAAAUS010000068.1, from coordinate 16,058 downwards.
AAATCCCACGCCATCGTCCGCGCCTCCGCATCGTCGCCAGGGGATCGGCTCGTCCCCTCCGGGCCATCGTGCCCCGGGCCGCGGCCCGGCGATAGAACTGTTTTGGAGCGGTGCTCTAGAGCCGATGGTCAGTGGGCCGCGCGATGGCCGAAGGGTGTACGGGCGGTGGATCCGGTGATCAGGAGCCGTCGGCGCTGGTCCGCCTGGCGGTCGAGGTCAGGACGCGCCCGCACGCCAGGAGCGCACCCGGTCCTCGGCGCGCCGTGCACCCCGCGCCGCAGCGACACGGTCGGCCTGCTCCGGTGAGGCGGCGTGCTGGGCGACGGCGCGCTCGGCCTCGGCGAGTTCCCGGGCGGCGATCACGTCCGCCGCGTCCCGGAAGACGGTGGGCAGGGGCACCTCCGGCTCACCGCCGGGATGGCGTTCCACGCGGTACGGGTTGTCGTCGGGCAGCCCACCCGTGTACCTCCCGTATGCGCCGAGGAACAGCAGGAGCGCGCCTGCGATCAGGCTGAAGATCACGTTCGGCATCCGGAACGCGAGCAGGTTCATCGGGGTGTTCAGCACGAGCACGTTGGCCAGGCCCGAGAGGATGAACGCCACCCCCACGATGACGGTCACCGTGGAGGCCGTGCGGCCGCCGCGCATGGCCGCCGCGATCAGGATCGCGCCCACGACCAGCGAGATCACCGAGAGCAGACCGTTGGACGAGAGCCCGAGCACCGGGGTGCCGTTGGTGGTGAACGGTTCCAGCCGGTTGACGAGGCCGAGGATGCCGAACACCCACAGCCCGAGAGCGAACAGCACCGCGCCGACGCGGTGCACGGCGTCCAGAGGCCCGTGAGATTCGCGCCATACCCTGTTCATGACGAAATGGTGCGACGACCCGGACACGCTCGCGAGTCGATCTCGCCCGGCGTGCTCCGAACGGTGCAGTGTCCTCAGAGCGGCGTCGTAGCTACGGTGCAACGCCTCGCCGGGAGACTCAGTGACGGGCGCGGCTGCGCACCGAGCTCGAGATGAGCGCGATCCCGCCGATCAGCACCAGCAGCCCGATCACGAGCCAGGTGCGGGACCCGCTCATGAAGCTGCCGCCCAGCAGGTCGGCCCCCTGGAGAGTCCACACCCCACCGATGACGAACAGGAGCACGCCGAGCGCGCCGAGTACCACAGGAAACCACCGGGTCATGACGCAGATACTCCACCTGATGCTCGTGCGAGGGGATAGGTGTTGTCCGGCTCACGGTCGCCTCGGCCGGACGGCAGCAGGTCGAACAGGTTCCACACGGGCGTGAGCAGGTCCATGCCACGCGGGGTGCCGTCGGGGAAATCGGCGGGCTGGGTGAGGACATGACGCACCGCACCGGCCTCGCGGTCGCGGACATGCACGCTGAACGCCGGGAACAGTGCCCCACGCGAGCCGGCCACCCCGAGATCGTCGAGGAACGTGGTGCCGGCAGCGGAGACCAGCCGCACCCGTGACCAGCCCCGGACGCGCGCCCAGCCGCGAAGGGCGGGGAGTGGGGCGGGAGCCATCACGGCGAAGGCGGTGCGCTGGGCGATGTGGCGCTCCACCCCGTTGAGGCCGTCGACGAACATCGAGCACGCCGCGCAGGCGGCGTTGTCCTCGGGATGCAGCATCAGGTGATAGATGACCAGCTCGTCGTGGTCGCCGAAGAGCTCCTCGAGCGTGACGGGGCGCTCGGGTCCCTCGGCGGCGAGGTCGGCCGGGCCCTCGACGAACCGGTGGTTCTGCACAGTGGCCCCGAGTGGCAGCGCGCGGCGCATCGCGGCCACGGTCTCGATCCGGTCGCGCAGCTCGGCCTCGGCCCGGCGCAGCTCCGAGCGGGCCAGGCGGTACTCCTCGCTCGCGCCGGCGGGCCAGAGCCCGGGCGCCTCGCCCTCGACGTGCAAGGTGATGCTCTTGAGCTCGGTCCACCACGGTGCGGGGGTGCCCGACGTCGCCGTGTTGTTCGACATCACTGATCCTCCTCGGCGATCGCCTGGATGTCGGCCAGCCGGGCGTCCCAGAAGTCCTCGACGAATGCGCGCAGCTCGGCGAGCGCATCCGGGCGGGCGCGGTAGAACCGCCGGGTGCCTTCGCGTCGTTCGACGAGCAGCCCGGCACCGCGCAGCACCCGCAGGTGCTGCGAGACGGTGGGCCGGGCTACGTCGGGAAACTGCTCGGCGATCGCGCCCGCCGGGAGTTCCCCGTCGCGCACGAGCCGGAGGATCTCGCGCCGTCGCGGTTCGACGAGGGCTTCGAGGACGGCCTGCATTCGAGGAGTGTAGACCATCACTTACGTAAGTGTCAGGCTACTTTCTCGTTCAGGCCTTGTCCTCGTCGGCGGCCGGGCGACCGGGCTCAGGGTCGGTCGTCGCAGGTGCGGTGCCTGCCCGCAGTTCCGCCTGCAGGATCCGGGCGGACCGGCCGAGACCGCGCGCCGCGTCGGGGAGCTTCTTGGCTCCGAACAGGAGAACCACCACGCCGATCACGATGAGCCAGTGCCAGGGGCTGAGCTCGCCCATTTCTCCACCTTTCCGCAACGCTGTTTCCGCAGTGCCGTCCTGTGGTGCACTGGAGGGACCTCTCGAGTGTGCCCCTGTCGGGAAGTCAGGGAATGTTCTACACACCCTTTTGTCGAACCATCCTGTGCGTCCGGCTGGTCGCTTTTCTCCGATATGTGTACAGATCATCCGGATTCTGCGTGGGGATGGGCGCACTGGTAGATGTGGTGCGTGGTGGTTCTCCGTAAGTGCGCGCGTCTGGCGGTGCTGGGGCTGGTGGCAGCCGTGGTGCTGGCCGTGATGAGCTTTCCGGTGGTCGGTGGCATCGGAGCGTTGGCCGGGCAGGTCAGCAACGGGGCGGTCAATGTCGCGCCGGCCTCCCTGCTCGCGGGGAACACCCCCGACGTCACCACTGTGACGGACTCCACCGGGAAACCGATCGCCTTCCTCTACGACCAGTTCCGGACGCCCGTCCCGAGCAGTCAGATCTCGGCGGCGATGAAGGCGGCGATCGTCGCCATCGAGGACCGGCGCTTCTTCGAGCACGGAGGTGTCGACCCGGTCGGCACCATTCGCGCCCTGGTCAACGACGCCGGCGGCGGCGCTCAGCAGGGTGGTTCGACCCTGACCCAGCAGTACGTGAAGAACTACGAGCTCTATGTGGCGGCCACCAACGACGCGCAGCGCCAGGCGGCCGTGGCGCCCAGTCTCGCCCGCAAGATCCACGAGGCCGAGCTGGCGGTCACGGTCGACCACAACCTCAGCAAGGAGGACATCCTCACCCGCTATCTCAACATCGTCTATTTCGGGCACGGCGCCTACGGCGTGGCAGCCGCGGCGCGGGTCTACTTCAACACCACCGCCTCCGCGCTGACCGTCCCGCAGGCGGCACTGCTCGCCGGAATGGTGCAGAGCCCCACCCAGTTCGACCCGATCGAGCATCCCGAGGCCGCCAAGGCGCGCCGCGACGTGGTGATCGCGCAGCTGCGCCAACTCGGCTCGATCAACCCCGACGATGCCGCAACCGCCACCTCCGCGCCGCTGGGCGTGGTGGACGAGACGTCCGTACCGCCCGAGGGCTGCACGGGTGCGGGGGACGACGGCTACTTCTGTGCCTACGTGGTGCGCTACCTGGAGCAGGCCGGCTTCACCGGCGAGCAGCTCTTGTCGGGTGGCTACACGATCCGTACCACGCTCGACCCGGACGCACAGGAGAAGGCCAAGTCCGCAGTGGACAGTCAGGTGCCCCCGAGGACGCCGCACGTCGCTGACGTGCTCTCGTTCGTGCAGCCCGGCCAGACCGTGCACCCGATCACGGCGATGGTGGCCAACCGCACGTACGGCAACAAGCCGGGCCAGTCCAGCTACGGACTGCCCTATCAGCCGGAGAACCTCGGTGCCGGTTCGGTGTACAAGATCTTCACCGCCGCCACGGCCATGGAGCAGGGCCTGATCGGTATCGACTCGGTGATCGACGTGCCGCCGAGCGGGTACCTGAGCCCGATCTACAAGGACGCTTCGGGCCACGACATCCCGGTGCACAACGCCGAGGAGACCCTCGCGCCACAGCTGACCCTCACCGAGGCGCTCGCCGAGTCGCCGAACACCGCCTTCGTGAAGCTCGAGGAGAGCACCGGGATCCCGCCCATCGTGGACATGGCGCAGCGGCTCGGCATGACCTCGCTCTCCAACCCGGTGAGTGACAAGCCGGGAGCCATGTCGATCGCCGACACGGTGAAGGCGGAGAGGCAGGCGTCCTTCACCCTCGGCGTGACCCCGACGAGCGACCTCGAGCTGGCCAACGTCGACGCGACGCTGCAGAGCCACGGCATGTGGTGCCCGCCCACGCCGATCCTCTCGGTGACCGACCAGGCCGGCAAACCGGTGCCCGTGAACCAGACCCCGTGCCGGCAGGCGGTCGCTCCCGCGCTGGCGGACAGCTTGGTCAACGGCCTCAGTGAGGACGACCAGCCGGGTGGTACGTCGGCGGCGGCGGCGGCCGCTCAGGGCTGGTCACGACCCGCCTCGGCCAAGACCGGAACCACGCAGATCTTCCAGTCCGCGGCCTTCGTGGGCGCCACGCCGCAGCTCGCCGGAGCGGCGATCGTGTTCGACGACTCCCGGAACCCGCGGCCGATCTGCGATGGGTCGCCGCCCAGCACCTGCTCGAGCGGAACGCTCTTCGGTGGTGGGGCGCCGGCGCGAACGTTCTACAAGGCGGCCAACGACATCCTCGGGGACGCCCCGGTGGTGCCACTGGCCCCGCCATCACCCCGGTATCTCCGGGGCCGGCTGTCGTAGGACGGTTACTTTCGACACCCGGTAGAAGCTACGGAACCATGGTCGGGCAGAGTGGCGCACATGGCTGCCTTCCCCTCCCCGACCACGGGTGCTCTGGTGTTCCGCACCATCGCGATCGCTGAGGCCTGCTCCTGGGCCGGCCTGCTGATCGGGATGTTCTTCAAGTACGTCGTGGTGCGCAACGACATCGGCGTCACCGTGTTCGGGCCGATCCACGGGGTGCTCTTCATCATCTACGTCGTCGTCACGCTGCTGGTGGCGCGCGATTTCCGGTGGAGCGTCGGAACGACCGTGGTGGCACTCGTGGCCAGCATCCCGCCGCTCGCCACGTTGTGGTTCGAGCGCCGTGCCCGGCGCACCGGGTTGTTCTCCGGTGTTCCCGCGGCGGCCGATCAGGCGGCGTGAACGGCGTGGTCAGCTGCTGAGCTCGGCCTCCAGCCCGGCGATCTCGGCCGTGAACTGGTCGAGGAACCCGCGCCACGACGCGACCGTTCCGGCGGGGCGGACGACGAACTTCGTCAGCCCGACGTCGACGAAGCGGCGCACCTGCTCGCGCGCGGCGTCCCATCCGTGGGCCACCAGCAGCTTCGGGTCGAGATCCGGGCGGCGCCGCGCGATGCGGGCGATCGCGGCGTCGGTGATGGTGGCGCCGGGCGGGATCACGGCGATGTTCGTGCCGTAGTGGTCGGGCTCGATCTCACGGCCGGCGTCCTTGGCCGTCTCCTCGATGAGCGACCTGGCCACGCCGGCCTCCTCCGGGGTGACGGCACTGCCGAGCCAGCCGTCGGCCAGCCGCCCGATCCGCCGCAGCCCGGCCGGGGCGCGGCCACCGAGCCAGAGATCGAGCGGCCGCGCAGGTAGCGGCGCCACCGATGCGTCGTCGAGGTGGAAGAACCGGCCGTGGTGGGTGACGCTCGGCTCGGACAGCAACCGACGCACCACGACGAGGGACTCGTCGAACAGGGCGGCCCGCGCGCCGTCGGGTGCCGGGAACAGATCGCGCTCGGCGGGCGTGACCGACCGCACCCCGAACGCGGGCAGGATCCGCCGGGGAGCCAGCGCCGCCAGCGACGCCAGCTGCGCGGCGACGAGCGCGGGGTTGCGGCCGGGGAGCACCAGAACGCCCGTGCCGAGCTTCAGCTCACGGGTACGGCCCGCGGCGAACGCCATCCCGACGACGGGGTCGATCGACGGGGCCGACGCCGTGTCGGCCAGCCAGAGCGAGTCGATGTGGCGGGCCTCGAGTTCGTCGATCAGTTCTGCGAGCTCGGGCCCGGGGCCCGGACCGGAGGCGAGAGGCACTGACCCGATACCGATACGAACCTTCACGCCTCGACGCTACCCCCGTGGGCCGCTCGTCCGGCTGCCGATGTGTGGCCTCAGGAACCGACGGCGTCGAGGGCGCGGGAGAGGTCGGCGATCAGATCTCGGGGGTCCTCGAGGCCCACGGAGAACCGCAGGTGGCCGTAGCGGCGGAACTTCTCGGGGTAGTACCGGGCCCGCTCGTCGTCGCCGGAGACGTGCACGATCAGCGACTCGTCGTGCCCGAGCGAGACCGCCGAGGTGATCAGCCGCAGCGCTGCCACGAACCGGTTCTGCGCAGCGGAGTCGCCGTCCACGGCGAACGCAAGCATCCCGCCGAACCCGCCGTCGAGCGTGCGGCCGGCGAGCGCGTGCTGCGGGTGGGAGGGCAGGCCCGGGTAGGCGACGTAGGCGACCCGCGGGTGCTCCTCGAGGAACTGGGCCACGGCCATCGCCCCGGCGCAGTGGGCGCGCATCCGCATCGGCAGGGTCACCGAACCGCGCATGATCAACCAGGCGTTGAACGGGCTGATCACGCCGCCCACGTTGACCATCGCCTCGCGCCGGATGTCGGCCACGAGTGCGCTGCCGGCCTCCCCGCCGCCGATCACGGCGCCGCCCATCGCGTCGCCGTGGCCGTTGATGTACTTCGTGAGCGAGTGCACGACGACGTCGGCGCCCAGGTCGAGCGGGCGCTGCAGCACGGGCGTGGCGAACGTGGCATCGACCGACAGCAGCGCGCCTGCGCCGTGCGCGATGTCCGCGACCGCGGCGACGTCGGTGATCCGGGTGGTGGGGTTGGCCGGCGTCTCGATGTGCACCAGCCGGGTCTCGGGGCGCACGGCGGCGGCCACGGTGTCGAGGTCGGAGGAGTCGACGAGGGTGGCGGTGATCCCGTACTTCGCCGGGAGCAGGTCGTGGAGCAGTCGATAGGTGCCGACGTAGGTGGTGTCGGAGCAGACCACGTGGTCGCCGGAGCGCAGAGCGGCGAAGAACACCGCGTGCTGCGCGGCCATCCCGCTCGCGAGGGCCACCGCCGCAGTACCCCCGTCGAGCGCGGCGAGCTTGTCCTCCAGCCATCCCTGGTTGGCGCCGCCGTTGCGGGTGTAGAGCGGGGTGTCGGTGCCCGACCAGGAGAGCTCGGACGGGTCGTCGGGCAGCGCGTAGGAGTTCGCCATGACGAGCGGGCGGCGGATCGCTCCGCTGCCCGTGTCGACGGCGTTGCCGGCGTGAACGGCGAGCGTGGCGAGATGAGGGATGTCGGGCACCCCGTCTTCGTACCCGCCCTGAACGTCCGGGGGAGACCTGGCCCCACGGGCGGTGCGGATCAGCCTGTCGTGTCGACGTCCACGCGGCGGCGGCCGGTCGCCCACGCGTACCGTTTCGACTCATGATCCGTACGGCGGATGAGGTGGCCGGGGGAGTGCGGGCGGGAACGCTGGACCCGGTGCGGATCACCGAGGAGGCGTTGGACCGGATCTCGGCCCGTGACGACACGATCGGGGCGTTCCGGCGGGTCCGCGCGCAGGAGGCGCCGGCCGAGGCCCGAGCGATCGGCGCGCGGCCCGACCTCGCTGATCTCCCGCTCGCCGGCGTGCCGATCGCCGTCAAGGACGTCGTCGCGGTCGCCGGAGAGTTCGCGGAGTGGGGATCGCGCGCGGGGTCCCGGCAGGTCGCCCGCGCCGACGGCGAGATCGTCGCCCGGCTGCGCGCGGCGGGTGCCGTGGTGGTCGGGCTGAGCCGGGTGCCCGAGCTGTGCGCCTGGCCGTCGACCGACACGGCCGAGGGGATCGCCCGCAACCCGGCGGCGCCGGAGTACGTGGCCGGTGGATCGTCCGGGGGGAGCGCGGCGGCGGTGGCGGCGGGCATGGTGCCGCTCGCCCACGGCACGGACGCTCTCGGCTCGATCCGGGGTCCCGCCGCGATCTGCGGGGTGCTCGGCATCATGCCGGGCGCGGGCGTCGTCCCCGCGTCCGACTCCGGGCTGTTCTGCGGGCTCTACCGGCACGGTGCACTCGCGACGACCGCAGCCGACGCGGCCCTGCTGCTCGCTGTGCTCGCCGAGCGGCCCGACCTGGGCCGGATCACCGAGCCGGGCCCGCTGCGGGTGGCCGTGTCCACTCGTATGCCGGTCACGGGGGCATCGGTGCCGAAGCCGATGACGGCGGCGGTCACGCAGGTCGCGAAGCAGCTTCGCGCCGCCGGGCACAGCATCACGGTGGCCGCGCCCCGGTACGGAACGGCCGTTCTGACCGGAGCCGCGGCGCGCTGGTTCGCCGGGCCCGCGGAGCACGCCGCGGAGTTCGACCCGGACCGGCTCCAGCCGCGGACGCGCACCCATGTGCGGATCGGGCGTTTCGTGAACAGGGCCGGGCTGGTGCGTGAAGGCCCCCGGCGGGAGTGGATCGCGCGCGCAGGCGAGTTCTTCGCGGAACACGACGTGCTCCTCACGCCCGCGCAAGCGGCGCTGCCGGCGAAGGCGCAGCTGTGGAGCCGGAAGTCGTGGCTCGCCAACCTGCCGCAGGCCCCAGCCAACGGGTTTCTCACGCCGTGGAACCTCGCGGGCTATCCGGCTCTCTCCGTGCCTGCCGGCCGGCATCCCTCGGGGGTGCCGATCGGCGTGCAGCTGGTGGCTCCGCCCGGTGGCGAGCCGCGGTTGCTCGCCCTTGCCGGGCAGCTGGAGAAGCTCAGGGCCCGGTGACGAGCTCGGTGTCCTCTCCGGCCATGGCGCGGTAGGCGGGTCGCAGCAGGTCGGTGACCTGCTCGCCCCGCACGTCGATCGCGAAGCGCGGCACCTGGTCGAGCAGCGCGTCGGGCGGCGTGTGGGCGCCGGCCAGCCGTTCGGGGAGACCGGGGCCGGCGTGCCAGTAGGTGTCCATGACGTCGGCGAGGGCGCCGCTGCTCGGGGTCGGGTCGATCGGGAGTGCCGCGGTGCGGCGGGCGCGCAGGTCCTCGAGGAGCGTCTCGCGGTCGCGGCCGCGCAGGGCGAGGATCTGGAAGGGATCGGCGTCGAACCACTCGGCGAGCACGTAGAACACCGCGGCGAGGTGCTTGCACGGGACGGCGAAGTCGGGGCAGGTGCAGTCCATCGAGAGGTCGCGGTTGCTCGCCGGGAAGAGCGACAGACCGACCGCCTCGAAGACACGCTCGATGTCGCGCGGCATCTCGCCACCGAGCAGCACAGCGGCGTAGGAGGCGTCGTCGACCAGCGCCTGCGCTACCGCGGCCCACTCCGCCTTGCCGAACGCCGGAACGCCGATCCGCACCTTGTACGGCTGCGGCCGCGAGCCCTGCACCTGCGCGACGGCGCCGCCGGCGTCGACATCGAGGGAGACGATCTGGCCCGCACGCGCGTAGCTGCGCCCCCGCGAGAGCCGGCCGCCGACGCCGAGCGACTCCAGAACCGAGAGGAACCGCTGTGACCACCACGACCGCGCCACCGGGCCGCGGGTGCTGTTGATCTGGATGCCGCCCTCGACCTTGCGCGCCTTCGCGGGCTCGGCGTCGCGCCACCAGAAGGGATCGGGATCAGGCATTCTCGCCCCCCTCGACCGTCTCCTCCAGGGCCTCCGAGCTCAGGGTGAACAGCTCGCGCAAGGAGTCGGTGGACAGTTCGGTGAGCCAGCCCTCGCCGTCGCCCACCACCATCTCCGACAGCGCACGCTTCTTGGTGATCATCTCGTCGATGCGCTCCTCGACGGTGCCCGGGCACACGAACTTGCGCACCTGGACGTTGCGCCGCTGCCCGATGCGGAACGCCCGGTCGGTGGCCTGGTTCTCGACGGCGGGGTTCCACCACCGGTCGAGATGCACCACGTGGTTGGCGGCGGTGAGCGTGAGGCCGGTGCCACCCGCCTTGAGCGAGAGCAGCATGATCGGCGGCCCCTCACCGGCCTGGAAGCGCGTGACCATCTCGTCGCGGCGTTTCTTGGGCGTGCCCCCGTGGAGGAACGCGACGTCGGTGTCGAAGCGCGCCGAGAGGTGCGGCACGAGCATGTGGCCGAACTCGGCGAACTGGGTGAAGCACAGCACGCGGTCGCCCTCGTCGAGGATCTCGGCGAGGATCTCCTCGAGCCGGAGGATCTTGCCGGAGCGGCGGCCGACCGGTGAGCCGTCGTGCAGGAGCTGGGCCGGGTGGTTGCAGATCTGCTTGAGCTTGGCCATCGCGGCCAGCACATTGCCGCGGCGCTCGATGCCCTGGGAGTCGGCGATCTTCTCCATCATGTCGTCGACGACCGTGCGGTAGAGCGAGGCCTGCTCGCGGGTGAGCCGGTAGTGCTGCGTGATCTCGATCTTGTCGGGCAGGTCGTCGATGATCGTGGGATCCGTCTTCACCCGCCGCAGCAGGTACGGACGCGTGACGCGGCGCAGCAGCGCGGCGGCCTCGGTGTTGCCGTGCCGCTCAACCGGGATGGCGTAGCGGGCGCGGAACCTGTCGGCGGAGCCGAGCAGCCCGGGGTTGAGCACGTCCATGATCGACCACAGCTCGGCGAGCCGGTTCTCCACGGGCGTGCCGGTGAGCGCCACGCGGTGCTCGGCGTCGAACCGGCGCACGGCGCGCGCGTGCGAGGCGCGGCTGTTCTTCACGGCCTGTGCCTCGTCGAGCACGAGCCGGCGCCACGCGAACCGGGCCAGCTCGTCGCCGTCGCGCGTGGCCGTGGCGTAGGTGGTGACGACGAGGTCGGACTCGCGGACCCGCTCCGCGAGCTCCTCGTCGTGCAGCCGCCCGGGGCCGTGGTGCGCGAGCACCTTCAGATGCGGAGCGAAGCGGGCGGCCTCCCGCTGCCAGGTGCCCACGAGCGACATGGGGCAGATCAGCAGCGTGGGGCCCTGTTCCTGCTGGGCCCGCTCGTGTGTCTCCAGGGCCAGCATCTGCACCGTCTTGCCCAGCCCCATGTCGTCGGCGAGGCAGGCGCCGAGCCCGAGCGCCGAGAGGAAAGCGAGCCATGAGACGCCGCGCTCCTGGTAGGGGCGAAGCTGCGCCTGGAAGCCCGGCGGCGGGGGGATCGGCGTGATCGCGCGCTCGGCCTCGCCGGAGAGCAGCTGGCCGATCCAGCCCTCGGCGTGGATCGCGGTGACGGGGAGCGGGACACCGTCCTCCTCGCCGCCGGCCGCCCAGTCGTCGGGATGGCGGTGGGCCAGTGCGAGCACCTCGGCGGCGGTCGGGGCGCCCGCGGCACGCCGCTGCCGGGCGCGGCGCAGGAACTCCAGACCTTTCTGCAACCGCTCGGCGTCGACGCTGACCCACCGGCCCCGCAGCCGGACCAGCGGTGCCTTGGTGGCGACCAGGTCGGTGAGCTCCTCCTCGGAGAGCTCCTCGTCGCCCACCGCGATGGACCAGCGGAAATCGGCCAGCTCCTCGCGGCCCAGTCCACTGCGGGTGAGCACGCGGTCGGCCGGAGTGCTGCGCGCGCTCAGGGCGAGCCCGACGCGGCGCGCGCCGTCCCACCCGGACGGCAACTGCACGCCGAACCCGGCCTCGACGAGCAGCGCCGCGCCCGCCGTGAGGAAATGGTGGGCGCCGTCGAGGTCGAGATCGAGCGTGGACGGGCGGGCCTGCCGCAGCGCCGGGGCGAGCGCCGGGAGCACCAGCGACGCGCGGCCGAGCTCGGCGAGCAGCAGCTCCTGCGGCTCCGCGATCAGCCGGGCCGCCCCGCCGGACCAGACCTGCTCCGCCGGGACGAGCAGGCTCGGGTCGGCGGTGGACTGCAGGAGGAACTCCAGCACCCAGCGCGTGCCGTCGCCGGTCTGGTCGAGAGCGTCAGGGGTCGGGTCGGCGGGGTCGTGCAGGGTGCTGATCTCGGAGAGCCGGAAGCAGGCACGGCCCGCGCCGGTGGGGGCCGTGCCGAACTCGTCCCACTGCGCCACCGCGTCGGCGAGAGCCGCCAGCTCGGTGGCCGGCAGTTCGGAGGAGTCGCCCCCGATCCGTCCGTCGGGCGTGAGCAGAGCGGCGAGCCACGCCTCCGTGGCCGCAAGCCTGTGGGGCGTGCCCGTGCGCGGCGGGAGCACGGTGACCGGCTCGGGCGCGCGGGCGAGCAGGTCACGGACGGCGGCGTCGGCGAGGCAGGCGAGCGCGTCGGTGACCAGCTCCTGGGCGTCGCCGCCGGCCTGCGGGCCACGCGCGGGCCCCACGGCCTCCGCCCGCCCGACCGGCGGAAGTGCGGCCACCAGCGCGTCGAACGTGACGGCGTCGAGGCCCTGGACGATCGGGCGCCACCGCGCGGATGCGAGTGGACCGTTGCGGACCAGGGTGGGCAGCACGCGGCCGCGGGCGGCGAGATCGGCCGCCAGCTCGGCCACGGCGCGCAGGTGGGCCACCGAAGCGCCGTAGCGCACTTCGTCGACGGGGTCGTCGAGCTCGGCGACGTCGACCAGCAGCGCCGGCACCGACCACGGCCGCAGCGTGGGCCCGCCCCGGGGCGGCGCGGCGCGCCCGCCGCCCCGTACCAGCTCCGGTGAGGCGAGCGGGCCGCCCGGCCGGGACGGCAGCAGCAGCGTGAGAGTGGCGGGCTTCCCGGGGTGCAGCGCCACGAGCGTCGACGCGGGGGCCGCGAACGGGTGGGGGCGGGCCGACCGCAGCGAGCGGCTCGAGGAGGTGGCGGGCCGCTCGCCGTCCTCGGCCCAGAGCAGCACACCGCGGCCGGGCGACCAGACGGCGTGGACGGCAAGCACAGGTCAAGGCTACGGAGGCCCCCCGACACCCCGACCCGCGGCTGCGCCCCGGGGAACGCCGAGCCAACGGGCTCAGGCGTACGAACGGCACTCCCGTCCGCCAGGTCGGGATGAACGTGCCGGCCGTTCGGGAGTTGAGGCCAGGGCTCGGGGCGTTCGGGGAGCCCGTCGATCGGGCCAGGTGAACGAACGGCGCTCTCGTCCGTTAGGTCGGGATGAACGTGCCAGTCGTGCGGGTGTCGGGCTTGGGCTCGCCAGGTTCGGGGCCCCGCGGGCTCGGGCAACGAGCGGCGCGTTCGTCCGATAGATCAGGATGAATGTGCCGATCGTGCGGGAGTGGGGGCCTGGGCTTGCCGGGTTCGGGGGGCCTCGGCACCGGTTTCGGGCTACGAGTGGCGCGTTCGTCCGATAGGTCGGGATGAATGTGCCGGTCGTGCGGGTGTTGGGGTCTCGGCTTGCCGGGTTCGGGGAGTCGCAGCGCAGGCCTCGGGGCTACGAGTGGCGCGTTCGTTCGATAGGTCGGGATGAATGTGCCGGTCGTGCGGGTGTTGGGGTCTCGGCTTGCCGGGTTCGGGGAGTCGCAGCGCAGGCCTTGGGGCTGCGAGCGGCGCGTTCGTTCGTTAGGTCGGGGTGAGCGTGCCGGTCGTGCAAGCTCGCGGTTCGGCTCCGGCTCGGTCTCAGGGTTCCGGGGGTTGGTTCTCCAGCGCGGCCAGGCGGCCCTCGTCCCAGCGCACCAGCGTCATTCGGTGGCCCACCTGGCTGCCGTTCTCGGCGGCGACGGCGAAGTCACCGAACATCGTCGAGGTCCGCAGGTGGGTGGCCGCTGCCCACAAACCCTGTCGGTCGCGACCACCGGCGGTCTCCGCGCACTGCACGGCCAGGGCCGCTGCGGCGGCGGCCTGAACGGCTGGGTAGTCGGGGGTTGTGCCGGTCCGGCGGGTGAACGTGGCCAGGAAGTCGTTCTCGGACGGGCCGATCTCGGCCCGATGGTGCCCGCCCGGGAACCACTGGGCGACCCCCAGAACTCCGTTGCTGTCCGGCACCACGTCGGCGAACTCCCGTACGCCGGCGGCGACCGACCCGATGATCCTCGGCCCGCCGGGCGCGGTGCGGGCGGCCGTGACGGTGTCCACGTCTTCCTCGAAGGTGCCTGCCGTGAAGAGGTCCCACGGCTGGTCGCGCGTGAACGGTGCGTCGGCGCGGACGGTCGTGATGCCCATGCGCTCGGCGTGCCGCTCCGCCCCGGCGATGACCTGGCGCGCGAAGCGACCGCGCCCCTGGGCCAGGACCAGCGGAACCTTCTCCTCGTGGCCGGCGAGATGCCGGACGAACGGCTCGGCGTAACGGCTCGTGGGCGACAGGACGGAGACGACGTGGCCGGGTGCCGCCGCCTGCACGTCGTCGCCGGAGCCGCCGTGGTTCCAGACCAGCAGGTCCTCGGCGGACGCCACCTCTGCCGCGGTGCGTGCGAGCAGTGTGGAGTAGGGCCCGAGCAGGAGATCGCATCGGGCGGCGAGCCCGTGCAGTCGAGCACGTACTGTCCGCGGATCGCTCTCGTCGTCCTCGACGACGACGTCGACGCCGTCGGTCAGCTCACGCCAGCAGCGGAGACCTTCAGCGGCCTGCGTGCCGAAGCGTGCGAACCGGCCGGTGACCGACAGCGCGACTCCGACCCGCAGGCAGCTCATCAGAGTCCGATGTGCGAGCGCTCCGCCTCCGGCACCAGATCCAGGTAGTCCTCGTGCTTCTGGATCCAGCCCCGCACGAACGGGCAGAGGGGGATGACCGCGAGGCCTCGGGTCCGGGCGGCGTCGAGCGCCGCCCGGACGAGCTTGCCGCCCAGGCCCTGTCCCGCGAACGCGTCGTCGATCTCGGTGTGGATGAAGCTGATGCGACCGTGCCCGAGCCGGTAGACGGCGAAGCCTGCGAGCTTGCCGTCGACGTGGATCTCGAAACGGGACGACTCGGCGGCGTCGAGAACCTGCGGCTCGGTCATGCGTTTCCTCCTGCGGACCCGTGCGGGATGTACGTGGCGGGTACGACGCCCAGCTTGCCCTTCTGGTAGTCGTCGAACGCCTGCCGCACCTCCGCCCGGGTGTTCATCACGAACGGACCGGCCCAGGCGACGGGCTCCTGGATCGGCTGTCCCCCGAGGATGATCACATCCAGCCCTGCGAGACGCGACTCCTGCTTCTCGTTGCCCGAGACGGTGATCGTGTCGCCCGGTCCGAAGAGGGCGGCCTGTCCGGTGCGCACCGGGCGCTTCTCGGCGCCCACCGATCCGGCCCCGGAGAGGACGTAGACGAGCGCGTTGAAGTCGCGGCGCCACGGCAGCCGGACGGTCGCGCCGGGCGCGACGGTGACGTGCATCATCGCCATCGGGGTGTGGGTCGATCCCGGGCCGGTGTGCCCGGCGAGCTCACCGGCGATCACCCGGATCAGCGCCCCGCCGTCCGGAGTGGTGACCAGAGCCGACTCGCCGGCCCGCAGGTCCTGGTACTTCGGCTCGAGCCACTTGTCGGCCTTCGGCAGGTTCACCCACAGCTGCAGGCCGTGGAAGAGCCCGCCGCTCATGACGAGCGACTCCGGCGGGCGCTCGATGTGCAGCAGCCCCCCGCCCGCGGTCATCCACTGGGTGTCGCCGTTGGTGATCACTCCGCCGCCGCCGTGCGAGTCGGCGTGCTCGAATGTGCCGTCCATGATGTAGGTGACGGTCTCGAAGCCCCGGTGCGGGTGCCAGGACGTGCCCTTCGGCTCGCCGGGCGCGTACTCGACCTCGCCCATCTGGTCCATCATCAGGAACGGGTCGAGGTCGCGCAGGTCGATCCCGGCGAAGGCGCGGCGCACCGGGAAGCCCTCGCCCTCGAACCCGGACGGCGCGGTGGTGACGGAGCGGACGGGCCGGTCCTGGGCAGCCGCCCCCGGTTCGGGGACACGGGGGAGCAACGTGACATCGGCGACGGTGACGGCGGGCATGTGGGGCCTCCGGAAGTTGATTCTGCAACTACCGGTCTGAACGGTACCGGGGGTCGTTCTCTTCCCCGGTACTGGTGTCCGATTCGCGTGGCCCGGTCGGGCCCGCTTCCCCCGAGTGGAGAGTGACGCGGCCTAGAGCCTGTCCTCAAAGTTGGTGCGGCTGGTCTGGTTTGATCTTGGGCTTGTGGTGCGTAGGCACGAGCTCACTGATGAGCAGTGGCAGGTGATCGAGCCGTAGCTTCCGGTCTCGGGGGCGAGGGGTCGGCCGCGGGTGGATGACCGTCGGGTGATCAATGGGA
>NZ_BAAAUS010000067.1:0-31901 GCF_039534065.1 Pseudonocardia yunnanensis | reverse complement strand
GTAGCCAACGGATAGGCCACCGTGTCGAGCTGGCGGCACAGGTCGAACGCGATGATGTCCGCACCCTCCTGCGCCAGCCGCACCGCGTGCGACCGACCCTGCCCCCGCGCCGCGCCGGAGATCAGAGCGACCTTGCCTTCGAGACGTCCTTCCATGGTGGTCCCCCTCGTCTTGTTCAGCTGACTCCGTAGCGACGGCTTGCAGACGATCGGCATGAACGTCTTTTCTCAGGTCCAACCGAGTTACCCAGTTGACCGCATCGGGCCATCTCAGGGCGGACGTTTTCTCGTCAATTGAGAGACATTTCCTCCTTGAGGTTGCGGGAGCAGATCCAGGGTGGCGATGCTCACGACACCAGCCGTCGGACGTCATTCCGTTCTGCCGTCAGAACGCCCACTCGAACGTTCTGGGGAGGAACCCACCGCAGCCGAGATCGACACCCCGGCCATGAATCAACTATTTCCGGAGGAACCATGAGCGACACCACGTGCACCGAGCGGCTGACGCGGGACAATACGGCGGTCCTGCTGATCGACCACCAGGTCGGCCTCTACAGCGGCATTGTCGACATCCCGCTCGCCGAGCTCAAGCACAACGTGGTCGCCCTGACCAACGCTGCGCGGGTGCTGGGCCTGCCGATCATCGCCACCACCACGGCAACCGACAGCATGTGGGGGCCGATGATCCCCGAGCTCGCCGCAGCGCTACCCGCCGATCTCGCCGTGCCCGACCGCACCACCGTCAACGCCTGGGACGACCCGCGGGTCGCCGATGCAGTCCGCGCCACCGGCCGCAAGAAGCTTCTCATCGCCGGAATCTCGACCGAGGTCTGCCTCGCCTTCGCCGCACTGAGCACGAACGCCGAAGGCTTCGACGCCTACGCCGTCATCGACGCCGCCGGCACCTTCTCCCAGACCAAACGCGAGGCCGGACTACTGCGGATGCAGCGGGCCGGAGTCACCCCGATCGACTACGCCACCGCGATCGTCGAGATCCTCGCGGACAACGCCGACCCACTGGCCGGCGAGGTATACGCGGCACTCGACATGCCATTCGCCGTACTGGTCGACCAGATCGCCCAAGCCATGACCAAGAGCTGACGCTTTCGCCATGACCGGCACCATCGAAAGGAGCACGGTGAACACCACCGCACGTCTGAGCGAACAGCACACCACCCGTCGAGACGAGGGCACCGTCCGCGACTTCCAGGCACCGCCACAGCTGGTCGCGGATCTGCAGCGCGTCCTCGCCGACCTGATCGAACTGCATCTGCAGGGCAAACAGGCCCACTGGAACGTCGTCGGAAAGAACTTCCGCGACCTGCACCTGCAGTTGGACGAACTCGTCGACGCCGCGCGCGAGGCCAGCGACACCATCGCCGAGCGGATGCGTGCACTCGATGCGGTTGCCGACGGTCGGTCCGACACGATCGTGGCGACCACCAGGCTTCCGCAGTTCCCGGCCGGCGAGCAGAATACGGCCGAGGTCGTCGACCTGATCACCACCCGCATCTACACCGCGGTCGACACCATCCGGGCCGTCCACGATGCCGTCGACGCCGTGGACCCGAGCACGACAGATCTCCTGCACGCGATCATCGACACGCTCGAGAAGCTGGCCTGGATGGTCAAGGCCGAGAACCGCAAGATTTGAGCACCTGACGATCGGCCGACGTCTGATCAAAGAGTCCGTCACCGGTGCCGTGGCTTCGAATCAACGGTGCTGCCCGGTGGGAGCGGCCGGGTCCGCTCCAGGCCCGGTAGTGCCCCGGAAGGAGCTGCAGAGGTGCCTGAGAAGAACGACGCGCAGACGGTCGACGTCGTGATCGTCGGGGGCGGGTCGGCGGGCGCGGTGCTCGCCAACCGGTTGTCGGCCGACCCGGCACGTACGGTCGTCCTGGTCGAGGGCGGCCCCGCCTATGCAGTGGACGAGTACCCCGCGGTCCTGCGGGACCCCGCGCGGGTCGGTGATGACGCCGAGCACGACTGGGGCCTGACGGCGACGATCGATGACACGGGCCGGGTGATCCCGACGCCACGGGGCAAAGTGCTCGGGGGCAGTTCCGCCGTGAACGCGGCGGTCGCCCTGCGCGCCCGCGCCGACGATTTCGAGAAGTGGGCCACGCACGGGGTCACCGGGTGGTCGTTCGAGGAGGTGCTCGAGACCTACCGGGCGCTGGAGAACACGACCGACGGCGACCCGCGGCTGCGCGGGCGGTCCGGGCCGTTCCCCATCCGCCAGCGGACTTGCGCCGAGCTGACACCATCGCTGCGGGCGTTCGTCGACGCATCCGTGGCACAGGGGTTCGCGAGGCTCGACGACCCGAACGGCACGCAGCAGAACGGCGTGACCCCGTACCCGCTCAACGTCGTGAACGAGGTACGGCAGAACACGGGCCTGGTCTACCTGACCGCTGAGGTCCGCAGGCGGCCCAACCTCACCATCCGCGACCGGACGACGGTCGACAGTGTGCTGTTCGACGGAACGGCCGCGACCGGGATCGTCACGCTCGACGGGCAGGTGCTCCGCGCAGGCGAGGTGATCCTCTCCGCCGGCACCTACGGCAGCGCGGGGATCCTGATGCGCTCCGGGATCGGCCCGGCCACAGACCTCGGAAGACACGGCATCGAGGTCGTGAGCGACCTGCCGGTCGGCCGCCGGTTCCAGGACCACCCCTTCTACTACAACATCTACACACTGAAGCCGGACGCGAACGCGATGTCGCCCGCAGCAGGCGCCATCGTGTGGACGCGAAGCAGCGAGGCCATCGGCGACGAGCTCGATCTGCACATCTCGGCGACTCACCTGGCCGACCCGAGCATCAGCCCGACAGGGGGAGCGATCGTGCTCGCGACCGCCGTCACGCAGCCCGACTCGATCGGCTCCGTCGCGCTGCGCAGCCGTGACCCGCAGGACGGCCTGGCCATCGACCTCAACTTCCTCGCCGAGCCCCGAGACCGGCGCCGCATGCTCGAGGGCGTGCAGATCAGCCGCCGGATCGGCCGCGACTCAGCCATGGCCGCGGTTGTGGACGGTGAGCTGACCCCCGGGCCCGGGATACGCGACGACACCGCCCTCGAGCAGGTGATCCGACAGCAGCTGGACACCTACCAGCACCCCACCTCGACCGCACCCATGGGCGGCGACGGCGACCCGTGGGCCGTGGTCGACAGCGCCGGCAACGTCCGGGGAGTGAGCCGCCTCCGGGTCGTCGACGCCTCGATCATGCCTCGCGTGCCGTCGACCGCCCCGAACGTCACCACGATCATGCTGGCCGAGCACATCGCCCGCACGAACATGCGCTGAGGAACCGAACCCGCCGCTCGAATGTCGGGCATTTTCTCGTCAGGAAGGTATCTCCTCCGAGGGCTGCAGGATCAGACCCCGGAGAGGCAATGCTCACGCCAGCACTTGGGAGTCATCCCGTACTGCCGGCGAAACGCCCGCTCGAACGTCCTGGGCTCGACGAAGCCCACCGCAGCCGCGACGCCCGACATGCCGAGCCAGGCATACCGCGGGTCGGACAGCATCGCCTTCGCCGCGCGCAGCCGTTGCTCGCGCAGGTACGCACCGGGCGTGGTCCCGATCCGTTCGAACAGGGTGTACACGTGGCTGACCGACACCTTGTGCCGCCGCGCCAGCTCCCCGACCTGAAGGCGCGGGTCGGCCAGGTGTTCGCGCACGTGCGTGAGCATCATCTCGAGCAACACCGCCGCGGAGCCGTCCCCGGCCGGTACCGAGGGGACGACGCCCCGCAGCGCCATAGCGACCAGGTCGATCGCGGCGTGCCCGGCGTCCAGCCGCTGCGGCGCGCTGAGGCCGTCGGCGATCGTGAACAGCCGACCGAGGTAAGCAACCAGGATCTGCATGGCCGGGGCCGCCGGATCCATGCTGCGTGCACACGCCTCGCCGATCTCGGCAGCACGCAGCGGCAGCAGCTCTCGGGAGAAGGACAACGTCAAGTACCGGGCCTCGGTCGGCGTGACCCACGTGCAGGGACTGCGCGCCTCGGCCAGAACTCCCCTACCGACCGCCAGCTCGGCGAATCGGCCGCGCTGGATCATGTGGCCCCGGCCGGCCAGCTGTACGGCGAAGACCACCCGGTTGCCTTCCGACGCCCTCGCCGCCATCCGGTCGGTTCTGACCGCCGACCTCGACCCCCAGCACGTCGCTTGCACGAGTGTGAGGCCTCTACTCAGCGCCTGCAGCGCGACACGGCCGCGAAAGTCCGGATCCGTTCGGTAGGTCGCTGCCATGAAGAACTCATCGGCGACATCTGCGAGCTCCTTACCGGAGAACTCGTGAATCTGCACGCCCGCGAGGCTAACTCGCAGGATTGCAGTCAGCAATCATCTGTATTCCGATTTGCTCAAGATGTCACAATCTACACGGATGACGCCGTGGAGTCTGAACCCCACGGGATCATCTGGGTGCAGGTTGCGGGAACTTCCGTATCACTGGCAGAACCCTTTCTGCGAACAGTCGCATGTTTCGTTCCGCGCTCTCGTAGGTCATGCTGCCATAGCGGAAGTACGCGGCGATCTCGCTGGCGGACGCCGCCTGCTGGAGCGCCTCGATCTTCTCGATCACCTGATCGGGGGTGCCCCAGAGGACTTTCGTCACCTCCGCGCGCCGGGCTTGTTCGGTGTCGAGCGCTTCGCCCTTTTCGACGTAGTAGTCGTAGCCGCCGATCTTCTTGTACCGCGCGGCGTCGATCCAGCTGTAATGCAGGGCGACACTTTCCAGGTATTCTTCGTAGTGGAGCGCCTGTTCGTAGGCCTGCTGTTCGCTCTCGGCGCAAGATGCGGCGTTGATGACGATCGGGGCTGACGGACCGAGCCCCGCTTCAGCTCGGGCCGCGTTGAAGGCAGCGGTCTCCTTGGGATAGTCCTCCAGGTCTCGGGAGACAGCGAACATCGCACCCAGTCGCTGCCTCGCTGCAATCTCGAGCGTCTCCGGACTCATCCACGCACAGTACATTCGCTCGGCGAGGTCCCGGCGAGGCCTGGGCCGAATCTCGATTTCCGGGATTTGATAATACTCGCCTTCGAAGGAGAATCTGGTCTCACTGAGGGCTCGGCGGATGATCTCCAAACATTCAGCGAACCGTGCTCGCGATTGGCCCATCGGGATCCGCAGTCCGGCGAACTCGTCTGCCGAGGCCCCCCGGCCGAAGCCGAGGGAGAACGTGCGGTCACCCAGCATGATGTCCATCATCGCGATCTCTTCAGCCAACCGCACCGGATCGTGCCACGGGAGGACGATCACCGCGGACCCCACGTCGGCGTTCTTCGTGCGGCCGGCCAGGTAGCTCAACAGCTGGATCGGTGACGGCGTCATGAGGTAGGGGCTGAAGTGGTGCTCCGTGCTCCACAGCGTGTCGAAGCCCAGGTCATCGGCGAGCACTGCGAGCTCCAGCGCTTCGGACGTCAACTGGTGGTCAGGGTAGTCAAAAGGCTTATCGACGCCCGACTTGAAGCGCTTCCAGTCCCAGTAGTTCTGGGTGCAAATGGCGTGGCCGAACCGCACGTGAAATCCCCCGACGTCTCCGTGTCGAACCGAATGGTGTGGTTGATGCAGGCAGGTGGACGGTGGATCACCACGACTCCGCCGCGAACACCGGCGAGAGGTCCACGAACACCCGGAACTCCTTGACCAGGCCCCGCTTCAGACGCAACGTGGTCATGGCGGGAAGAGGCGCCAACCGCGCCCCGTCGAGGCGCGTATAAGTCACTTCGCTCTCCACACCCACCGCCTCACCCTCTTCCCAGCTGCCCAACCACACGGCGATGATCGAGTGGCTCAGCCCGCCGATCGTCGAGAAGAACGCCGCGACGGCCTGCTGCACCTGGGGCTTGCCCACGACGCGTTCCTGGTTGGCGAAACGCAAGGCGACGTCGTCGGTGAACATTCCGACCACCGCAGCGACATCCATCGCATCGATCCTGCTGAACAGCTCGTCCACCGCCCAGGGCAGCGCTGGGCGCCCGGGAGCCGCGCCCGCATTCCGCACGGGCTCCGCGCTCGATCGGCTCCCCGGGATGTCATTCACGGTTCGAGCATTGCCACTCCGCATCTGCGGCCTCAACACCTGACGAGGAAATGTCCCCAGCTGACGAGAAAACGTCGTCCCATAGATTGCCCGATGCGGTCACGCGTCCACGTCGAGCAGGTCGTGGGTGCCTGCCCGGCTTGACACCCTCGGGACGTTCCGCGCGTTGACGTCCGTTGTTTGCTCGCCTGATCCGCCGGCCGGCTCAGAGCAGGACGATGCCGGTGACCACGGCCAGGGCCACCACCGACGAGCCGACCACCGGCACGGCGAGGGCGGGGGCCACGCGGGCCGGGAACGGAGAACGGCGCAGGAGGGCCGCCCGGTGCCGACCGACCACGACCGTCACCAGGGCGATGAGCACCGCGAACGTAGCGGGCACCAGCGCCACGGCGAGTCCCGCCGCACCGATCTCGTTCAGCGACAGCAGCGCCGCGTTACCGAGCATGCCGAGGGCCGTGCGACCCCACGCGAGCCGCGTGCGTTCCGGTTGTAGCCCGGGCGCGTCCGGGGACGGACCGGCGTGCATGGGCCTCATCCCAGGACCCCCTTGACGATCACCAGTGCCAGCCCCAGCAGCGCAAGGATGACGAGACCAATGGCGAGCACCCACGGGGCCCGCTGCGGTGGCAGCGCCCCGTTGCGCCGCATCGCGTACTCCACCCGCCGCCACCGCAGCACGCCGTTTCCTGCGCACAGCACCGCGAGAACCACCAGGAGCCCACCGGTCACAGCGCGCACCCCCGGCAGCGGGAACGCAGGTACGAGCTGCACCACCGCGATCCCCGCAGCGAGCAGCGAGAGCGCCGAGCGGATCCACGCGAGGAACGTGCGTTCGTTGGCGAGGGTGAACCGGTAGTCCGGGTCGTGCTCGACGAGGGCCGATTCCTCCGCGGGGCCGTGCGCGGCGGTACCGCCGGCAGGAGCAGGGCCGCTCTCAGGAATCGTGGGCTCCCGCTGCCATGGCCCGCCCGGGCGCCGCCTCGGCGACAACGTCCCGAACGTTCACGGTGACGACGGGCCAGGTGCTGTTGAGGGAGTCCCTCGGATCGCCGTCCATGCAGGCGAGTGTGCCGACGGCAGCCATTCGCGCCCATTGCGTGACCACCAGGATCGAGGCGATGCCCACCCGAGGGCAGAGGTAGGGCCAACCCCACGGCGATCCCAGCCACAGACACCGACCAGCACGCTCACCGCACCGGCCCAGACCAACTCCACCGACTCGCCCATCGAATGACCACGGACTACAGGGAGACTTCTGGGCCGCCACCCTCAACCGGTCCAAGCGAAGGCGGCTGACGCGCCGCAAGTCGCCCGGGCAGCGCATTTCTGGCTGTCAGAGCCTTCGCAGGGCTCGCCGCAGCACGTCTTCGACGCGGCGACGCATGCCCGTCGTGTCAACCAGTGTCCGGCCCGCGACCTGCCGAGGCAGGAACTGCGGCCAGTCGGGTCCGAAGGAACAGAGGGCGGCGATGTCGGCCCGGGGATCCACCAGTTGTCCCGCCTGCGCCTGGTAGATCTCCAGGAATCGTTCGGCGGCCTCGGCCGAGTACAGAGCCGCCAGGTTCAGTCGACAGTGGCCGACGTCGATACCCCGTGGACCGGTTGCGGCGTTCGGCCAGTCGACGACACCGGAGACCCGACCATCGCGCCACAGCACGTTGAAATGCTGGAAGTCCCGGTGGAGGAACACGCGCTGCACCGTGGACGGAAGCGCCCATGCGGTCGCGAAGGCACGGCCCCACAGGTCGTCACCCTCCGCCCAGGCGGGGAGCGCCGAAGAGATCCACGACTCGTATGGCTCCGCCTCGATGCCGGTCGCGTGGATCGCCACCAGAGTGGCCGCGAGCTCGTGGAGCCAGGCGTCGAAGTCGGTGGGCGTCAGGTCCACCTCGCCCGGAGCCAGGGACATGAGAAGCGACGGCACGCCGGCCTCGACACCAGAAGGATCGGCAGCCTCCAAGCGCGGCGCCGGAATCCCGGTCCCCACAAGGGTCTGCAGGGCGTGCGCTTCGCGACGCACGAGAGCCGCCGCGTCGACCGCGAACCGTCCATCCCATTGCCGCAACACCACGGCATACAGCCGACCCTGCCCGCGCGAGATCTGGATCCGGTACATCCCGGCGGTGATCCCACCAACCAACGGCAGGACCATGGACACCCGGCCTCCGACGGACCTCTCCACCCACCTGACGGCACGGGGATCAAGATCCACCTGACAAGCGTAGGCGGGCCGACGAGGCGCCGCCGCCGATTTGCCGGGCCCGCCATAGAACCTGCTGAACCAAAGCCCGTGACCCAAATCAGGTCTCCCCCGCACCCGCGCCACGCCCTGAGCACACGATGCGACGGCTTCCCCGAGATCGACTCCTAGGGCGCCCCAATGAGAACGCCCAGCGGGCGCGCGCACGTGTGTCGATCATGCTCGCCGCGTGCGGTGCCGGCTTTGCTACCTGGGCAACGCGGGCACGGCGGACCGGAGCAACTTCGGCTGCCTCCGGATCAGCTCGGGGTGGGGCTGTTCGGCCTCGCGGCCGGATCGACCGCGCCCCTCCTGTGGGATCACAACCAGACCCGCAGACACATCGCGACGCGCGACCCAGCCTCCTCCACGAAAACCAACGCCGATTTTGTGTCAGTTCCGGGTGAATTCTGGATCCGGCACGGACAGGTCAGCCCGGGTCAGCCGGGCGCCGCCGCTCCAGCACGAGGGTGTGGCGCCACTGACCGCGCCAGCGGCCGATCCGCTCCCGCATGCCGAGCGTGCGGAACCCGGCGGCGAGATGGAGCGCGGTGCGAGCCCGGTTCTCCGGGAAGACCGAGGTCTGCAGAGTCCACAGGCCGGCCTTGTCCGCGGCGGTGACCTGACGGTCGATGAGCGCCCGTCCGATGCCCCGCCCGTAGAACCCGTCGCCCAGGTGGACCATCGTCTCCACGACGCCGGAGTACTGCGGTCGCGGTGAGATCGGCTTGACCGCGGCCCAGCCCGCGACCCGTCCGTCGATCTCGGCGGTCCAACGGTGCCCCGGCAGCCACGCGTGCTCCAGCGAGCGCCGACTCGGCACCTCCGTCTCGAACATGATGTTCTGCGCCGCAATGCCCTCGGCGTAGATCCGCCGCACGGCGCTCCAGTCGCCGGACGCCAGCGGCCGCACGACGATGCCCGGGGACGGCTCCCCGAACCGCTGCGGCGCGACGAGCCCCATCACGAGGTCGGCGACGTTGGGCATGTCGGCGCAGCAGGACACGTCGACCGACACGAGTGTCGCGGTCCCTTGCCGGCGGAGCTGCACGAGCCCGACCTTGGCGAGCTTCCGCACGTGGTGGGAGCACGTGGACTGGCTGATCTCGAGCTGCTGGGTCAGCTCGCCGACGGTGACAGGCTCTCCGGCGATGGCGACGGCGTGCAGCATCCGCACCCGCATCGGCTCGGCGAGACAGCCGAACCAGCTCGCGTACGTAGCCGCGTCCTGCGCCGACAGCTGCTGCCAGGATGCGTCGTTGCTCTCCTGCATGCCTCCAGTATCGGTCATCCGGGCGCCGCCAGATCGAAGATCTTGGAAGCCTGTGCCCGCCGGAAATGGCGAATGCGCCGACGAATGGATCGGTATCCGCCGATGCATTCATCGACGGCGACCGATGGACCACAATTCAGATAGTGAAAGGTATTGTCGGCCACTAATTCGGATGTATGCTCCAGCCGGTCCGGTCGATATCCGGATTCACCGCTCGTCGGGCGTCGGTCGACGTCATGAGCCGCAACGGCGCGGAAGGAGCGAGACGGCTGTGAGGGTTCCCCGAACCGTGCGAAAGAAGTCCATTCGACCGTCCGTCGTCGCCCTGCTCGGCGCCGTCCTCCTCGTGCTCGTGGGCGCCTGCGGGGAGACGGCGGCCGCACCGGCGAACGCGCCGAACAGCACCAGCGCCCTGGACAGCTCACGTCCGTACGGCGGCGACCTGGCCGCCGAGGGCACACCGGTCAGCGGCGGCACGCTGACGGTCGGGATGCAGTCGGAGTCGGCGTCGCTCGACCCGACCGTGGGCTCGGCGCGTGAGGCCGCGTCGGCGATCTACGACTCGCTGCTGAAGCTGGATGAGCGGTCACAGCCGCAGCCGTACTTGGCCGAGTCGATGACCACCACCGACGACGGGCGCACGTGGCTCCTGCGCCTGCGGCCCGGTGTCACGTTCCACGACGGCACGCCGCTCGACGCCGCGGCGGTGATCTTCAATGTGCAGCGGCACATCGACAAGAAGGCCTCGCCCGGACACCTCTACACCGAGTCGATCGGGTCGATGACCGCGGTGGACGACCTCACCGTCCGGTTCGACCTCACGCGCCCGAACGGGTCGTTCCCGCTTGCGTTCGCGCTCCCGTTCAACCAGGGCAACCTCGGCGCGATCGCCTCACCGGCAGCCGTGAAGCAGTGGGGCGACGACTACGGGCGGCATCCCGTGGGGGCGGGGCCGTTCCAGTTCGTCGAGTGGATCCCGGACACCCGGATCGTGCTGAAGAAGTTCGACCGGTACTGGCAGCCGGGGCTGCCCTATCTCGACGAGGTTCTCTTCCGGCCCATCCCGGACACCGACTCCCGGTCGGCCTCGATCGCGAACGGCGACGTCGATCTCATCTACGCCGGCTACCACATCGAGATCCTCCGGGCCTCCGAGGACCCGAATCTCGACGTCTACTACGGCCAAGGTGGCGGCGGGCAGTACCTCAACCTGAACGTCAACGAGGCCCCTTTCGACGACCGGCGGATGCGCGAGGCGGTGACTCGCGCGATCGACCTGAAGGCACTGGCTGCCACGCAGTTCCGCGGATTCATGGACGAGGCCCGGACGGCCTTCCCGCCCGACAGCCCGTTCTTCAGCCAGGAAGCGTCCGACGAGTACCCGGCCTACGACCTCGACGCCGCGAAGCGGCTCATCGAGGAGTACCGCGCGGACGGCGGCAATCCGGACTTCACGCTGTCGACGAGCAGCGCGTCCAACAACGTCGCATTGGCTACCTTCCTGCAGGCTCAGTGGGCCGCGGCAGGGCTGACCGTACAGCTGGACTTCAGTGACCTCGCAGCCTTCAAGCAGGTGGCGATCAGCGGGAAGTTCCAGGCCTCGACCACGGTGCTCGGTCCGTGGGACGGCCCGTACCCGAGCATGGCCGCGATGTACCACACCGGGGGGTCCACGAACTACGGGCGCTACTCCAACCCGGAGGTCGACGCGGCCCTCGACGAAGCCGAGGGCGCCACCGACGCCGACCAGCAGATCGCGGCCTACCAGCGGGCCCAGGCCATCGCCGGCCAGGACATCCCGTTCGTCTGGCTCGCCCGCGGCTACCTGGGCACCGTCGCGCGAAAGAACGTGCACGGCGTCGTTCGCTACCTGTCCCGGGAGATGTTCTACGCCACCTTGTGGCGCGACCGCTGACCGCACGACCGGAAAGGAACAGATGGCCGTCAGGACCGGGTGGGCCGGCAACTTCTACGAGGACTTCGAGGTCGGCGACGTCTACCGGCACGCCGCCGGTCGGACCGTGACGGAGACGGACAACATCTGGTTCACGCTCCTGACCTGCAACATGAACCTCAACCACATCGACGTCCAGTACGCCGGGCGCACCGAGTTCGGCCGCAGCCTGTTCAACAGCGGCATGACGCTCGCGATCGTGAACGGCCTTACCGTCGCCGACATCAGCGACAATGCGGTCGCGAACCTCGGTTGGGACGAGATCCGCCTCCCCGCGCCGGTGTTCGTCGGCGACACGCTCTACGCCGAGTCGACGATTCTCGCGAAACGGCCCTCGAAGAGCCGGCCGTACGCCGGGATCGTGCATGTCGCCACGCGCGGTTTCACACAGAAGGACACCACCGTCATCACGTTCACGCGGACGGCGATGATCTACACGCGGGCAGGCTCGCCGAAGCCGGGCGTACGCCCGGACGGCTCGTGAACGGGCCGCTCGCGGGGATCCGCGTCATCGACGTGACCCAGAGCGCGGCCGGGCCGTACTGCACGATGATCCTCGGCGACCTCGGCGCGGATGTCGTGAAGGTCGAGCGGCCCGGCGCCGGCGACGACGCCCGCTCATGGGCGCCGCCGTACTGGGGCGACGAGGGCTGCACGTTCCTCGCGCTCAACCGCAACAAGCGCAGCCTCGCGGTCGACCTCACCTCGACGGCGGGAAAGTCGGTGTTCGCCGACCTGCTGCACCGCGCCGACGTGCTGGTGTCGAACATGCGGCCGGGCGCGCTAGACCGCCTCGGCTTCGGGTACGCCGCGGTCGCGGCGGCCAACCCGCGGGTCGTCTACTGCGCGATCTCCGCGTACGGCGGAACGGGCCCGAAGGGCGACCGCGCCGGGTACGACCCGCTGGTGCAGGCCTACGGCGGCCTGATGAGCATCACGGGCGAGCGCTCGGCACCGGGCGAGCCGCCGCGGCCGCCGGTCCGGGTCGGGACGTCCATCAACGACATGGGGACGGGCCTGTGGGCGGCCGCCGCCGTTCTCGCTGCTCTGCTCGACCGGGAACGCACCGGTCGCGGGCAGCTCGTCGAGACCTCGCTGTTGGAGACAGCGGTCGGCTGGATCCCGTACCAGGTCATGGCCTACCTGGGATCGGGGACGGTACCGGGCAGACACGGCTCCGGCACCCCGATGAACGCGCCTTACGAGGCGTTCCCGACCGCCGACGGGTACCTCATGGTCGCCGCCGGGAACAACCGGCTGTGGGAGCGGCTCTGCCGCGCGATCGGCGCCCCCGAGTTGCTCGCTGACCCGCGCTTCGGCGACAACCCGGATCGGGTCCGGCACCGCGACGAGCTCGCCGCGCTGCTCGGCGAGGTCCTGCGGACCCGCCCGTCCGCGTACTGGGAGCGGGTGCTCGACGCAGCCGGCGTGCCCGCCTCGCCGATCCGCACGGTCGCCGAGGTCGTAGCGGACGAGCAGGTCGCGAGCCTCGGCATGCTGCGGCCCGTCCCGCACCCGCGGATCGACGGCTACCGCGATGTCGCGTTGCCGGTGCGCTGGGACAGGGAGCGTCCGGCGACCCGACGGGTGCCGCCCATGTTCGGGGCGGACACCCGGGAGGTGCTCGCCGAACTCGGGCGGACGCCCGGGGAGATCGACGAACTGATCGCCGCCGGAGCGGTGGCGGCACAGGAGGGGGGACCGGTTGCTGTCAGCCGAGGACAACGAGGTCCTGACGCGGGTCGGGCCCGGCACCCTGATGGGTGACCTTCTGCGGCGGTACTGGACGCCGGCACTGCTGTCGCTCGAGCTGCCGGAGCCGGACGGCCCGCCGGTGCGCGTGCGACTGCTGGGCGAGAACCTGGTCGCGTTTCGCGACACCGCCGGCCGCGTAGGCCTGATCCAGGAGAACTGCCCGCACCGCGGCGCGTCACTGTACTTCGGCCGCGTCGAGGACTGTGGCCTGCGCTGCCCGTACCACGGGTGGCAGTTCGATGTGGACGGTCGCTGCATCGACATGCCGTCCGAGCCGCCGGCCAGCACGTTCAAGGACCGGGTGACCGCGAAGGCGTACCCGGTGCACGAGTCGGGCGGGATCGTCTGGACGTACATGGGGCCGCCCGACACGATGACCCCGTTCCGCGACTTCGGCACCGAGACGTTGCCGCCCGACAAGGCGCAGGCCCGCAAGCAGCTCGCCGAGTGCAACTGGGTGCAGTCGATGGAGGGCAACCTCGACACGACGCACATCTCCTGGCTGCATCAGTTCGACGCCGTGGCCGACATCCCGGACGACGGCTCGGACAAGCCCGGCTACCCGTCGAACGCGATGTCGTGGGCGTTCTGGCGGCATGACCGGGCGCCCCGGCTCGAGGTCGAGGACACCTGGTACGGCTACCGGTACGCCGGGCTGCGGGCCACGCCGGCCGGCAACGTCCACGTACGGATCACCGACTTCATCGCCCCCTACACGTCGATCGTCGCGGCGATCCCGTTCACGAGCCGGCAGGCGCTCTGCGTGCCGATCGACGACCACCGCACGTGGCGGTACGGCCTCGTCACACAAGAGCCGCGGAACCCGCGCGACCACGGCGGTGCCCCGCTGTTCGCGAACACCCCCTACATCACGCGGCTCAACCAGACCGACAGCGGGATCACCCGGCGCGACTACACCCCGGAGAACGAGTACCGGATCGACCGGGAGGTCCAACGCACCGCCACGTTCACCGGGATCCCCGATTTCAACGCACAGGATCTGATGGTCACCGAGACGATGGGACCGATCTACGACCGCAGCCAGGAGCACCTCGGCACGAGCGACCGAGCGGTCATCCGAATGCGGCGGCTGCTGATCACCGCGGCCCGGGAACTGCGCGAGCACAGCACATCGCCGCCCGGGCTAGGAGGGCCGGGCCGGGACTTCCGCGCCATCCGGGCGGCCGAGAAGATCCTCGAGCCAGGCGAGGACTGGCGGCTGCTGGGCACCGACGCCGACCCGACCGTGCGCGAGGCGATGGGCTGGACGGCACGGTGAGCGCCCCGATCCTGACGCTCAACAACGGCGTCCAGATGCCCCAGCTCGGCTTCGGCGTCTACCTCGTCACCGGCGACGCCGTGGCCCCGACGCTCAAGGCCGCGTTTGCCGCGGGCTATCGCAGCATCGACACCGCCGCCCAGTACACCAACGAGAAGGAGGTTGGCGAGGCCGTCCGGGCGTCCGGCATTTCGCGCGGGGACCTGTTCGTCACGACGAAGGTCTTCAACGACTCACACGGCTACGACGAGGCGCTGCGTGCGTTCGACAACAGCATCGGCAGGCTGGGTCTGGAGCACCTGGACCTCTATCTGATCCACTGGCCGGTGGCGGTGAAGGACCGCTACATCGCGACGTGGCGAGCGCTGGAGCGGCTGCTGGCCGACGGGCGGACCCGGGCGATCGGGGTGTCGAACTTCCAGCTCCCGCATCTGCGGCGCGTGCTGGACGAGACCGGGACCGTACCGGCGGTGAACCAGATCGAGCTGCACCCGTGGCTCCAGCAGGAGGAGCTGCGCGCCTTCCACGCCGAGCATGGGATCACGACCGTGGCCTGGGCCCCGCTCGCCCGAGACCGAGGGCTGCTCGACGAGCACGTCGTGCGGGAGCTCGCCCTGAAGCACAGTCGGACGCCCGCGCAGGTCGTACTTCGCTGGCACGTTCAGCTGGGCCACGGAGCCATCCCCAAGTCCGGGCGGCCCGAACGCATTGCCGCCAACTTCGACGTCTTCGGCTTCGCGCTGGACGACGGGGACATGGCCGCGCTGGCCACGCTCGAGCGCGGTGTGCGCACCGGGAACCACCCGGACACGCGCACGTGACAGAGGTGTCGAAACCGACGGGGAGGGACCCGGACCATGGATGATTTCGGGACGGTCGAGCTGGAGACGCTGCTGCGGGAGCGCAGCAACTGGGGCCGCTGGGGACCCGACGACGAGCGCGGCGCCCTCAACCTCGTGACGCCCGAGAAACGCGCCGCTGCAGCGGCGCTGGTCCGGACCGGCCGATCGGTGTCGCTCAGCCGGGACTTCCCGACCGAGCCTGCCGCGGGCAACGCCCGCCCGGCTCACCACTACCTGCGCCGCGACGGCCGCGACCACGGCGGCGGCGTCGCGCTCGACTACGTGGGCGTCGAATACCACGGCCACTCCTGCACCCATGTCGACGCGCTCTGCCATGCATGGGACGACCGCGGGATGTGGAACGGGCGGGACCCAGGGGAGGCGCTCACGATCGACGGCGCCACCTTCGGGACGATCGACCACTGGAGCGAGGGCATCATCACCCGCGCGGTGCTCCTCGACGTCCCCGCGTTCCGCGGCACGGACTTCGTGGAGCCCGGGCGGCCGGTCACGGCCGACGAGCTCGAAGCGATCGTCAAGGCGCAGGACATCGAGGTGGAGCCTGGCGACGCGGTCGTGGTCTACAGCGGCCGCGACCGCTGGGAAGCCGAGCACGGACCCTGGGGCGGCGGGGTCGGACCGGATGGCGGCCGCAGCGACCCGGGCTCGACGCGTCCTGCGTGCGCTTCCTCGCCGACCGCGACGTCAGCGTGCTGGTGTGGGACATGATGGACGCCTTTCCGCACCACTTCGCAGTGCCATGGACCGTCCACGCCGCGATCTTCTCCCTCGGCGTCGCCCTCATCGACAACTGCGACCTCGGCCCAGTGGCCCGCGCCTGCGTCGAAGAGGGACGCCGCGAGTTCATGATCGTCGTTGCCCCACTAGTGATCCCGGGCGGGACGGGTTCCCCGGCGAACCCTCTCGCCCTCTTTTGAGGCCCCGACGGACTATGCGACGAGTTGCCTGATGCGCACCGGAGGGGTCGCCCGCAGCACGTCGAGCGCCAGTACTGGCGATGATGCAGGCAGGCGCCGAAACGGATGTGCCGCGAGCAGTCCTCCGAGCAACGCACCAGTCCCCCGTGCGCCGACGAGAACGATGGATCGCTGCTTCTGGGCCGGTCGATGGGGTGATCTGACGGATGGCTGGGTCGGTGACCTAACGCGGCATCTGAACCCAGCCAACCGTCGGTGGCGGTCTCCGATCCCGAAGAATTTCCTTGCGGACGGTGACGTCGCGCCGCTTCTCGCGGGTGGGTCCTGCTCGTTGCTGCGACCTCCCGGCGCGGCCGGGTCCTAGGATGTTGTGGTCGGCGACACATTCCCGCCGCGCTGCGGACCTCGCCCTTGCTGAGCACGCAGGCTCGTCGGGGGCGCTGGCCCTCGCAGCCGGCCCAGTTGCTGACGGGACCGGGCATTGGCTCTGCCACCCGCTTGACGGGAAGGGCGACCTCGACGTGCATGCATCGTCTTCCACGGAGCCCGCCGCGACCCGACGCCGATCGACTGCAGGGCGTGCGGGGCCTTCCATGCGGCGGCGGCTCGCCGGGACTGTGATCGGGCTGGTCGTTCTTCCCCTACTGACGCTGGGTTTGACCCGGCTTCGCGGCGTCCTGAACCTGCCCAGCCAGATGCTGCTCTTCCTGCTCGTTGTCGTGCTGGTGGCGCTGGTCGGTGGGCTGGTTCCGGCATTGGCCGCCGCGGTGGCGGCCGCGGTGCTGCTGGCCTACTACTTCATCCGACCGCTCTACGACGTCGCCATCGCCGACATCAACGACGTGGTGGCCCTGGCCGCGTTCCTCCTCGTCGGCGCCGCGGTCAGCGAGGTTGTCGCCCTGGCCGAGGGCCGCACCCGGGAGGCCGAAACCCTGGCGAAGGCGAACGCCGCGAGCCGCGAGGAGCTGCGGGTGCTCGCCGATGAGCAGGCGGCGCTGCGCCGGGTCGCCACGCTCGTCGCCCGCGGCGCGCCGGCGGCCGAGGTGTTCTCGGCCGTCGCGCAGGAGGTCGGCCACGTCCTCGGTGCCGATGGCACGATCATCGTCCGCCTCGATCCCGACGGCGCAACGACCGTCGCCGCTGCCGCCGGCGCGCATCCCGCCGAGCTCCCGGTGGGAAGCCGTTGGAAGCCCGAGCCGCCCCTGGCCTTGGCGGCTGCCTTGCGCACGGGCTGCCCCGCTCGCTGCGACGACTACAGCGAAGCCTCCGGCGCGTCCGGTGACACCGTCCGCCGGCTGGAACTCCGCTCGTCGGTCGCGGCGCCGATCGTCGTCGAGGGGCGGATGTGGGGCGCAATCGGTGCCGGGGCGCGGCACGACCACTTCCCGGCTGATACCGAGCAGCGCATGGCCGGGTTCACCGAACTCGTCGGCACCGCGCTTGCGAACGCCGAAAACCGAGCCGAGCTCACTGCCTCCCGGGCCCGGATCGTCACCGCTGCCGACGACGCCCGCCGCCGCATCGAACGCGACCTGCACGACGGCACCCAGCAGCGCCTGGTCTCGCTCGGCCTCACGCTGCGCCTGGCCCAGGCCACCTTGCCCGCGGACCTCCCCCAGCTACACACGCGGATCAGTCGGGTCGCGCACGAGCTCGACGGGGCGATCGAGGAGCTGCGCACGATCTCCCACGGCATCCACCCGGCGATCCTCTCCGAGGGCGGGCTCGGCCCTGCTCTGCGCAGCCTCGCCCGCCGCACCGCGATCCCGGTGGACCTGGAGTTTCGGGCGCAAACCCGCTTCGCGCCCCCGATCGAGGTGGCGGCCTACTACGTCGTGTCGGAGGCGCTCGCCAACACCACCAAACACGCTCCCGCCGCGTGCGCGCACATCACCGTGGAACAACGCGACGCCCTGTTGTGCCTGTCGATCCGCGACGACGGCATCGGCGGTGCCCATCCCGCGGGAGGGTCTGGCCTGATCGGCCTGCGCGACCGGGTGCAGGCATTAGGCGGGTCGATCGAGGTCGACAGCCGACCTGGGGAAGGGACGGCGATCCTCGTCGAGCTTCCGCTGCAGCCAGACTGACCGGAGTTCTTTGCCATCGGTCTCGGCGGTGGTCCCAGCGACGATCAGCTGCGAGAGCAGCCTGGGGCGGCACGCAGCTGACCGTCGAGCATGCACGTCCGTGGGTTCAGGCGCACCGGGCGCCTTTCCTCCGCGCTGCGTCAGCCGCGGATGCCATGGCGAACCCAGTTGACCGCATCACCCAGGTTCAGACCGCGCGGACGCCACCTCAGGCGGTTACAGAGATCCTGGAACGTCTGCGCGTTCAGCCCGTGTCGGCCTTGCAGGCTTCGCACCTGGTCGATGAGCTGGTGCGAAGCACCGTGGGCATTGAGGTAGTCGAGGAGCTGTTGGAACGTGTGCACGGCTTTCCTCCCGAGGCGTCACCTTGAGCGCCCGTCGCGGCGCTGAGGAACAGCGTCATCACTCGTCCCATGTGCTGGCTGTGCAACAGTTATCCCGCAACTGAGGCTTGGCTCCGGCATCAGGACTGGCGGCCAACGGACTGCGGCACCGCGGATACCGGGATGATCGCGCCCAGCAAACGCCGGCGCTCGATCTGAACAAATCACCCCGCGGGAACGGATGCACAGGGTGCACACATAATCCGCACAACAGCCGGACAGCGCGCGCCGAGAACCTCGCGCTCATGAGCGTCGACACCTCGCCGCACTCCTACGCACGACGAAGGTCCGAGCCGACCATGCTTGACGTGGTCGTTCCCGTGTACAACGAGGAGAACGATCTCGAGTTCTCGGTGCGGCGGCTGCACACCCACCTGACCTTGCAGTTCCCGTATTCGTTCCGGATCACGATCGCCGACAACGCGAGCACCGACTCCACCCCGGTTATCGCGGCGAGGATGGCGGACGAGCTGCCGGGTGTCACATCGCTTCGCATGGAGCAGAAGGGTCGCGGGCGCGCGTTGCGAGCGGCATGGTCGGCCTCGGACGCGCGGATTCTCGCCTATTGCGACGTGGATCTGTCCACCGATCTCGCCGCTTTGCTTCCGCTCGTTGCTCCGCTGATCTCCGGGCATTCCGACCTCGCGATCGGCACACGCCTCGGTCGCGGATCACGGGTGGTGCGCGGCGCCAAGCGCGAGATCATCTCCCGCGCCTACAACCTGCTCCTTCGTGGCACGCTCGGCGCCGGGTTCTCCGACGCGCAGTGCGGCTTCAAGGCCGTGCGCGCGGACGTCGCACGCCGGTTGCTCCCGCTGGTCGAGGACTCCGGGTGGTTCTTCGACACCGAACTGCTCGTGCTCGCCGAGCGCATCGGACTGCGCATTCACGAGGTTCCGGTCGACTGGGTGGACGACCCGGACAGCCGTGTCGACATCGTCGGGACGGCGCTCGCCGACCTCAGAGGCGTCGCTCGCGTGGGGCGCGCCCTCGCCACCGGACGGCTGCCGCTCGCCGAGCTGAGCGCCCAGCTCGGCCGCAGCGCCCTCCAGACGTCCTCCGTGGCCGGGGTGCCGAGCGCATTGCCCGGTCAACTGGTGCGGTTCGCGATGATCGGGGCGGTCAGCACCCTCGCGTACGTGGTTCTGTATGCGCTGCTGCGCGGGGCCGTGGGGCCGTTCGCGGCCAACCTCGTCGCGCTCGTCGTCACCGCCGTGGCCAACACCGCCGCCAACCGGCGCCTGACGTTCGGAGTGCGCGACGGCACGAGCACCACCGCCCACCACCTGCAGGGGCTGATCGTGTTCGGGGTGGGGCTGGCGCTCACGACCGGGGCCCTCGCCGCGCTCACGGCGTGGGCGCCGGGGGCGAGCCGCACGGCAGAGCTGATCGTGCTCGTCGTTGCGAACGCGCTGGCCACCGTGCTCCGGTTCATCGCGTTCCGGTCGTGGATCTTCCGGAGCCGACGGCAGCCGGACGTCGATGCACCCACGACCACCAGGACCGCGAGATGAGCGGGACTCGCGCCCCGCGATGTCCCGCGCACGCACTCGGTCCCGGCGCTCGCCGGAGCGGTTTCGATCGGATCTCCCGCGGGGTGCTGCTCAAGCGCCGCACTCGCGCTGGACAGGGCGGTTCCGGAGGCCCCGGCGGGCGCAACTCACCGATCGCGGCATGGGTGGAGCAGAACTACACCCCCACCGAGATCGGCGGCGCGACGGCCTACGACCTGGAGCAGATGGCCGTGCCCAGGCCCGGCTGACCACCATCCGACCCGCGATCGGAGCTGATGGCGTCACGGTGCCGCGGGCGCCCCGTCCGTCAAATCGGCGAGCTCCGTGGCCAGCAGCCGGGTCGCCGCCTGCTCGACAGGATCCATCGCGCCCGACCATCCCGCGACGCGAACGCCGGCGGCGGCCACCTGTCGGGGCGATTCGGGGCCGGCGAGGCCGTCGGCGCGCAGGTTGACGATCGACTCGACGAGCCGGAAGGCCAGGTCGCCCGCCGGTGACGGGCCCCCCGTGAGTGCCTCGGCCGCCGTGACGTAGGAGCCGCGCAGCCGTTCGCGGGCGGCCTGGAACGGGAGGAACCGGGGCTGGCGCAGCTCCGGTGCCAGGTACAGGACGCCGACGTTCCACGGCGCCGCGGCGAGCTGCCCGCCGTCGTGCAGTGCCAGTGCGTAGAGCCGGGCCGCGGCCTGGTCGGGTGTCGTCACCTCGTGGCGCAGCAGCGCGTCGGCCACGGGCAGCACGGGGATCACGGTGCTCGACAGCAGCGCGTCGAGGATGTCGTCCTTCGTCGCGAAGTGGTGGTACAGCGACGCCTGCCGGATGCCGACGGCCTCGGCGATGGCGCGCGTGGACGTCTGCGCGAAGCCCTGCACCGTGAACAGCTCGGCCGCGGCGTCGAGGATCTGCTCGCGCCCGGTGCTGCCCGGCCGCAGCGGCCGGGTGTGCCGGGGCCGGCCGGGTCCGGAGGTCACGGGCCGATCCTGCCACGCGTCATCTCCCTGTCATATGACAGGTATTAGGCAACGACGACGTAACCCGTCGGTCATCGGGAGGGGTGGGATCGCGCCGAAAACTGTCGATCAACAGGTATCCGACTCCGACTGGGGTTCCGATGACGGCGACGCTCCCGCAGACCATCCGTACCGACGACGACGATCTCAGCGGGCTGGGCTATCGGCCCACC
The DNA here is from genome assembly GCF_039534065.1 of Pseudonocardia yunnanensis. NCBI lineage: Bacteria > Bacillati > Actinomycetota > Actinomycetes > Pseudonocardiales > Pseudonocardiaceae > Pseudonocardia > Pseudonocardia yunnanensis. The sequence goes on along the minus strand of NZ_BAAAUS010000067.1, from coordinate 10,402 downwards.
CTCCACCGCAAGCTCGGCCGGTACGCATCCTTCGCGGCGGGCTTCTCCTTCGTCTCCATCCTCACGACGATCTTCCAGCTGTTCGCGTTCGGCTACTCGTTCGGCGGTCCGGCGTTCTTCTGGACGTGGCCGCTCGTGCTGGGCGGTCAGCTGCTCGTGGCGCTGGTGTTCGCCGAACTCGCCGCGCAGCTGCCGCTCTCGGGCGCGGTCTACCAGTGGTCGCGGCGCGTCGGCGGGGAGACCGTCGGCTGGTTCGCCGGCTGGTACATGGCGCTTGCGCAGGTCGTGACGGCTGCTGCGGCGGCGATCGCGCTGCAGGTGGTGCTGCCCCAGCTGTGGGACGGCTTCCAACTGGTCGGCGGCGACCCCGCGCTGACGTCCGTGACCGGTGCGACCAACGCGGTGGTGCTCGGCGCGCTGCTGCTCGCGGCCACCACGGTGATCAACTCGATCGGGGTCGGCATCATGTCGCGGATCAACTCGATCGGCGTGACCTGCGAGATCGTCGGCGTCATCGCGGTCGTACTGGCGCTGGCGACGGCCGCCCGTCGCGGCCCCGAGGTCGTCACCGACACGTCGGTGCTCAGCGCCTCCGATCTCGGCGCGACCGGGGCGTTCCTGGTGTCGGCGCTCATGGCGGCGTATGTGATGGTCGGGTTCAACTCGGCGGGGGAGCTGTCGGAGGAGACACGCGACCCGCGCCGGACCGCCCCGCGCACGATCCTGTCGGCGCTGCTCGTCTCGGGTATCGGCGGCGCGTTGATGCTGCTCACGGCGTTGATGGCCGCGCCGAGCCTCACCGACGGTCGGCTGGCCACCGAGGGCCTCCCGTACGTCATGACGGCGGTGCTCGGCACGTTCTGGGGCAAGGTGCTGCTGGTCGACGTCGCGATCGCGATCGTCGTCTGCACGCTCGCCATCCAGACCGCGGGCTCCCGGCTGGTGTTCTCGATGGCCCGTGACGGGCAGCTCCCTGCGGCGAAGCGGCTTGCGCACGTGGACCCGCGCCGCGGTACGCCGGTGTGGCCTTCCGTGGTGATCGGGGTGCTGGCGGTCGGGCTGCTCGCGGTCAACATCGGCAACGCGGCGCTGTTCACGACGCTGAGCAGCGTCTGCATCGTGATGATCTACCTGGCGTACCTGCTGGTGTCGGTGCCGACGCTGATCGCCCGCCTGCGCGGGCGGTTCACGGCGAACGAACCGGGGCTGTTCTCGCTGGGCCGCTGGGGGGTGCCGATCAACATCATCGCGGTGATCTACGGCGCCGCGATGGTCGTCAACCTGTCGTGGCCGCGTTCGGAGGTCTACGACCCGACCGGGGAGCACCCGTGGCTGAGGTTCTCCGCACCCGCCGTCGTGGTCGGTGTCCTGCTGCTGGGCCTGCTCGCGCGTCAGTCGCGGAAGGCGTCGGCATGACGACCGCGACGACGGCGGGCGCCCGGTCCCACGCCCGCGCCCAGCACGGGCGGACGGTGCCGACGATGCGGCACGTGCCCCCACCCAGCGGACTGACCTGGTCGGAGACCGTCGCGTTCGGCCGCTACACGACGATGGCGCTGGCCCGCGGCACCCGGCTGCGCCTCACCGACACCGACGGCGGCGCGTGCGTGTCGATGCTGCTGCACCGCACCGGCGCGCTGCACGAGCGGCTCAACGTGGCCGACACGGTCAAGGTGCCGTGGCAGGTCTACCTCGGCGCCGGGCACCCGCTGCTCAGTGACGCAGGCCGGCTCATGGCCACGATCGTCGCCGACAGCTCCGGCCACCACGACGCCCTCACCGGGACCACGACGCGCGCCGGCAACACCGAGCGCTACGGCGCGGGCGCCGCGCAGTCTGCTTCGCCGGCCGGCCGCGAACTGCTGCTGCTCGGCGTGCTCAAGCACGGCCTCGGCCCGCGGGACGTGCCGCCGTCGATCTCCTTCTTCCAGGGCGTGCGGGTCGAGCCGGGCGGCGCTCTCACGTTCACCGGTAACGCGGGGCCGGGCACCGCCGTCGACCTGCTGCTGCAGATGGACCTGGTCGTCACGCTCGCCAACACCGCGCACCCCCTGGACCCGCGCGCCGAGTTCGCCGGCAGCGCGGTCGACGTCCACGCCTGGTACGCGCCCGACGAGCTGGCTGCGCTCGCCGCCGGTGAGCTGGCGCCCGAGCACCGGCGGGCGCTGGAGAACACCGAACACGACCTGATGGCGAGGAACCCCCGATGACAGTCGTGCTCGAGGAGACGGTGGCCGCTCGCGCGCCGTGGTCGGCCGTGGTGGCCGCAGGCGATGTGCTCACGATCGTCGATCTGCACGGCAACCAGGCCGTCGACTGCCTGCTCTACGCGGCAGCCGACACGGCCGTGCGCTACTCCGCTGCCGAGACGATCCGGCGGCAGTGTTCGATCGTGCTCACCACCGGGTCGGTGCTGCGCGCCGACACCGGCGAGGCGCTGATGACCGTGGTGGCCGACGAGGTGGGCGTGCACGACACGCTCGGCGGCGCCTGCTCGCAGGAGTCCAACACCCTGCGCTACGGCGAGCACACCCGCGAGCAGCACGCCTGCGTCGAGAACTTCCTGCTCGAGGGCGCGCGGTGGGGGCTGGGCAAGCGCGACCTGGTCAGCAACATCAACTGGTTCATGAACGTGCCGGTCGATCCGGACGGCGCGCTGGGCATCGTCGACGGGCTGTCCGGGCCGGGGAAGCGGGTGTCGCTGCGCGCGGAGATCGACACGCTCGTGCTGGTGTCGAACTGCCCGCAGGTGAACAACCCTTGCAACGGATTCGACCCGACGCCGGTGTTGATGGTGGTGACCCGATGATCGTCCTGGTCGCCAACCGCGGGGAGATCGCCTGCCGGATCCTCCGCTCGGCCCGCGAGCTGGGCATGGGCACCGTGGCAGTGTTCTCCGACGCCGACCGCGGCGCCCCGCACGTCCGCCTGGCCGACAGGGCGGTGCGGATCGGACCGGCGCCGGCCCGGGAGTCGTACCTGCGCGTGGACGCGATCCTCGACGCAGCCGAGTCGACCGGGGCCGGCGTGATCCACCCCGGTTACGGCTTCCTCTCCGAGGACGCCGCGTTCGCCACCGCTGTCGAGGCGGCCGGTCTGGTGTTCGCCGGCCCGACACCCGAACAGCTACGTGTGTTCGGCACCAAGCACACCGCCCGGGCAGCTGCGCGGGCTGCGGGCGTCCCCATGATCGCCGGGTCGGACCTGCTGCCCGATCTGGCGGCCGCTCGCTCTGCTGTCGCCGACATCGGCTTCCCGGTGATGCTCAAGGCGACCGGCGGGGGTGGTGGCATCGGCATGACCGTGTGCCGCACGCCCGCCGAGCTGGCCGCGGGCTACGAGCGAGTCGCGCGGCTGGCCGCGTCGAGCTTCGCCACCGCCGGCGTGTTCGCGGAGCGGTACGTGGAGCGCGCGCGACACGTCGAGGTGCAGGTGTTCGGAGACGGCACCGGCCGGGTCGTCAGTCTGGGCGACCGGGACTGCTCGCTGCAGCGCCGCCACCAGAAGGTCGTGGAGGAGGCACCCGCGCCGGGGCTGCCCGACGCGGTGCGCGCGGAGCTGCACCGCAGCTCCCGCGCGCTGTGCGCGGCGGTCGGCTACCGCAGCGCCGGCACGGTCGAGTTCGTCTACGACGCGCAACGCGGTGCGGCCTCGTTCCTCGAGGTCAACGCACGGCTGCAGGTGGAGCACCCGGTGACGGAGGCCGTCACCGGCGTCGATCTGGTCGCGTGGATGCTGCGGCTGGCAAGGGGCGAACGGGACGTGCTGGCCGACGTGCCCGCGGCCGTCCCCGTTCGTGGGTCTGCGGTGGAGGCCCGCGTCTACGCCGAGGACCCGGCGCGCGAGTACCAGCCCAGCGCCGGCACGCTGACGAACGTCCGGTACCCGGAAGGCGTACGCGTCGACGCGTGGGCGGAGACGGGCAGCGAGGTATCGACGGCCTACGACCCGATGTTGGCGAAGATCATCGCCGCGGCACCGGACCGTGCCGCCGCGTTCACCCGGCTCTCCGCGGCGCTCGCCGACACCCGCATCGACGGCATCGAGACCAACCTCGGTCTGCTGCGCGCGGCCGTCGTCGAGCGGGAGGTGCTCGCCGCCCGCCACCACACCGACACCCTCGACGGGATCGGCGATGTCGAGCCGCGGATCACCGTGGAGCGGCCCGGGATGCTCACGACCGTGCAGGACTGGCCCGGCCGGGTCGGGTTGTGGCAGGTTGGCGTGCCACCGAGCGGACCGATGGACGACCTGTCGTTCCGGCTGGGCAACGTCGCACTGGGCAACCCGGAGGGTGCGCCCGGTCTGGAGGCCACGGTGAGCGGGCCCGCCCTGCGATTCACGCACCCGACGTACGTGTGCGTCACCGGCGCCCCGGTGCGCGTGACGGTGAACGATGCCGACGTGCCGTGCTGGACGCCGGTGCTCGTCCCGGCCGGTGGGCAACTCGACGTCGGTACCGCCGACGGGCCCGGACTGCGCACCTACGTGCTGGTCGCAGGCGGCCTGGACGTGCCGGCGTACCTCGGCAGCGCTTCGACGTTCACGCTGGGCCGCTTCGGCGGGCATGCCGGCCGGGCTCTGCGCACCGGCGACGTGCTGCGCACGGGGGCGGCCTCGACACCCGTCGGGCCGGTGGAGCACCGACCGACGATGAGCCGCGAGTGGGAGCTGGCGGTCACCGAGGGCCCGCACGGCGCTGCGGAGTTCTTCACCCGCGCCGACATCGACCAGCTGCACGCCACCGCGTACGAGGTGCACTTCAACTCGGCGCGCACCGGCGTCCGGCTGGTCGGGCCGCGACCGGCCTGGGCGCGACCCGACGGCGGCGAGGCCGGGCTTCACCCGTCCAACATCCACGACACGGCGTACTCGGTCGGGGCGCTGGACTTCACCGGAGACACCCCGATCCTGCTCGGCCCTGACGGACCCAGCCTCGGCGGTTTCGTCTGCCCGGTCACGGTGGTCGCCGCGGAGCGCTGGAAGCTCGGCCAGCTACGACCGGGCGACACGGTCCGGTTCGTGCCGATCCGTGCCGTCGACGCACCGTCGCGAGCAGCGCTCCTGCCGCGCCGCCCCTCCCGCACGGGCGGCGACGGCGACGACGGCGTGCTGCGGCGCGGAGACGGGGTCACCTACCGCCGCTCCGGCGACGACAACGTGCTCGTCGAGTACGGCGAGATGGTGCTCGACCTCGGTCTGCGCGCCCGCGTCCACGCCCTGCACGAGCGGCTCGCCGAACTGGACCTGCCCGGCGTGGTCGACCTGACGCCCGGGATCCGGTCGCTCCAGGTCCACGTCGACCCCGACGTGCTGCCGGTGCCGAAACTGCTGGATGCACTGGTGGAGATCGAGGCCGACCTGCCGCCGACGTCGGCGCTGGTGGTCCCGAGCCGGACGGTGCGATTGCCGTTGTCCTGGGACGACCCGGCCACCCGGGAGGCGATTCACCGCTACATGGCAGGCGTGCGTGCCGACGCGCCGTGGTGCCCGTGGAACATCGAGTTCATCCGGCGGGTCAACGGCCTGGAATCGGTCGACGACGTCCACAGGACCGTGTTCGACGCCTCCTACCTGGTGCTCGGCCTCGGCGACGTCTACCTCGGCGCGCCCGTCGCTACGCCACTCGACCCGCGACACCGGCTGGTCACCACGAAGTACAACCCGGCGCGGACGTGGACACCGGAGAACGCGGTCGGGATCGGCGGCGCCTACCTGTGCATCTACGGGATGGAGGGACCAGGCGGCTACCAGTTCGTCGGCCGGACCACACAGGTGTGGTCCCGGTTCCGCCCGTTCGAGGCGGGGCACCCGTGGCTGCTGCGGTTCTTCGACCGCATCCATTGGTACCCGGTGAGCGCGGCGGAGCTGCTCGACCTTCGGGCGGACATGGCCGCAGGGCGCGGGCACGTCGAGATCACCGACGGTGAGTTCTCGCTGGCCGAGCACGAAGCGTTCCTGGCCCGCGAGGCCGGACCGATCGCCGCATTCCGTGCCCGGCAAGCGGAGGCGTTCGCAACCGAGCGTGCGGCCTGGGCGGCCGCGGGCGAGTTCGACCGCACCGAAGCACCACCGGCACCGGTCGTGGACGCTGCGGCGATCACGGTCCCGCCGGGCGGAACGGTCGTCGAAGCCCCGTTCGTCGCGAACGTGTGGCGCGTCGATGTACAACCCGGCCAGCACGTGGAGGCCGGGCAGGCGCTGCTCGCACTGGAGTCGATGAAGATGGAGACCGCCGTCGTCGCGCCGCGCGCCGGGGTGGTCGACCAGGTGCTGGTGCGCGCCGGTTCGCAGGTGGACGCGGGCGAGGCAATGGTCGTGCTCACCGACGCGCGGGCGGAGGCGGCATGACCCCCGCCGAACGCGTACGGGCCGCCTACCGCGCGATCGCGGCGGTCGACCGACCGGAGATCTGGATCTCCCTGCGGCCGGAGGCGGACGCGCTCGCCGACGCCGCAAGGGTCGACCCCGCGTCGCCGCTCGCCGGGACGGTCGTCGCGGTGAAGGACAACGTCGCGGTGCGCGGGCTGCGCACCACCGCGGGCTGCCCCGCCTTCGGCACGGTCGCGACCGCCGACGCAACCGTGGTCGCCCGGCTGCGGGAAGCAGGGGCGGTGGTCATCGGCACCACGAACCTCGACCAGTTCGCCACCGGACTGGTCGGCACCCGCAGCCCGCACGGGCCGGTCCGCGACGCCCGACGCCCCGACCGGATCTCCGGCGGCTCCAGCTCTGGATCGGCCGTCGCGGTCGCACTCGGGCTCGTCGACATCGCAGTCGGCACCGACACGGCCGGATCCGGACGGGTCCCGGCCGCGTTGCAGGGGATCGTCGGGATCAAGCCCACACCCGGCGTCGTGCCCACCGACGGTGTGGTGCCGGCGTGCCGGTCATGGGACTGCGTGACCGTCCTGGCCAGGGACCTGCCCACAGCCGAAGCGGCGATGGGCGTCATGGCCGGCGGCGCGCGTGGCTGGCCCGCCGACACCCCACTGGCCGCACCGCCGGTCCCACGAGTCGCGGTACCGCAAGGCCTACCGGGCCTGCCCGCCGCATGGGATGCCGTGATCGAGTCGCTCGACACCATCGGGATCGAGGCCGTACCGATCGACATCGGCCCGTTCCTGGAGGCAGCGCGGTTGCTCTACGAAGGTGGCCTCGTCGCCGAGCGGCACGCCGCCGTCGGCGGGTTCGTCGACGCACACCGCGACGATGTCGACCCGGTTGTGGGCGCGATCATCGGGGCGGCCGGTGGCATACCGGCCTCGCGGTACGTGACCGACACCGCCCGGCTCGCACAGCTGCGGGCCGGCGCGATGGAGTCCCTCGACGGCCTCGACGCACTATTGCTGCCCACCGTGACCGAGCACCCGACGATCGCGGAGGTCGCCGCCGACCCGGTGGGCGTCAACGCCCGACTGGGCACCTACACGAACTTCTGCAACCTCTTCGACCTCAGCGCGGTGGCCGTGCCGGCGGGAACGACGGGCGACGCGCAGTTCGGGGTGACGGTGCTCGGCCGCCCGTTCGCGGACGCCGTCGTGGCCGACATCGCCCGGCGGATCATGATCCCGACGACACCCCCGCGGCTGCAGGCTGGCAGGCTGCCCGAGCCCGTCACGACCACCGCGCCCTGGCCGACCGCAGCCGGCGCGGCCGCCGTACCGTTCGTCGTCGTGGGTGCCCATCGCAGGGGGCAACCGCTCGCGGCCGAGCTGGAGCGCCGCGGCGCGCGCTGGGACGGCATGGTCCGCACCGCACCCACCTACCGGCTGCTCGCGCTCGACACCGTGCCGCCGAAACCGGGCCTGGTCCGCGCCCCCGACGGCGCATCGATCGTCGGGGAGCGTTGGATGATCTCCCCCGCCGGGCTCGGCACGCTGCTCGCCGAGCTGCCGCCACCGATGCTCCTCGGGCCAGTCGAGCTGGCCGACGGAACCTGGAACGTCGGCTTCGGCTGCGCCGCGGACACCACCGGCGAGGACATCACCTCCGCGGGAGACTGGCTGGCGACGCTGCGCCCGGATTGACCACCGCCACACCCGCGCTCCCCCAGCCGACCTCATCGCTCAGCGGGAAATGGCAAGCGACTCGGTGCTCCCGGCCGATCGGCCGCAGCTGGGGCGTCTCCTCCGCGCACACCCGCTCCGCCCGAGGACAGCGCGTCCGGAATCGGCATCCGCTGGGCGGGTCGAGCGGCGAGGGCACCTCACCTCTCACCCGGGTTCTGCGACGGCGCAGGTGCCTGTCGGTCGGCTCCGGCGAAGGAATGGAGTCCAGCAAGGCTGCCGTGTAGGGGTGCAGCGGCTGGGCGTAGAGCGCTTCCGACGGCCCTACCTCGCACAACCTGCCCATGTACATGACGGCCACGCGGTCGCTGACCTGCTTGACCAGCGCGAGATCGTGCGCCACGAACAGGTAGGACAGCGACAGCTCGGCACGCAGCTTCTCGAAAAGGTTCAGCACCTGGGCCTGGCTGAGCACGTCCAAGGACGAGACCGCCTCGTCGCACAGGACGAGTGATGGCGACATCACCAACGACCGGGCGATCGCGACGCGTTGGCACTGGCCGCCGGAGAGCTGCCGAGGCTTTCGCTTCCCGTACAGCCCGGGATCCAGCCCGACCAGGTCGAGCACCTCGGCAGTGCGTTCCCGGCGTTCGCGACGAGTGCCGATCCCGTGTGCACCGAGCGGCTCCTCGACGATCGAGAAGACCGTCCATTTCGGATCCAGTGAGCCGAACGGGTCCTGGTAGACCGCCTGCATGTGTCGCCGGCTGACGTGCAGCCGACGACCTCGCAGCCGGGTCAGGTCGACTCCTCGGAACACGACTTCTCCCGAGAGCGGCCGCGGTGCCTGCAGGATCGACCGGACGAGCGTCGACTTGCCCGAGCCGGACTCCCCGACGACGCCGAGCGTCTCCCCGTCGCGCACCTCAAGCGACACCCCGGACACCGCGTGGACAACCCCGTTCTTCACACCGCCGTGACCACGGACGACGAACTCATGGACCAGGTCGCGCACGGCCAGCAGGGGCTCGCCAGGGCCGGCAGTGGCCTCGGATGCAGCCATGGTCAGCGCCTCTCGTCAGGGCACGGTGAGAAACAGGCCCAGTGGTGTCGGCTCTCGTGCTCGGTCAGCGGTGGCCGCTCGGCGTGACAGAGGTCCTCCACCCGCGGGCAACGCGGAGCGAAGGAGCAGCCCACGGGCAGTGCGGTGAGGTCCGGCGGACGCCCGCCGATCGTCGCGAACAGCGAGTGGGGCGCTCGCTCCAGCCGCGGCACCGCATCGAGCAGGACCTTCGTGTAGGGCATGCGCACGTGCGCGAACAGCCGCTCGGTCGGGGCCTGCTCCACGACGCGGCCCGCGTACATCACCAGCACACGATCGGCATAGGTGGCGGCGAGCCCCATGTCGTGACTGATCATGATCATGCTCATCCCCAGTTCGTCCTGGAGATCCATCAGCAGATCCATGATCTGGGCCTGGGTCGTGACGTCGAGCGCCGTGGTGGCTTCGTCCGCGACCAGGAGCCTGGGGCTGCACGCGAGCGCGATCGCGATCATGACGCGCTGCCGCATGCCACCGGAGAACTGGTGCGGGTAGTCATCGAAACGGGCCCGGGGTGAGGGAACCTGCACGAGGTCGAGCAGTTCCAGTGCGCGGGCCCGCGCCTCGCTGTGATCCAGCGGCAGGTGCATGCGGATCGCCTCGGTGATCTGCTTGCCGATCCGCATGGTCGGGTTCAGGGAGCTCGCCGGATCCTGAAAGATCATGGCGATGTCGCGGCCCCGATGCCGACGCATCTGCGCCTCGGTCAGCCCGATCAGCTCCGAGCCCAGCAGCACTGCCGAGCCACTGACGCGCGCCGCGGGCGAGAGCAGACCCATGATCGCCCGTGACGTCACCGTCTTCCCGGATCCGGACTCGCCGATCACCGCCAGCGTCTCCCCGTGCGACACGGACATGCTGACCCCATTGACGGCGTGCACGGTGCGGCCCCTCAGCGCGAAGGTGACACGCAGGTCGGACACCTCGAGCAACACTCCCCCACCGGGAACGGGATGCTCGGACAACTTCCGGGCCGAGCCGGAGTGCCTGGCCTCGGTTTCCGCACCGTGCAGCGCGTCCTCGCGGGCCGGTCCGCTCTCCGCCGCGGTCACTGGGCGCCCCAACGGCGCCGGGCGGCGTCCCCCACCAGGTTCAAGGAGATCACGGTGAGGAACAGGAGCGCGCTAGAGCCTGTCCTCAAAGTTGGTGCGGCTGGTCTGGTTTGATCTTGGGCTTGTGGTGCGTAGGCACGAGCTCACTGATGAGCAGTGGCAGGTGATCGAGCCGTTGCTTCCGGTCTCGGGGGCGAGGGGTCGGCCGCGGGTGGATGACCGTCGGGTGATCAATGGGA
>NZ_BAAAUS010000066.1:0-80028 GCF_039534065.1 Pseudonocardia yunnanensis | reverse complement strand
GGGACGAGTGCGTTCGCCACGATGCCGACGATCCCGATCAGCATCACCGCCGCCGAGTACCGGCTGTAGTCGGCGGGTGTGAGCAGATGGGCCATCAGCAGGGTGCAGGCGTAGCTGAGGACGCCGACGACGCCCGCGGAGATCGCCAGCAACGCGCTGTGCTGCGCAACGCTTCCGGCGCCTGCGTCCGGCCCCGCCTCGGGCGGCCGCCGGGGCGTGGCCGCCTCGGACTTTCGGACCGCAGATTGTTCCGTTGTCAGTGTCACTGCAGGCCTGTGGCCGTCCGATCGCGGCCGAACCGGCCGTGCGGTGCGACGTCCGGCCCGGCGAGGAGGTCCTCGCGCGTGGCGAGCCGGATGGTGGCGTCGAGGACGCCGTGGCGGCGGAGCAGCGCGGCGGCGTCGAAGTCGTCGCAACCGTTGAGGAGCAGGGTGACTCGATCGTCATCGACCACGACCTGGTCGGTGATCCGTAGCCGCTCTCGCCAGTCCACCGTGTCGCGGCGGGGGAACGATGCGACGGTGGCGATGTCGGAGCGCGCCTTGCGCCGCTCCGGTGCGCCCGTCCTGGCGCGGGCGAGCCGGCCTGCTTCGTCGAGCAGAACGCCGGCCAGCAGCTCCGCACTGCGATCCCAGCTGAAGCAGCGGGCCCACGCCTGGCAGGCTGCCACGATCTCGCGTGCCCGGTCCTCCACGGCGAGCTCGCGCAGCGCTGCCACCAGGACGTCCCGCATTTGTGACGGGCGCTCGACCAGCCAGCCGGTGACTCCGTCGACCACGGAGTCCCGGACGCCCGGAACGCGCAGCGCCACGCAGGGGACGCCCCACGCGGCCGCCTCGATGATCGAGCACCCCCATCCCTCGGCTGCCGACGTGGACGTGGTGAGCCAGGCTCGCTGGAGCAACCCATCCCGCTCTGCGTCGGGTAGGTAGCCGTGCATGGTCACGGTCCGTTGCAGACCGAGATCGACGACGAGGCCCTGCAGCCGCCGGAGCTCCGGCCCGCCGCCCACGATCTCGACCCGCAGCCGAGGCACCTGCCGCGCGACACCGGCGATCTCGCCGAGCAACAGGTCGACCCGCTTGTGCTGCACGAGCCGGGTGACGACGACGAGCGTGGGATCCGGGTCGCGCGGTCCGCTGAGCGTGGGGACGTCGATCGTGCCGTTGGGCACCACGAAGATCGGCCCGGTGAAGCCGAGCCTGCGGCGCAGCTCCACCCGCGTCGACGGCGAGACGGCGGCCGTCGCCCGCGAGCCGTATACGGAGCGGGCGACGCGGCCCTCCAGAAAACGTCCGATCGCGGCCATCGGCGGGGAGAAGCGCGTGGCGAACTGGTCCTGGTGAACGTGGTGCACCACCTGCACGATCGGCACATCCGGATGCGAGAAGGCGGGCGCGAAGAACGGGATGCCGTTCTGGCAGTCGATGATCGCGTCGACGTCGCCACGGAGACGCCGCAGGCGCAGGGTCACGCGGGGATAGAGGGTGAGATCCCCGCCTGCGCGCATGACGTGGATCCCGTCGATGGTCTCGCGCGCCAGCTGCCCACTCGGGCGGGCGGTGAGCCACGAGACGCGCACCCCGGCGTCCACCCAGCGACGGGAGATCTGATGGATGTACTGCTCTGCCCCACCGGCGAGCGGATGGCGCACATCGCGCCAGTTCAGGACCAGGACACGTGCGCCCACCAATTGCTCGACCGCGGTCCCATGCACGACTCTCACGCGGACATCGCCTTCTGCATTCGCAGGATCGCGCCGAAACTGGGAAGACCATCACGTATCGGATGAAACCGGGAGTCCGGGGAATCGGTCCACGCGATCGGCAGCTCGACGATTCTTCCCCCGCCCTGCTGGACGTGGTGCAGCAGTTCCACGTCGAATGCGAAACCCTCCGTGTGGCAGCGGACGAGCGCACGTATCGCTGCGTCCCGTTCGAATAGCTTGAATCCGCATTGCGTGTCGCGGACACCAGGGACGACACCGCGCGCGAGGAGCCGGAAGGCGGCGCCGCCGGCTCGCCTGCCGAACTGCTGGGGCCGCACGAAGCTCGATTCGGGCAGGTGGCGCGACGCGATCACCGCGGCGGCTCCGGCCTCGAGGTGCTCGACCGCCGTGCTGAGGGTCTCGACCGGGGTGGCGAGATCGGCGTCGAAGAAGCCGACGAATCGGGAGCTGCTGCTCAACAGGCCGCGGCGCACCGCAGCGCCCTTTCCCGGACGGGAGCAGCCGACGACCTCGACGGGGACCTCGCAGGCGAGCTCGGCGGCGACGCGGCGGGCCACGGCCGGGGTGTCGTCGACGCTGCCGTTGTCCACGATGACGAGTCGGGACGACCAGGGCTGGTCGCGGAGGAATGCGACGCTGTGCGCGAGCGTGCGCGGCAACCTGGCCGATTCGTTGAGGGCAGGTATGATCAACTCGACGTCGACGAATGGACGCGACCGGTCAGCAGGCGTGGAAATGCCGTGCGGAATCGGCGCCGACAGTTGTTCGGTCACACCAATCCCCCCATACCCACATTGCCTGCTTCGTCGCGCGTGGGGCCGCCGACAGAGAGCCGCGGTATCGCGTCGACCGGTCGAGCTGGGGACGGACATTTGACAGCAGGGCCTGATCCGACTGTTCGGGTCATACGGGTCATCGTCCTTTCACGTCCGCCGGTAGACCGCACAGTGATCATGATTGGGGAGAGCGCCGGGTCGTCGGGGTCGAACCGGACGAGATCATGTGCGGGGGACGTTTACGTCGGCTTTTCGCATCGGCCGAGATGAGTGTTACCGAAATCGTGGGTCGACCACCCGTTCGTGTCATGGCCCGTCTTGTTCTGCACGCATCGTTCCCGCACGTGCCGGGCTGACGTTCGCCCGTTAGTGCCTCGTGATTCTGCGGTCGTCACTTTGCGTTGTTGTCGACGAGTCTCTTGACGGCGGTCTGGACGATGCGGACCTTGGCGAGGATCTCTTCGATGGTGGCGGCCCTGTCGGACCCACTGGGAGATAGCCCTCGCGGGCTGGTGGCGTTCCCCATGGCGCCGGCCGGCCTGTCCCACCACAAGAAGCGACAGACCGCCAACGGCAAGCCCAACTGGCCGGGGTTCGGTCCTCGAGCCATCTCGCCGGGGCTCGGTGCCTGGGGAACCGTGATTCATTCCAGGCGACCGATTGACTAATCACCCAAAGATGGGCACGTTCGGAGCCTGCGGCTGTCGCACAGATGGGCCCTGAGGCCAGTTACCCAGCGTAATCGCGGGTCGCCACGCGAACGATCTGCCGCCGACATCCAATGGCGTAATTCCTGCCTCGGAGTACGCCGGATGGCCCGGTAAGAACACGCGCACGGTCGACGACTGACGCGTCCTGAGCGGTGAGTGGCGCTCCATGCGGGATTAGTGGTCATCTCCGCTGTTCAGGTGAGAGGCGACGAGCGGACCAACAGCACCTAGCAGGTCGATGACGAACGCGAGTAGGAAGACGACCCCCACCGCAAGGCATCTTCACCGACAGCTCACCCATCCCGGAGAGGTTCCGACGTGGAATCGCCCGCCCACTCGAACGGACACCGTCATGGATCCCCGAACAGGGTCTCCGTCGCCCAATTGATCATCTGCTGCGGCGAATTGCGCGCGGACCCTCCGCTGGGCGTGGACCACGGGCCGCCGGCATCGGTCTCGGTGGGGACCCTGCTGCGCCGGGAGGGTCGCGCCCCCCATGCGGCCGACCGGCCGCTCCAGCCGCGTGGACACTCCCGACCTCTGGTCGGGCCCCCCAAACCCCCACGGTGGAACGTCCTGCGCAAGGCCACGGCCGCCGCAGTCGTCCTGTTCGCCGTCGCAGCGATGTTCACGACCGCCGACGTGAAGAACGTGGTCGGGGCCGCCCCGCGCGTCGTGCCGTCGTTGGACGGCGACTGGGTGGACGCGCAGGGGGTCACGTTGTCCGTGGCCGAGCTGTCCGCGGCGACCACGCCGGGAGCCGGCTCATCCGCCCCGCCCCCGATCACGTCGGGCGCGGGGATCGGTCGTGGCGGGTCCGGCCATCTGCGCAACGTCGCGGCACCTGATTTCGGCGGCGCCGGGGGATCCGCGCCGCCGGAGGGAGCGGAAACCGTCACACCGGCAGAACCCGGGGCTGCGGAACCTGTCGCTCGCGCCCCCCGGGCGACCGGCGCGAGCAGTGCACCGCCCCTGGACACCGGCTCCGGTTCGTCCACGCCCGGCGGTCTCCTCCCCGATCTCGGCCCAGGTGCCATCGCGCCGGGAGGCGGTCCCGGCGGCGATGTTGCCGGCTCGTTCGACGCCGGCGGCGATGACGACTCCGGCCGCTCGAGCAGCAACGACTCCAGCCGTGATGACTCCAGCAGATCCGACCGTGACGGCCACGGCAACACCGGCAAACCAGATGCTGTGACTCCGGCCTGGCCGGCGTCCTGGGACGGGGCTATGGGCCGTTGCCCGAGAGACGACGCTTGTTCGGCGCCGCGCTGGCCAAGATGAGTGTGGATGGATTGCCTCGGGTCCTGCGATGTCTGCCACGTGGTGCGGTTGCGAGCTCGCTGTCTGATCACCGTTGTTTTCTCAGAAAGAGGCGAGGATGCGGGAAAATTACGAACATGTCGTCGTGGAACTACTCGCGCTTGCGGCCGAGTGCGATCTCCGCAATAGGGAGATCGAGCCGGGGAATCCGCTATGGAAGATCCTCGCAGATAACGTCAGGTCCGCGGTTCTGCAGTCTATCGAAGGTGTTATATCGGAATCGGAGCTGGACTGGCTCGCTGATATGGCGGGGCAGCAGGCTGCTGCGCTGGTGAACTCGTCCACACTTGCACCCGCGCCGGACCTGTAGATCCAACCCGACCGGTAACTCCTCTGGGATAGCGACCGAAAGGCAATGCAGAATGTCGAGTCCGAGTTACCCGGAGCAGCATCTGTCGTACAACTGTGGGCCGCCGCCGAAATCGAGAAAGAAGTGGTCGAAGGTGGTCATCGGCGTCCTGGTCGGACTGATCCTGCTGAGTGCTTGTTCCGCGATCGTCCCCGGTGGGGACGCGTCGTCGCCGGTCGGCGTAGCTTGACCGCTGTTCAGTTGCTCGACGGCATCGTCAATACCGCCATCTCAGCCAACCTCTCCGCGTCCTGCCCGCTCGCGCGACCTCGGTCAGGTGGTGCCGCTTGCGCACACGCAGCGAACCGCTGGGCAGGGGTCTCGGTCTGGCCGCGGGTCCGGCCGTGCCGCGTGGAGCCGGAGCGCGCCATTGCAGCGGGCTGCCCAGGTCGTACTGCTTGGCGGCGAGCGGCGCGTCCAGGGCTCCCGCGACGGACGCGCAGCTCGCCGCCGCGCTCCGCGGAGCGGCGGTAACTTTAGAGAGCAGTGCTCTGGTGTTTCTCGTTGCCATCGCTTACGGTGTTCGTGAGCGAGAGCGGTGCTCTCTAAAATCGGTAAGGGGTGCGGGCGATGCAGGAACTCTGGCGCTGGAGCAATCTCGGGCTGGCCTTCGTGCTAGAGCTGGTTGCGCTCGGCATCTTCGCGTTCTGGGGCTGGCGCTTCGGCAGCAGCACACCGGTCCGGCTGCTGCTCGCTGTCGGCCTGCCAGTCCTCACCGCCGTCATCTGGGGACTCTTCGCCGCGCCCACCGCCACCTACGGCAGCCCGGCGGTGGCCGCGATCGTCAAGGTCGCCGTCTTCGGCCTGGCCGGCCTGGCCCTGTGGAACCTGGACCACCGCGTCCTGGGCATGCTTTTCGTGCTGGTCGTCGCGGCCAACCTGCTGATCATCCGGGCCGGCGGACTCGAGCCGGAAACCCCGGCGGCGAGCTCCTCGCGGTCTACGTCGCCAACTTCGACGATGTGATGCGTTCCGTCGCCACCACGGCAGAGACCGGCGTGCTCCCCGCCGACCGGGTCACCGCACCCGGGCCGAGGGGCTGCGGTGACGCGCTGGCCGACACCGTCCGAGCGACCGAGGCGCTGGCCGCCGCGGTGCGGAGGGCACACGGAGTTGTGGAGCCGTAGAGCTGCGAGGCGGTCCCGCTGACATCAGTACGGCTCCGGAGTTCGGACTGGTTCCTAGGCTTCCGACAACCCCGACATCGCCGGTGAGCGGTTCCCTCGTGCGTTGCTCCCGGATGCGTTGGCTCTTGGCCTTGCCTGCGGGCGTGGCGCACGCGAT
Organism: Pseudonocardia yunnanensis; assembly: GCF_039534065.1. Taxonomy (NCBI): domain Bacteria; kingdom Bacillati; phylum Actinomycetota; class Actinomycetes; order Pseudonocardiales; family Pseudonocardiaceae; genus Pseudonocardia; species Pseudonocardia yunnanensis. The sequence goes on along the minus strand of NZ_BAAAUS010000066.1, from coordinate 73,860 downwards.
AACTGCGCGCTGGTCGCGTTCGTCGACCACACGCTCGATGAGTCCGAGCTCATCCAGCCTGCCGAGACCTGATCACCAGGGAGCCGCGATCGTGATCTCTCTGTCGACGCTCTGAAAAACGGCGAGACCAGATCAGAGGCCTTGCGATCAAGGAAGACCCCGGGCTGGCCCCGGTGGGGGGTTGCGGAGGGGATAGATCTTGGAGGAGAGGCCCTCCAGCTTCCGTCGCGGCTTGGGTGGAGGTGCGGCGAGAACTCAACCTGCGCTCAACACTCAGGGCAAACGCATGGACCCAGCCGCTGCAACGTTTCGGTCGCGCGCAGCGAGCCGTGGGTGTGAGTCGCAGTTTCGGCCTCGCCCTGATTGTGTCGGTCGCACTCGTGTCCGGCTCTGTCGGAGCGGTTGCCGCCCCGCCCCGCGGTGGTGTGGTGCCGGCCGCGCCGGTCTTCGCCGCGCCGGCGTCCACGCGAACCGAGGTGGTGGGGAAGGTGACCTACATCGCTGACGGTGACACGGTGCACGTCACAGATTCGGCAGGCTCAAGGATCAAGGTGCGAGCCCTCGGAATTGACAGCCCGGAGGCCCGCACTCCGCAACTGCCGGCGCAGTGCTGGGGACCGGAAGCCACGCAGTTCGCCAGGGCCACACTGCTGAACAAGCAGGTCACCGTCGTCAGTGACCCCACACAAGACGCCTACGACCGATACGGGCGCATCCTGGGCTACCTGTACCTGGCTGACGGCTCCAACTACTCCGTCCTCGCCGCGAGCGCCGGCGCCGCCCGTACCTACATTGTCCGCAGACGGCCGGTGACCGAGTACCCAGCCATTGCTGCCGCCGAGGCCGAAGCCCGCGCCGCCGGCCGCGGCCTCTGGGGTGCCTGCCCAGCCTGACTGCGAGAGCATCCGGAGACCGGGCCGGCCCAACCACCTGGTGACCTGACGCTGCTCGTGCGCGCCCACTCCCACAGGGGATCGGTCCAGGCTCCGCCGCCGGGTCCCGCGCGCCGCTGAGGTGGGGCGGCGGGTGCAAACCTGGTCACGGTGTTCCGGCGGTTGTGCGGGGTGGGGAGTCGGGGCCGGTCCGGTGGCTGGTGATAGACGTGGCCGTGACGGTGCCGTCGGCCGCGTTGGTGCCGGCAACGGACACCGTCACGCCCGCGACGAGTCCTCCGAGCCCATCGGTCGTGACGGTCGCGGTCGGAGGCACCGTCACGGTGACCACCGCCCCGGCGGAGTTGGTGAGGGTGAGTGTGGAGCCGGAGATCGACTTCACGGTGCCGATCGCGACCGGTGAGGCAGTCCCGCCGGCGCCGCCGGCCGCCGGCCCGCCCGGAGCGCCGACGCCGGCTCCGCGGGCGCGGGTGGCAGCCGATGCGGTTACCAGCCCCTTGTCGTGGGCCTTCTGCGCCGCGACGCCCCCGGCGAACGCCAGCGCGGCCATGATCAGCGCAACCAGCACCGCGGTCAGCCGGTTCGTGCGCCTGGGCTTGTCCCAGTTCTCGGCGAACAGATCGTCGTCGACGGGGGCCGGGTCGTCCGTGGGCTTCGGGCGCAACGCGACCGTCTCGTCGTGGGGCCATCCGGCGGGCGGCATCGGCGTCCGGTCGTCGGCGGGTGAGGACACCATTCGTTTCCCTGTCACTCGTATTTCAGGGCGTCGATCGGGCGCAGTGACGCGGCACGGTTGGCGGGATAGATGCCGAAGAACAGTCCGATCGCCACCGAGACGCCGAACGCGAGCACCACCGAGTAGGGCGCGACGATCAGGTGGAACGTGCCGAAGCTGAACTGCCCGACACCGACGCCGATGAGCACACCGATCAGGCCGCCGAACATCGATAAAAGCACTGCCTCGAGCAGAAACTGCCCGACGATGTCGGCCTTCTGCGCGCCGATGGCCTTGCGGATGCCGATCTCGCGGGTCCGCTCGGTAACCGTCACCAGCATGATGTTCATGACGCCGATGCCACCGACCAGCAGCGAGATCCCTGCGACCCCGCCGAGCAGGATCGTGAAGATCCCCGTGATCGAGCCCAGCGCCGCGAGGATCGAGCTCGGGTTGAAGATCGAGAAATCCTCGTTGGCTGCCGTCACGTGGTGGCGGGTGTTGAGAATGTCGGTGACCTCGGCCTGCGCGGCACCGACGACGTCGGCCGAAGCGGCTTTCACCGTGATGCTGCTGACCGTGCCGTAGCCGGTCAGGGTGTCCTGGACGGCGGTCAGCGGGGCGATCACGCGGTCGTCCTGGTCCTGCGGGCCGCTGCTGCCTTTTGCCGTCAGGATCCCGACGACCTGGTAGGCGCTCCCGTTGAACTGGACGGTCTGCCCGACGATGGACAGGCCGTCGCCGCCGACGAGGTCGGTGGCCACTGTCGTGCCGAGCAGCGCGATCCGGCGTCTCGCCGTGTAGTCGGAGTCGGTGATCGCGACGCCGGCCTGCAGGGTGTCGTTGTTGTTGACCAGGTAGCTCGGCGTCGTGCCGGTGAAAGAGCCGACGGTGTGCGCGGCGCCCTCGAAGGTCGCTGCCACCGACGGAGCGGTCACCACCGGAGCAACCGAGACCACGTCCGGTGCGGACGTCGGGTCCACGAGGGCCTCCGCGTCCTGCAGGGTGAGCTGCGGCTGCTGGACGAGCGTGCCGTTGTTCACGGTGGACGACGTCGCCGCGCCGGGCCTGCCCGCGCCGCCCCCCGCTCCGCCCGCCCGGGCCGCACCGCCCCCGCCGAGCGCCCCCAGGCCGCCGCCTCCGCGCGCCGCGCCTCCGCGTCCGCCCGCGCTCGTCGAGGTGGATGTGATCGTGAGCGTGTCGCTGCCCAGGGAGCTGACCGAACTCTGCACCGACGCGCTCGCGCCCGTCCCCGCCGCGATGAGGATGATCACGGCCGCGACGCCGATGAGGATGCCGGACATCGTCAGCAGCGACCGCAGCTTGTTCGCCAGCACCCCGCGGACGGCGAAGCGGGCGCACTGCCGCACGTTCACGAGGTACCCCGGGCCACGGGCAGGCGGTCCGTCGACCAGCGCGGGGGCGGGCCCGACACAGGCGCGGAACGCTCGTCGGAGCGCACCTTCCCGTCGCGCATCCGCAGCACCCGCTTGGCGTGCTCGGCCACCTCTTCTTCGTGGGTGATCACCACGAGCGTGCGGCCGGCCACGTTGAGGTCGTCGAAGAGTGCCAGGACCTCGGCCGTGCTGTGGCTGTCGAGCGCCCCGGTCGGCTCGTCGGCGAGCAGGAGGACCGGGTCGGTGCAGATGGCCCGCGCGATCGCCACACGCTGCTGCTGCCCGCCCGAGAGCTGCGACGGCCGGTGGTTCGCGCGCGCCGCGAGCCCGACCTGGTCGAGCGCGGCCAGCGCCCGGCGGCGGCGCTGACCGGGCCGCACCCTGGCGTAGGCCAGGGGCAGCTCGACGTTGCTCACCGCTGTCGTCCGCGGGATCAGGTTGAACGACTGGAAGATGAAGCCGATCTTGCGGTTGCGGATGGTGGCCTGCTGTCGCTCGTCCAGACGGCGGGTGTCGACGCCGTCGAGCAGGTAGCGCCCGCGGGTCGGGGCGTCGAGGCAGCCGATGATGTTCATCAGCGTCGACTTGCCCGAGCCCGACGCCCCCATCACCGCGACGTAGTCGCCGCGCTCCACCCGAAGGTCGACGCCGTCCACGGCGCGGACGACCGTGTCCTCGCTGCCGTAGATCTTGGAGACGCCCTGCAGCTCGATGACCGGGCGGGTCACCCGCGTCACCCGCCGGCCCGCGGGAAGCCCGCGCCGGCGCCGGCGCTCGCCGCGGTGGGGGCGGTGGTGCTGGGCAGCACCAGCATGTCACCGGCCTGGACGCCGCTGGTGATCTCGGTCTGGGTGTCGCCGACGAGCCCGATCGTCACCGGCACGACCGTGTCGGTGCCGTTGCGCTGCACCGTCACGGTGTGGCGGTCACCGAGCGAGGTGATCGCCAGGTTCGGCGCCTCCAGCACATCGGTCGCGGATCCGGAGGTGATGTTCAGGCTCGCGGTCGAGCCCACGCCCACGCCCGGAGGGGCGGTGTCGAGGGAGACCTGGATCGGGTAGAGCACGACGTTGTTCGTCACCGTGCTCTGCGGCGTGATCTGCGTGACCGATCCCGTGGCCGTGGTGTTGGTGGCCGGGAACGTGATCGTGGCCTTCTGGCCGAGCTTGATCTTGGCGGCGTCGGCCTCGGCGATGTTGGCCGTGACCGCCAGCCGGCTGAGGTTGGCGATCGTGATGAACCCGCTGCCCGCCGACGTCGCCGCCGGGGAGGCCGCGCTGCCGGTGGACGAGCCGGTGCCGGCGGCGCCGGTGGTCGACGCGCTCGACCCTCCGCCCGACGACTCACCCACCTTCCCGTTGACCGCCAGCACGACCCCGGCCTGGGGCGCGAGGAGGCTGGTCTGGTCGACGCCGAGCTGGGCGTTGTCCACTGTCACCTGCGCCTCGTCGACGCTGGCGGCGTAGCCGGCGATCTGGTCTTCGGTCATCGGGTGCAGGTCCGCCTGCTGGGCGAGCTGGGCGTTGGTGACCAGGCCCTGGTCGGTGATCACCGTCTGCTTGGCGGTGGCGATGGCCTGGTTGTCCTTGAGCAGGGTGTCGTCCTGGGTCTGCTGGGCAGTGGTGACGGCCTGCTGATCGGCGTCGAGGGTCGTGGACTGGGCCTGCTGGGCTGCGGTGACGGCGAGCCGGTCCTTCTGGACGACGGAATCGCGGGTCTGCTCGGCATTGGCGAGTGCCTGCTGCTCTGAGTTGCAGTCCGTGCGGGAGACGGTCGTGAATGCCGTCGGCGCGGCCATCGTCCGACGAGGTGTCGCCGACGAAGAAGGAGTCGCCGACGAAGAAGAAGGCGGCGGCATCGGACGAGGTGGGGCCGGCGAAGAGGATGCCGCCGGCGAACGAGATGTCCCTGTCGTAGAGGTAGTCCCCGACGTAGAGGTAGTCCCCGACGCAGAGGTAGTCCCCGACGTAGAAGTAGTTCCCGTCGTAGAAGTAGTTCCCGTCGTTGTGCCCGCGCTTTGGCATGTCTTCAGCGCTTGCTGGGCCTGCGCCACGGAGGCCTCCTGGTTCGCCTGGTCGACACCGACCGACGCCTGCGCGCTCTTCACGCTCGTGTCGGTCGCGGCCTGGTCGTCGGAGAGCTTCTGCTGCGCGTTGCTGATCGCCGTCGCCGCCGACGTGGTGTCGATGTCGAGCTGGCTCTGCGCCGTCGTCACGTTCGCGTTGGCCCCGTCGAGCTCGGCCTGGGCCTGGGTGATCGCGGCCTTGTCCTGCTGGCTCTTCACCTCCGTCGGGCCCGAACGTGCCTGGGCCAGCGCTGCCTGCGCGCTGGCGAGCTGCGCCTGAGCCGTCTTGAGACTGCCGTTCGCACTGGCCGGGTCGACCGTCGCCAGCACCTCCCCGAGGGTCACGGTGTCGCCCGCCTTCACCTTGACGGCCGTGACGGTGCCCTGCGCCTGGAAGCTCACCGGCGTGCTCACCGAGGACTCGGTGTTGCCGCTCCCCGTCACGCTCGACGTCACCGTGCCCCGGACGACGGCGGCGGTGCGCACGGCCACGGTCGGGGTGCCGGGGTTACCGATGAGCGTGAAGGCGAGCACGATCGCGAGGATCAGCAGCACGACCAGGATCAGGTTGAGCCACTTCGTACGCGGCGTCATGGAGTCGAAGCGGGAGCGCAGCCGACGCCACCGCGAGGGCGGCGGGCCTGCGGGCTGGACGGAGATGCGCTCCGTCACCGTCTCGCTCATGCAGGAGCCTCGGCCCACTGCAGACCACAACTCATGACGTCCTCCTCGAACAGGTGTCGCGCGGTCGGCGCGGAGCGTGGCGCCGAAAGATCGGAAACACCTGTGAACGGACTGGGAGAACGAACTGAGTGGATCACCGCAGGAAGGCCAACGGTGAGGTGGCGCGACAAAACCGCCCCCGCGGGCTCCAGGCAGAGGGACCGGCCGTACTACAACAAGATCGGCCCCCCACCTGTTTCATCAGGTAGGGGGCCGATTCTTGCTGCTAGCGCCTGGTGCCCCCGGCAGGATTCGAACCTGCGACACACGGTTTAGGAAACCGATGCTCTATCCCCTGAGCTACGAGGGCGTAGCCATGAGCATCGTAGCGGCGCCAGGTGCAGGTGCCCCGGTCCAGGGGGCGTTGGGGTGGTGAACGGGACCGCCTCGGGTACGGGGTGCAGGCGCGGGATGTCTCGTGCTCGGCGCGCTCATCAGGGCTGATGATCCGGTGAGCGCCCGGTAACAGGCGGCGATCGGGGCCGCGACAAGGAGGCAGGCACAGACCGCGACCTCCAGGGACACCCTCGCCATGACCGCACCGTGGACGCCCCGACACCCACAGATCGATCCGCCGACCGAGCGTCCGATGGCGCCGGCGCGGGGCGGTACTCCGCCTCTGCTGCGTCGTGGGGCCTGGCCTGTCGTCGTTGCGATCCTCACGGGCCTGGTCGTCGTCAGCAGCGTCGTGGTCGTGGCCGTCAATGTCGACGGCGCTGCCCGGCGCACGGCCGGTTCCGCCGCCGCGGGCGGCTTCGTCCCGACCGCGGGTCGTGCTCCCACGGCGGCCGACGTTCCGGTCACGGTCCCGGACCTGTCGGGCAAGACCGGGAGCGCGGCCTCGGAGGTGCTGGGTGCCGCCGGGGTACTGAACGTGACCTTCGCCCAGAACGACGCCCTCATGACTCAGCCGGTGATCAGCCAGAGCCCGGCTGCGGGTACGCAGCAGCGGGCAGGTGACCCCGTCTACGTCACGCTGCAGCCCGAGGCTCCGGCCGCAGCGCCGCCTTCGGCGCTCGCCGAGCCGCACCGGAAGCTCAGCTCACGGGACTGGCTGGTCATCGCGAAGAACCCCGACGCTCACATCGGGGAACGGGTGATCGTCCACGGGCGGGTTACGCAGTTCGATGCGGCGACAGGCACCACGGCCTTCCGTGCGTCGGTGGACGGAGTGCGGCAGAAGCAGGCCTACGACTACGACACGAACACGGTGCTGGGCGGAGACGCTGCCGACCTCCAGGACATCGTGGTCGACGACGAGTTCACGGCGGAGGTCACGGTGATGGGGTCGCTGACGTACAAGACGCAGATCGGCGGGAACACGACCGTTCCCGTGCTGCTGGTGCAGACGATCTCCCGGACGTCCTGACGACGCCACCGCTCCTTCGAACGGGCGTTCCAGGATTCGCACAATGGGATGATCCCTGTAGGGCCTGCTCGAAGCAGGCATGAAGAGGAGGCCGAAGCGCTCGTGGACGTCAAGACGCTCGTCGAGGTTGCGCCGCGCGACCGGTTCACCCGGGTCTGCGCGCTCACCGGCGCCGGGATCAGCGTGGCTGCAGGTCTGCCGACGTTTCGCGGACCGGACGGCCTGTGGCGGCTCTCGCCGGAGATGGAGCGGGCGATGCACGCCCAACTCCTGCCCTCGAACGTCGACGCCCTGTGGTCGGTCTGGGGCAGCATGTTCCACGTTGCCGCCCGCTCCGGGCCCACGGCGGCCCACCGGGCACTGGCCGATGCGGGCGCCTCGGTGATCACGCAGAACGTCGATGAGCTGCACCAGCGGGCGGGGTCGCATGACGTCGTGGAGATCCACGGCTCAGCGGGGCGTGCCCGTTGTCTCGACGAGGACTTCTGCGGCTGGATCGGTCCGCGGGAGGAGGCCGAGCGCACGGATCCGCCGCAGTGCCCGCAGTGCGGGGAGCCGGCGCGTCCGGCGGTGGTCCTGTTCGGCGAGATGCTCGACCCGGAGGCCCTCACCACGGCACGCAAGCTCGCGTCGGAGTGCGACCTGTTCCTCGCGGTGGGCACCTCGGGCCGGGTGGCCCCGGCCTCCTGGCTCGCGCCCACTGCTCGCGAGGCCGGCGCCTACTGCGTGAACGTCGACCTGTACCCCGACGGCCCGCTCGACTCCGCGTTCCACGCTCGTGTGGTCGGCGACGCGCAGGAGGTGCTCACGGAGTGGGCGCGCTGACCGCCGACGACGGGTCGTGTGCGGCGAGGTAGCCGGAGACTCCGTCGAGGAAGAGCACGAGTCCGAAGTCGAATTCGGCGTCGACATCCTGGTCGTCGAGCAGCGAGTCGACGTCGAACACCCCGGCCGCCACCACCCTGCTCAGCGCAGGCATCCGGCGTGGGTCCACCACGCGGGCGAGCGCGGCGGCGTACTGGCGGCTGAACGCGTCCGGGTTCTCCGCGTACCCCGCCGCCAGCTCGGAGCCGAGCCGGATCTGACCGTGCACGTAGGTCAGAAGGCTCATCACGATGCCCACCTTCTCGCCCTCCTCGATCGAGGTTCCGGAGAGGGCGGTCAGCGCGGATTCGAACCAGGCTAGGTTCTTCGGGCCGATCGGCGGTCCGGTGATCGGTAGCCGGGCGAACCACGGGTGATGCTTGGCCACAGCCACGATGCTGTGGGTCCAGAGCGTCAGGCCCGATCGCCAGTCACCGTCGGCGGGCAGGTCCGGGGGATCCCCGAGTGCGACGTCCGCCATGAGCACGAGCAGCTCGTCCTTGCTGCGTACGTGGCGGTAGAGCGCCATCGTCGAGTTCCCGAGCTCGGCCGCCACCCGGGACATCGAGACGGCCGCCAGGCCCTCCGCGTCCGCCACCGCGACCGCGGCGCGCGTGATGTCGGCAACCGTGAGGGTGGGCTTCGGCCCCTTGCGGGGCGCTTCACGCAGTCCCCACAGCAGGGCGACCTCCTCCGGCAGGTCCGTGTCGTCCGCCATGTCGCCCTCTCGTTCGCCGGCCGGATGCCAAGTCTAGGAAGGGGCTTTCGCTCGCTACTGCGTAGGCTATACGCTTTCTTGCGTATCTCATACGCAGAAGGAGTCGGGATGATCGTCGAAGCATCGGGGCTGTGCAAGGCCTACGGGTCCACCGTGGTCCTGGACGGGCTGGACCTGCAGGTGGAAGAGGGCTCGGTGCTCGCCCTGCTCGGCCCGAACGGGGCGGGGAAGACCACGACCGTCCGCATCCTCACGACGCTGTCGCGGCCGGACGGGGGTCGTGCGACGGTCGCGGGCCACGACGTCGTCCGCGAGGCGGCGAAGGTGCGCGCGGCGATCAGCCTCACCGGCCAGTACGCCGCCGTGGACGACGAGCAGACCGGCCGCGAGAACCTCGTCATGATCGGCAGGCTGATGCATCTCGGCCGGGCGGGTGCCCGCCGGCGGGCACTCGAGCTGATCGAGCGGTTCGACCTCGTCGAGGCGATGGACCGGCGGGTGAAGGGTTACTCCGGGGGTATGCGCCGCCGGCTCGACCTGGCGATGAGCCTCGTCGCCGCGCCGCGGGTGATCTTCCTGGACGAGCCCACCACGGGCCTCGACCCCACTAGCCGCAGCACGATGTGGGCAGCGATCACGGAGCTGGTGCGGACCGGGACGACGATCGTCCTCACCACCCAGTACCTCGAGGAGGCCGACCGGCTCGCCGATCGGATCGTGCTGCTCGACAAGGGGCGGGTGGCTGCCTCCGGCACTGCGGACGCATTGAAGGCGCAGGTCGGAGGGGAGCGGGTGGACCTGCACTTCGACGACCCCATCGAGTTCGCCCGCGCCGCCGACCTCTTCGCCGGGCGCGGCAGCCCGACCGATCCGGAGCGGCTCGTGCTGAGTGTCGCGTCCGACGGCAGCGCCGAGCACCTGCACCGGGTGCTGGACGAACTGCGCGGCGGGCGGGTCGCGGTCGCGCGCGTGACCTCGCACCGGCCCACCCTCGACGACGTGTTCCTCGCGGTGACCGCCCCGACCGGCGGGCAGGTCCGTGCCGCCGTCCCCGCCTGACCACCACTTCCCCGACCGGAGGACCACCATGACCACCACGTCGACCATCACGACCGCCACGACCACTCTGTCGCCTGCGCACGGCGGAGTCGCGAACGCCCTCAGCGACGCGCTGACCCTGATCGGGCGCAACGTTCGCCTGGCCCGGCGCAACCTCGACACCCTCATCATGTCGATCGCCCTGCCGCTGCTGATGATGGTGTTGTTCGTCTACGTCTTCGGCGGGGCGATCGAGACCGGCACGGAGTACATCAACTACGTGGTGCCCGGGATCGTCCTGCTGTGCACGGGCTTCGGCGCGGCGAACACCGCGATGCCGGTGGCGGCCGACCGCGCCACCGGCATGGTCGACCGGTTGCGGTCGTTGCCGATCCGCAGCTCGGCGATGCTCACCGGGCACGTCACTGCCAGCGTCCTGCGCAATGCCGTCTCCACCACGATCGTCGTCCTGGCCGCGGTCGCCATGGGCTTCCGGCCCACCGGCTCCTTCACCGACTGGCTGCTCGCGGCCGGGCTGGTGCTGCTGTACGTGCTCGCCCTGTCCTGGGTCGCGGCCGGGATCGGGCTCATCGCGAAGAGCGTGGAGTCGGCGAGCGTGCTCGGGTTCGTGATGCTGTTCCTGCCCTACCTCAGCAGCGCGTTCGTGCCGACCGCGACGATGCCGTCGGTTCTGCGGGCCGTCAGTGAGAACCAGCCGATAACGCCCGTCATCGAGACGGTCCGCGGCCTGCTCACCGGCACGCCGATCGGCGGTCAGGGCTGGGTGGCGTTCGCGTGGACGGCCGGCATCCTGGCTGTCGCGTTCACCGGCTCCACCTGGCTCTACCGGCGCCGCAACCTCGTGTGACCGGATTCGGACGGCCGGGGCGAACACGTGGTGCTCTGCACAAGTACCTCTCAGGCGCGTCTCAGACGCGCAGGTCACACTGGCTGCATGCGCATCCTCGTTGTCGACGACGACCGGGCCGTCCGCGACTCGCTGCGCCGCTCGCTCGCGTTCAACGGCTACCAGGTCGAGCTTGCGAACGACGGGCAGGCCGCGCTCGACGCTGTGCTCGCACAACGCCCGGACGCGATGGTGCTCGACGTGATGATGCCTCGTCTGGACGGTCTGGAGGTGTGCCGTCGTCTGCGGGGCGGCGGGGACGACCTGCCGATCCTCGTGCTCACCGCGCGCGACGCCGTCTCGGACCGGGTGGCCGGGCTCGACGCCGGCGCCGACGACTACCTGCCCAAGCCGTTCGCGCTGGAGGAGCTTCTCGCGCGGCTGCGGGCGTTGCTGCGCCGCCGCACGCCCGAGGAGCTCGCCCTCGCCGACGGCCACGGCAAGACGCTGGAGTTCTCCGACCTGAGCCTCGACCAGGACACCCGCGAGGTCCGTCGCGGAGACCGGTCGATCAGCCTCACCCGCACCGAGTTCTCCTTGCTCGAGCTGCTGCTCGCCCATCCGCGCCGGGTGCTCACCCGCGCCCAGATCCTCGAGCAGGTCTGGGGGTACGACTTCCCGACCACCGGCAACGCGCTCGAGGTGTACATCGGATACCTGCGCCGCAAGACCGAGGCGGACGGGGAGCACCGGCTGATCCACACCGTGCGGGGCGTCGGTTACGTCCTACGTGACACGCCGCCGTGAAGGCGGGCATCGCGACGGTCGGTGATCGCGCGCGGGCGTATTTCCTCGCGCTGAGCGACCGCGCACGGCCGCGCCATGCAGCCCCACGTCCGCCCGCCGACCAGCACGCGGCCGCGAACGCCCCCACTGCCCCGATGCGCCACGGCCGTCCGGACGGGTCCGTCCCGCGCATCGCGGCGCTCGACCAGGTGTCACTGCGCGCCCGCATCGGGATCCTGGCCGCGCTGGTGGCCGCGCTCGCAGTGGTGCTGGTGTCGATCGCGGCGTTCGTGACGGTGCGCGCCAACATCCTCGAGACCCTCGACGCCAACCTGCTGCAGCGCGCGTCCGCCGCCGCCCAGAGCGAGCTGGCCGACCCCCGGCAGCTGGCCACCATCCCCACCGAGGTGCTCGGCGCCGGCGACATCCGGCTCGCCCTTCTCCTCTCCGACGGACGGGCGAGCTCCGCGGAGGGCCAGGCGTCGGCACCACCGCTCGGGGTCGACGAGCTGGCGGTCGCGCAGGGCGTCGAGACATCCTCCGCCCGCACGGCGTCCGAGGACGGGATCCAGTACCGCGTGGTGGCCGTGCAGGCAGGCGCGGGGCAGGCCCTGGTGATCGCGCAGCGGCTCGACTCCACCCAGCAGGTGCTCACCAAGCTCGGCGTGGCCCTGCCGATCGTGGGCGGGATCGGCGTGGTGCTCGCCGCCTTCGCGGGCTTCTTCATCGCCAGGGCCGGGCTGCGGCCCGTGGACCGGCTCACCGCCGCCACCGAGCGAGTGGCCGCCACCGGCGAGCTGCGTCCGATCCCCGTCGAGGGTTCCGACGAGCTGGCCCGGCTCACCCGCAGCTTCAACGACATGCTCGGTGCGCTCGCCGCGTCCCAGGAACAGCAACGTCGCCTCGTTGCCGACGCCGGGCACGAGCTGCGCACGCCGCTGACCTCGATGCGCACCAACCTGGAGCTGCTCGCGGCGGCCAGCAGGCCTGGTGCGCCCACGCTCCCCGACTCCGATCGCGCAGAGATCCTCGAGGACGTGCAGGCGCAGGTGGCCGAGCTGTCCACGCTCGTCGGTGACCTCGTGGAACTGGCCCGCGACGACGTTCCCCTCGTGGTGCACGAGCCGCTGGAGCTGACCGACGTGGTGCTCCGCGCGCTGGAGAGGGCCCGGCGGCGGGCCGGGGACGTCGAGTTCGTGCCGATGCTCGTGCCGTGGACGCTCGTGGGCGACTCGACCGCGCTCGAACGGGCCGTGCTCAACCTGCTCGACAACGCGGCGAAGTGGAGCCCACCCGGGGGCCGGGTGCGGGTGCAGATGCGTCCGCTCGACGAGTGGTGGATCGTGCTCGAGGTCGCGGACGCCGGGCCCGGCATCGCCGAGGAGGACCTGCCGCGGGTCTTCGACCGCTTCTACCGCGCGGCCACGTCACGCACGATGCCGGGCTCGGGCCTCGGCCTGGCGATCGTCCGCCAGGTGGCGGTACGGCACGGTGGCGCCGTGTGGGCCGGACGCGCCCCGGAGGGCGGAGCCCTGCTGGCGGTGCGCCTGCCGGGGCGCCAACCACGCTTCTGACGGCCTCACCTCGCCGAGTTCCCCGCTGCCTCATAGGCTCGACCGTCACGAACTCGGAACTCTCGGACACGGTGGGACCAATGGCGAACGAGACCCCCGACCCCCACGCGATGCCCCCTGGGCCGCATGATCGCGTGCCGCCGGCCGGGGTGGGGGGTTACGACGCAGGGCCCACCTACCACGGTGACCCCTACACCGGCCCCTACCGTACGGCCGGCTACCCCGCGGTGAACGGGCCCGGCTACCCGCTGCCGCCGGCACCGCCGCCGCGTCGGTGGGGGACCGGCCGGCTGGTGGCGATCGGCCTGGCCGGGGTGTTGCTTGCCGGAGGTGTCGGGGGATCCGTCGGCTACACGCTCGCCGAGAGCAGGCAGACCGGTTCCAGCGGCGTGCTCGGTGCCCCGCTCCCGGAGGTCGCGGACAGCGCGCTGCCGATGGGCCCGGTGGAGGCCGTCGCCGAACGAGTGCTGCCGAGCGTGGTGCAGCTGCGCGTGGAGGGTGCCGGTTCGAGCGGCGAGGGCTCGGCGATGGTCATGAGCGCCGACGGGCTGCTGCTCACCAACAACCACGTCGTGGAACCGGCGGCGAACCGCGGCCGGGTCACCGCCGTGTTCCAGAACGGCGCCACAGCGCAGGCCGCGATCGTCGGCCGCGACCCCAGCTCCGACCTCGCACTGATCCGGGCCCAGGGCGTCACCGGGCTCACCACCGTCGAGCTGGGCAACTCCGACTCCGTGCGTGTCGGCCAGCAGGTGGTGGCGTTCGGGTCGCCGCTGGGACTGGGCGGCACGGTGACCACCGGCATCATCAGCGCGCTCAACCGTCCCGTGAGCGTGGGCGGTGACCAGGCCGCCAGCGAGGCGACCGTGCTGAACGCGCTGCAGACCGACGCCGCGATCAACCCCGGCAACTCCGGTGGACCGCTGGTGGACATGCAGGGCCGCGTGATCGGGATCAACTCCGCGATCGCCACCACCGGGGAGCAGGGCGGATCGATCGGTGTCGGCTTCTCCGTGCCGATCAACCAAGCCAAAAGGGTGGCCGAAGAGCTGGAACGCACCGGCAAGGCCTCCCGCGCGGTCCTGGGAGTGAACGTCAGCAACGACCCGCAGGTGTCGGGGGCCCGCATCCAGGGCGTGGCGCCGGGCAGCGCCGCCGAAGTCGCCGGGATCAAGGCCGGTGACCTGGTAATCGGCTTCAACGGCCAGCGCATTCTGGCGGGCGACGGCCTCCAAGCAGCGGTACGGTCTCGCGCACCGGGTGAGGTGGTTGAGATCCAGCTCGCCGATCGGTCGGTCTCCGTGACGCTCGGCGCGGCGTCCTGACAGTGACCGCTCATGTGCTCGCAGTGGTTGACGAGACCGGTGTGGGGATGATTCCGTTCCGGAAGTCCCGACTGCGGTGCCCCGCAGCCGGGACAAGTGGATCGCGTCGGCGCCGGCACCCCCTCCCAGCGCCGGCGCGATTCAGGAACTGCTGACGCTTACCGATCCGTGACGTCGTTCGCGTCCCCGCCCGCGGTCTGCTGACGCGGTTAGCCTCGTATCGTGCGGGGATTCTTGTGACCGACCAGCCGCTCGCCCTCGTCGTCGACGACGACGTGATGGTGCGGGACGTGGTGACGCGCTACCTGGACCGTTCGGGCTACCTGGTCCAGGTGGCCGGCGACGGCGAGCAGGCGATGCACGCTGTGGCCGGGCGCGTCCCCGACATCGTGATCCTCGATCTCATGCTGCCCCGCCTCGGCGGTCTGGAGGTCTGCCGGCGACTCCGCAGCGAGTCGGCCGACCTGCCCATCGTGATGCTCACCGCGCTCGGCGAGGAGGAGGATCGCGTGCTCGGCCTCGAGCTGGGCGCCGACGACTACGTCACCAAGCCGTTCAGCCCGCGGGAGCTGGTGCTGCGGGTCGCGTCGGTGCTGCGCCGGTCGCGCGAAGTGCCTGCTGCGCGTGAAGCCGAGACCGCGCACGTCAAGGACGGCGACCTGCGCGTGGACGTCCTGGGCAGACGTGCATCGCTGGGTGACCGCGCGCTGGCGCTCACCGTGCGGGAGTTCGACCTGCTGGCGTTCCTCGTGCGCCGGCCGGGCCAGGTCTTCACGCGGGCCGAGCTGCTGGAGCAGGTCTGGGGCTGGAACTTCGGCGACCAGTCCACGGTCACCGTCCACGTGCGCAGGCTGCGGGAGAAGATCGAAGCAAACCCCACGAAACCGACGCGGATCTCGACCGTCTGGGGGGTCGGTTACCGCTACGACGGACACAGTTCCCCGTGAAAGAGCAACCCCACGTCGTAGTGGCGATGGCCCTGGCGTTCTCGGTGCCGGTCGCCGCCCTCGGCGCGGTGGTGCTGCACCGGATGCGCCGCCGCTCGATCACCGCAGCGGTCACGGTGCTCGTGCTGGTGCCTGTGCTCGCTGCGCTGGTGGGCGTGATCGGCGTCAGTGGCTTCATGTACACCCCGTTGCTCGCCGGCGCCGTCGTCGTGTGCGCGGCAGTCGCCGTCGTCACCGTGCCCGCGGCGATGATGCTCGGACGGGGCATCGCCAGCGACGTCATGTGGTTGCACGAGGCGCGTGACGCCGAGCGGACGGCCGAGGCCTCGCGCCGCGAGCTGGTGGCCTGGATCAGCCACGACCTGCGCACCCCGCTCGCCGGGATCCGCGCGATGAGCGAGGCGCTCGCCGACGGCGTGGTGGCCGAGCCCGACGAGGTCGCCGACTACGCGCGCCGGATCCGCGGGGAGACCGTGCGCTTGTCGGGGATGGTCGACGACCTGTTCCAGCTTTCCCGGATCACCTCAGGTGCCCTGCAGCTGACGCTGTCCGCCGTGCCCTTGCACGACGTGGTGTCCGAGGCCGTGGCCGTCGAAGGGGTCGCCGCCGCCCGCAAGGGCGTCGTGGTGCGGGCCGATGTGCACGGCACCTGGCCCGTGGTGCGGGGCAGCGACCCCGAGCTCGCACGGGTGGTGCGCAACCTGCTCTCCAACGCGATCCGGCACACGCCGCCCGACGGCTCGGTCGTCGTCGTGGCCGGTGTCTCGGGCGACAAGGCGTGGCTGCGTGTCGACGACGCCTGCGGCGGGATTCCGGAGGAGGACCTGGACCGCGTCTTCGACGTCGCGTTCCGCGGGGTGACGGCCCGCACTCCCGAGGAGCGCTCCGGCGGGGGGCTCGGGCTCGCGATAGCCCGTGGGCTCGTCAAGGCACACGACGGTGACATTCATGCGTGCAACCACGGGCCGGGCTGCCGATTCGAGGTGTTCCTCCCGCTGGCGACCACGGCCGGCGCCGAGAGCTGAGCGGGGCCGCAGGGTCAGTAGCCGTTCCCGGTCAGTAAGCAGAAGGGGTGCCATGGCGGCCCGGTCCACACCGCTACGGTGAGCGCCATGGAGATGGCACCGCCCCAGATCGGACGAGCTCTCGTAGTGGTCGTGGACGACCGGGTGAGCCACGGGGAACGTGAGGATGCCATCGGACCTCTCGTCACGGAGTTGCTCGAGGAGGCCAAGCTGGTCGTCGACGCGGTGGTCGTGGTTCCCGGCGACCCGGTGGCGATCCGCAACGCTCTCAACACCGCAGTGATCGGTGGAGTCGACCTCGTGGTCACCGTGGGAGGCACCGGTGTCTCGCCGCGCGACGTCACCGCCGACGCCACCGCAGGAGTGCTCGACCGCCCGATCCCGGGCATCGCCGAGGCCATCCGCGCCTCCGGGCTCGCGGCGGGCGCGGTGGATGCCGGCCTGTCCCGAGGGCTCGTCGGGGTGTCGGGCAGCACTCTCGTGGTGAACCTCGCGCCGTCCCGTGCAGCCGTCCGGGACGGCATGGCCACCCTCACGCCACTGGTCGGGCACGTGATCTCGGAGCTGTCCGGGCTCGACTGAGCGCGCGGCCCGGCAGGCCGCAGGTCAGCGCTTCGGGCCAGGGATGGTGCCGGGACCAGAACCGCCGGGCTTGGTCGTGCCGGGCTCGTTGTCCGGCTTGGTGGTGTCGGGAGTGGTGGTCGCAGGCCCTCCCGCCTGTCCCGCCACATCGGACGCGGGCGGGGCGCCGACCGGGCCGCTCGGTGTGCCGGTGCCGGGCGCTGCGGTGCCCGGGGTGCGGTCGAGCGTATGGCCCAACTTCGTGCTGGCGCCCTCGATCTTCTCGTGGTAGCGGCCGCCGGTGGCCTTGTCCACCCGCGCAGCGGTGCTCTCGACGGCCTTACCGGCCATATCGGCGGCGCGGTCGAGATAGCCCGGGGTCTTCTGCCGGGCGACGCCCGACAGCTCAACCACCTTGTCGGCAGCCCTCTCCCCGAACAAGCCCAGCTTCTCGAACACGCGGTCAGCGAACTCCTTGGCCTTCTCCGTGAGTCCCATCGCCCCATAGTCGCACCAGAGATGCAGGATGGCGGAATGGAAGACGCTCCGGATCGGAAACGACGCAGACTCGACGAGGTGTTCGGGGACGTGCTGCCGACCACCACGTCGGACGAGCGGGACTCCCGCGACGAGCCGGCGTCGGCGACCAGCGACGAGGAGTTGCTCGCCAACCGGCCGCCGCACCACGATCGGGACTGACGGACCGGTGTCGGGGGTGGTCAGCTGCGCGGGCGCTCGCGGAGCAGGTCGCGGATCTCGGTGAGCAGTTCGATGTCGGTGGGGTCGGCCGGACCGGCCTCGATGCCCCGCCTGCGCCGCTCCTGGAGGGTCTTGAGCGGGTAGACGATCACGAAGTACACCACCGCGGCGACGATGATGAAGTTGACCGCAGCGGTGACGACGGCGGCGAAGTCGATGTAGGTGCTCGCCTTGCCGCCGACGAGCTGTATGCCGAAGCCGGGGCTGCTCGGCGGCGTGACCGTGTTGATCAACGGTTGGATGATGCCGTTGGTGAAGGCGGTGACGATCGACCCGAACGCCGCGCCGATCACCACGGCGACGGCAAGCTCGACGACGTTGCCGCGGAGGACGAAGTCCTTGAAACCCTTGATCACGCGCGGAGGGTAACGGCGACCTGTTCGGTGAGCGAAGCGGCCGCCACCCGTGCCGCTTGCCCCGGCGCCGTGGCGACGAGCACCAGCCGCCCGGACGTGCCGCCGTCCTCGGGCAGCACGGCCAGCACGGTGGCGGCAGCGGCGAGCACGACAGGTTCGTCGGTGCGAGCCCCGACGGTGACGACGTCGACGCGGCTGCCGGGCACGAGCATCGCCGCGACTCCGGCGTCGGCCAGGCGGACCGGTACGGCCGTGGCGCCGCCGGATCCGGCGGGGGAGAGGCCGACTCCGGCCAACCGGACGTCCGTCAGGGGCTCGCCGACGCGCGCGGCTCCGACGAGCACGCGACCGTCGGCGACCGGGATCTCAGCTACCGCGCCCGCGGGAGCGAGCGCGGCGGGCCACTGGCGGACCGCGAGGTGCTCGGCCCGCAGGGTGGAGCCCGCCGGCAGGTCGGCGGTGGTGACCACCACCGGGGTGCCGCTCGTGGCGGGCTGCGGCGCGAGGGCCAGCACGAGGGCGGCAGCGGCGAGCACCGCGGCCGCCACCCGGCGGAGCAGGGCCAGCCTGCGCCACCCCGGACGCGCCAGGAGCGTGCCGAGGCGGATCGTCGTCATGGCCCCGACGCTAGGTCGCGCCGGGCTTCACGACGGGGTGATCACCGATCCTGTGGACAACCCGGCCGGGATGTGGACAACCCGGCCCGAGGGTCAGGACGCGGCTGCGGCGGGAGTGCTGCTGGACGACGAGCTCGTGGACGAGGAGGTGCTCGACGAGCTCTCCTTGCTGCTGCTGCTCGACGAGGCGGCCGAACCGTTGGACTCGGACTTGCTCTCGCTCTTCGTCTCGGTCTTGGTCTCGGGCACCGTGGCACCCGAACGGCTGTCGGTGCGGTAGAACCCACTGCCCTTGAAAACGATGCCGACGGACGAGAACACCTTGCGCAGGCGCCCGGAACACACAGGGCAATCGGTCAGCGAGGGGTCGCTGAAGGACTGCACCGCGTCGAACCTGTGGTCGCAGGCGGTGCAGGCGTACTGGTAGGTCGGCACGTGTCCCTCCGGACTGGCACTGGACGAGCTGGCACTCGAACGCACTGAGTGCCAGCATAACCTCCGGGGATCAGCTCCTGTTCCCCAGAGGATCGCCTCCCAGCAGAGTGTGACCGGCATCGGCGAGGAGTGCGGCGGTCACCCGCCGGTCGTGCGGCTCGGCAGGCAACTCGTCCACGAGTTCGTCGTCGTTGAGCACCACCACCAGCGGCACGTCATCGGCCACCAGCGGGAGGGTGCGGTCGTAGTAGCCGCCTCCCCGGCCGAGCCTGCGGCCTCTGCGGTCTGCGGCCAGCGCGGGAACCAGCACCAGGCGGGCCGTGGCCACGGCGGCCGGGCCGAGCCGCGGCCCGGTCGGCTCCCGCAGCCCGAGCGGGCCTGCCGCGGTGGCGGCGGGGCCGTCGTACCGGGCCCAGTCCAGCGGGCCGGGCACTGGGGGCACAACCGGCAGCAGCACCTCGTGGCCGGCGGCGTGCAGGGCCGCCACCAGCTCGGGTGAGCCCGGCTCGATGCCCACCGGGAGGTAGGCACACACCGGTCCGCCGGTGGTGGCGGCCAGGTCCACCGCGCTGTGTGCCAGCGCCACCGCCCGCTCCGCCCGCACGTGGGGTGGAACGGCCCGGCGCGCGGCGAGGAGGCGCGCCCGCCACTCCACCTTCGCCGCGACGACCGCCCGTTCGGTCCGATTCGCGCGTGCCGTCACGCGGCCACGCTACCGGCGCCGATAGGCTCGCCGACCATGAGAGAGGCTTCGACCGAACCATCGGCACAAGCGGCTCGGCCGTTTCGCTCGGCCGTGGTTCCGGCCGCGGGTCTGGGCACCCGGTTCCTGCCCACGACCAAGACCGTGCCCAAGGAACTGCTGCCGGTCGTCGATACCCCGGGCATCGAGCTGGTGGCGGCAGAGGCAGCCGAGGCGGGGGCCGAGCAGCTACTGATCGTCACCTCCCCCGGCAAGGACGCGATCGCGGCGCACTTCGCCGACTCCTCCGAGCTGGAGAAGGAGCTCCAGGCCCGGGGCAAGGAGAAGCTGATCGCGAAGGTCCGCCGCGCCCACGAGCTGATCACCGTGCGTACCGTCACGCAGGACGAACCGAAGGGCCTCGGCCACGCGGTCGGCTGCGCACGCGACGCGATCGGTGACGACGAGGAGGCCTTCGCCGTCCTGCTGCCCGACGACCTGGTCCTGCCCACGGGCGTGCTCGCGAAGATGGCGAAGGTGCGCGAGCAGCACGGGGGGAGCGTGCTGTGCGCGTTCGACGTGCCCCGCGAGCAGATCTCGGCCTACGGCGTGTTCGAGGTCACCGACACCGCCGATGACGACGTCAAACGCGTGCACGGGATGGTCGAGAAGCCGGCACCGGACGAGGCACCCTCGACCTACGCCGCCGCCGGACGGTACTTGTTGGACCGGACGATCTTCGACGCGCTCGACCGGATCACGCCGGGTGCAGGAGGTGAGCTTCAACTCACCGACGCCGTCGCGCTGCTGATCTCCGAAGGGCACCCTGTTCACGTGGTGGTTCATCGAGGGGGACGGCATGACCTTGGCAACCCGGGCGGTTACGCGCGGGCGTTCGTGGACTTCGCGCTGGAGGATCCGGACTACGGTCCCGACCTGCGCGCGTGGCTGGCTGCACGCCTGAACGGCTGACCCGTGCGATCGGTCGACGAGCAGCTCGAGCGGGTGCTGGCCAGTGCGGTCAAGCCGGCGCCCGTCCGGGTGGCGATCTCCGAGGCGCACGGGCTGCGGTGCGCGGAGGAGGTCGTCACGGCACGGCCGCTGCCCGGCTTCGACCAGGCTGCGATCGACGGCTACGCCGTGCGCAGCGTCGACCTGGCCGGGGCGACCGAGATGGAGCCGGTCACTCTGCCTGTGGTGGGAGAGATCCCGGCCGGGTCGCGGCAGCCGCTGCGTCTGCAGCCGAGGCAGGCCGTGCGGGTCACGGCGGGGGCGCCGCTGCCCACACTGGCCGACGCGGTTGTCCCGGTCGGCTACACCGACGCGGGCAGCGCTCGCCTCACCGTGCACCAGGGCGTGCCGTCGGCCGCGTTCGTGCGACGGGTCGGGGAGGACGTGCAGCCCGGTGACGTCGCCGTGCGCCGGGACGCGGTGATCGGGTCGGCCCAGGTTGCCCTGCTCGCCGCCGCCGGGCGCGACAAGGTGCTCGTGCACCCCAAGCCGCGGGTCTCGGTGATCTCCGTGGGCGACGAACTCGTGGACCTGGCTCGCACCCCGGGCGCCGGGCAGGTGGCCGACGTGTGCTCGCACGCCCTCACCGCGGCCGCCCGCGAGGCCGGGGCGGAGACGTCGAGGGCCGGTCTCGTCCGCGGCGACGCCCGCGAGATCGCCGCCGCCATCCAGGGGCGGCTCCCGTTCAGCGACGTCATCGTCGTGTGCGGGGCAGTCGGCGGCAGCGCGGGTGCGGAGGTCCACGCCGCGTTCGCCGATCTCGGAGACCTGGACACCACCCGCGTCGCGATGCATCCCGGTTCCTCCCAGGGGTTCGGCCGGCTCGGGGCAGAGGGCGTTCCGACCTTCCTTTTCCCGTCGTACCCGGCCACCGCGCTCCTCCTGTTCGAGGTGCTGGTACGCCCGCTGCTGCGCCTCGCTCTCGGCCGTACCGACCCGCACCGGCGTCTGCTCTCGGCCCGGCTCACCTCGCCCGTCAGCTCCCCATCGGGGCGCCGCGGCTACCTTCGCGGGCGGTTGCTGCGCGAGCAGGCCACCGGCGAGTACCTCGTGCAGCCGCTCGGCACGTCCGGAACGCACCTGCTGTCGTCGATCTCCGAGGCCAATGGGTTGATCGTCTTGCCGGAGAACGTCACTGAGGCCACAGTGGACGAGGTGGTCAGCGTGGCGTTCCTGCCGGCCCCCGCCTGAGTCGGCGATGGCCCATGCCTACCCGGCGCCGATCGCGGGGCGCCACCCCGGTTGGCCTGCCTCGCTCGGTGGCCTCCGGGTCTCCGCCGGTGTGGTGGCGCTGCGGCCTGTGCGTCTGCGCGACGGCAGGACGTGGTCGGCCATCCGGATCCGCGACGAGCGATATCTCGCGCCGTGGGAACCCAGCATGCCGGGCGGATGGGCCCAGCGACACGCCGCGAGCGAGTGGCCGGCACGGTGGCTACAGCTACGCGGGGCCGGCCGGAGAGGGGCCGTGCTGCCGTTCGCGATCACCCTCGACGGGCGGTTCGTCGGGCAGGTGATGGTCGGCAACGTCGTGCGCGAGCCGCTGCTCTCGGCCTACGTGGGCTACTGGGTCGACTCCTCCGTGGCCGGCCGCGGTGTCACCACGGCCGCGGTGGCACTCGTGGTGGACCACTGCTTCGGCCGGGTCGGGCTGCACCGGCTGGAAGCGACCGTGCGGCCGGAGAACCTCGCGAGTATCCGCGTGCTGGAGAAGTTGGGCTTCCGCAAGGAGGGGCTGTTCCGGCGCTACCTCGACGTCGACAGCGCATGGCGCGACCACTATTGCTACGCGCTCACCGTGGAGGATCTCGAGAAGACGGGCGGCCTGACCACCCGGCTCGTGGTGGAGGGCCGGGCCGAAAGGGTCTGACCACACTCCGCGACCATTCCCGCCGGTTTCCCGCCTCACAATAGTCACAACTGTCACAGCGACCACCTCCTGCTCAGCAGTGATGTCGTCCCTTACGGCGCGTCGCCGCCCGTCGCCCGCTCCCGCTCACTACCGTTGCCGTTTGGGGTGCGATTCCGGCCGGGGAGACCGGGATCGCGACCGGACTGCGCCGTGGGGAGGAAGCAGCCGTGCCGAGCTCGATGATTTTCGCGAGCCTGGTCGTCCTGTGGTTGCTGATCCTCGTCCCTGCGGTCGCCCGACGCCGCCAGGAGGTGGCGCGCCCGACCGTGGCGGCGCTCTCCGGCCGGGTTCTCGAGCGGCCTCGGCGGCCACATGGTCCGGATATGGGCAGCGAACTGGAGGTGGACGTGGACGAGGACGTGGACCAGGTGGACGAGGGGCACCCCACGGCGACTCGGACCGACCACGACGACAACGACGACCGGCACGACGACCGGGACGACATCGACGACCGGAACGCCGGTGGGCGCGACGACAGGCACGGCGAGGCCTGCGGCGACGACCGTGACGACCGCCTCGACGACCACGGCGCCGACGACGCCGACGACTACGACGGCCCCGAGTCCCGCGACGACCATGAGGCGGACGACGACGACCCCGGAGTCCGCGACGACGACGGGTGGGAGCGGCCGCCGCCGCGGTATCGGCCCGGTCGTGGTGGGTTCGATCCCGAGGCGGCCGCGGTCGCCGCCAAGGCTCGTTACGCCTTCCGGCAGCGGGTCGTGCTCTCGATGCTGATCGTCGCCATCCTCAGTGGAGTGATCGCGGCCATCGCCGTTCCCGGTGCCTGGTGGCTGCACGGCGCTGTCGACGTCCTTCTCATCGGGTACCTGATCTATCTGCGCCGCCAGGTGCGGCTGGAGGAAGCGATCCGGGAGCGCCGAGCCTCGCGGATGGCGGGTACGCGGCGTCCGCGGGCGGCCGACGACCCCGACCTCGACGAGTGGGCCCGTAGGGGTCGCGAGGCCACCCGTCGGCCGGCAGACGACCGGTACGACGAGGACGGCTACGAGGACGAGGGCTACGAGGCCGACGGCTACGACGCCGATCACGACGACGACGCTGATCCCGATGACGACGACCACGGCCGGGAACGGCGGGAGCGGGTGCGCGGTGAGTCATCCGTCGACGCCGTGGAGGGCGAGCCCGCGCTGCCCCGGTTACGCCCGGCTCCGCCTCCGCCGCTCCCGGCAGGCACGGCACTGGTCGAGGCCACCGAGGACGACCCCGAGCTGCACGATCTCGCCGGCCCGGCCCGACGTGACTACCGGCATGCGGTGGGCGAATGACCGACTGGTAGGCTTTGAACGTCCGGCGGGAACGGCGGACGCCGGGGCTGTGGCGCAGTTGGTAGCGCGACTCGTTCGCATCGAGTAGGTCAGGGGTTCGATTCCCCTCAGCTCCACCGAGAATTCGATTCTTACGATATGCAGAGAAACCCTCTCGCTCACAACACGAGCGAGGGGGTTTTTGCTGTGGTGCTCCGGCCGATCAGGTAGTCACCAGTTGGCTGCGCCCGCCGTGTCAGGAGGCGTGTCAGGATTCGTGTCAGGTCGAGGGCAGGTCGGTGTCAGGCCGGCCGATGACAGTAGTCGCATGACAACTTCAGCGATTACAGCTTCGGCACTCCGGAAGCCCTACGAGTTCGCCACGCCAGGGCCCGTCGCCGCGACCGTGGAGGTCGCGGGAGCTCAGGTGCGGGTCACCGCGAGCGACCGGCCCGACACCGTGGTGCTGGTCGAGCCCATCGACGAGGCGAACCGGTCGGATGTCAAGGTCGCCGACAGGACCAAGGTCGAATTCGCCGACGGTCGGCTGTCGGTCAAGACGACCGTCTCCGGGAGCAAGAACGGGTCGGTCGCCATCACGATCGACCTGCCCACCGGCTCCGACCTGGCTGTGTACCTGGCGTACTCGGCCGTGCAGGCTGACGGCTCCTTGGGCGAGTGCGAGCTGCACATGGCATCGGGTCGGGTCCAGATGGATCGCATCGACGCGCTGCAGGCGAGCATCGCGTCCGGTGAGGTCACGATCGGCCACATCGCCGGGCCTGCCAACATCGACGGCGGGACGATCGCGATGCGGATCGGCGAGGTCGAGGGTGCGGTCGGGTTCTCGACCTCGGGCGGGCACGCCTGGATCGGCCACGCCCGCGCCGACCTCGATCTCAGCAGCAGCAGCTGTGACTTCGACATCGACCGCGCCGACGGCAGCGTCACCGCCACCCAGGCCGGCGGTGCCGTCCGGATCGGCCGGATGACGCACGGTCGGGCGAAGCTGATCAGCGGCTCGGGAAACATCGAGATCGGCATCAGCGAGGGCACCGCTGCCTCCATCGACGCCAACAGTGATCGAGGGGCGGTGCACAACTTCGTTTCGCAGGGAAACGCCGGACCGTCGGACGACAAGGTCATGGTCCACGCCCGCACGCGGCACGGCGACATCGTCATCCAGCGCGCAGCAATCTGACCCTCACGAAGCGAGCGTGACCTCGACCAGCTCGGACCAGCTCGTCTGCGTACCCTCCAGCGTCACCTCGGCGAACCGTGCTTCGCCGAGGTGACGCCGCGCGTCCCGTTCGATCCTGGCCTCGTCCGGGCGGGAGCGGTCCGGCAGTCCGCGTATGGCGACGCCGGCCGCGAGTAACCGCGCCGCCTGTTCGTACTGGCCGTGACGAACTGCCAGGTCCGCGATCCCGACGAGGATCTGGGCGATCAAGAACGCGTGTCCCGCCTCGGTCGCCGCCTGCCAGGCGGCGACGCGGTGGGTACGGGCCTCACGGAGATCGTCGGACAGGTAGCCGAGCACGTCGTGAATCGCCGCGCGGATGCTCGCGTGCTCCGCGTCGTCGCCCAGGTAGGTCGTCGCGACGCCGACCTGACGGCGGGCCTCCTCGGCGTCACCGCCCCAGCGTGCGAGCTCCGCCTTGGCCCGCGCCACGTCGACCAGTGCGTACGGCCAGGTGACACCTTCGGCGCTCCGCTCGGCCTCGGCGA
Organism: Pseudonocardia yunnanensis; assembly: GCF_039534065.1. NCBI lineage: Bacteria > Bacillati > Actinomycetota > Actinomycetes > Pseudonocardiales > Pseudonocardiaceae > Pseudonocardia > Pseudonocardia yunnanensis. Next base: position 48,248 of record NZ_BAAAUS010000066.1, on the reverse strand, counting down.
TGGCGTCCGCGCTGGAGCCCCTGTCACCGTCGAGCCAGTACAGCAGGGCCTGGCGGGTCCGCAGGCTGATGACATCCTCGATGGCACCGACCTCGGTGACGACGGCGACGGCCTGTTCGTAACGCTCGCAGGCACCGGCGAACTCGCCACGTTTGGCGAGGTGGTCACCCAGCTCGGACAGGGCTATCGATATCCCGAACCGTTCGCCGAGTGCCCGGAACTCGGCCAGCGCCATCTCCAGGTGCGTCTCCGCGTCCTGCGCGCCCTGCCCGATGATGATCAACATCTTGCCGACCTGCCAGCGGGACAGTGCGCGTACCCAGGGGTCTTCGCTGTCCAGTAACGACTCGAACGCGGACACTGCGGAGTCCGGCGCCCGCAGCATGTGTTCGAGCGGGACCACCAGGTCCAACACAGGGTTGTGGTGCTGACTGAGCCGCCCGAACCGGTACGCCTTGTGAATCCATTCCGCGCCCTGGTGTTCGCCGCCCGGCCCGGAGGTCACGAAGAGCACCACCATCGCGTACGCCATGGCCCGGACGTCATCGGTCACCTCGCCGGGGATGTCGGTGGCCGCGATCATCAGCTCGATGCCCTCGGCCCGGCGCCCGCCGAGCCACCAGTACCAGCCGGCGGCTGCCGCGAGCCGCATCGCCCCCTGCGCCTCACCGGCCGCGAGCGCACCGCGCATCGCGGCACTGATGTTGTCGTGCTCGGCCTCGAGCGCGGCGAGCCATTCCAACTGCTCGGCGCGGCGCAGATGTGGCTCCGCGGTCTCGCCGAGTTCGGTGAAGTACGCGAGGTGCGCGTGGCGGGCCAGATCCGATTCCCCCACCTCCGCGAGCCGCTGGCCGGCGTACTCCTTGATCGTGCCGAGCATCCGGTAGCGCGGTGCGCCCTCGCCCTCGGTGAGCAGCAGCGATTTCTCGGCCAGCGCGGTCAGCAACTCGAGTACCTGCTCCGCCTCGACCGCATCGCCTGCGCAGACGCGCTCGGCCGCTTCCAGGCTCGCGCCGCCGGTGAACACGGAGAGCCTGCGCAGGACCATCCGCTCGGCGTCGGTGAGCAATTCCCAGCTCCAGTCGACCACCGCGCGCAGCGTCTTGTGCCGCGGCAACGCGGTACGGCTGCCGCTGGTGAGCACGCGGAACCGGTCGTCGAGCCGGTGGGCGAGCTGATCGATGGACATGGTGCGCAAGCTGGCCGCGGCCAGTTCGATCGCCAGCGGCATCCCGTCCAGCGTCCGGCAGACGCGCACCATCGTCGACAACGTGTGGTCGTCGGCCGCGAGATCCTTGCGCGCCGCGCCTGCCCGGTCCCGCAGCAGCTGGACGGCCGGCGAGGACTCGATCTCGCCGGGGCCGGCGTCCGCCTCCGGCACGGCCAGCGGCTCGACCGGCCACAGCGACTCACCGGTGATGCCGAGCGGTTCCCTGCTCGTCGCCAGTATCCGCAGCCGCCGGCACTCGCCGAGCACTCGATGGGCGAACTCCGCCGCCGACTCGATCACGTGCTCGCAGTTGTCCAGGATCAGCAGCGCCTCCCGATCCCGGATCGCGGCGATGAGGCGGTCCGTCAGCTCCGCGTTCGGTGCGCCGCCGAGCAGAGCATCCCGGAGGCCGAGTGCGGCGAGCGTCGACTGCGCCACGTCACCGTCCGCGCCGATGGCTGCCAGTTCCACCAGCCAGACCCCGTCCGGCAGGTCGCCGAGCAGCGTGCGCGCGGTTTCCGTGGCCAGCCTGGTCTTCCCCGAGCCGCCCGGTCCGATCAGGGTGGTGAGTCGATGCCCGGCGATGAGTTCGCGGACCGCGGTGACATCAGCGTCCTTGCCGACGTAGCTGGTCAGCTCGGCCCGCAGATTGGTCTTGCGGTTCTCCTCCCGCCGTCCCAACTCGCCCCGCAGCAGCGCGACGTGCAACTCCGACAGCTCCGGTGAGGGGTCGACGCCCAGCGTGTCGGCCAGGGTTTCCCTCGTGCGCTGGTACACGAGCAGCGCCTCGGTGTCGCGACCGGTCGCAACGAGGGCACGCATCAACGCGGCGACGAGCCGTTCTCGTACCGGGTGCGCGGCCACCAAGTCGGTCAGTTCCGTGACCAGCTTCGCACCGTGGCCGAGGCTGATCTCCGCATCGAACTGATCCTCCATGGCGGTCAGGCGTAGTCCCTCGAGCCGGGTGGCCGCGGCGTCGAAAGCTTCACTGTCCTGCAAACCGACGTCCTGCATGGCCGCACCGCGCCACAGTGCGAGAGCCTCGCGCAGCCGCCGTGGATCGTCGTCATTGCGGGCCTGGCTGACGAGGCGTTCGAACCGCACGGCGTCGACAGCGTCGGGTTCCACCGCCAACCGGTAGCCGTTCGTCTGCCCCTCGACCACACCTCCCGGCAGCGCCTTCCGCAGCCGGGAAGCCAAGCGTTGCAAGGCATTCGCCGCATCGGTGGGCGGGCGCTCACCCCAGATCCAATCGACGAGCGTTGCCTTCGGGACCACGTGACCTGGTTCGAGCGCGAGGGCGATCAACAGTGCGCGCAACCGGGCGCCCGGCACGTCGGCCAGGATGCCGTCATCCGTGCGGACCTCGAATGATCCAAGCATCCCGATCTGCACTCGGCAGATCTTGCCACGGGTGATCGGCCGGTCTCCGACTGCTGACGCGGCGTAGAGGGTTGCCGATGCATGGCCTCCAGGACCGCCATGTCTCCGGCGTGGTCGGTGTCAGAGCCGTGTCAGTCGTGTGTCAGGTCCGTCGGCGAAGGTGATCACAACAGCCGCCACGAAAGGAAATTCGATGAGTCAGACGGTTCCCATCCCGAACGGCCTCCTGACGGAGCGCGACGCGGGCCCCTTCGACCCGCCTCGCCAGATCACCCGGCTGCGTGAGGCTCGCCCGGTCAGCCCCATGGTCTTCCCCGACGGGCACGAGGGCTGGATCGTCACCGGCTACGACGCGGTCCGCCGGCTCATGGCCGACACCCGGTTCAGCTCCCGTCAGGACATCGGCGTTCTCCACGAGCCGACCGAGATCCCCGGCATGCCCACCTTCACCGAACCGTCCCCGCAGCAGCCGGGCCTGTTCATCAGCATGGATCCGCCGGACCACACCCGGCTGCGGAAGAAGCTCATCGGCGCCTTCACCGTCAAGCGCATGAAGCAGCTCGAAGAGCACATCATCGACATCGTCGAGCGGCAACTGGACGAACTGGCGCGCCTTACCCCGCCGGTCGATCTGGTCAAGGAGTTCGCGTTGCCGGTGCCGTCGCTGGTGATCTGCGAAATGCTCGGTGTGCCCTACGCGGACCGGGAGAACTTCCAGGTCAACACCGCCAGGTTCCTGAACACGGAATTGCCGTTCGAGGAGAAGATCGCCGCGTTCACCGAACTGTCCACGTACCTCGCCGAACTGGTCACGCGCAAACGCGCCGAGCCTGGCGAGGACATCCTGTCCGACCTGGCCCGCCATGACGACCTCAGCATCGAGGAGCTGACCGGCGTCGCCTTCCTGCTCCTGCTCGCGGGCCACGAGACCACCGCCAACATGCTCGGTCTGGGCACCTTCGCGCTCTTGGAGCACCCCGAGCAGTTGGCCGAACTACGCGCCAACCCCGATCTGATGCCCGGCGCGGTCGAGGAACTTCTGCGCTACCTGTCCATTGCCGACATCTTCTTTCGCTACGCCGTGGACGACATCGAACTCGGCGGCGAAACAATCGGCAAGGGATCGACCGTCATCGTCTCGCTGCTGGCCGCCAACCGCGACCCCGAGCGCTTCGAGAACCCCGACACCCTGGACGTGCGCCGCGAGGCCCGCGGTCACCTGTCCTTCGGCCACGGCATCCATCAATGCCTCGGCCAGCAGCTGGCCCGCATCGAGATGCGCGCCGGTTTCGCCGGCCTGCTGCGTCGCTTCCCGACCCTCCAGCTCGCCATTCCCGCCGGCGAGGTGAAACTCAGGACCAACATGCGGATCTACGGCGTCCACGAACTGCCGGTCACCTGGACGGAAACGGCCCGGTAGAAATCGCCGGCCGAGCGCAACACCGTCGAGCCGGAACGCTGGTCGGCCTCAGGGCGTCAGTGCGTATTTCTCGCGTAGCTTGTGCTTGCGCATCTTGCCGGTGGCGGCCCGAGGGAGCTCGGCGACGAAGTCGATCCGGCGTGGCACCTTGTAGTGCGCGATGCGCTCCCGCAGGTAGGTGAGCAGCGCTCGTTCGAGGTCCGGCCCGGTGGTGACACCGGGGGCCGGCTGGACGACGGCCACCACCTGCTCGCCCATGTCGGGGTCGGGCAGGCCGAAGACCGCGAGATCGAGGACCGCGGGATGGAGGGTCAGGGCGTCCTCCACCTCCTGCGGGTAGATGTTCACCCCGCCCGAGATGATCGTGAAGTCCGTGCGGTCGGTGAGGAACAGGAAGCCGTCCTCGTCGACGTACCCGATATCGCCCGTGGTGCCCCAGTTGTCGTGGTGCGGGTGCCGCGCCTGCCGCGTTCTCTCGGGGTCGTTGTGGTAGGCGAACGGGAACTGGTTCCGCTCGAAGTACACGAGTCCGACCTGGCCCGGCGGTAGCTCGTTGCCGTGGTCATCGCACACGTGCAGGACGCCGAGCACCGCCCGGCCGACCGATCCCGGCTTGTGCGGCCAGGTGGCCGAGTCGATCATCGTGAGGCCGAGGCCTTCGCTGCCGGAGTAGTACTCCTCGAGGATCGGGCCCCACCACTCGATCATCTTCCGCTTGACCTCCACCGCGCACGGTGCCGCGGCGTGGACGGCGACACGGTGCGAGGACAGGTCGTGGGCGAGCCGTTTCTCGTCGGGGAGCTTGAGCATCCGGACGAACATCGTCGGCACCCACTGGCTGTGCGTCACGCGGTAGCGCTCGATCGCCTCCAGCGCGGCGGCGGCGTCGAAGCGAGGCATGACGACGACGGTGCCCCCGACCTCGTGCACCATTCCGGTGAAGCGCATGGGTGCGGTGTGGTACAGCGGGGCGGGGGAGAGATAGACGGTGTCGGCGTCGATGCCGTAGCGCTCGCCGAACAGCCTGCGCACCGGGTTGCGGTGCCGGTCCACCTGCTCGCCGGGCAAGGGCATGGTGATGCCCTTCGGCCGTCCCGTGGTGCCGGACGAGTAGAGCAGTTCGGCGCCGCGCGGCTGGTCGGGAAGCGGTTCCGGCGGGACGGCGGCGATGGCTGCGGACACCTCGGTGTGCGCGTGGAGTGGTCCGCCGACGGCGAGCCGGAACGTGACGCGCGGTGTCCGATCGAGCAGTTCGGCAGCGACCTCGCCGAACGTCGTCGAGACGACCAGTGCCTGCGCCCCGCAGTCGCCCACGATGTGGGCGATCTCGGGCGTCGTCAGATGGTGGTCGATCGGGGTGAAGTACAGCCCGCTGCGCATCGCGGCCCAGTACACGACGTGGAACTCGGCCATGTTCTCGGCGAGGAGCGCGACACTGTCGCCCGTCCGCAGACCGGCATCGCGGAACGCGCGCGCCAGCCGGGTGGAGCGCTCGTCGAGTTCGGCGTAGGTCAGAACAGCCCCGCTGTCCGACATGACCACGGCGGCCTTGTCGGGGGTGCGGGCGGCGAACGTTCCGGGGAACAACGTGCTCCTCCTCGGACGCGGGAACAGTCAATCCTGACCGTCTGTGGCGCTAAGCTACCGGCGGCAGCCATCACCGCCACGGGTGGGCCGTCCGACAGGACGTCGGCAGCGAAATCAGGCACGATGCCGCGGTGCCGAGACTGCGCCGTGCCGTGATCCTCGCCGTTCTCGCCGTGATCGTGGGCGGGCTCGCCGTGCTGGCCGTGATGGATCCGTTTCACCTCCGCCACGCCCGCTGGTTCACCTCAGGGCTGGTCCTGCTGGCGATCCTGCTGGTGACGGCCGCGTTCGCCATCGTCGTCCGGGGCATCGGGCGGGCCCTCGTGCTGGCGCTGGGCGCGGTCGCGGTTCTCGGCTGGGTGACCGTGGTGTGGCTGGCGTCGCAGGTGGCAGGCGTCGACCGTGAGGTGTCGCAGGTGGCCGACGGTGGGCGGCGCCTGGTCGTGGTCGAAGGCGCGCCATATGCCATCGACCCCATCTACGCCGTGGTGATCCGGTCGGGCAGCGGGCCGTTCGAGCAGGAGTCGGTGGTGTACCAGGGGGTCGAGCAGGCGCCTGCGCCCAGCGGGGTGCGGTTCGTCGACTCGGACACCGTCGAGGTGCGCACCAGCGGCGGGTGCCTGTACCGCTCGGAGGTCGAGGCGGTGACGCTCGCCGTCGACCCGGTGCACCGGCCGCTGCGGGCCGACGGCTGCTGAGCCGCGGTCACACGAGCGGGATCTCGGCCTCCGCGATGCTCGTGGGTGGCACGAGCCCGGCGTCGCCGGGCTGCAGAACGACCATGACGAACCGCACCGGCGTGCCGTCGCCGTCCTCGGGAGCGTCGTTGCTGTAGCGGTGCGGGGCGTGGGCCTCGAAGAGCACGGTGTCGCCTGCGTCCAGGTGCTGCACGCTGTTGCCGACGCGCAGGCCCAGGTGTCCGGACAGCACCGAGAGGACCTCCCGTGTACCCATCGGGTGTGCCTCGCCGTCGAAGCTGTCGCCTGGTTGCAGCGTCCAGTCCCACAGTTCGACGACGTCGGGCGGGTCGGTGCCGATCCGGAACACGGCGCTGCTGCCGGCGGCGCTGGCCCACAGCCGGGCGGCCTCTGCTGATCGGCGCACGACGATGCGCGGCTCGGAGTCGCCGTCCACCAGGGAGGCGACTCCCACTCGCAGGGCCGCGGCCAGGCCGACCAGCGTGGCGATGCTCGGGTTGCCGCGGGACGTCTCGATCTGGATCACCGTGCCACGGCTCACGCCCGCGGCGGCGGCGAGCGCGTCGATGGTCATCCGGCGCTGCTGGCGCAGCGCGCGGACGTTGCGGCCGACGGTGGTGGCCACCTCCTCTGGCGACTGCATGTAGGTCAGTGTGCCGTACCTCCCCGGATACTTGGTTGTACTTCCCCAACCTCAGAGCTAACGTCCAATGCGATGTCCTGTTGAGTACGTTCTAGTGAACTGAGGTGCGATGTCCGTCCCTGTCGCGTTCCCCGCGGCGCTCGCCTACGGCGTGTGCGACTTCGCCGGCGGACTCGCCGCCCGGCGGGCGCCGGTGCTCGTCGTCACGCTCGTGGCCCAGACGGCCGGGCTGCTGATCCTGCTGCCCGCGTTGTGGCTCCTGCCAGGGCGGCCGTCCGTCACCACGTTCGCGCTCGGCGCGGTGGCCGGCATCGCAGGCACCGCGGGGTTGCTGCTCTACCTCCGGGCGCTCGCGGTCGGGCCGATGGGAGTGGTCGCGCCCCTGTCCGCCGTGGTCGGCGCCGGGCTCCCGCTCGTGGCGGGCGTGCTCTCCGGCGAGCGTCTCGGGCCCCTCACCGTGCTCGCGATCGTCGTGGCACTGGTGGCGATCCTGCTGGCCACGGCCGGCACCCGGCGCGATGCCGCGGCGACCACGGGGCTCCTGCTCGGACTCGCCGCGGGCGTCGGCTTCGGCCTGTTCTTCGTCGGTCTGGGCGCGACGAGCGACGACTCGGGGCTCTGGCCGCTGCTCGCCGGGCGGGTCACCTCGCTGACGCTGGTGACCGCGCTGGTGCTACGGCACCGGTTGCCGCTGCGGACGCGCCACGTCGTGCTGCAGCCCGAGCTCGCCGGTCCGGCCGCACCGGTGTCCGTGCCTGCGCCTGCACCGTCGCCCGTACGCCTGATGATCGTCAGTGGGATCTTCGACTCCACGGCGAACGTGCTGTTCCTGCTCTCGGCCCGGCTCGGGGACCTGGGAGTCAGCGCCGTGGTGGTGTCGCTCTATCCCGTGGTGGTGGTGCTGCTGGCACGCCTGGTGCTGCGCGAACGGCTCACCGGGATGCAACTCGCGAGCGCAGGGCTCGCCCTCGGAGCGAGCGTGCTGCTCGCGGCGGTCGGCTGACCGGCGCCGCCCGCGCAGCACTCACGCGCGCCAGGACGGCAGCCACAGCTGCGCGTCCCACATCTCCGGGGTGATCGGCTGCCCGATGAGAATCGGCCAGAGCCACACGAAGTTCGCGACGACCGCACCCACCCAGAGCCCGACGACGAGCAGCCCGGTCTGGCGGCGTTCCCGGGACGCGTTGGACTTGCCCAGGATTGCGCCCATGACGAGCACCGTGCCGAAGATCAGGAACGGCACCACCGGCGTCATGTAGAAGAAGTACATCTGCCGGTCGATGTCGGCGAACCACGGGAGGATGCCGGCCCCGTAGCCCACCAGCACGGCGGCGTAGCGCCAGTCGAAGCTGGTGAAGGTGCGCCACAGCGCGACCGCGAGCACGCCGAGCGCGGGCCACCACAAGGCGGGCGTGCCGATCAGCATCACGGCGCTGATGCACGACGGGGCGCCGCATCCGGTGATCTGGCTGCCCGAGCTGTAGTAGTAGAGCATCGGTCGCAGGCCCATCGGCCAGGTCCACGGCTTGGACTCCCACGGGTGCACCCCGCTGGCCTGCGTGGTGAGTCCGACGTGGAACTCGAGCACCTTGCTGCTGTAGTACCAGAGGCTGCGCAGCGGGGCGGGGATGAACGACCACGGGCCGTCGAGGCCGATCTTCTGGCCGACGGCGTAGCGGTCGACGGAGGTCTCGCTCGCGAACCAGGCCCACCAGGCCGAGAAGTAGGCGAGCACGGGCACCAGCGCGAGGGCCCACAGAGCGGGCGCGAGATCGCGTCGCAGCGTGCCGACCCACGGACGCTCGACGCCGGCGGCGCGGCGGGCCGTGAGGTCCCAGACGAGGGCGAGCACCGCGAACGCCGCGAGCCAGTACACGCCCGACCACTTGACCGCGCACCCCAGCCCGAGAAGCACGCCGGTGGCGAAGCGCCACCAGCGCACGCCCAGCCGCGGACCGTACGGAGAGTCGTGTACCCGGCCCTCGGCGATCACGAGCGCCATCCGGGCGCGCACGTCGTCGCGGTCGCAGAGAAGCGTGGCGAACGCCGCTAGCACGAACAGGGCCGAGAACACGTCGAGCATCCCCATGCGCGACTGCACGTGGGACATCCCGTCGCAGATCAACAGCACGCCCGCGATCCCGCCGAGCAGCGTGGAGCGGGTGAGCCTGCGCCCGGCGCGCACGATCAGCAGCACCATCAGGGTGCCGGCCAGCGCGGCCGAGACCCGCCAGCCGAACCCGTCGTATCCGAAGGCGTACTCCCCGAGCGCGATGAGCTGCTTGCCCAGCGGAGGGTGCACCACGAGCTCGTACCCGGGGTTGTCCTCGACGCCGCCGTTGCGCAGCATCTGCCACGCCTGGGGCACGTAGTGCTTCTCGTCGAAGACGGGTGTGCCGCCGTCGGTCGGGCGGCCCAGACCGGCGAACCGCACCGCTCCCGCGACGAGCGCCAGCGCGATCGCGACGACCCAGCCGCGCAGCCGGTCGGACGGCGGCGGGGCGCCGAGCCGGACCGTGGGGTCGGCGGGATGAAGCCCGGGTGCCGGGGCGTCCCCGACGGGGCGGTTGCCGATGGGGGCGTCGCTCCCCGCGGCCCGGGTGGCTCCGGCACCTCGCGTGCGGTCGACGCTGCGGGTGGCCACGAAGGCGATCGTAGGCTGCGATCCATGTCTGCTGAGCCGGTGTCCGGCCGTCTGGTGCTGGCGGCAACCCCGTTGGGTGACGCGGGTGACGCCTCGGAGCGCCTGCGGGTCGCGATCGGCACGGCCGACGTGGTGGCCGCCGAGGACACCCGACGGCTGCGTTCATTGGCCGCCGCGCTCGGGGTGACCGTGTCCGGCCGTGTGATCAGCCATTACGACGCCGTCGAGGCGAGCCGCCTGCCCGGCCTGCTCGACGACGTCCGGGCCGGGCGGACCGTGCTGGTCGTGACGGACGCGGGCATGCCCGCTGTGTCCGACCCCGGCTACCGGCTGGTCGCGGCCGCGGCGGCGGAGGACCTCCCGGTCACGTGCCTACCGGGGCCGTCCGCGGTGACGACGGCGCTGGTGCTCTCCGGGCTGCCGTGCGAGCGGTTCTGCTTCGAGGGTTTCGCGCCCCGCCGCGCGGGCGAGCGTCGTCGGTGGCTTGCGACGCTCGTGGCCGAGCCGCGAGCGACGGTGTTCTTCGAATCGCCGCACCGGCTGGCGGAGACGCTCGCCGACGCGGTCGACGTCCTCGGACCCGAGCGGGCTGCCGCCGTCTGCCGTGAGCTGACCAAGACCCACGAGGAGGTGCTGCGTGGGCCGCTCTCGGAGCTCGCCGAATGGGCCGCCGAAGGCCCGGTGCGCGGGGAGATCACGGTCGTGCTGGCAGGCGCCGCGCCCTCGGCGGCACCGAGCGTCGAGTCGCTGGTCGATGCCGTCGAGGAACGGGTGGCCGACGGCGAGCGCCTCAAGGACGCGGTGGCGGTGGTGGCGCAGGCGGCCGGAGTGCCGAAGCGCGAGCTCTACGCCGCCGCGCTCGCCGCCCGCTCCTGAGTTCCGCCCGCGACATGGACGCCTGCCGCTGATCTGTGCGGCTCCGGTTCCGCCTCAGGTGTCCATGACGCCCGATTCGGGGCCGCACGTTCATTGCCCGTTCAAGATCGGACGAAATCATTCCGCCATGACCGCTCCGGGCGGCCGGCGCTCCGGCAGGCGGGTTCTCAGCTGGCTGCTCGCACTCGCGCTCCTGGTGGTCGTCGGCGTCGTCGTGTTCCGTGACATCGGCGGCGGCGAGCCGGCGCCCCCGGCCCCGACCACCGTCACCGGCGTGATCGGATCGGAGAAGCTGGCGTTCTTCGCCGACCAGCGTGTGCTCGACGTGTTCCGCGCCAACGGGCTCGAGCTCCGGGTCGACCCCGCGGGGTCACGCCAGATCGCCACCACCGTCCGGCTCGACGACTACGACTTCGCTTTTCCCTCCAGCTCGCCTGCGGCCGACAAGCTGCTGGCCGAGCGTCCGGCAGCGCGCACGTATGCCCCGTTCTCCTCTCCGATGGCGGTGGCCACGTTCGCGCCGATCGTCGACCTGCTCACGCAGGCGGGCGTCGTCGCGCCGGGGACGACGACGTTCGACGTGCACCGCTACCTGGAGCTCGCCGGCGCGGACACCCGCTGGGATCAGCTGCCGGGCAACACGGCCTTCCCGGCACGCAAGAACGTGCTGCTCTCGACGACGGCGCCGTGCCAGTCCAACTCGGCCGCCATGTATCTGGGCATCGCCTCCTACGTGGCCAACGGCGACTCGGTTGTGGCCGACCCGGACGCCGCCGCGGCGGTGATGCCCGCAGTCCGGCCGCTGTTCCGCGACCAGGGCTACCTGCCGCCGACCACCGAGGTGCTGTTCGAGGACTACCTGTCGGCCGGGATGGGCCGCGTCCCGATGGCGATGGTGTACGAGGCGCAGTACCTGGCGGAGGCGCTGTCGCCGGACCCCGTCCTGCCTGCCGACGCACGCCTGCTGTATCCGAGCCCGACGATCTTCTCGCGGCACACGCTCGTGCCGCTCACACCGGAGGGCGATCGGGTCGGCGCGCTGCTCACCACCAACGCGCAGCTGATCGCACTGGCCGCCGAGCACGGCTTCCGCCCGACGGACCCGAGGCCGTTCGCCGAGACGTTGCGGAACCGGGGTCTGCCGGATCCGCCGGCGCTCGTCGATGTCGTGGAGCCGCCGTCGTACGACACGTTGGAGTGGATGTTGACGAGCCTCGGGTGCCCCCAGTGAGGCGGCTGACCGTCGTCGCCGCGGCGGTGCTCGCCCTGCTGACCGGGTGTACGAGCGGAACGCCTGCCTCGCAGGGCGAGGGACCGTCCGGACAGGCGGTGACGCTGCGGGTGCTCGCCGGGAGCGAGCTCGCGGACCTCGGGCCGGTGCTCGACGAGGCCGCCGCAGCCACGGGCGTGCGCGTCGAGCTGGACCCGATCGGCACGCTGGACGGTGCCGAGGCTGTGGCGTCCGGAGCCGCGGCGGCGGATCACGACGCGATCTGGTTCTCCTCCAACCGCTACTTGGCGCTGCAGCCCGAGGCAGCGGCCCGGCTCGGCACGGCCACCGACATCATGTCCTCGCCGGTGGTGCTCGGCCTGCGCCGCTCGGTGGCCGAGCGCCTCGGCTGGGTGGGGCGGCCGGTCACCTGGGCCGAGATCGCCGCCGCGGCCGGTGCCCGGCAGTTCACCTACGGGATGACCGACCCGTCGGCGTCCAACTCGGGTTTCTCGGCCGTCGTGGCCGTGGCGACGGCGCTGGTCGGGGCAGGGTCGGCACTCACCGCGTCGCAGGCGGCGTCGACTGCTCCGGCACTGCGCGACTTCTTCGCCGCCCAGACGCTCGCCGCAGGGTCGTCCGGCTTCCTCCAGGACGCCTACGTCCGCCGTGCCACGGGCGCCGATCCCGGGGACCGGGTCGACGGGCTGATCAACTACGAGTCGGTGCTGCTGGCGATGAACGCCGCGGGTGACCTCCCCGAGCCGCTCGAGCTGATCTACCCGGCAGACGGGGTGGTCACGGCCGAGTACCCGTTCACCGTGCTGGCCGGGGCGTCCGAGGAGGTGCGGGACGCCTACCGCCGACTGACCGAGTACCTGCGCACGCCCGACGTGCAGCTCGCGATCGCGACGCGCACGAACCGCAGGCCCGCCGTGCCCGGCGTCGCCCCTGCGCCGACGTCGGCCACGCTCGTGGAGCTGCCGTTCCCGGCGCAGGCCGACGTGGTCGACGCGCTGCTCACGAGCTACTTCGACAAGCTGCGGCGCCCGTCGCGCACGGTCTACGTCCTCGACACGTCGGGCTCCATGGAGCGCGACGACCGCATCGGGGACCTGCGCCGCTCGCTCGCCGGTCTGGCCGGGGCCGACCCGTCGCTCACCGCGCAGTACCGCCGGTTCCGGGGCCGCGAGGAGGTGACGCTGCTCCCCTTCAACACAGTGGCGGGCAGCCCGCAGACGTTCACCGTGGCCGAGGACGACCCGGGCCCGGATCGGCAGCGGATCGCGGACGCGGGCGAGGCGCTGCAGGCGGGCGGGGACACGGCGATCTACGACAGCCTGGAGAGGGCCTACCGGATCGCGCAGCAACAGATCGCCGCCGACCCCGACCGGTTCACCTCGATCGTTCTGATGACCGACGGGGAGAACACGAGCGGCGCCGACATCGCAGCGTTCCGCTCCTACGTCGGCTCGCTTCCCGCGCAGCTGCGCGGCGTCCCGGTGTTCTGTGTGCTCTTCGGCGAGAGCAGCACGGCCGAGATGGAGGAGGTCGCGGAGCTGACCGGCGGCCGGACCTTCGATGCGCGCACGGTGCCGCTCGCGGAGGTCTTCCAGGAGATCCGCGGATATGTCTGAGCGCCGGGGTGTGGTGCGCCGCTACCTCTCGTCCCGGAAGAACATCGCCGGGATGGCAGGCGCGCTCGCCGGCGTCGGGCTGCACCTCGCCGGGGTGATCGGGGACGTCTGGCCGGTCGTTGCGCTCGGGCTGTACGGGGTGGGCGCGCTGGTCGGGCCGGCAGACCCGGCCGCGGCGCCGCGGCTGACCGACGCGCTGCGCGCCGACGCCGCCACTCTCGTCACCCGCATCGAGCCACGCCTCGAAGCCCTTCCGGCGGGCACGATCCCCGCCGTCCGGCGGATCGTCGAGGTCGTGCGGCTCGTGCTCGACCGGCTCGACGAGGTCGCCGACCAGCCCGCCGACCGTGCGGCCGCTCCCGAACGGCTCGCGCTGGCGGCCGAGATCGTGCGGGTGGATCTGCCGATGTGCCTGGACACCTACCTCGGCCGCGCACCGTCGACGTCGGAGGAGCGGGCGGCCGCGGAGCTCGTGGCCCAGCTCGACCTGATCGCGGCGGCGGCCGATCGCCTGGCCGCGCAGGTCCCCGACATTCACGCCGAGCGCGCGGAAGACCTCACTCGCGAGCTACGCCGCCGCTACGGCCAACCGTGACGCCCGCCGGACTCCCCGCCGCGACATGGTCACGTGTCGCTGTTCTGCGCGTCGGCGAATGCGCGTCAGGTGACCATGTCGACGGGCGGAGGGTCAGTCGGGCGGAGGGTCAGTTGCCGGCGGACGGGGCGGGCGCGGTGGACGGGCGCCTAGCGCGTGCCCAGCGGACGACGGGCTCGACCACCCGCGCGGCCACCGGGCCGATCACGGCCATGAGCAGCACGTACGTGGTGGCGAGGGCGGCAAGCTGTTCGTCCACCGCCGCGTAGCCGACGGCCAGCCCCGCGATGACGATCGAGAACTCGCCGCGTGCCACCAGCGCGGCGCCGGCGCGCGCCCGGCCGAGCGTGCCGATCTTCACCCGGCTCGCGGCCCACCAGCCGGTGGCGAGCTTCGTGAGCGTGGTGGCGACGGCGAGGACGACCGCCCAGCCCAGCACCGGTGGGATCGACGCGGGGTCGGTGTTGAGCCCGAACACCACGAAGAACACCGCGGCGAACAGGTCGCGCAGCGGCTCCAGCAATTTGGTGGCGTTCTCCGCGGTGGAACCCGAGATCGCGATGCCCAGCAGAAACGCGCCGACAGCGGCCGAGACCTGCATCGCCGAGGCGAAACCGGCCACGAGCAGCGCGGCCCCGAGCACCTTGAGCAGGAAGACCTCACGGTCCGGGGAGTCGACGAGTGCGGACACGAACCGGCCGTAGCGCAGCGCCACCACGAGCACGACGGCGAGCACCGCCACCGAGATCCCGACGGCGGTGAGACCGCCGACGAGGCTCACGCCGATCAGCACCGCGGTGAGGATCGGCAGGTAGAGCGCCATCACGAGGTCTTCGAACACGAGGATCGACAGCACCACGGGCGTCTCGCGGTTACCGAGGCGGCCGAGGTCGGAGAGGACCTTCGCGATGATCCCCGACGAGGAGATGTAGGTGACGCCGCCCATCACGAGCGCCCCGACAGGACCCCAGCCCAACGCGAGCGCGACAGCCGCGCCCGGTGCGGCGTTGAGGACGATGTCGAGAATGCCGCCCATCCAGGAACGGCGCAGGCCCGTGACAAGCTCAGCAGCCGAGTACTCGAGCCCGAGGAGCAGGAGCAGCAGGACCACGCCGACCTCGCCGGCCAGCGACGTGAAGCCCTCGATGCCGCTCAGCGGAATGATTCCGCCCGTGCCGAAGAACAACCCGCCGAGCAGGTAGAGGGGGATGGGGGACAGGCCGATCCGGCCGGCGAGCCTGCCCAGGATGCCCAGGCTCAAGAACACGGCGCCGAGCTCGATCAGTTCGAGCGCGGTGTGGTCCACGCGCGATCAGCCCCGCTTGAGGATCTTGACAGCGTTGTCGAGCCCCTCCGACGTGCCGACGGTGACCATGAGGTCCCCGGCGGTCAGGGTGAAATCGGGCGTCGGGCTCGGGTGGACCTGGCCCGCCCGCATCACGGCGACGACGGAGACGCCGGTGCGGGTGCGCAGGGCGGTGTCGCCCAGCGTGCGTCCGTCGAACGGGGCGCCGACGGGGATCTGGCGGGTGTGGATGCCGGGCAGGTCGCGGTGCTCCTCGGTGAGCTGCGCGACGAGCTGTGGTGCGCCCAGCAGGTTGGCCAGCGCGCCCGCCTCGTCGACGGTGAGCGGCAGCTCGGCGAGACAAGCGTCGGGGTCGTCCGACTTGGAGATGATCAGCTCGATCCTTCCGTCCCGATGCGTGACCACGCCGATCCGTCTGCCGCCCCGGATGGCGAAGTCCTTACGCACACCGATGCCGGGCAGTGGCGTGACCTCAACGTTCACCCTGTACACGGTAATCGACTTGCGTCGCTACCCTGAGCGCATGCGGGTCCTCATGCTCGACGCGCCCAAGGCGATGCTCGACGAGCGCCGCCGGCTGGGGCTGGACCGCCGCGACGAGATGTGGGACGGTCTACTGCACCTCGTACCTCTTCCGGATGGCCCGCACCAGCGGTTTGCCTCGGAGTTCTTTTTTGTCATCGCGCCGCTCGTTGAGGCGGCGGATCTTGTGCCCTTGTTCGGGACCGGGCTCTTCCGCTCGGACGACGATTACCGAGTGCCGGATCAGCTGTACTGCGCAGCCGAGCACGTCTCGGAGCGGGGCGCGGAAAGGGCCGAGCTCGTCGTCGAGATCCGGTCCAAGGACGACGAGACCTACGACAAGATCGACTTCTACGGTCGGATCGGCGTCCGCGAGATGATCGTCGCCCACCCGCACGACCGCCGGGTCGAGCTGTTCCGCGCCCTCGGCGGCCGGCTCGTGCCCGTGCAGCCGGGTGCCTCGGGCGAGCTCACGAGCGAGGTGCTCGGGATCGTCCTGCGCACCGTCGACGGGAAGCTGGAGATCGCCTGGTCCGAGGGCTCCGCCACGGTCTGAGCACCCGCGGAACCCAGTGGCGGGCTGGGCCTAGTCTTGATGCATGAGTTCCCCCGTGCTGACCGCCGTGGCATGGCCCTACGCCAACGGCCCACGGCACATCGGCCACGTCTCCGGTATCGGTGTGCCCTCCGATGTGTTCTCCCGCTACCAGCGGATGGCGGGCAAGCGGGTGCTCATGGTCTCGGGCAGCGACGAGCACGGCACCCCGATCCTGGTGCAGGCCGAGAAGGAGGGCCTGACGCCGCAGCAGACCGTGGACAAGTACCACCGTGTCATCTCGGAGGACCTGCGCGGGCTCGGCGTCACCTACGACCTCTACACCCGCACCACCACCGGCAACCACGCCGAGGTCGTGCAGCAGATCTTCCTGGCCCTGTACCGCAACGGTTACATCGTCCCGAAGACCACGACCGGCGCCATCAGCCCGTCCACCGGGCGCACGCTGCCCGACCGCTATGTCGAGGGCACCTGCCCCATCTGCGGTTACCCGCACGCCCGTGGCGACCAGTGCGACAACTGCGGCAACCAGCTCGACGCCACTGAGCTGATCAACCCGCGGTCGCGGATCAACGGCGAGGTACCCGCGTTCGTCGAGACCGAGCATCTTTTCCTCGACCTCCCCGCCTTCACAGAGGCGCTCGGCAAGTGGCTCTCCACGAAGACCGGGTGGCGGCCGAACGTCCTGAACTTCACCAGGAACCTCGTCGACGACATGCGCCCGCGGCCCATCACCCGCGACCTCGACTGGGGTGTCACGATCCCGCTCGACGGGTGGAGCGACCAGCCGCTCAAGAAGTTCTACGTCTGGTTCGACGCCGTCATCGGCTACTTCTCGGCGAGTGTCGAGTGGGCCCGGCGCACGGGTGACGCCGACGCGTGGAAGACGTGGTGGAACGACCCCGACGCCGAGCACGTCTACTTCATGGGCAAGGACAACATCACCTTCCACGCCCAGATCTGGCCGGCGCTGCTGCTCGGCCACAACGGCCAGGGCGACCACGGTGGCGGGCCCGGCCCCTACGGCGTGCTCGACCTGCCCACGGAGATCGCGTCCAGCGAGTTCCTCACGATGAGCGGCTCGAAGTTCTCCACCTCGCGCGGCACCGTGATCTACCTGCAGGACTTCCTACGCGACTACGGCCCGGACAGCCTGCGGTACTTCATCTCGGCCGCCGGGCCCGAGACCCAGGACGTCGACTTCACCTGGGACGAGTTCGTCCGGCGGGTCAACTTCGAGCTCGCCAACGAGTGGGGCAACCTCGTCAACCGGTCGATCTCGATGGCGCACAAGAACAACGGTGCGATCCCGCCCGCCACCACTCCGGCTCCGGCCGACGCCGAGCTGCTCGCGCTCTCGCGCGCGGCGTTCGACACGGTCGGTGCGCACCTCAAGCGCTCGCGGTTTCGAGCAGGCATCGGCGAGGCGATGCGGGTGGTCTCGGCGGCCAACCGATATCTGTCGGAGCAGGAGCCGTGGAAGCTGGGGGACGACCCCGGCAGGCGCGACGCCGTGCTGCACACGGCACTGCAGGTCGTGCAGGACGCCAACACGCTGCTCACCCCGTTCCTGCCGCACGCTGCGCAGAAGGTGCACGAGGCGCTGGGAGGCACCGGGGTGTGGGCTGCCCAGCCGGAGCTGGTCGACGTTCCGGACCTGGACATCCCCGGCCGGATCAACCCGATCCTGACCGGCGACTACACCCGCGAGCAGGCGCGCTGGGAGTCCACGCCGATCCAGGTCGGCCGCCCCCTGGCGAAGCCCACGCCGATCTTCCGCAAGCTCGACCCGGAGCTCGGCGAGACCGGCCCGGAGTGGGCGCCGATCCAGAAGTGAGCGCAACCCGGAGCGGGGGCGGGTGTCGGTGAGCGGGGCGGATGGGCGTCGCGAGCGGCCGCCCGCACCGGAGCCGCTCCCCGCGCCGACCATCGACGCGCACACGCACCTCGACGCCTGCGGCTGCGTGGACGCCGCCGACGTGGCTGCCGCGATGGACCGCGCGGCCGCGGTGGGCGTCACGCGCGCCGTCACGGTCGCGGACGACCTCGCGTCCGCCCGGTGGGCCGTGCAAGCGGCGCACTGGGACGACCGCGTGGTCGCCGCGGTGGCGCTGCACCCGACGCGGACGGCCGCCCTCACCGATGACGATCACGCCGAGATCGAGCGGCTCGCCCGCGACCCGCGGGTGGTGGCGGTGGGGGAGACCGGCCTCGACTACTACTGGGACTACTCGCCGCCGGCCGCGCAGCAGGAGTCCTTTCGCCGGCACATCGACCTCGCCAAGCGGATCGGCAAGCCGCTGATGATCCACGACCGCGACGCCCATGACGACGTGCTGCGGATCCTGCGCGAGGAGGGACCGCCGGACACGGTGGTGTTCCACTGCTTCTCCGGCGACGCCGCGATGGCCCGCGAGTGTTCCGCGGCCGGCTATGTCCTGTCCTTCGCAGGCCCCGTGACCTTCCGCAACGCCCGCGCGCTGCAGGAGGCCGCGGTCGTGGTGCCGGAGGACCAACTGCTCGCGGAGACCGACGCTCCGTTCCTCACCCCGCACCCGCACCGCGGCCGGGCGAACGAGCCGTACTGCCTGCCGTGGACCGTGCGTGCCCTTGCGACATTGCGCGGTGTCACCGACGATCAGCTCGCCGCGAGCATCGCAGGCACCGCCCGGCGAGTTTTCCGTCTCGATGGGCTACCCGCTGTCGTGGGATTACCTTCGGCAGGCGCGGACGACGCTCGTTCGGCGTAGCGGAGGGTCCACTCGGCGCTATCGGCGTGTCGGGAATAGGCGAGGGCTTTGGCTGCCCGTTACGGTTCCGTGATCGCTAAAGCCGGGGTGGGGAACGCTCCCCAGCACAGCGATCACGGTGGACCGGGGCGCTCCCCCTGATCCCTGCCTCCGGGCCACCGTGATCGATGCCTCCCCTGCCCGGTCCGACGAGGTCTGGAAGCCAGTGGTCGACGTCTCTCCTCGCGCGCGGCACCGTGCCCCGCGTGGGCGTGGGGGTCGAAAGGACACCGCGCCCCCCGCCGTGGTGTCCACGGAGGACCCCTACGCGGACTGGTACAGCGGTGGGGACACCGGGACGTTCCCGGCAACCCCCGCCGAACTGCTCGCGCACACCCGCGAGTCCGCGATCGAGCGCACCGGCAGAGTCCGCCCGACGCACGGCGGAACCCAGCCGGCGCGCCGCGATCTGCGGCGCCCGGTTCCCGTGATGACACGGCCTGCCCACGGCTCCATCGCCGTCGACGCCGGTGCGGACCCCTCGACAGGCCCCTTCGAGGTCGTCCCGGCGCAGGAGATCACCGGCCGGATCCCGCCGATCGACGACGACATGACGGGCCCGCTCCCGGTGGTCGCGGCCGTCGCAGCTCTCGAGGTCGAGGTCGAGGCCGAGCCGCTGACCCACCCGTTCGCGGCTGTCACGGCGCCGCCGGCTCCTCCCGGCGCAGCTGCTCCCACCCGTGCCGACCGGCGCCGCCAAGAGGCCGCCGCTCGCCGGGGCCATGCCGGCGTCGTCGTGCGCGGCACCGTGCTCGCGACGCTCGTCGCTCTGGTCGGCGGCAGCGCCACCGCGCTGGCCATGGACAAGACGGTCAGGATCACGGTCGACGGCGAGGACCGTGTCGTGCACACGTTCGCCGACGACGTCGCCTCGGCGCTGGAGTCGGCCGGGGTCGACGCCAACCCGCAGGACCGTGTGGAGCCCGCGTTGCCCACCGAGCTGGGCAGCGGCGACCACATCATCGTCAGCAAGGCACGCAAGCTCACGCTCGTGGAAGGACCGTCGGAGCGGGAGGTCTGGACCACAGCGGCGTCGGTGGGCGACGCACTGGCCGTGCTCGGTGTCGACGCCAGCCCGATCCAGATGTCCGCCGCACCCACCACGAGCATCCCGCTGGCCGGTATGGCCCTCAAGCTGAACGTGCCGAAGGCCGTCTCGTTCACCGACGGCACCGGCGCCCTCGAGCAGCTCACCAGCTCCGCGGGAACGGTGAGCGGCCTGCTCGCCGAGCGGGGCATCCAGCTCGGCCCGGACGATGTCTCGGTGCCCTCCGGCGACACTCCGCTCACCGACGGCGCGTCGGTGCAGGTGGTACGCAACGGTGTCGGTGAAGTCGTGGTCGTCCGGCCGATCCCGCCGCCGGAGGAGCACATCGAGGACCCCGACCTGCCCCGCGGCAAGCGAGTGGTCGTCGACAAGGGCAAGGCCGGTGAGCAGACGGCGATCATGCGCGTGTACGTGCAGAACGGCGCGGAGGTCCGGCGCGAGCAGGTCCGGGCAGGCGGCATGACCCCGGCGAGGCCCCGCGTCGTCAAGATCGGCACGAACGACGACATCCCGCAGGCTCCGGCCGTCACCGACGGCAGCGTCTGGGATCGGCTCGCCAACTGTGAGGCCACCGGCAACTGGGGGATCAACACGGGCAACGGCTACTACGGCGGCCTGCAGTTCGATGCCGGCACCTGGCGCGCCTACGGCGGCACCGACTACGCGCCGCTGCCCCACCAGGCCAGCCGCGAGGAGCAGATCGCTGTCGCCAGCAAGGTCCGCGACGACCGGGGCGACTACGGGGCCTGGCCGGCGTGCGCGAACAAGCTCGGGCTGCCCCGGTGACACCACGTAGAGCGGGCCGGTGCACCCTCCGGGGGTGACGGACGAGCGGTCGCGGCTGTTGGGGCCGGCAGAGGTACGTGCCCTGGCCGGCGAGCTGGGGCTGCGGCCGACGAAGCGGCTCGGGCAGAACTTCGTGCACGACCCCAACACGGTGCGCCGGATCGTCCGGGAGGCCGAGCTCGCGCCGGACGACGTGGTGGTGGAGGTCGGGCCGGGCCTCGGATCGTTGACGCTGGCCCTGCTCCCGGCGGTGCGCGCGGTCCATGCCGTGGAGATCGACCCCGTACTGGCGGCCCGGCTGCCCGCCACCGCTGCCGAGCGGGCGCCCGCGCTGGCCGACCGGCTCAGCGTCGTCACAGCCGACGCGCTGCACCTGCGGGCCGCTGATCTCCCCGGGCCGGCGCCCACCGCGATCGTCGCGAACCTGCCCTACAACGTGGGCGTGCCCGTGGTGCTGCACCTGCTGGCCGAGCTGCCGCTGATCCGGCGCGGGCTCGTGATGGTGCAGTCGGAGGTGGCCGAGCGCCTCGCCGCGCAACCCGGCAGCAAGACCTACGGGGTACCCAGCGCGAAGCTGGCCTGGTTCGCCTCGGCCCGCCGGGCGGGTCCGGTGCCACGAGCGGTGTTCTGGCCCGTGCCGAACGTCGACTCCGGGCTGCTGGCCTTCGACCGGCGCGAACCGCCGCCCGGCGACCGCACCGAGGTGTTCGCGTTGATCGACGCGGCGTTCGCGCAGCGCCGCAAGGCCCTGCGATCGGCGCTGTCGGGGTGGGCGGGCTCGCCTGCCGCGGCGGAGGAGGCTCTTCGCGCGGCCGGAATCCCGCCGCTGGAGCGAGCCGAGCAGCTCGACATCACCGCATTCGCGCGCCTGGCCGCCGCGCGCGCGTAGGCCGGAGCCCGCCCGTGTCGATGAGGGCGGAAGTTCCATGTGTACTATTCCGCGCGGAATAACCCTAGAGGAACGATCTGAGCGGAGTGGTGCGTGTAGTGGCGGCACTGACGTCGCTGGCGACCAGCATCCTGGCGCTGTTGTGCGAACGGCCGATGCATCCCTATGAGATGTACCGGTTGATGATGGACCGGTTCGAGGACCGGGTCGTCAAGGTGCGGCCGGGCTCGCTCTACCACACCGTCGACCGGCTGGCGGCCCACGAACTGGTCGAGGCGATCGGCACCGACCGCGAGGGCGCGCGTCCCGAGCGCACCACGTACCGCATCACGGCCGCCGGGCGCGTTGCGATGCAGGACTGGATTCGTGGCGTGCTCGCGGAGCCGGTCAACGAGTTCCCCCGGTTCCCGGTCGCCCTCGGCGAAGCGCACAACCTGCCTCGCGCAGAGGCGATCGAACTGCTCACGGCACGCATCCGCCACATCGAGGCGGAGCTCGCCGAGGTGGAGCCTGCCCTCGAACGCGGGGCGGCCAAGACCGCTGAAGCCCACCTGCTGGACGGGTACTTCCTCGTGGAGATGTCGCGGGCGGAGCTGAGCTGGCTGCGACGGCTCGTGGCCCGGCTGGAGACCAAGGAGCTGGGATGGCCACTCGACGACTGACCGATACGGCTGCGGAGGCCGCGCCGCCCAGCCCGTGGCCTGCGCTGTGGGCGCTCGTGGTCGGGTTCTTCATGATCCTGGTGGACTCGACGATCGTCTCCGTTGCCACGCCCGCGATCATGACCGGGCTCGGTGCCGGTGTGGACTCGGTCGTGTGGGTCACGAGCGCCTACCTGCTGGCCTACGCGGTGCCACTGCTGATCACCGGCCGGCTGGGCGACCGGTTCGGACCGCGCCGCGTCTACCTCGCCGGGCTGGCCGTCTTCACGCTCGCGTCGCTGTGGTGCGGCCTGACCGACAGCATCGGCGAGCTCGTCACGGCGCGGGTCCTGCAGGGCCTCGGTGCGTCCCTGATGACCCCGCAGACGATGGCCGTGATCACGCGAACCTTCCCCGCCGAGAGCCGGGGCAAGGCGATGAGCCTGTGGGGCGCCACCGCCGGCGTGGCCACGCTCGTCGGGCCGATCCTGGGCGGAGTGCTCGTCGACGGGCTCGGCTGGGAGTGGATCTTCATCGTCAACGTGCCGGTCGGCGTGGTCGGCTTCGTGCTGGCGGCCCGGCTGGTTCCCGAGCTCCCGACCCACGTCCGCCGCTTCGATCTGCTCGGTGTGGCGCTGAGCGCGATCGGCATGTTCCTGCTGGTCTTCGGCATCCAGGAGGGACAGACCTACGACTGGGGGACGATCACCGGCCCGATCTCCGTGTGGTCGCTGATCATCGCAGGCCTCGTGGTGATGGCGGTCTTCCTGTTCTGGCAGGCGCGCACCCGCGGAGAGCCGCTGGTGACACTTGCTCTGTTCCGCGACCGGAACTTCAGCCTCGCCAACGTCGCGATCAGCACGGTCGGTTTCGCGGTCACCGCGATGACGTTCCCGATCATCTTCTACGCCCAGGGCGTGCTCGGGCTCAGTCCCACGGGTTCGGCGCTGCTGCTCGTGCCGATGGCGGTCGTCTCCGGTGGGCTCGCGCCGATCGTGGGCGGGTGGACCGACCGTGTGCACCCGAGCTGGATCGCCGGTATCGGGATGGTGTGCTTCCCGGCGGCGTTGCTGTGGCTCGCGGCGATCATGGGGCCGGCCACGCCGATCTGGCAGCTGTTGCTTCCGGTCGCGCTGTTGGGCGTGGCCAACGGGTTCGTGTGGGCTCCGATCGCCACCACGGCCACGCGGAACCTGCCTCCCTCGAACGCCGGTGGCGGCGCCGGCATCTACAACACGACCCGCCAGATCGGCGCGGTGCTGGGCAGTGCGGGGATCGCGGTGCTGATCGAGTCGCGGCTCGCCGCGAACCTGCCGGCATCCTCCGCCGGCGGGAGTTCGGAGTTCGGCGTGTCGCAACTTCCGGAGCCACTGCACGCCGGCTTCGCCACGGCGATGGGGCAGGCGCTGGTTCTGCCTGCCGTGGTGCTGCTGATCGGGCTGGTGGCGGTGCTGTTGTTCGCCCGGCCGCGCCACTTGACCCGCCCGGTGCCGTCCGAGGCGTCGGCGCCCGTCCTGCCGGTCGTCAAGTAACCCGGGCGCCGGGTTCCCGGCCCGCCCCGCTCGGGCCGGGAGCCGACGCACGTAGTGTTGTCGGGTGCTCGCTGCCGTCCCTCCCCCGGTCACCGTGCGCGTTCCGGCGAAGATCAACCTGCATCTCGCAGTCGGGCCGCTGCGCGAGGACGGCTTCCACGACCTGGTCACGGTGTTCCACGCCGTGAGCCTGTTCGACGAGGTGTCCCTCGCGTCCAGCGACGCACCCGGGATCGAGGTGCACGGAGAAGGCGTCGCCGAGGTGCCCGCCGACGAGACGAACCTGGCCTGGCGGGCCGTCCAGCTCCTGGCCGAGCGCGCCGACCGTGATCCGGACGTGCGGCTGGTGCTGCGCAAGGGCATTCCGGTGGCCGGCGGAATGGCCGGCGGGAGCGCCGACGCGGCGGCGGCGCTCGTCGGGTTGTCGGCGTTGTGGAAGCTCGATCTCTCCCGCGACGAGCTGTCCGTGCTGGCGGCCGAGCTCGGCAGCGACGTCACGTTCGCGCTCTACGGAGGCACCGCGCTCGGCACCGGGCGCGGCGAGCGGATCGTGCCGGTGCTGTCCCGGCACCCGCAGCACTGGGTGATCGCCCTGCACCGCGGCGGCCTCTCCACGCCGAGCGTCTTCCGAGAGCTCGACCGGCTGCGTGGGGACGACGCCCCGCCGGACCGCCCTGTCGAGCCCGTGCTGGAGGCGCTGGCCGGCGGCGACCCTCGTCAGCTCGCGCTCAGCCTCGGCAACGACCTGCAGGCCGCCGCCGTCAGCATGGCTCCTGACCTGCGCCGCACCTTGCGCGCCGGGGTCACCGCGGGCGCGCTGGCCGGGCTCGTCTCCGGGTCGGGGCCGACCTGCGCGTTCCTGTGCTCCGGTGCCGACGCGGCGATCGACGTGGCCACCGAGCTGGCCGGGGTCGGCGTCTGCCGCACCGTGCGGGTGGCACACGGTCCGGTGCCCGGCGCCCGTGTCGTCGACCAGCACGAGCCACCTGGTCCGCCCACGTCCTGGCCTCCGGTGCGTGCCTGATGCCTCCACGCGCAGCAGCCCAGAGATCCGCCCAGAACCTGGTCAACCTGGAGTCCGTCACGGCCCACGTTCCCGGCGACGCCTCACGCGTCCTGCTCGATGCCGTGTCGCTCGGCGTCGAGCGTGGGGAGCGGGTCGGCGTCGTGGGACTGAACGGCGGCGGCAAGACCACCCTGCTCGACATCATCACCGGCGAGCGTCCGCCGGACGGGGGACGGGTGAGCCGCCTGGGCGGGCTCAACCTCGCCCACCTGGCGCAGGGCGACGCCCTCCCCGCAGGCGCTCGCGTCCGGGACGTCGTGCTCGCGGCCTGGGAAGGCGCGGCCGACCACGAGTGGGCAGCGGACGCCAAGGTCCGCGACGTGCTCGGCGGGCTCGGCATCGGCGACCTCGACCGCACCGTCGACGGCCTGTCCGGTGGCGAGAAGCGGCGGGTGGCGCTGGCGGCGGCGCTCGTCGGCGAGCCCGACCTCGTGGTGCTGGACGAGCCCACGAACCATCTCGACGTCGAGGGCATCGGCTGGCTCGCCCAGCACCTGCTGTCGCGGCGGTGCGCGGTCGTGGTCGTCACCCACGACCGATGGTTCCTCGACGCGGTCTGCACGCGCACGTGGGAGGTCGCGGGCGGCAGGGTGGAGAGCTACCTCGGCGGTTACGCCGACTGGGTCTACGCCCGTGCCGAGCGCTCCCGGCAGGCGGATGCCGCGGAGGCACGCCGGCAGAACCTCGCCCGGAAGGAGCTGGCCTGGCTGCGCCGCGGCGCACCGGCCCGCACGTCGAAGCCGCGGTTCCGGATCGAGGCTGCGGAGGCGCTCATCGCCGACGTCCCGCCGCCCCGCAACACCGTGGAGCTGCTCGGGTTCGCCACCAACCGGCTCGGCCGCACGGTGCTGGAACTGGAGGACGCCACCGCAGAGATCGCCGGCCGCACGCTGCTGAACCACGTCACCTGGCGCCTCGGTCCCGGTGACCGCGTCGGGATCGTCGGGGTCAACGGCTCGGGCAAGACCACGCTGCTGCGCACCCTGAGCGGCGAGCGTCCGCTGCAGGGCGGCCGGGTCGTCAGGGGCACCACGGTGCAGCTCGCCGAGCTGAGCCAGGAGCTCACAGACCTGCCGAAGGACATGCGGGTACTGGAGGCCACCGAGCAGGTGGCGAAGTACGTGAGGTTCGGCAAGCTCGAGCTCACCGCGTCGTCGGTGCTGGAACGGCTGGGCTTCCCCGCCGCCCGCCAGTGGACGCCGGTCGGACAGCTCTCCGGTGGTGAGAGGCGCAGGCTCCAGCTCACCCGGCTGTTGATGGCGGAGCCCAACGTCCTGCTGCTCGACGAGCCCACCAACGATCTCGACGTCGACACGCTCTCCCGGCTCGAGGACCTGCTCGACGGGTGGCCGGGCACGCTCATCGTCGTCAGCCACGACCGTTACCTCGTGGAACGGGTGTGCGACACGGTCGTCGCGCTGCTGGGCGACGGGAAGGTCACGCACCTGCCCGGCGGGATCGAGGAGTACCTGCAGCGGCGTGCGGCGGCAGGCCGGCAGGCGACTGGCCTCTCCGCGCCGCCACCCACACCCGCCGCGGCGAAGCCGACGTCGAGCGCGGCCGATCATCGAGCGGCGCGCAAGGAGGCCTCCCGGCTCGAGCGCCGACTGGAGACGCTCGACAAGCGCGAGAAGCAGTTGCACGAAGAGCTGGCAGCCGCAGCCACCGACCCGTCCCGGCTGCTGGAGCTCGACGCCGAGCTCCGGGCCGTGCTCGCCGAGAAGGAGAGCGTGGAGCTGGACTGGCTGGCAGCGGCGGAGATCGCCGAGTCCTAGTGTCGAGGACCAGCCGGACGTCCGGCTGACCCCAGAATCCGTCGTTCGATCGATTCGTCCGGATTCGCGGCGCCCTAGCGTCGCCCGTGAATCTCTGGGGGGACGAATGACGACGATCACGAACCCGACGCTTGCCCGGGCGGTGCCGGATTTCGCCCGCGGTCCGGTGCTCGCGGTGGCGGCCGCCACTGCGGTACTGCTGACCGCGGTCAGCGGCCGTTACGGCTACTTCGGTGACGAGTTGTACTTCATCGCGGCGGGGCACCACCTCGCCTGGGGCTACGCGGACCAGCCGCCGATGCTGCCGCTGATCGCACTCGCGATGGACACGATCGCGCCGGGATCTCTGCCGGTGCTACGCATTCCGGCCACAATCGCCACGGTGGCCGGGGTCGTGCTGACCGCACTGCTGGCCCGCGAGTTCGGGGGCGCGAGGCGCGCACAGCTGATCGCCGCGGGCGCGTTTGCGCTGTCGCCGAACTTCCTGGGCACCGGGCACTTGTTGGCCACGTCGACAGTGGACCCTGCACTGTGGACGGCCCTGACCTGGCTGTTGGTCCGCTGGGTGCGCACCCGGCAGGACGGTCTGATGATCGCGGCCGGGCTGGTCACCGCGGTCGCGATCCAGGTGAAGTTCCTCGTCGTGGCGTTCTGGGCGGTCGCGATCGTCGCGGTGCTCGTGTTCGGTCCGCGTGATCTGCTGCGCAGGCCCGCGTTGTGGCTGGGTGGCGCGATCGCGGTGCTCACCACGGTGCCCACGCTGGTCTGGCAGGCGCAGAACGGCTGGCCGCAACTGGGGATGAGCCGCGCCGTCGCCGCCGAGAGCGTCTACGCGGGCGGCATGATCGGTTTCCTGCCGGTGGCGCTGCTGATGGTCGGGCTGCTGATCGGGTCGGTGCTCGCCGTGCACGGTGTCGGCAGGCTGCTGGCTGACCCCGCGTACCGGTTCCTGGGAGTCACGGCGCTCGGCGTCACCCTGATCTTCCTCGTCAGCGGCGGCCGTCCGTACTACGTCGCCGGGATGTTCCCGCTGCTCTGGGCGGCGTCCGCGGCCTCGATCGAGCGGCGCAGGCCCGCGGTGTGGTGGCGCTGGGTGCCGACCTGGCCGGTCTACGCGGCGACCGCAGTACTCGTCCTCGGCGTCATGAACGTGCTGCCGATCAGGCCGGTCTCGGCGCACGCCGACCAGCCGTTGCAGATCGGGAACTTCCAGCTCGACGAGATCGGCTGGCCCGCGATGGTGGACGACGTGGTGGCCGCACATCGCGCGCTGCCGCCGGAGTCCGCGCGGAACGCCGTGGTGGTCACGGGGGACTACTGGTCGGTGTCGGCGATCCAGCACTTCGCGCCCGGCCTGCCCGCGTACAGCGGGGCGCGGGGGGCTGCGTGGTTCGGCATGCCGCCGGAGGACTCCGGCGCCGTGATCTTCGTGGGCGACCCGAGCGCCGTGGCGGCGGGATTCGACCGTGTGACGCAGGTGGGCGCCTTGGACAACGACGTGCGTGTCACCAACCTGGCGCAGGGGACACCGATCTTCCTGCTCGAGGGGCGTCACCGGCCATGGGCGCAGCTATGGCCCGCCCTCCGGCACCTCTAGACGAGCGAGCAGGGATCGGGTGATGGGCTGTCCAGTGGCGCGGTTGTGCCCAGACACTCCGCATGACCTTCGCCGGACCATCTGCATGAACCCCGCGCCCTCTTCACTACGGACACGAGAAGGCCCCCGCCGGATGGTCCGGCGGGGGCCTAGGCGGCGGCTCCCCGCCGGATCGGGCGGCTGTGCGTCACGGTGCACGCCGGCCACGTGCTCAGGCGGCGAAGGCCAGGGCCAGGGAACCAACCACCGGCGCCGCGTACACCAGTGGGAACGGGAGGTGCGAGTACCACCGCGCGCGGAACACGGTGATGACGGCCCCGGCGAAGTACAGCACCAGCCCGACGCCGGCCAGGACGCCGATGACCGGCACGAACAGGCCGACCACCAGACCTGCCGCCCCCGCGGCCTTGGCCGTACCGAGCCAGGGCCACCACGGGCGGGGCACGCGGTAGTCGGCCAGGGGCTGCACGACCCACTTGGCGTGGAAGAAGACGGAGCCGGCGGAGAAGGCCGCCATGGCGGCTCCCACGAGTGTGACGACGATGTAGGCGGTGGACATCAGAAACGCTCCTCACCAGGTCGCCGGAGGCGGTGCTGTCCCGCTCCGGCTGGGGTCTCGGTTGCTGTAGACCTGACCCCTCGGCGCGCGCGGATGTGACAGGACGGGGCGGCAGGTCTGCGCAGATGAGGACTCGGTCGCTCCGGCCCGCCGTGTTGGGGTCTCGAGATTGACGGACAGCTCCCGGCGATCGTGATCACGGTGGCGCCGCCACCCCAGGTCGGCGGGCGTGGCACCCGGCCGGAGCAGATTCCCGACACAACCGGTTCTTGAACACCCACCTGCCTTCTCCCCGGCTGCCACGCAATGAGGAACTACTCGTCCAGGCCGTGCGCGGATGCGGGAGTACCGCATCCGCGCACGGCCCGCGATCAGGACGCGAGCGCGGCCACCAGATCAGGGGTCCGCCCGAGCAGCGCGGCCATAGCGATCGGGTCCATGTAGTCGTCGTAAGAGACGATCTCGCCGTCGCGCACCCGGATCACGCCCAGCGCGCGGAACCGGTACGGGCCGCCGGTGGCGTGGGAGTGCCCGTGGTGCTCGATCTCCGCAACGACGACCTCCGGGTCGTCCGTCTCGCGGACCACCACGTCGACATCCTCGATCTCGAGCATCGCGCGCCGGTCGGACGCGGCGCCGTGGTAGGCGCGGATCGCGTCCCGCCCGTGCAGCTCGCGCGGCATCCCGGGCGGGGCGAACGGGTAGCGGAGCACACCGTCTATGGCGAAGAGGTCGGCGAACGTGACGCCCTCACCTGCCACCATGCGGCGCACCTGATCGACGACTTCCCGCGGACTACGGCTCATGAATCCTCCCTAGAATCGGAACGGTGACCCCGCTTCGACTATACGGAACGAGCGCCCCGCTTAGCCAGAGGGGGCCGTGTGGCTGAGCGACCGCTCCGGGCCGACGCCCGCCGTAACCGGGAACGAGTGCTGGCTGCTGCTGCCGCGGCGTTCGCCGAGCGCGGGTACGACGTCCCGCTCGACGAGATCGCCAACGCGGCCGGCGTCGGTCCGGGCACGGTCTACCGGCACTTCCCTACGAAGGAGGCGTTGTTCGAGGCCGTGTCGCTCGCCCGCGTGCAGGAGCTCGCGGCGGACGCGCGAGCCCGGGCCACAGCTGTCGATCCCGGTGCGGCCTTCGACGGGTTCCTCGCCCGCCTCGCCGAGGAGGCGGAACGTAAACGTGACCTTCCCGATGCTCTCGCCGGAGCGGGAGCGGAGGGTGTCGCCGAAGCGGTGGCCGAGATGCAGGACGCGCTCGGCGTGCTGCTGGCGCGGGCGCAGGCAGCCGGGGCCGTTCGCGGCGAGATCACTGTCAAGGATCTGATCGCCCTGCTCAAAGCCATGCTGTATGTGGTCCGCGCCGACCCTGAGCCCGAACTGCGGCAGCGCGTCTACGCCGTACTGCGGGACGGGCTCCGACCTCCGGCGGGCTGAGATCAATCTTTCGACCGATCCGCCCGATGGGCATCTCCTCTAACGTCGAAGAGGTGCGGCCGGGTCGGGGGACCCGGAGGGGGGCACCGCACTGGGCGACCGGCCCACCGCTGATCGACGGAGGCGGCGGGCCGGTCGGAACCCGCCGAGCAGCACCCGAGATCGCCTGAGGCCGTATCAGGGGCGCATCAGCGCGATATAGGTGGCGTATCAGCGGCCTGGCGCAGCGTCACGGTCATGGAATCAGTCATCCAGGTCGAGGGCCTGGTCAAGAACTTCGGCGGGACGGCCGCGCTGGCCGGCGTCGACCTCGTCGCGCGCCGGGGTGCCGTGCTCGGTCTGCTCGGCCCCAACGGCTCCGGCAAGACCACTACCGTGCGAGTGCTCTCCACCCTGCTGCGACCCGACGCAGGTCGCGCGAGTGTGCTCGGGCACGACGTCGTCACCGAGCCGGCCGCCGTCCGCAGGCAGATCGGGCTGACCGGGCAGTACGCCGCTGTGGACGAGGCGCTGTCGGGCACGGACAACCTCGTACTGGTCGCGCGGTTGCTCGACCTGCCCCGGCGCACCGCACGCGCCCGCGCCGCCGAACTGGTGGAGCGGTTCGGCCTGGCCGAGGCGGCGGCCAGGCGCGTCCGCACCTACTCGGGGGGAATGCGGCGCAGGCTCGACCTCGCCGCGAGCCTGATCGGCCGTCCCCAGGTGCTTTTTCTCGACGAGCCGACCACCGGGCTCGACCCCCGACACCGCAACGAGGTGTGGGACGGCGTGCGCGCTCTCGCCGCCGACGGCGTGACCGTGCTGCTGACCACGCAGTACCTCGAGGAGGCCGACCAGCTCGCCGACGACCTCGTGGTCCTCGACCGGGGGCGGGTGATCGCCGCCGGGACCCCCGCCACCCTGAAGGCCGAGGTCGGCGGACAGCGGCTGCACGTGCGGCCGATGCACCGGGCCGACCTGCCGCTGGTGACCGCGCTGATAGCGGAGTTGGCCCCCGGCCTCGAGCCCACCATCGACGCCAGTGGCGAGCTGATCGTGCCGGCCGTCGACTCCGGACTGCTGCACCGGGCCGGGGCCCGGCTCGACGAGGCCGGCGTCACGGTCGCCGAGCTGGGTCTGCGGCTGCCGAGCCTGGACGACGTCTTCCTGACCCTGACCGGACGGGTGGCAGGCCCGGCCGCCGCGACCGAGGAGGCCGCATGAGCACCGCTACCGACGCACGACCGGCCACCTCCCATCGGACGGGGAGCGCGGGCGGAACGCCCGTTCGCCGGATCCCGTCCGCGCTGCGCCACGGCGCCACGCTCGTCTGGCGCGGAGTGGTCAAGACGATCAACTCGCCGGAGGCGCTGATCGACGTCACGCTGCAGCCGATCATCTTCCTGCTGCTGTTCGTCTACGTCTTCGGCGGCGCGATCTCCGGCGACACCGGCACCTACCTGCAGTTCGCGCTGCCCGGCGTGCTCGTGCAGACCGTGGTCTTCGCCTCCGCAGGCACGGGCGTGGCACTCGCCGACGACCTGCACACCGGCATCTTCGATCGGTTCCGCAGCCTGCCGATCTCGCGCACCGCTCCCTTGCTCGGTGCGATCGGCGCGGACCTCGTCCGCTACCTGGCTTCGGGAGTGATCATGCTGGTCTTCGGCGTGATCCTCGGTTTCCGGTTCGCCACCGGCCCGGTCGCCGTGGTGGCCGCGCTCGGCCTGGTGATGGTGTTCGCGTTCGCGTTGTGCTGGGTCTTCACCGCGCTGGCGATGGTCGTGAAGGAGCCCCGGTCGGTTCAGGGTCTCGGCGCGCTGATCATGCTGCCGATCACGTTCGGCAGCAACGTGTTCGTCCCGGCCTCCACCATGCCCTCGTGGCTGCGCTGGTTCGTCGAGCTCAATCCGGTGTCGAAGATCGCGGACGCGGTGCGTGGGCTGCTCACCGGCGGCCCCGTCGCGGCGCCGGCTACTGCCTCTCTGATTGCGGCTGCGGTCGTCGTCGCGATCTTCGCGCCCCTGGCGGTGGCGCTTTACCAGCGCCGGACCTGACCGGCACGGCCCGTCCCGCCGCGTCGAGGGGCCGTGGCGGGACGGTCGGGCTTTCAGATCGGCTGGGCGGTCTTCTCGGCGAGGACCGCCAGCCCCTCGTCGCGCGGCAGCTCTCGGCCGCGCCGCATCACGTCCTGCGCTGCGGCGGAACCGAGCGCGTCGCGCACGCGGTCGAGGGCGGCAATCACCTCCGGATTGCCCCGGTCGATGGCCCCACGCTGGGCGGCCGCGATCCCGAGCAGCAGGCCGGCGCACTCCGCGTCACCCTCGGCGAGCGTGACCAGCGCTGCGACCTCGGCCACGCCCGCGGCGATGGGGCCGTCCCGGCTCTCCACCGCCGCCGCGACGGCGTCGGTGAGCGCCGCCCGTGCCGCCGGCTGGTCGCCCGCGGTGAGCTCGACCGCCGCCCGCGTCATCGCGAGGTATGCCGCGCGTTGCGGTGCTCCGCTGCCGCCCTTGCCGAGGTCGGTGACGGCGTCGTCGAGGTGGGCCCGTGCTGCCTGGACGTCCCCTGCCAGGCGCTCGACGTGCGCGAACGAGATCGACAGGAGTCCCGCCGATCCGAACGGCCCCCGCGCCATGGTGCTCGCCCGCTGCAGCATCGTCCGTGCGGCGGCGACGTCGCCGCGGCGGGCCGCGAGTGTCGCTCGCCTGCTCATGAACTGGGGTAGGTCGTCGTCGTTGCCCAGCTCACGTGCGAGTGCGATCGCCTCGTCGTACGCGCGGGCGGCTGCGTCGTGCTCGCCGGCGATGTCCTCCAGCTCGCCCAGCGCGTGCACGACGATGCCCAGCCCGAAGCGGTCGCCCGTGGCGGCGAACAACTCGTGCGCCGCGCGGAGGTACCGGCGCTGATCGTCGAGCCGGCCGTCGTTGCCCGCGATCTGGGCCTGCGTCTGCAGCGCGAAGGCGCGCACCCACGGATCAGCGTCCGCCTCGGAGAGCTGCGTGATCGGCCCCGGATCGGAGCCGGCGAACAGCGCGTACACCGGCCCCATCAGTGCCAGCACGGCCGGCAGCGGGCGGGGAACACCCGCGGCGAGCGTGAGGGCCGCCTCGACGGCGCGCTCCGCCGCCGGGAGATCGCCACGTGCGACGCCGACCAGTGCGAGATAGGCGGTGTTCATGGCATGAGCCCGCACCGGGATCGGACCGGTGAGCGGCTGGACGGCTTCCACCCATCGCACGGCCTCGTCGAACAGCCCGCGCACGATCCAGGCCCACGCCATCGCGGCGACGAGCCGGTGCGCGGTGACCGCGTCACCTGCGGCAACCGCCCGGCGCAGCGCGACGTCGATCTCGTCGGCCTCTGCCCGCAACCGCACCAGCCACGTGAGCTGCTCCTTTCCGCGAAGGTGGGGCTCGGCCTCTTCCGCCAGCTCGAGCACGACAGCGGCATGGGCCGCCTCGGTGACCGCCCGTTCACCTGCCTCGTCGAGACGCTCGCCCGCGTACTCCCTGATCGTCTCCAGCATCCGGTAGCGCGTGCTGCCGTTCTGCGGGATCGCGACGACCAGCGACTTGTCGACGAGCGCCGCGAGCAACTCGAACACCTCGCCCGGGGCGGGGCCTGCCGGGCCGGCGCAGACCCGCTCCGCAGCAACAGCGGTGGCTCCGCCCGCGAATGCGGCGAGCCGGCGCGCCACTGCCCGCTCCGGTTCGTCGAGCAGGTCCCAGCTCCAGTCGACGACCGCGCGCAACGTCTGGTGGCGGGGCAGCGCCGTCCGGGCACCAGAGGTGAGCAGCCGGAACCGGTCGTCGAGACGTGCGGCGATCTCCTGCGGCGTGAGCGAGCGCAGGCGTGCCGCCGCCAGCTCGATGGGCAGCGGTTGGCCGTCGAGCCTGCGGCAGATCTCGGTG
Source organism: Pseudonocardia yunnanensis (assembly GCF_039534065.1). Taxonomy (NCBI): domain Bacteria; kingdom Bacillati; phylum Actinomycetota; class Actinomycetes; order Pseudonocardiales; family Pseudonocardiaceae; genus Pseudonocardia; species Pseudonocardia yunnanensis. The sequence goes on along the minus strand of NZ_BAAAUS010000066.1, from coordinate 13,947 downwards.
ACAGCCGGCTCGACGTCGGCACCGAGGTCGAAGCCGGGACTGACCGCCGCCGCCCGGTCGACGAAGAGCCGGACGGCGTCGACCGGTGCCAGCGCCTCGACGGGGTGCAGCACCTCGCCCGGAACTCCGAGCGGCTCGCGGCTGGTGGCCAGCACCCGCAACAGCGGGCACGCGCCCAGCAGCGTCTCCGCGAGCACAGCCACGCCGTCCACCAGGTGCTCGCAGTTGTCCAGGACGAGGACCAGCTCGCGGCCACCCAGCGCCGTGACGAGCCGCGCCGTCGTCGGTGGGCCGGTGTCGTCCTGGATACGAAGCAGCAGCTCAGGCCCTCCGACCGCGGCGAGCACCGCGGCGGGCAGCTGCTCCGGGGCGGTCAGCGCGGCGAGCTCGGCGACCTGAGTCTCCACGCCGCCGACCGTGACGGCTTCCCGCGCGAGGCGTGTCTTCCCCGCGCCTCCGGGCCCGGTGAGCGTCACCAGACGGGCGGTGCCGAGCAGTGCACGGATCCGTTCGACGTCGACCGTCCGGCCGATGAAGCTGGTCAGCGGGGCGGCCGGCGGGCGCGACGAGGAAATGGGCGCCGGCGCGGTCACCCGCGCGGGAGCGGCGTCGCCGCGCAGGACGGCGAGCCGCGCCGCCTCGAGATCGGCGCCCGGATCGACGCCGAGCTCATCGGCCAGGCGCGCCCGGGTGCTGTCCAGCACGGCGAGGGCGTCGGCCTGCCGGCCGGTGGCGTGCAGTCCGCGGGCCAGCAGCACCGCCGTGCTCTCGCGCAGCGGGGCGGCGTCGAGCTGAGCACGCAGGGTGTCGAGCTCGTCGGCGGGCTGCCCGAGCTCCAGCGCGAGCCGGGCCCGCCGCTCGACGGCGAGCGCCCGCCGCTCGGCCAGCCGATGTGCCACCGGCACGGCGAAGGGCAGGTCGCGAACGTCGGCGAGCGCAGGCCCGTGCCACAGCGCCAGGGCCTGGCCGAGAAGCGCATACGCCGCCGTGTCATCGGCCGCGTCCGCAGCGGTGAGCATGGACGCGAACCGCAGTGCGTCGACCGCCTCCGGATCCACCCGCAGCTGGTAACCGCGGGCGGCGGTGTCCACGAGATCGGCCCCGATCGCCCGGCGCAGTCGCAACACGAGAGCCTGCAGCGCATTGACGGCTCCCTCGGGAGGCGCATCGCCCCACAGGTCGTCCACCAGCTCGCTCACGGCGACCGGTCGCCCGGCGTCGAGCGCGAGCCGCGCGAGCAACCCGCGCAGGCGCAGCCCACCGAGCGACACCGGGTGCTGCTCGCTGCCCTCCGGCCACGCCTCCACGGCACCGAGCAGCGTGATCCGCACGAGGTCAGTGTGCCCGGGGAGTGCCAGGTGGTTCGCTCGTGGTCAGGGGGTGCTCGGGGCGAGCTCGGCGAGCAGGAGGGCTTCGCCGAGCACCGCCTTCCCGAACATCGCCAGGTCCAGGCTCTCGTCGATGCCGTGCCAACGGCTGGCCGGGTCGCCGACGCCAGTGACGAGCACCGTGGCGCCCGGGAAGGTACGGGCGAACTCGGCGATGAACGGGATGGACCCGCCGACGCCGGTCTCGACCACCTCGTTGCCGTAGGCCTGGGCGAACGCCCGGCGCACCGCGTCGTAGACGGCGCCGGTGGCCTCCAGCGAGTACGGCTCCGCCACCCCGGACTCCGGTGTGATGGTGACCTGCGCGCCCCACGGCACGTTGGCTTCGATGTGCTCGGCCAGTGCCTGCTGCGCCTTCAGGGCGTCCTCCCCGGGCGCGAGCCGCATGCTCACGCAGGCGCGGGCGCGGGGGAGCAGCACGTTCGACGACTCGGCCACACGCGGCGCGTCGATACCGAGCACGGCCACCGCAGGCTTGTGCCAGAGGCGGGTCGGGACGCTGCCTGAGCCCAGCAGTTCGACGCCGTCGAGCAGCCCGACGTCCGAGCGGAGCGTGGCCTCGTCGAGGTCGGGGCCTTCGGCGCTGCCGCGCACGAGCCCCGGGACGGCCACCTCGCCCTTCTCGTCGTGGAGGGAGGCGAGCCCGTGGCAGAGCGCCGTGAGGGCGTCGCCGACCGGGCCGCCGAACATCCCGGAGTGCGCCGGGCGCTCCAGCATCGCGACCTCGACGATGACGCTCACCAGGCCGCGCAGGCTCGTGGTGACGGCCGGGACGTCGACGGACGGGTTCGAGGAGTCTGCGATCACAATCACGTCGGAGGCGAGAGCGTCGCGGTGCTCACGGAGCAGGGCGCTCAGTGTGGGGGAGCCGGACTCCTCCTCACCCTCGATGAACAACGTGACCCCGACCGGCGGCTTGCCCTCGTAGGCGCGCAGCACCGCGAGGTGGGTCATCACGCCGGCCTTGTCGTCGGCCGCGCCCCGGCCGTAGAGACGGCCGTTCCGCTCGGCCGGCTCGAACGGCGGGCTCGTCCAGTGCTCGTCGCCGCCGGTGGGCTGGACGTCGTGGTGCGCGTAGAGCAGCACGGTGGGTGCGCCCTCAGGAGCGGGCCAGTGCGCGACGACGGCGGGAGCGCCACCGTCGGCCGCGATGATTGTGACGTCCGCCGCGCCGGCGCCCCTGGCGAGCTCGGCGACGGCCTCGGCGCTGCGGCGGGTGTCCTCCGCATGGGACGGGTCGGCCCAGATGCTCGGAATGCGGACCAGCCTCTCCAGGTCGGCGCGCGCGCCGGGCAGGGCTGCGGTGACGAGTGCGGGAAGGCGGTCTGCGGAGTGATCGGCCACCCCTGGATGCTAGTACCGCCCGGCCCGTCGTTCCGGCCGCTCGACTCACCCGCCGGACGGTCGCGCGGTCGTGGAGACCGTAAGCTCTTGACCATGTCCCGGTTCCTGGCAATGCTGCTGGACTCCGCCACCCGTTCCACCAAAGGGATGACCACCGGCGAGCCCAGGACGGCAGTGCGGCGACCGTGGGCCGACGTGCACGCCGTCGCGCGGCGGATGGCGGCCGCGCTGGTCATGGGCAGCGAGGACGTGCCCGGTCTCCCGCGGGGGGCCGCAGTCGGGGTCCTCGCGGGTGAGCCGGGGTCGATCGCCCCCGTCGCCCAGGCCGTGTGGTTCACCGGCGGCAGCGTCACGATGCTCCACCAGCCGACTGCACGCACCGACCTCGCCTCCTGGGCCGAGGACACCGTGTCCGTCCTACGGATGATCGACGCGAAGCTCGTGCTGCTCGGCGCGCCGTTCGACGGGCTGGCGCCGGTGCTCGCCGAACGCGGCATCGCCTACCGCACCATCGAGTCGCTCGACGCGGGCGGCGACGACTTCGCTCCCGACGCCGCGGCCGCCGCCGAGGACGACACCGCCCTCCTGCAACTGACGAGCGGCTCCACGGCGGAGCCGAAAGCGGTGCGGATCACCCATCGCAACCTGCACTCCAACATCGCAGGCATGGTCCACGCCTCCGCGCTCGACGTGAGCCGCGACGTGATGGTGTCGTGGCTCCCGCTCTTCCACGACATGGGCATGGTCGGGTTCCTGACGGTCCCGATGACCACGGGGCTCGAGCTCGTGAGCGTCACACCAGTCGACTTCCTCACCCGCCCGCTGCTGTGGGCCGAGCTCATCTCGAAGTACGGCGGCACGGTCACCGCAGCGCCGAACTTCGCCTACGCGGTGCTCGGCAGGCAGCTCGCCCGCGCCGACGAGGGGTCGCTCGACCTGTCGTCGCTCCGGATCGCCCTCAACGGCGCCGAACCCATCGACCCGGACGCCGTGGCGGCGTTCACGTCGGCGGGCAGCCGCTTCGGCCTGCAACCGGAGTCGGTGGTCGCCGCCTACGGGATGGCCGAGACGGCGCTCGGCGTGTCCTTCGCCCCGCTCGCCACGGGGCTGGAGGTCGACCACATCGACGCCCAGCAGCTGGAGGAACACCGGCGAGCGGAGCCCACGACCGGCGAGCCCCGGCGCCGCTTCCCGAAGCTGGGGCCGCCGCTCCTCGGCATCGAGGTGCGAGTTGTGGGCGACGACGGCGCGGTGCTCGGCGATCGCGAGGTCGGCGTGCTGCAGCTGCGCGGCGAGTCGGTGACCCCCGGCTACCTCACCGTCGACGGCCCCGTCGCCACCCAGGACGCGGAAGGCTGGCTCGACACCGGCGACGAGGGCTACGTCGTGAACGGCGAGGTCGTGGTCTGCGGCCGGCGTAAAGACGTGATCATCATGGGCGGGCGCAACATCTACCCCACCGACATCGAGCGTGCCGCGGCCCAGGCCGACGACGTGCGCGCCGGCAACGCGGTGGCCGTCCGGATGCTCAGCGGCACGGAAGGCGCCATGCACCGCGAGTCGTTCCTCGTCGCGGTCGAGTCGCGCAAGGCAGGCGACCCGGAAGCCGAGCAGGTGATCCGCAAGGACGTCACGCACCAGGTGGTTTCCGCGGTGGGGGTGCGACCGGCCGAGGTCATGGTGCTCGGCCCCGGCACCCTGCCCAAGACCCCCTCCGGCAAGCTGCGACGAGCCGCCACGGGCGAACTGCTGCGGGCCCGCGTCTGAGGCAGCCGCACCGGGCGCTCGGGCCCTCCGGCCGCTGATCACTGCCGCAACGGCGCGGCTCCAGGCGATGATCACCGTTTCGGGCCATGCAGCCGCATATGGCGCTGCTGCGGGTCCCCAAGTGCTGATCATGGACGGCCCGCGGCCCAGCGGGACTGTCCGAGGCGCGGCTGCGCATCATGATCACTGTTTCGGGGCGCGCAGCTGTGCGTGATGCGGTTGCGGGTCCCCGGCCGCTGATCATGGGGTCCCACCACGCCGCCGCCGGGCAGATGTCGTCGCCCGGCGGGTTGCTTCGGAGGACTGGCAGCCGCACCGGGATGGTTGCGGGTTCCTGGAGACGGCCCCGGGGGGCGCCGGTCGAGGTCGAGGAGCCGCGGGGCGATTCATGATCACCGGTTCGGGCCTCGCAGCCGCTCTCGGCGCGGCTCCGCGTCCCGAATTGCTGATCATGAGGGTTGTGCTCGCGGGGTCGCGCCGCCAGCTCGTGGCCGTGCGGGGGCGGCTCAGGGGGTGGCCTGGCGTATCGCTGAGCGACGGCGACCGCTGCCGACGAGCCGGAGCCGTCCCATGATCACTGTTTCGGGCCTTGCGACCGCTTGACACACGGCTGCGCGTCCCCATTCGTTGATCATGGGCACGGGCCGCCGCCCCGTGGTGGCTGATCCGCAGGGCCGCAGTTCATGATCACCGTTTCGGGCCCCGCAGCCGCTCTCGGCACGGCTCCGCGCCCCCAACCGTTGATCAAGGACGCAGCGCGTCAGCCCGAAAGGGCATGGAACTTGTTCTGCGCGGGCTCGAGGCCGTCGGAGAGCAGGGCCTCGGCGGCGTCGGCGGCGAGGTCGACGGCGAACTCCAGTTCCTTCTTCTCCGCCCCGGAGAAGCGCTTCAGCACGAAGTCGGCCGGGTCCTGCCGGCCCGGGGGCCTGCCGATCCCGAAGCGGACTCGAAGGTAGTCCTTCGTGCCCAGCGCGGAGCTGATGGAGCGCAGGCCGTTGTGGCCGCCCTCGCCCCCGCCCCGCTTGAGCCGCACCACGCCGAAGCCGAGATCGAGATCGTCGTGGACGACGACGAGATCCTCGATCGGCACGGAGAAGTACTTCGCGAGTCCGGCGACCGGGCCGCCGGAGACGTTCATGTACGTGCGCGGCTTGGCGAGCACGACCCGCCGCCCGGCGAGCCTGGCTTCGAGCACGTCGGAGTTGGTTCGGTGCCGGGAGAAGCGGCCACCGCCGGCCCGCGCCGCGAGTAGTTCGACGACGCGGAATCCGACGTTGTGCCGGGTCTCGGCGTAGTCGGGGCCCGGGTTGCCGAGCCCGACCACCAGAGCGGGGCCCGGCGTCATGGTCAGCTCTCGGTGGACTCGGGCGCCGGGGTCTGCGGGGCCTCCTCGACGACGCCTGCACCCTCGGTGTCGATCTCGCCCTCGAGCTGCGCCTCGGTCGGGGCGGCGACGATGTTGACCACGAGAATCTCGGCGTCGGCGCGCAACGTGGTGCCCTCGGGCAGCGGCACGTCAGCGGCCTGGATCTGGGTGCCGACCTCGAGGCCCTCGACGGACACCTCGACGTGCTCCGGGATGTTGGAGACGTCGGCCTCGACCTCGATGTTGTTGAGCTCCTGGGTGACCAGGGTGCCGGGTGCGGCGTCGCCGACGATGAGCACCGGGACCTCGACGGCGACCTTCTCGCCCCGCCTGATCACCAGCAGGTCGACGTGCTCGATGTAGGGGCGGATCGGGTGGGTGACCACCGTCTTGGTCAGCGCGAGCTGGGGGCGGCCGCCGATGTTGAGCGTGATCACGGCGTTGCGGCCCTGCTCGCGGACGACCCGCTTGAACTCCAGCTCCGGGAGCGAGAGATGCTGCGGGTCGGTGCCGTGCCCGTAGAGCACAGCGGGGATCTTTCCGGCGCGACGTGTGCGGCGGGCGGCGCCCTTGCCGAACTCCGTGCGGGTCTCGGCGTCGATACGGGCCTCGGCCACGGTACTTCTCCTCGATCAAGCGTGCTGCGACATGGACGCGCGGCGAGGCAGACCGGCAGGGCCGGGGGCTGCGTCGATAACGGCGGGCAAAGAAGGAACACCCACCCTCGCCGCGGAACTGGCGTCAACGATACGCGACGCGTACCGCGCGCCTCGCCAGACCCTCGCCCTTACGGGCGTCACTCTCTGCGGTGACTTCGACCGCTCCTGGGCGTCCGCCGACCCGGGGAATGCGGTCGGATGCCGCTGGTAGAGCCGTTCAAGCGCTGTAGGTACCCGCAATGCCGTGTCGCCCAGGCCGCTGACGTCCGCGGACAGGCTGTCGCTCCGAGGGAGTTGTGGATCACGACGCGGAGTGCGCCACGCACCTCCGGTACGGCCGACGGCTGTCCGTGTATCGAGACCGCCGTGGCCGCACCGGAGCGTGATTCGCGGAGTTCCTACGCGTTGCCGTCGAAGAGGCTGGTGACGGAGCCGTCGTCGAACACCTGGTGGATGGCCTCGGCGAGCAGAGGGGCGATGGAGAGCACGGTCATCGCCGGGAAGCGCTTCTCGTCGGGGATCGGCAGCGTGTCGGTGAAGATGACCTCGCGGGCCCCGCAGGCGGCGAGACGCTCGGGTGCGGGGCCGGAGAGCACGCCGTGCGTCGCTGCGACGACGACGTCCAGAGCGCCCTCGTTGAGGAGCACCTCGGCGGTCTTGGCCACGGTGCCGCCGGTGTCGATCATGTCGTCGATGACCACGCAGAGCCTGCCCTCCACCTCACCGACGACGCGGTTGGCGACGGCCTCGTTCGGCCTGCGCGGGTCGCGCGTCTTGTGGATGAACGCCAGCGGCGTGCCACCGAGAGTCTCGGCCCAGCGTTCAGCGAGCCGGACGCGGCCGGAGTCGGGGGAGACGACGGCGAGTGGGTAGTCGGCGTAGGTGCGCTTGACGTGCTCGGCGAGTACCGGCAGCGCGAAGAGGTGGTCGACCGGCCCGTCGAAGAAGCCCTGGATCTGCGCGGTGTGCAGGTCGACCGTCATGATCCGGTCGGCACCGGCGACCTGGAACATGTCGGCGATGAGGCGGGCCGAGATCGGCTCGCGCCCCCGGTGCTTCTTGTCCTGGCGCGCGTAGCCCCAGAACGGCATGACCACGGTGATCCGCTTGGCCGAGGCCCGTTTCAGCGCGTCGACCATGATCAGCTGTTCCATGATCTGGTCGTTGATCGGCGCCGAGTGCGACTGCAGGACGAAGGCGTCGCAGCCGCGCACCGACTCCTCGAACCGGACGAAGATCTCGCCGTTGGCGAACGAGTACGCCGACTGGGGCGTGATCGTCACGTCCAGGTGCTTGGCGACCTGCTCGGCCAGCTCGGGATGTGCACGCCCCGAGAAGAGCATGAGGTTCTTCTTCGGGACTGCCGACATCGCGCTCACCGTGCTGTGCCTCCATCGCCATTGTTCGCCCGGTCGACCGCCCTGGCGGCGGCCTCCGCGGCCGGGGTGTCGGGTCGCTTCTTCTCGACCCACCCCTCGATCGTGCGCTGTGCCCCGGCGGACACGGCGAGCGCCCCCGGTGGGACGTCCTCGCGCACGACCGCGCCGGCACCCGTGTAGGCGCCGTCGCCGACGTGCACCGGGGCGACGAAGGTGTTGTCCGAACCGGTCCTGACGTGCGATCCGATGACGCTGCGCTGTTTGCGCACACCGTCGTAGTTGACGAAGACCGAGGACGCGCCGATGTTGCTGTACTCGCCGATCGTGGCGTCGCCGACATATGTGAGATGCGGAACTTTGGTGCCCGTGCCGATGTCGGAGTTCTTGACCTCGACGAAGGTGCCGATCTTGCCGCGCTCGCCGAGCCGTGCCCCCGGCCGCAGGTAGGCGAACGGCCCGACCGACGCGCCCGCGCCGATGGTGGCGCCGGTGCCGTGCGTCCGGATGACCCTGGCGCCCGCGCCGATCTCGCAGTCGGTGAGCGTGGTGTCCGGGCCGACCTCGGCCCCGCCGGCGACGGACGTGTAGCCGTGCAGCTGGGTGTGCGGGTGCAGCACGACATCCGGCTCCAGCCGGACCTCGACGTCGGTCCACGTGGAGGCCGGGTCGACGACCGTGACGCCCTTGCGCATCCAGCCATCGAGCAGGCGCCGGTTCAGCTCGGCGCGGATGGCCGCGAGCTGGACCTGGTCGTTGACGCCGCGTACCTGCCAGCCGTCGCTGCAGCGCACGGCGCGGACATCGACATCGTTGTCATGCGCGATCTTGACGAGGTCGGTGAGGTACAGCTCGCCCTGGCTGTTGGCCGCGCGCAACCTGGTGATGGTGGCGAGAAGGTATTCGGCGTCGAAGGCGTACACCCCGGAGTTCACCTCGGTGACCGCCCGCTGCTCCGGCGTGGCGTCGGCCTCCTCCACGATCCGGGTGACGGTGCCGTCCGACTCGCGCAGCACCCGGCCGTACCCGGTGGGGTCGGCGAGCTCGGTGGTGAGCAGGGTGAGTGCCGCCCCGGACCTGGCGTGGTCGGCCATGAGGTCGGTGAGGGTGTGCGGGTCGAGGAGCGGGACGTCGCCGTAGGTGACGAGGACCGGGCCCGCGATCGTGGACGGCACGACGTCGAGCGCACACCGGACCGCGTGCCCCGTGCCGAGGCGCTTCTCCTGCTCGGCCGCGAGCACCGGCCGGGCGAGCTCCTCGCCCAGCGCGGTGACGGCGTCGCCGACCTGGTGGCGGCCGTGGCCGACCACGACGACGAGGTGCTCGGGCTCCAACGCGGCAACCGCGTGGACCGCATGCCCGAGCAGGCTGCGGCCGGCGATCGGATGCAGGACCTTCGGCACGGCCGAGCGCATACGAGTGCCCTCGCCCGCAGCCAGCACGATCGCGGCGGCCGGGCGTACGGGTGCGTGGTCGCCGGTGCGTCCGGGCTCGTGACTGTCGACCATGGAGCCCACTCCCTGTTCTACTGCTGGTGGTCACCGGGGCGAGCCGACGGCGATACCGACCTGATGCGGTACGGCACGCCGGGCCGGCGTCGGGGACCTGGAAAGCCTACGGGGTCGGTAGGCGCCCCGCCGTCGAGCCCATCGCTGCGGCCGGCACCTGGACGGACGTCTCACAGCCGGTCGGTGGGGCCACGTAACGGCGCGAGGACAGTGCACGACTTCCTGGCCGTGGGCCACCCCGAATGGCTGACACACGGTCCGGCCGGACCGTTCGCCGTGCATCCTGCACCGGTCGTCTCACCGGCCGCGCCTGACGGATAGTTCGCTCGTTCTCGGGGGTTGTCACACAAGGAAGATCACGACCGCTCTCAGGAGGCTTTCGATGCCCACGCGCACCGCCCGCACGGCCTGGAACGGCACCCTCGAGCAGGGAGCCGGGCAGGTCGAACTGACCAGCAGTGGCGTGGGCACGTACGACGTGAGCTTCCCGAAGCGCACGGCGGAGGACGCCGGCGGCACCACCAGCCCGGAGGAGCTCATCGCGGCGGCCCACTCGTCCTGCTACGCGATGCAGCTGTCGGCTCTCATCGCGCAGGCCGGTGGCACGCCGCAGTCGCTGGACGTCACCGCCGACGTCACGCTCGGTCCGGACCCCAAGGGCGGGTTCGCGATCACGGGCATTGCACTCACCGTCCGCGGCGAGGTCGAGGGACTCGACGCGGCCGGGTTCGAGAAGGCCGCACTCGCGGCCAAGGAAGGGTGTCCGGTCAGCAAGGCACTGGCCGGCACCACCATCACTCTGGACGCCGGTCTGGAGTGACGGACCGGGGCCTGCCGTCATAGGGGCCCCGCTGGTAGGGAAACAGAGGAGTGGCATGAGGTGCACGGGGAACGGGCGTCCGCCCGAACCGCCCCAGCCGCCGCCGGCGCCGAACGGGCGCTGAGGGGAGCTTGCGAAGCGAACACCATCGCCGAGCAAGGCAGGGGAGTGAACATCCACGCTGAGGGGGCCCGCGAGGCGATCACCATCGCCGAGCGGAACTCGCGTAACGAACACCAGTAAGCAGATCCGCACCTACCGACCGATCCATGACACAACCGTCCCGGGGCGGTCCCGCTGAGTGAGGCGGGACCGCCCCGGTTCGTCTACGGCGCCGGTCCGACCGCGCGTAGGGTCGGTTTCATGATCCGCGAGATCGCGCTGATCGACATTCGTGAGGGCAGCGAGAACGACTTCGCCGCCCGCTACGTCGAGGCGCAGGCAATTCTGACCGGAACGCCGGGATGCCTCTCGGCCCGGATGTTTCGCGGGGTGGAGAGCCCCACCCGGTTCGTCGGGATGGTGGAGTGGGAGTCGCGCGACGCCCATCTGCAGAACTTCCGGGGCACCGATCGATACAGCCGGTACGTAGCGCTTCTGGGTGAGTTCCTGGCCGCGCCGCCGGTGGTCGAGCACTACGTCCTCTACGACGAGAAGCCGGAACTCTGACGGTCGTCGGAGACTGCGACAGAGGCGCCCCGTATCCGGATCGTCGCTGGTCGTGCCGGTTTCACGGGTATGTCACCCGCTCATCTCATCCCTGTGACGAAAACCGCTCGCGGGCTCGGCCGCCGCTCGGGCGACCCGAATCCGGGCCACTCCCGACCCCCGCCGGGCCGTCGAGCGCAACCCGGAACGCCGGCTGCCGGCGCCCGTGCCGGTGCGGCATGACGGGGTCGGCGAGGCGCTGACCTGCTGCTCCGCCGCCAGGATTCGAACCTGGACCATCGGAACCAAAATCCGAGGTGCTGCCGTTACACCACGGCGGACAGGCCTTCATCCTGTCACGCAGTGGGAACACCGGTTGCGGCGGACCACAGCCGGGTATGCGGTGGAGCGCGCTGCGAACCGGGCGATTCGCCTGTTGTTCCCGTGGCGGGGGCTGTGTGGCCGGGTCCTGATCACCTAGCCTCCGGAACGGGTGCGGTCTGCAGGCCGCGCGGGCCGCCCGGCCGTCACCCCAGACACTCATCCGCGAGGAGCCCCATGACCGCCACCGTCTCGGACGCCGACGGAAGTCGGCCGACCTTGGATCCGAACCCGGTGATCTCCGGCCGGCGCACCGCGTTCCAGCACTCGCTGATCTGGGTTTTCGTCGCGATGCCGATGGTCGCGCTCGTGGTGGCCGTGCCGTTGGCGTGGGGATGGGGGGTGGACTGGCACGACCTCGTGCTCCTCGTCGTGTTCTACGTGCCCGCCGTCCTCGGCATCACGGTCGGCTTCCACCGCCACTTCACGCACAAGTCGTTCAAGGCCAAGCCGTGGCTGCGGGTCGCGATGGCGATCACCGGCTCGCTGGCCGTGCAGGGCAACGTCCTGAACTGGGTGGCCGACCACCGCCGCCATCACGCCTTCTCCGACCGCGAGGGCGACCCGCACTCGCCGTGGCTGTTCGGCACGTCGCCGCTGGCCGTGGCGCGGGGCTTCCTGCACGCCCACATGACCTGGTTCTTCGACCGCAACGAGACCAACCACCGGCGGTTCATCCCGGACCTGCTCGCCGACCGCGCGATCGTGCGCGTGAGCAAGACGTTCGGCGTCTGGGTGGCGGTCAGCCTGTTGCTTCCCGCCGTGCTGGGCGGGCTCATCTCGTGGTCCTGGGTCGGCGTGCTCACCGGCTTCTTCTGGGGCGGGCTGGTGCGCCTCGCGATCTCCAACCACGTCACGTGGTCCATCAACTCGATCTGCCACATGATCGGCAAGCGCCCGTTCCGCTCGCGTGACCGGTCGCACAACTTCTGGCCGCTCGCTGTGCTGTCCATGGGTGAGTCGTGGCACAACCTGCACCACGCCGACCCGACCTGCGCGCGTCACGGCGTCCTGCCTGGCCAGATCGACATCTCGGCCCGGCTCATCTGGATATTCGAGAAGTTCGGCTGGGCCTACGACGTGCGTTGGCCCACTCCCAAGCGGCTCGCCCGGCTCAGTAGCCAGGAAGTGTGAGCCTCGCTTCTGCGCTACGGGCGATTCCACCGCTTTGACCTGCATGTATGCGCCCAGCAGGGTGCTGAGTCGACTCGCGTGCGGCCCACTCGGGTGACCCACCCGCGGGGGAGTGCTGGGCTGTTCGTGAAACACTGGCCCCCGTGCGCAGACTGGAGAACCGCCACCGGCGCGACACGATCTGGGGGGCGCCGCAGTGCTGACCGAGAACGCAGTTCATGCGGGTGACGCGCCAACCGCCGCGCCCCTCGTCACGTGCCGGCTCTGCGGTTCGGCAGAGCTCAGAAGCTTCCTGGATCTCGGGGCCACCCCGCCGTGCGAGCTGTTCCTCACGGCGGACGCCACTGAGCGGCCCGAGGCCACCTTCCCGCTGCACGTGCGGGTGTGCGACAAGTGCCTGCTCGCGCAGCTTCCTCCGCTGATCACGCCGGAGGAGACCTTCACCGAGTACGCCTACTTCTCGTCGTTCTCCACGTCCTGGGTGGAGCACGCGAAGCGCTTCGTCGATGAGTCCGTCGAGCGGCTCGGCCTGGGCCCCGAATCGTTCGTCGTCGAGGTGGCGAGCAACGACGGCTACCTGCTTCAGCACGTCGTCGAGCGGGGCATCCGCTGCCTGGGCATCGAGCCGTCGGTCAACGTGGGCGAGGCCGCCCGGGAGAAGGGCGTGCCCACTCTCACGGCGTTCCTCACCCCCGAGACCGGTGCCGCGGTCCGCGCCGAGCACGGTCCGGCCGACCTCGTCTGCCTCAACAACGTCTACGCCCACATCCCCGACGTCGTCGGGTTCACGCAGGGGCTGCGGGCGCTGGTGGCCGACGACGGCTGGGTGTCGATCGAGGTGCAGCACCTGCTGACGCTCGTGGAGCGCACCCAGTTCGACACGATCTACCACGAGCACTTCCAGTACTACACGCTGCTCACCGGCCAGCGCGCGCTCGAGTCGGGCGGCCTCACGCTCGTCGACGTCGAACTGTTGGACACCCACGGCGGCTCCATCCGGATGTGGGCACGGCCCAGCGAGATCGCAGGCGAGCCGTCGGAGCGGGTGCGTGCGGTCCTCGCCGCAGAGGAGGCGGCTGGGCTGCACACCGCCGAGGGCCACGACGGTTTCGCCGAGGCGGTCTCGCGAGTGCGCGACGACCTCGTCGCGTTCCTCATCGAGGCGCGACGCGCGGGCAAGACGGTGGTCGGCTACGGGGCGCCGGGCAAGGGCAACACCCTGCTGAACTACTGCGGCATCCGCCCCGACCTGCTGAAGTACACGGTGGACCGCAACCCGTACAAGCACGGGCGGTTCACCCCAGGTACGCGTGTTCCGGTGCTCCCACCGGAACAGATCGCGAAGGACCGGCCGGACTACGTCCTCATCCTGCCGTGGAACCTGCGCGACGAGCTGATCGACCAGCTGTCCTATGTCCGCGAATGGGGCGGGCAGTTGGTGTTCCCGATTCCGGCGCTCGAGGTGATCGCGTGAAGGTCGTATTGTTCTGCGGCGGTTACGGCATGCGGATGCGCGATGGCGTGTCGGATCTGCCGAAGCCGATGCATCCGGTGGG
>NZ_BAAAUS010000065.1:0-79620 GCF_039534065.1 Pseudonocardia yunnanensis | reverse complement strand
ACCGACACGCTCGTCACCAGCTGACACATCCGGGCCCCGGAGCGGTGCCCACAGCCCGTGGTTGTCAAGTGGGCACCGCTCCACCCTGCCCACTTGACAACCACGGCTACATATCAGGTCCAGAACGCCGTCTCGGGGCGGACGAACAGGACCACCCGCACCGCGGCGTCGCTGGGCGGCTCGTCGAACTTCCTGGAGTAGCGCTCGGCGAGCTCGGCGTAGAACGCCGCGTCCCGATCCGTTTCGATCCGTTCCACCCGTCCCCGGAGCTCGACGAAGCGGGGCGGCCGGTCGGGGTCGTCGATGGCCACGGAGACGCGTGGGTCGGCCTGCACGTTGCGGTACTTCTGGCGTTCCGACGTGTGCGTGAACCGCAGGTGCGTCCCGTCCCAGGAGAACCACATCGGGTTCACCTGCGGCGAGCCGTCGGGGCGGACCGTGCCCAGGTGTGCGATCAGGGGACGGGTCAGCAGATCGATGTGGGACTCGGGCACGACGGGGCCGGTCATGGCACCGACGCTAGGGCGCCGGGCACGGGGGTTCCCGCGCGTCATGACGTCCGTCTCGTCACGGATCACGCCGCCGTCTCGTCCCCTTCGTGATCGGACGTCGCATTTCGAGGAGGACGACATGAGCGCACGTTTTCCGGTGGTGCCCGCCGAAGAGGCAGGAGTGGTGGGCCGGCTGATGTATCGGCTGATGCGCAAGAAGTTCGGGGACGTCCCGGAGCCGTTCGCGGTGCTGCGCCACCACAAGCGGCTGTTCTGGGCCTCTGTCTTCTCCGAGGCCGCGTTCGAGCGCGCGTCCACGGTGCTGCCCGCGCGGCTGCGGGAGCTCGCGGTCTTCCGCGTGGCGACGGTCGTCGGCTGCTCGTGGTGCGTCGACTTCGGCACGATGCTGCAGCGTCTCGGCGGTCTGGACGTCGAACGGCTCCGGCACATCGACGAGTACGCGACGCACCCGCTCTTCGAGCCCGTCGAGCGGCGCGTGCTCGCCTACACCGACGCGATGACGGCCCTTCCGCCGACGGTGACCGACTCCCAGGTCGCCGAGCTGGAGGCGGAGCTGGGGCGGGCGGGCTTGATCGAGCTCACCCACTCCATCGCGCTGGAGAACATGCGGGCCCGGGCTTACCACGCTCTCGGCATCGTCGACCAGGGCTTCGACACGGCGTGCCAGGTGCGCCTGTCGGGCTGACCACCGGGTGCGTCCCGGGCGCGGGTCAGGTCGGGAGGCGCTCCAGTTTCTCCGGGTTGAGCACCGAGTAGATCCCCGAGATCCGGCCGTCGCGGATGGAGACGGCGGTGACGCCCGGGCCGGTATCGCCGTAGGAGGGGGTCAGGAACCCGGCCTCGCCGTTGACCACGACCGGCACCCACCCCTGCGTGAACGCGGGACCGTAGCGCTCCAGCAGGCCGAGGATCAGGCGCGTCACCTTCTCCGCACCGAGGATCGTGCGGCGTGCCGCCTTCGTCCGCCCGTCGGAGTCGTTGACCCACACGGCCTCGGGGTGCAGCACAGCGAGCAGGGCGGGCCCGTCGGCGCGGGAGATGGCCTCGGCGAAACGCGTGATCAGCGCGCCCACCTCGGCCGTCTGCGCCCGCGCCCGCGACGGCGGGTCGGCCTCGGCGACGATCCGCCGCGCCCGCGTGGCGTGCTGACGCGCGGCGGCCTCGCTGCAGCCGAGCACGTCGGCGATCTGGGCGAACGGCAGCGCGAGCGCGTCGTGCAGAACGAACGCCACCCGCTGCGGCGGCGAGAGCTTCTCCAGCACGACCATGGCGGCCATGCGCACGCCCTCGTCGCGCACCACGGTCGTGAGTGGGTCGTCGCTGTCGCCCGTGGTGATGAGCGGTTCGGGCAGCCACGGTCCGACATACCGCTCGCGGCGCGCCGCGGCCGAGCGCAGCCGGTCGAGGCACAGTCGCCCGACCACGGTGGTGAGCCAGGCCCGCTCGTCGCGAATCTCGGCGCGGCTCACGTCGTCCAGCGCGGCGAGGCGCAGCCAGGCCTCCTGCACGGCGTCCTCGGCGTCTGCGAGGCTGCCTGTGATGCGGTAGCCGATCCGGATCAGGTGTGCCCGGTGTGCTTCGAACACTTCGACGTCCGCGTCCACGGCAGTTGAACCTACGCGGCCGACTTGGAGGTGCAAGCACGTGCTGATCGTTGACGGCCTGGTCCGGCGGTTCGGTCCCGCCGTGGTGCTGGCTGGTGTCGGCTTCTCGCTCGAGCCCGGCCGGGCGGCGGCCGTGGTGGGACCCAATGGCGCGGGGAAGACCACCCTCCTGCGCTGCGTCGTCGGCGCCGACCGGCCCGACGCGGGCGAGGTGCGTCTCGATGGCCGCCCGCTGCGCGAGGACGACCCGCGGGTCCGCGCCACCGTCGCGAGCGTGCTCGACGACGTCGAGTTCTTCCCGGACCTCTCGGTTGCCGAGCACCTCGACCTGCTCGCCAGGGCGCACGGCGCCGAGCCCGACACCGCGCCGGTGCTCGCCGAGCTGGGCCTGGCCGCGCTGGCCGACCGGACTCCCGTGGGCCTCTCCAGCGGCGAGCGCAGGCGCCTGGCTCTGGCCTCCTGCCTCGTGCGTCCGCGCCGCCTGCTCGTGCTCGACGAGCCGGAGCAGCGGCTCGACGCGGCGGGCCGGCAGTGGCTGGTGGAGCGGCTCGAGCAGGAGAAGGCCGCCGGCCGCGCCGTGCTGTTCGCCTCGCACGACACGGCCGTCGTCGACGCGGTGGCCGACCAGACGGTCGAGCTGGGTACGTGACCGCCGCCCCGACGGTGCAGGTGCCGAAGGCCCGGGATCTGCGCGTCCACCTCGCCCGCGCCCGGCGGGCCCAGCGTGTCGCGGCCGGGAAGGCGCAGGACCGCGACTGGTACACGCCGCTGCTCGCGGTGGCCGTGCTCACCGGGTTGTTGGTGCAGGGGGTGCGCCGGGTGATGGGCGCCGAGGCGAGCCCACTGCCGCACGCGCCGCACGTCGGGCTGCTGCTCGGCGCCGTCGGGCTGGTGCTCGCGGGTGTGGTGCTGCGCGCGGCGCTGGCGCTGGGCCCGATGCTGGCCGGTCCGGCGGTACGGCACTGGCTGCTCGCCGGCACTGTCGACCGCGCCGCCATGCTCCGGCCCCGCTACCTCGCCCTCGCGGTAGCGGCGGCGCTGGCCGGGGCGGGCGGCGGGGCACTGGCGGCTCTGGTCGCCGCGGTGGCCCCGCCCTGGTGGGAGGCGATGTGGTGGGCAGCCACCGGAGCGGGAGCCGCGGCCGCGCTCGCAGCTGCGGCCGTGGTGTGGCAGGCGGGTGACACCCGGACCGGCCGGTCCGTGGGCACCGCACTCGTGGTGGCCGGCGCGGCGAGCGTCGCGGCAGCGCTGCTGGTTCCCCGCGCGTCCGCCGTCCCGGCCCTGCCCGCCCCCGCGGCCACCACCGCCGCGTGGGTGCTCGCCCTGCTCCTGTTCGGCTACGGGTGGCGGCGCCTCGGTGTCCTGGACCGGGCTGCTCTGGGAGCCGGGAGCGGGCTCGCCGCCGCCGTCCAGGCTGCGGGGACTTTCATGGAGCCCTCGCTGCTGCTCGGCCTGCTGGAGGAGCGGCGCTGGCGCGCCGCCCACCACGGACGTTCACGTCTCGGGCGCGGTCGCGGGTACGGCGCGCTCGTGCACTCCGATCTGCGCCGCGTGCTGCGCACCCCCGGCGCGCTGCTGCTCGCGGTGGGCCTGCTGCTCGTGACCTACGCGGCTGCCGGGGTGCTGCCCGCCGTGGCCGTGCCGCCCGTCGCCGTCGTTGCCGCCTACGCGGTGGCGAGCCGGGTGGCGTCGGGCGTGCGGGCCGTCACCCGCTCCGCGGCCCTGCGGCGTGCGCTCGGCGGCACCGACCGTGCGCTGATCATGGCGCACCTCGTCGCGCCCCTCGTGGCCGTGGCCGTGTGGACGGCGGCGCTGCTCCCCGCGCTGCTCCCGCTGAACCCGATCGCGGTACTGCTGATCCCGCTCGGAGCGGTTGCCGTGGTGGAACGCTCGGCCACCCGGCCCTCGCCGGACTACGGCGCGGCCGTCTTCGACACGGGAATGGGAGCAGTCCAGGTGGATCTCGTGCGTCAGTTGGTGCGCGGACCAGCGCTGCTGGCGGGTCTCGCGGCGGTCCAGCTCCTCCTGCCCCGGTGACGGGATCGGCCGAAGGTCTGAGCAGGTTCTCGGGTAATCCGTAACTCCGACCGAGGCGCCTCTCAGGTTTCGCGGCGCAAGGTGGACATATGGACCCATTCGTCGTTCTCACGATGGTCGGGGCCGCCGCGGGCCTCGCTGTACTGCTGGTCATGGCACTGACGCCGCTGTTCATCGACCGGTATCGGCCCCGCTCCGACCGTCCACTCGAACCGGCCGCGAAGCCGGCCACCGACCCGACCGTCGTGATCCCCACCCAGCGCGGGGCACTCGGTCTCGTGCCGCCCGCCGCGCGCGTGGCGCGGTTGCACGCAGCATCTCAGTAGCCGCGCCGCCCGCCCGGGAGACGCTGATCGCGGCGCCCGCAGGTCCGTCCGAAGCCGGGCCTACACTCGGCCCGTGGCGGGGCGGATCCGGGACAACGACATCGCGGAGGTCCGCGACCGGACCCGGATCGACGAGGTCATCGGCGAGTACGTCGCACTGCGCCGCGCCGGAGCCGGTGCGCTGAAGGGCCTCTGCCCGTTCCACGACGAGAAGAGCCCGTCGTTCAACGTGCGGCCGAGCCACGGCACCTTCCACTGCTTCGGGTGTGGCGAGGGCGGCGACGCCGTCGCGTTCATCATGAAGATCGAGCACGTCGGGTTCGTCGAGGCCGTCGAGCGGCTCGCCGATCGGGTCGGCTTCCGGCTCACCTACGAGGGCGGCGGCAGCTCGGTGCAGCGCGACCGCGGCACACGCAGCCGGCTGCTGGAGGCCAACAAGCGCGCTGCCGAGTTCTACGCCGCGCAGCTGCGCACACCCGAGGCCGCGCCCGCCGTCCAGTTCCTCACGAGCCGCGGGTTCGACGCGGCATCGGCCCAGATGTTCGGCTGCGGCTACGCCCCCGCGGGCTGGGACATGCTCACCCGCCACCTGCTCTCGGCGGGCTTCACACTGGACGAGCTGATGAAGGCCGGCCTGTCGAAGGAGGGCCGCCGGGGCCCGATCGACAGGTTCCACCGCAGGCTGCTCTGGCCGATCAAGGACCTCGGTGGCGACGTCGTCGGGTTCGGGGCGCGCCGCCTCTTCGACGACGACGGCATCGAGGCCAAGTACCTCAACACCTCCGACACGCCCGTCTACCACAAGACGAAGGTGCTGTTCGGGCTCGACCTGGCGAAGCGCGAGATCGCCAAGCGCCGCCAGGTGGTGGTCGTCGAGGGCTACACCGACGTGATGGCGATGCACCTGGCAGGCGTTCCCACCGCCGTCGCGTCCTGTGGCACGGCCTTCGGCGCCGAGCACATCTCGGTGATCCGCAGGCTGATCGGCGACGACTCGTTCGACCTCGGCGAGGTGATCTACACCTTCGACGGCGACGCCGCCGGGCAGGCGGCCGCGCTCAAGGCCTTCGAGGGCGAGCAGAGCTTCGCCGCGCAGACGTTCGTGGCGATCGCGCCCGACGGCCAGGATCCCTGCGAGCTGCGCCAGAGCAACGGCGACACCGCCGTGCGCGACCTGGTGGCCCGCCGCGAGCCGCTCTTCGAGTTCGCGATCCGCAGCATGCTGCGCGACCACAACCTCGACACGGCCGAGGGTCGGGTCGCCGCGCTGCAGCGGTGCGTGCCGCTCGTGGCGCGGATCAAGCGGGAGGACCTGCGCGACGAGTACGCCCGCAGGCTCGCGGGCTGGACCAGCTGGGACGACATCGCGATGGTCGTGCGGCGCGTGCGGGAGTCCGCGGGCGCGCCGGTCGAGCCGGTGCGCGGCCGCAACGGCACCCGGCGGGAGGCACCCGCGCCGCCCCAGAAGGACGATCCGCGGCTGCACCTGCAGCGCGAGGCGCTCAAGGCGGCCCTTCAGGTGCCGGTGATCGCCGGGCCCGCATACGACGAACTGCCGGAACAGGTGTTCACCCACCCGGCGTTCGCGGCGGTGCACCGGGCGGTGCAGGCCGCGGGCGGGGTGTGCGGTGGCCGCGAGGGCCACGTCTGGGTCGACGCGGTGCAGGCCGAGTGCTCCACCGAGACGCGCCAGCTCGTCACCGAGCTCGCTGTGGAGCCTCTGGAGCTGCCGCGGAAGAACACCGAGGAGGCGCGCTACGTCTCGAGCGTGATCGCCGGGGTGCGGCTCGTGCTGGTGGAGGCCCAGGTCGCCGAGTTGAAGGCACGGCTGCAGCGCACCAACCCGATGGAGGAGGCCGACGCCTACCACCAGCTTTTCGGCGACCTCGTGCCGCTGGAGCAGTACAGGATCGCCCTGCGGGAGAAAGCGCTGCGGTGACCAGGGAGGGAGTGCGATGAACCTGCTGAAGGCGGTGCGCCGCCTGCTGGGACACGACGACCTGCCCGAGGGCTTCAACGGTCGTCTGGACGCCGACGAGCAGGTGCTCGCCACGGCGGTGCTGGGCGATGGGGGCCACCTGGTCGTCACCTCGCGCGGGCTGTGGCTGCCCACCCCGGACGGCGTGCGGCGGCTGGGCTGGCACCTGGTCAGCAAGGCGTCGTGGAAGAACGGTGCCCTCGAGTTCGTCGAGGCGCAGGAGCGCGACGTCGTCGACGGGGCGGTGCTGATCGCCGATCTTCCGCCGCAGCGGCTGCGGCTCGCCGAACCCGGCCGGGTGCCGGAGATGGTGCACGCTCGCGTCACGGGTTCGATCAAGAGCAGGCACCATCGCGACCTGCCGGGCGGCGGCGCGTGGTTCGTCCAGCGCAAGGTGCCCGGCCGCGACGGCATCGTGATGCAGGTGCGAGCCGACGCCGGCACCGACGAGGCCGCGCTGCGACAGGTGGTGGGCGAGGTCGCCCGCACGCTCAAGCTGAGCTGAATTCGAGGAGGTCGGGAATGACCAGCGGCACCACGTGGGATCCGGCGCTGTATCTCCGTTTCGACGATCACCGCTCCCGGCCGTTCCACGATCTGTTGGCTCGGGTGGGCGCGGGCGCCCCACGCCGCGTGGTCGACCTCGGTTGCGGCCCCGGCCACCTCACTGCCTTGTTGAGCGCGCGCTGGCCGGATGCCGAGGTCGTCGCGCTCGACTCGTCGGCCGAGATGGTGGCCGCCGCCCGCGAGCGGGGCGTCGTTGCCGAGCAGGCCGACGTCGCCGACTGGATGCCGTCGCCGGACACCGACGTCGTGGTCACCAACGCGGTGCTGCAGTGGGTGCCGACGCACCGGCAGCTGTTGCCACGGTGGATCGACGCCCTGCCGAGCGGGGCGTGGTTCGCGATGCAGGTGCCCGGGAACCTCAGCGCCCCCACCCACGCGCTGATCCGTGAGCTCGCCGGCGAGACGCCGTGGCGGGGCCGGATCGACCTGCGGGGCGAGATCGCGGTGGCTGAACCGGACGAGTACGCCGAGCTGCTGGCCGGGGCGAACGCCGAGGTCGACGTCTGGGAGACCACGTACCTGCACCGCCTCACCGGCGCGGACCCGGTGCTGGAGTGGATCAGCGGCACGGCGTTGCGGCCCGTGCGTGACGCGCTCGGCGACGACTACGCCACGTTCCGTTCGGTGCTCGCCCCGCGGCTGCGCGACGCCTACCCCGCTCGGCCCGACGGCACCACGTGGTTGCCGTTCCGGCGCATCTTCGCAGTGGCGCATACCCGGTAGCGCCCAGCTCGGCACTCCGGGTCACCGAGTTCGCGGCGGATGGTGTTCACGTCGCCGAGAGCGCGATGGCCCGCCGCGCCGTGAACAACTGCTGGGCCGCGAGTGAGAGGCCGAGGCCGAGCCACAGTGCGTTGAGCTCGATCGGCTCAGCGAACGCGACGTAGCCGACGGCGGCGAGCACCAGCCTGGTGGCGATCGTGGCCAGCCAGAGCAACATTGTGGTCGCGTCGCCACGCCGCAGGATCACCCCGTGCCCGTCGCGCCACACGGGAATCTGCCGGCCGCGCAGCACACCGAACGCGATCGACGCGCACAGCGAGATCACGAGCAGAGCAACGGTCGCCACCGTCGGGTGCAGCACCGGCCCGGGCGGCACCAGCCCGATCAGCAGCAGGAATGCCGCCCACAGGTAGGCGGTGGCGCGCACGCGACGGGCGGTGAACTGCCGGAGAAAGATCAGCGCGAGCGCAACGACGGCGATGACGATCGTGGGGTTGTCGGTCAGCGTCACCGCCCCACTATGGAGCACATCGGACGGGCCACCTTCCGTGCGCCGGCTCGGCCGGAACCCAGCAGTGGCACGAGTGAGTGATCGGTGTCACTCTCGGCGATGTTGATCCCGTCGCCGTGGAGGGGACCATGACCGCCGAGAGCCAGCGCACTCGCACCGACGTCGACAAGGCCCTGCTGGGTCACGCCACGTATCGCAGCCTCGGGGAGCAACGGCTCTCCCCGGCCGAGGAACGGTTCGAGAAGGGTCGCCGCACGGTCGGGCTGTTCCTCGCGCCCATCGTGACCATCGTGTTCCTGGCGCTCCCTTTGAATCTCGAGCCGCAGCAACAGGTGCTGGCAGGGATCCTGCTCGGCGTGATCGTGCTCTGGGTGAGCGAGGCCGTGCCGATCCCCGTCGCGGGCCTGATCGGCGTCGCGCTGATCGTGATTCTGCAGGTGGCGCCGGCCGACGACGTGCTGGCGAACTTCGGGTCGAGCACAGTCTTCACGTTCATCGGGGCGTTCATCCTCGCCCAGGCGATGCTCAAGCACGGCGTCGCGCGGCGATTCGCCTTCCGGATCCTGTCGTTGCCGCGGGTCGGGCGCTCCAGCGTCGGGGTGATCGTCGCGTTCGGTGGGGTCACGTGCCTGCTCTCGGCGTTCGTGTCGAACACCGCCACGGTGGCGATGCTCCTGCCCACGGCGATGGGCATCCTCAGCGTGATCGCGAAGCTGATGCAGGACCGCGGGCTGGTCGCAGAGGACTTCGACCCGCTGCGGCTGCGCGTCGGCGCCGCGCTGATGCTGATGCTGGCGTACGGCGCGAGCGTGGGCGGCCTGCTGACGCCGGTCGGCAGCCCACCCAACCTGATCGGCCGCGGACTGATCGAGGAGGCCACCGGCGAGCGGATCACCTTCGCGCAGTGGGTGGCGATGGCGTTTCCGGTCTGCCTGCTGATGTTCGTGGCGCTGGCCGTCGTGCTGCTGCTGCTCAACAAGCCGGAGATCCGCCGCATCGACGGCGTCGCGGAGTACGTGGTCGAGCAACGCGCGCGGCTGGGACCGCTGTCACGTGCCGAGAAGAACACGCTGATCGCGTTCGGCGTCACCGTGACGCTCTGGGTCCTGCCCGGCATCGTCGCGCTCGTGGCGGGCAGCGACTCGCCCGCCTACGACGCGGTGAGTGCGCGGCTCGACGAGGGCATCGTCGCCGTGTTCGGGGCGTCGCTGCTCTACCTGCTCCCGACGGACTGGCCCAAGCGCGAGTTCACGCTGCGCTGGAGGGACGCCCAGCAGATCGACTGGGGCACGATCCTGCTGTTCGGCACCGGCATCATCTTCGGGGCGCTGCTCGCGGACACCGGCCTGGCCAGGACACTCGGCGAGGCCGTGTCGACGGGGCTCGGGCTCTCGAGCGTGGTCACCATCACGATCTTCGCCGTGCTGCTGGCGATCCTCGTCTCGGAGACCACCAGCAACACCGCATCGGCGGCCGTCGTGGTGCCGATCGTCATCCCGATCGCGGTGGCTGCCGGGGTCAACCCCTTCGTGCCCGCGCTGGCCGCCACGTTCGCGGCGTCGTTCGGCTTCATGCTGCCGGTGTCGACGCCGCAGAACGCCATCGTCTACGGGTCCGGCGCTGTGCCCATCACCACGATGATTCGCTCCGGCGCCGCGTTCGACGTCATCGGAGCGATACTCATCATTGTGTTCCTTCCGCTGATGGTCGCCGCGCTCGGGCTCGGCGTCGCATGACCCCCCAGACAATCGCTGTCATCCCGGGCGACGGAATCGGTCACGAGGTGATCGATGCGGCCAGGACGGTGCTGGACGCCGTGTGCGCCCAGCACGACATCGAGCTCAGCTACACCGAGTTCGACTGGTCCTGCCGTCGCTTCGAGCGCGAGGGCGCGATGATGCCGCCCGACGGGATTGACACGCTCCGTGGGTTCGACGCGATCCTGCTCGGCGCCGTGGGCTGGCCGGGCGTGCCCGACCACGTGTCGCTGTGGGGACTGCTGATCCCGATCCGTCGCGCGTTCCGCCAGTACGTCAACCTGCGCCCCATCCGGGTGTTCGACGGCGTGCAGAGCCCGTTGCGCGGGGCCGAGAACGTCGACTTCGTCGTCGTCCGCGAGAACGTCGAGGGCGAGTACAGCGAGGTCGGCGGCCGCGTGAACCGGGGCTTCCCCGACGAGATGGCCGTGCAGGAGTCGATCTTCACGCGGGTCGGGGTGAGCCGGATCGCCGATTTCGCCTTCGAGCTGGCGGCGTCCCGGCGCGGGTACCTCACCTCCGCGACGAAGTCGAACGGGATCGTGCACACCCTCCCGTTCTGGGACGAGGTCGTGGCCGAGCGCGCGGCCCGGCACCCGGACGTGCGGTGGGACAGCGAGCACATCGACGCCCTCGCAGCGAAGTTCGTGCTGCAGCCCGAGCGGTTCGACGTGGTGGTCGGCTCGAACCTGTTCGGCGACATCCTCTCCGACCTCGCCGCGGCAGTTGCGGGCTCGATCGGGATCGCGCCGTCGGCCAACCTGGACCCCACGAGGGAGTTCCCCTCCATGTTCGAACCGGTGCACGGTTCGGCACCGGACATCGCCGGCACAGGTGTGGCCAATCCGGTGGGGGCGGTGTGGTCGGCGGCTCTGATGCTGGGCCACCTCGGCCACCCCGAAGCGGCCGCCGACGTCCTGGCCGCGATGGAGGCCACGCTCGCAAAGCCGGAGACGCGCACGGCCGACCTCGGGGGCACCGCCTCGACCTCCGAGGTGACCGAGGCCCTGGTGGCGCGCCTGCGCTGAGCGGGGACGAGCGGCACATCCGCACGCAAGGTTCGGACCAACGCGCCGCTCGCCCAGCAAAGTGGCGGCTCAGCCCGCGGGCTGAGCCGGGCGTTGCGTCGCGAACCACGTGATCCAGCGGCGTTGGCCGGGTGTCTCCACCGCGTGACGCCGGTAGTGCTCCCGGGTCCAGCGCAGGGCGTCGTCGGCCGGGTGGCCCGCAAGCACGGCCATGCAGGCGATCACCGTGCCCGTCCGGCCGTTGCCGCCGTCGCACGCCACTTCGACCAGCTGGCCGGTGCGTGCGAGCGAGTAGGCGTGCTCGATCAGTGCGGCGGCCGCCTCGTCATCGCGCGGGACGCGGAAGTCGGGCCAGTCGATCCAGTCGGCGGGCCAGTCAGGGCGCCACGCTGGTGAGCGGTCGAAGAAGCTCCGCTTCGCCTCGGGCGGGCGGCCGAGGTAGAGGCCGTACGTGGGGGACGGCCCGGGCGGGACGGGTTGGCGGCGGCCACGCCCCCGTACCGGGGTTCCGTCGGGCAGTGCGATCGCGCCGTCGAGCTGGTCCGTCATCCGGCCATCCTGCCGTCGTGTGATCGACGACTCAGTACGGGGTCGCCTGCGCCGTGATCGTCCCGAGAGCTGCGTATCGGCCCTTGTGAGGGCGCGCACCCCGATCTCGCGGCGATCACCCCGTTCCGGTGTTCGGGCAATACGATCCAGGCGGGGCGTCGGAGCTCCAGGAACCGGGGGTGCGCACGCGCATGGAGATCGTCCGCTACATCGAGCCGGGAGCGCAGAGCCCCCGCGTCGGTCTGCGCCGGGACGGCAGGGTGCTGCCGTTGCCCTGGGCCAGTGTCGCGGAGCTGCTGCGCGAGTCACGCGACGAGCTGCGCGAGCGGCTGACCGCGGCCGGTGACGCCGAGGTGGACGCGGACGCCGTCACCTTCCTGCCGCCCGTCGACGGCCGTACCGAGGTGTGGGCGGCGGGCGTCACCTACGAGCGCTCACGCACCGGCCGCGTGGAGGAGAGCAGCGAGGCCTCCGTCTACGAGAAGGTGTACGACGCGCAGCGTCCGGAGCTGTTCCTCAAGTCGGTCGCCTGGCGGGTCGTCACCGACGGCGAACCGGTGGCGCTGCGCTCGGACTCCACCGTCGACGTCCCGGAGCCGGAGCTCGCGGTCGTCGCCAACCGGTTCGGCGAGATCGTCGGCTACACCGTGTGCAACGACATGAGCTCACGCTCCATCGAGGGCGAGAACCCCCTGTACGTCCCGCAGGCGAAGATCTTCAGCGGGTGCTGCGCGCTGGCCACCGGCATCCGGCCGGCTTGGGAGGTGCCCGACGCGGGCGACCTGGCCATCTCCGTGCGGGTGCGCCGCGGCGAGGAGACCGTCTTCAGCGGCGAGACGAGCACCGCCCGCCTGCACCGCACGCTCGACGAGCTGATCGCGGCGCTCTTCGCGCCCACCGACTTCCCCGACGGTGCGATCCTCGCCACCGGCACGGGGATCGTCCCGGAACTGAGCTTCTCGCTCGCCGAGGGCGACCGGGTGGAGATCGAGATCGCCGAGGTGGGCACCCTGACCAACCCGGTCGTCCGCGGTCGCGAACCGATGTCGTGGCTCGTGGACGCCCTCGACCGTCCGGACGCCAGAAGGAAGGCGCAGTTGTGAACGACACCACCCACGACGAGCTCGACGCGGTCCTCGCCGCGGCCGCCAGTGCCGCCGCACCGTTGGCCGCACTGCGCCCGGCGGAACGTGCAGCGCTGCTGCGGGCCGCTGCCGACGCCCTCGACGCCGCCGCCGACGAGCTGGTGCCGATCGCCATCGCCGAGTCGGCGTTGCCGGAGCCTCGCCTGACCGGTGAGGTGGCCCGCTCCAGCGGGCAGCTGCGGCTCTTCGCCGAGGCGCTCGAGGAGGGCTCCTACCTCGAGGTCATCATCGACAGCGCCGACCCGAACGCGGCCCCGGTGCCCCGGCCCGACCTGCGGCGCATGCTCGTGCCGCTCGGCCCGGTGCTGGTGTTCGCGGCGAGCAACTTCCCCTTTGCGTTCAGCGTGCCCGGGGGCGACACGGCCTCGGCGCTGGCGGCGGGCGCGCCCGTCGTGCTCAAGGCCCATCCCGGCCACCCCGAGCTGTCGCGGCGCACCGGCGAGGTGATGGTCGACGCCCTGCGCGCCGCCGGCGCCCCCGAAGGGACGTTCGCGGTGGTGTTCGGCATGGACGCCGGCACCACGGCGCTGGTCGACCCGCGGATCAAGGCCGCGGCCTTCACCGGTTCGGTCCGCGGTGGCCGGGCGCTGCTCGACATCGCCTGCACGCGCCCGGAGCCGATCCCGTTCTACGGGGAGCTGGGCAGCCTCAACCCGGTGTTCGTCACGCAGGCCGCGGTGGCCGCGCGCGGTGAGGCGATCGTCGACGGCTTCATCGGCTCGTTCACCCTCGGCACCGGCCAGTTCTGCACGAAGCCCGGCCTGATGTTCCTCCCGGAGGGACACGGGCTGGAGCAGCGGCTCGTCGAGGGTGCTCGCGGTGTGGGCGCGGCCGGGATGCTCAACGACCGCATCCGCGCCGGCCACGCCGAGGAGCGCGAGCGGCTGGCCGGGCTCAGCCAGCTGCGCACCCTCGTCCGCGGGGACGACGCGGAGGCCAGGGTCGCTCCCACGCTGCTGGCCACCACCGCGAAGGAGCTTCTCGCCGACCCGGACCCGGTGCTGCAGGAGTGCTTCGGACCCACCTCGATCGTCGTCGAGTACAGCGGGCCCGACGAGCTGCGCGCGGCGGCCGAGGCGTTCGGCGGCAACCTGACCGCCACCGTCCACGCCGAGGACACCGACGCCGGGGCACTGTCGCCGCTGATCGACGTTCTGCGTGACCGTGCCGGCCGGCTCGTCTACAACGGCTGGCCCACCGGGGTGGCCGTGGCCTGGGCGATGCACCACGGCGGTCCGTACCCGTCCACCACGGCGTCGATCCACACCTCCGTCGGCGTCACCGCGGTGCGCCGGTTCCTGCGGCCGGTCTGCTACCAGAACACGCCGCAAGCCCTGCTGCCCGAGGCGCTGCGAGACGACAACCCCCTCGGCCTGCCGAGGCGAGTGAACGGGGTCGTGACCCAGGAGGGTTCGGGTATTCCTCACCCCTGATCCACCGGCCTGCTCCAACGACGTGAGCAGGCCACCCCGGCCACGCTGCTACCGCAGGCGACAACGGGCGGTGGGGATGGCGGGCGGGCAGGCGGTGTCGGTACGGATCGCGATGTGGAGCGCGCACCATCCCGCGCGAGCTGTGCTGGGGTGGGTCGCGTTCATCGTGCTGTGCGTGGCTGCGGGGGCCGCCACGGGCACGAACAAGGGTGTGATCAGTGATTTCTGGATGGGTGAGGCCGGGCGGGCCGAGGCCGCGGCAGCCGCGGCCGGGCTCACCCCACCGCCGGTCGAGCACGTCCTGATCACCGCACCCGGGAAGTCACTCGACGCCGCCGCTGCGGCGGTCCGGGATGTGCGGGGCGCCCTCCAGGAATCGCTGGACGTCGCCGAGGTGGGGGAACCGGTCCGGTCGGCCGACGGCGGCACGCTCCGGATCCCCGTGACGCTCGCCGGTGACACCGAGACCGCCAAGAAGACCGTGCGCGGGATCCTGGAACGCACGGCCGCTCTGCAGGCCGCGCACCCCGAGGTGACGATCGCGCAGACCGGCAGCGCATCCGTCTCGGTGGGTGTCAACGACAAGCAGGGTCAGGACCTGGCCCGGACCGAGATGATCAGCCTGCCGATCACATTCGTCGTGCTGCTCGTGACGTTCGGTGCGGTGCTCGCGGCCGCGATCCCGGTGGTGCTCGCGCTCTCGGCCTTCGCCGGATCCGTGGGTCTCTACGGGGTGGCGTCCTGGATCTTCCCCGACGCCGGCGGGGCAGCGATCAGCGTGGTGTTCCTGCTCGGGATGGCCGTCGGCGTCGACTACGCGCTGTTCTACCTCAAGCGCGTGCGGGAGGAACGCGCCCGCTCCGGCAACACGCTCACGCACGCCGCGGCCGTCGAGATCGCGGCGGCCACGGCCGGACGGTCGATCATGACCTCGGGTGTGGCCGTGATCGTGTCACTGGCCGGGCTGTACATCGTCGACGACGTGATCTTCTCCTCGGTCGCCACCGGCGCCGTGCTCGTCGTCGCGGTGGCCGTGGCGGGTTCGCTGACCGCGCTACCGGCCCTGCTCGTCGGACTCGGCGGGCGGATCGGCCACCGCTCCATCGGCCGGCGCCGGGCCGCCTCGGACAGCCGGTGGACCGCGCTCCTGCAGCCCGCGCTACGGCGACCCGTGGCGACACTGCTGGTCGGTGCGGTGCTGACCGCGGCGCTGGCGTTGCCCGCGGCCTCGATCCGCCTGGGCAACGAGGGCAAGGAGACGTTCCCGGCCGGGATTCCGGCCGTGGCCACCTACAGCCGGCTGACCCAGGCGTTCCCGGACGAGGGTGCGCAGCACCTCGTGGTGGTGCGCGCCGATCCCGCGCGGGCGACCGACGCGACCGCCGCGATCGATGAGCTGGCGCGCCGCATCGGAGGTGGTCCGGCCCGGACGGTCTCAGCGGACGGAACCACGACCGTCCTCCAGGTGCCGGTCGGGTATCCGGAGAACTCGCCGGCCGCCCGCGCGTCACTCGACCGGCTGCGCGGCGAGCTGCTTCCCGCGACGCTCGGCGGGACGGGCGCCGAGTACGCGGTCTCCGGCGAGGTCGCGCGCGGCGTGGACTACTCCGCGCACCAGGCCGGGCGCATCCCCTGGGTGATCGGGTTCGTCTGCGTGGCCACGCTGGTGGTGATGCTCGTGGCGTTCGGCTCGGTCGTGCTTGCCCTGGTCGGGGTCGTGATCAACCTCGCCGCCGTGGTGGCGGCGTGGGGCGGCCTGACGCTGGTCTTCCAGAACGACTGGGCGGAGGGGCTGCTCGGCTTCACGTCGACCGGGTTCATCGGCTCCCGGATGCCCCTGATGATTCTCGCGATCCTGGTGGGCCTCTCCACGGACTACCAGATCTTCGTGGTGAGCCGGATCCGGGAGGCTGTGCGCCGGGGAGTCCCGACGAGACAAGCCGTGCTGGACGGGATGGCGGCGTCGGCGAGCGTGGTGACCAGTGCCGCGGTGATCATGGTGTCGGTGTTCGTGAGCTTCATCTTCATCGACAGGATCGAGATGAAGCAGGTGGGTGTCGGACTCACCATCGCGGTCCTGTTCGACGCGGTGGTGCTGAGGATCCTCATCCTCCCGGCCGTGATGACGCTGCTCGGCGAGCGGTGCTGGTGGCCGCGGCGCGGCTCGCTCACCCAGGACGTGGTGTCCCGTCCGCGGCGAGCGCGGGCCGCCCGTACGTGACCACCGGCGACCCGGCGACCCATGGCTACGAACGCTCGTTGTACCAGCGCCATCTCGTGCGGCGGGGCCTGCCGGGGAGGGCTGTGCGGCCGGTTGCCCACAGCAGGGTCTCCCAGGCACCGGCGTCGTCGATCTCGACATCGGGCATGAGCCGGGCGAGCACCCGGGCGCACACGTCGTCGCCCGGCCGCCACGCCACGCCCAGCCCGCGGGCGATGTCATGGGTGTGCACGGCGGTCTCCAGCACCCCCATCGCCGCGGACGCCTCGGCGTCGGCGAGCCCGAACGTGTGGCACGCCCGCACGTCGGGGGGCGTCACGGCCACCACCGCCGCGAGCAGTCCACCGCACGAGGTCAGCACCTCGAACAGGCCGTCCGGCCCGGTGTCGGTCTCGGCCTGCATCGTCGTGGTGTCGGCGCCCGGGCGCCGGGCCGTACTCACGAAGGGGACGTAGCGGTGCGTGACGCCACCGGCGAGTTGGGCGGCGTAGGCGAACAGGTCGTCGGCGATGTGCTCGGCGGTCTCCCAGCAGGTCCACTCCAGGTCGCCTGCCGGCACGGACCAGTCGCCGTCACGCCCGATACGCAGTGCCGCAACGGCGGCCGCCACCACCTCGCGCACGTCATCGGCAGCGACCCCCCGTTCGCCCACGTGGAGATGCTAGTGCCGAGGAAACGAGGTCGTCTTACCCGCCTCCGGCGCCCAGGCGGCGCCTCGCGGCGTTGTCGTCGGCGCCGATACAACAGCGGTATCGGCGCCTCCTCCGCCTTGCGATCCATCCGCCTGGACACCGGATCCGGGCAAGGAACCTCGTTTCCGCGACACTAGTGCCGCCACCCGGAGCAGCATCCGGGCACGGGGCCTCGCGGCGGGGCGTTCACGGGGATAGGTTCGAAGAGGCGCGTTCGCCGCCGGCGGACGCCGGCAGCACCACGCACCGTCGCGTGGGCATTATCGACGGAACGGCAATTTCGGCAGGAGTCCCCGAATGACCAAACCCGTCCTCATGACCGTGGACGATGACCCCGGCGTGAGCCGCTCCGTTGCGCGCGATCTGCGGCGCCGCTACGGCCAGGACTACCGCGTAGTGCGCGCCGAGTCCGGGGCCGAGGCGCTGGAGGCCCTGCGGGAGCTGACGCTGCGCGGCGAGCCGGTGGCCGCGATCCTCGCCGACTATCGGATGCCCGAGATGAACGGCATCGAGTTCCTCGAACAGGCGATGGATGTAGCGCCCCATGCACGGCGAGCACTGCTCACCGCCTACGCCGACACCGACGCCGCCATCCAGGCGATCAACCTGGTCGACGTCGACCACTACCTGCTCAAGCCGTGGGACCCACCGGAGGAGAAGCTCTATCCGGTGATCGACGCGCTCGTGGAGACGTGGCGGGCGGTGGGTGTGCGGCCCGTGGAGGAGGTTCGCGTCGTCGGGCACCGGTGGTCGGCCGAGTGCTTCGCGGCCCGCGACTTCCTGGCCCGCAACTCGGTGCCCTACCTCTACTACTCGATCGACGATCCGGAGGGCGCCCGGCTGCTCGAGGCCGCCGGTGCCTCGCCCGAGGACGTGCCACTGGTGATCACCACCGACGGCACGGCGCTGCGTTCCCCGTCCGACGCCGAGATCGCCTCGGCGTGCGGTCTCACCACCGACCCGGTGTCGGACTTCTACGACCTCATCGTGATCGGCGGTGGTCCGGCCGGGCTCGGCTCGGCGGTCTACGGCGCGTCGGAAGGTCTGCGCACGGTGCTGGTGGAACGCCAGGCCACCGGTGGCCAGGCCGGGCAGAGCTCTCGGATCGAGAACTACCTCGGGTTCCCCGACGGCGTCTCCGGCGCCCAGCTCACCGACCGGGCCCGTCGGCAGGCCGCGAAATTCGGGGCCGAGGTGCTCACGGCCCGCGACGTCGTCGCCCTCGAGGCGCGCGGATCGGCCCGCGTCGTGCGGTTCGGTGACGGCAGTGAGATCGCCGCGCACGCCGTGGTGCTGGCCACCGGTGTCTCCTATCGGAGCCTCAACGCGCCGGGCGTCAAGGAGCTCACCGGTCGCGGCGTGTTCTACGGCTCCGCGGCCACCGAAGCGCCCGGCTGCCGTGGCGAGGACGTCTACATCGTCGGCGGTGCCAACTCCGCCGGTCAGGCTGCGGTGTTCTTCTCCAAGCACGCCGCCACCGTCACGCTGCTGGTACGCGGACCGAACCTGGAGGCGTCAATGTCGACGTACCTGATCAAACAACTGGAGGCGATCGACAATGTCTCGGTCCGCACCCGGTCCGAGGTCGTGGAGGCGAATGGTGACGGTCACCTGCAGTCCCTGACCATCTGCGACCGGGAGACCGGGAACATCGACTCGGTGAAGGCGGCGTCGATGTTCGTCTTCATCGGTGCGGCGCCGCGCACGGAGTGGCTGGACGGCGTGGTGGAGCGCGACAAGCGCGGATTCGTCCGCACCGGCCCCGACCTCGTCGTCGACGGGCAACGGCCACCGGGCTGGCCCCTGGACCGCGATCCGTACCACCTGGAGTCGAGCGTGCCCGGCGTGTTCGTGGCGGGCGACGTCCGGGCCGACTCGGTCAAGCGTGTCGCGTCCGCGGTCGGAGAGGGCGCCATGGCCGTCACGCTCGTCCACCGCTACCTGGCGGACCAGTGAGCACCCTCGAGGGGCGGGCGGGCGCCCACCTGACGTCGGAGGAGCTGCGCAGCCTCTTCCTGTTCACCGACCTCGACGACGAGCAGCTCGCCTGGGTCGCCGAGAACGCCGACGTCATCACCGTGCCGGCGGGCGAGGACGTCGTCCTCGAGGGCGACCCGGCCGACTGCTTCCACGTGCTGCTCTCGGGCACCATCGCGATGAGCCGGGT
This sequence comes from Pseudonocardia yunnanensis, assembly GCF_039534065.1. NCBI lineage: Bacteria > Bacillati > Actinomycetota > Actinomycetes > Pseudonocardiales > Pseudonocardiaceae > Pseudonocardia > Pseudonocardia yunnanensis. The sequence continues at coordinate 60,370 of NZ_BAAAUS010000065.1, read as the reverse complement.
GATCCAGGGCGAGAAGGTGGAGACCGGGCGCACCGACCAGCGTGGTGTCTACTTCGGAGCCGTCCAGTTCTATCTCCAGGACGAGACGGCCCGCGACTACGCGATGACGGTGCGCGCGCTCACCGACTGCACCGCGCTCGCCCTGCCGGCCACGGAGTTCGCCACCGTGTTCGCCCGGTGGTTCCCGATGGCTGTGCACCTGCTCGAGGGCATGCTCCTCGGCTTGCGGCGCGGCAACGCCCTGGTGGCGGAACGGGAGCGGTTGCTCGCACTGGGCAAGCTGTCGGCGGGCCTCACCCACGAGCTCAACAACCCGGCGGCCGCCGCGAGCCGGGCCGCCGACACGCTGCGCGACAAGGTCGCCGGGATGCGCGCGAAGCTCGCCATGATCGCCGACGGCAAGATCGCGGGCGATCAGCTGAAGAAGCTGGTGATGGCCCAGGACGAGTTCGTCAAGAAGGTCCGCAACGCACCTTCGCTCTCCGCGATCGAGGCTTCCGACCGGGAGGACGAGCTGAGCGACTGGCTCGACGACCACGGCATCGACGGCAGCTGGGACCTGGCACCGGTCTTCGTCGCGGGCGGCCTGGGCGTCGAGGACATGGACGCCGTGCACACGGCTACGAACGAGACCACGCTCGAGGGCGCGATCCGCTGGCTCGCCTACACCGTGGAGACCGAGAGCCTGCTGCGCGAGATCCTCGACGCCACCACCCGGATCTCCAACCTCGTGCTCGCGGCGAAGCAGTACTCGCAGATGGACCGCGCCCCGCACCGCTTCATCGATGTGCACGAGGGCCTCGACGCCACCCTGGTGATGTTCGGGCGCAAGCTGGGGGAGGCGAAGGGGATCGAGATCGTCAAGGACTACGACCGCTCGCTGCCGTTGATCCCGGCCTATCCCGCCGAGCTCAACCAGGTCTGGACCAACATCATCGACAACGCGATCGATGCCATGGACGGGTCCGGCACGCTGACGGTGCGCACCTCGAAGGTGGAGGAGTGCGTGCTCGTCGAGATCGGCGACACGGGTCCGGGGATCCCGCCCGAGGTCCGGAAGCGGATCTTCGAGCCGTTCTTCACCACGAAGCCCGTGGGCCGGGGCACCGGGCTCGGCCTCGACGTCAGCTACCGGGTGATCGTCTCGCGCCACCACGGCGATCTCGCTGTCGAGTCGCAGCCGGGAGACACGCGTTTCCGGGTGCGCCTCCCGATCACCGAGCAGCCCTAGTGCCGAGGACACTGCCGCAATGACCATGCAGATTCCCCTCGCATCGGCGGACGCGCGGCTGGCGGCAACGGAACGGCGGGCTGTCGAGGTACGGCTCGGCCCGCACGAGGTGATGGCCGACCACGCCGACGACGGTCCGGGGGAGGGCCCCACCCCGTTGGAGCTGCTCGCGGCGTCGCTCGCCGCGTGCAGCGCGATGACCGTGCGCACCCACCTGGAGCGCGACGGCGATCCGGGCGACATCGAGGTGGTGGTCACGCTGGACGCGGGGCCGCCCACGTTGTTCTACCGGCGGGTGCTGCTCGGGTTCCGGCTCGAGCCCGACGAGGCCCATCGCCTCGCCGATGCGATGGAGCGCACGGAGGTGACGATGATGCTGAAGCCGGGTTTCGACATCCGCACCCAGATCGAGCACGCGGGCGAACCGCTGGTCTGACGCCTGCTGGCCCCACCGCGTTCAGGCGGGGCGGCGGGCGCTCTGCACCGCCGCGGCGGTGTCGGCGTCGCCTCGGGCCCGGAGCCCGGCCACCACGCCGTCGACATCGGCCGGCGGGCGGTTCTGGCTCATCTTCACCTTCGCCTCCACGCGGTTGATCACCACTTCGACGCCGACGATCGCGCGCAGCTGCCCGGCCACGAACGCCGCAGGCGCGTCGTCGACCGACCACGGCGCCTGCTCGGCCGACTCCTGCAGCGCCGTCAGCCCGCGGACGTGCGCGTCGAGCCATTCAGGGTTGTCGTGCGTCCGCAGCTCGCCGTACACGTGGGCGGTGAGGTAGTTCCACGTCGGTACGACGCGGCCGTGCTCGGACTTGGACGCGTACCAGCTCGGCGTGATGTAGGCGTCGGGACCGTGCACGATCACCAGCGCCTCACCGATCGGCCGCTGCCGCCACTGGTCGTTGTTGCGGGCCACATGACCGCGCAGGACGCCGTGCTCGCCCTCGTCGGGGTCGAAGACGAGCGGGAGGAACGTGGCCAGCATGCCCTGGTCGGTCACCGTGATCAGGTCGGCCGCCTGCCGCCGGGACAGCAGTTCCCGGACTGTGGTGTCGTCGGCGGCGAAGTGAGTGGGAATGTACACGTCAGCCAGTGTCCACTTCGGTCATTGCACCCGGCTCAGCGGCCTTCTCCAGCGGGAAACGACGCGAGTTAATCGAGTGTGAAACTGTCAGAAAATAGGCCGACCGGCGGTTGCGCAAGATCCGGGCCTGATACGCGGTCCGCCACGATCTGCGCCGAGAGTCGCATCCGGGCCGGGTAGAAGCATCGGGGGACGGGTATGCGGCGGAAGCGGTCGCAGCATGCGTCACGCAGTTCTGCGTGTGCGGGGAAGTGGCCGAGGAGGGGGCGGGACTGATGGTCGAGACATTGAGGCGGGCCGCGCCGGCGGCTCCCGCCGGTATCACCGCCAACCCCACCGAGGAGGCGCTGGATGAGCTGAAGGCCAGCCTCCGCCGGCTGCTCGCCACGTTGCTCGACCGGGCGCTCGGAATCGCGCTGGACAAGGTGGAGACCTTGGCCGGCAGTTTCGACGAGATCGCTGCCCGGGGCGGGATCCCGATCAGTGCACTGCTCGGCGGCCTCCGGGCCAAACTCCAGGGCCGCAGCCCGATCTGGGGTGCGATTCGGGGTGCGTTCGCAGCGTTGAGCCCCGGGGTCAAGGCCCTGATCATCATCGCGCTGGTCCTCGCGCTGCTCCTGCTCCCGGTCACCGTCGTCCTGCTTCTGCTCGCGCTGATCGTCCTCGCCATCTGGCTGGCCGTGCGAGCGGGCGGCAAGGGACAGAACTGACGGCGAAACGCGGAAGTGCCGGCATGGCTCCGGACGGACTCATCGTGACCTTCGGCGTCCGGCGCAGTGGCGACTGCGTCCGGTGGACGCCTCGGTGCTCCGTCCGGCACCGGTTCCCTGCGGACGACGGCAGTCAGGCGGGCGGCCGGTCCGCGAGGGCGCTCTGCAAAGCCGGGCGGCGGCGTGATCTTGTCGAAGCGGACGGCATGCAGGCGAGCACGAGTCGTCGACAGAGTTCGTACCGGCGATCGCGGGTGGCGCCGGGGGCCGGTCCGTCCATTGTCGACATGACGGTAATGAAGCCGGCTGCGACGGATTGCGCCAGCGGGGTGCCATCGCTTGGCGGTGGCATCTACGCCGAACGGCCTAATTTCCGAGCGATTCTTCCGAATAGGCCAGACGGGCGTGTGTGCGATCTTCACCCGGGGTAGTCGCTGTGGCGGTGGTCGGGGGGCGCGAATTGCGCAGAAATGGTCTCGGCGCGTTGGTGTCGCTCCGCGCGATTCGCACAGGCGTCGAGCACCCGACAACCGCGACCACGGACAGAGGAGATCCAGTGAAGTGTGGAGCCCGAGTAGCCCTCGGCGTCATCGGCGGCTACTTCCTCGGACGGACCAAAAAAATGAAGCTCGCCATGATGCTGGGCGGGATGGCCGCTGGGCGGAAGGCAGGAGGCCCCGGGGAACTACTGCGAACCGGTTCGAAGCTTCTGAACAGCTCCCCTGAGTTGGCGCGGCTCACCGAAGAGGTGCGGGGCCGGCTTCTGGAGGCGGGCAAGGGCGCGGCGCTGGCGGTGGCCGCCCGGCAGGTGGAGTCGCTCACCGACCGGGTCGGCAAGCGTGTGGAGTCCCTGGGCGACGTCGGCGTCCCGCGTAGCAAGAAGCGCGAGGAGCCCGAGGACGAGTACGAGGAAGAGCCCGCCGACGAGCAGGCCGAGCCTGCCGAGGCCGAGGACGAGCGCCCGCCGGCAGAGGACGAGGACGAGGACGAGGCACTACCGCCACGTCGGGCGCGGCCGCAGGCCCGCTCAGGCAAGGCGGCGGCACCTGCCCGCGGCGGCAAGAACGTCGCCGGCGCAACGGCGACCCTGAAGCGGACCGGTGGTCCCGCGTCGGGCGCCGCTCGCACCGCGGGCAAGGCCGCAGCCGGTCGCAAGAGCGGCCGGACCACTCGTACCCCGCGGAGTGACGGCGATGGCTGATTCGAAGGACAAGACGAGCCTCGCAGACGCCCTCCCGACTGACGCGCTGAAGGACGCGGGCCAGCGCCTGCTGGGCCTGCTCGTGCAGCGTGCGGCCGAGGCCGCGACGGACCGCGTATCCGGCCTGTCGGAGCGCCTGGGCGGCGTGGCCGAGAACGGCGGGCAGGGCCTGCGGACGGCGCTCACCGGCCGGGAGCGCGACAAGGACGGCGACGACGGCGACGACGACAACGATGACGACGGTGAATCGCGCCCCGGGTTTCTGAAGCGGGGGTTCGGCGCGCTCAAGGACAAGATGAAGAACGCCTTCGGCGGCGGTGGTGGTGGAGGTTCGGGCGGTAAGAAGAAGCTGAAGGTCACCGTCATCAGCGAGCGCCAGGACATCAGTCTGCCTCTGCGCACGACCTACGACCTGTGGACGCAATTCGCCGACTTCCCGACCTTCATGAAAAAGGTCGAGAGCGTGGAGCAGGCGGCCGACGAGAAGCTGAACTGGAAGGCGCAGGTCTTCCTGTCCCACCGCACGTGGGAGGCGACGATCGTCGAGCAGGTGCCCGACTCCCACATCGTGTGGCGGTCGAAGGGCGCGAAGGGCCATGTCGACGGTGGAGTCAGCTTCACCAGCATCGGCCCGAACCTGACCCATGTGGCGCTGGTCCTGGAGTACTACCCGCAGGGCCTGTTCGAGCGCACCGGCAACATCTGGCGCGCCCAGGGCCGCCGGGCGCGGCTGGAGTTCCAGCACTTCCGCCGCCACGCGATGAGCCACGTCCTGATCCATCAGGAGGACGTCGAGGGCTGGCGCGGTGAGATCCGTGACAGCGAGGTCGTCAAGACCCAAGAGGAGGCCCTCGAGGAGGAGGAACGCGCCCGGGAGCTCGAGGAAGGCGACGAGGAGGACACCGAGCGCGAGGGCACCGAGGAGGAGGCCGCCGAGGAGCAGCCGTCCGAGGGCGAGGAAGAAGGCGAGGAAGAAAGCGAGGAAGAGGGCGAGGAAGAAGGCGACGAGGAAGCAGCAGAAGAGGAGCCCTACGACGAGGACGAAGAGCCGTACGAGGAGGAGGACGAATACGAGGACGAGGGCGATGAGGGCGACGAGGGCGACGAGGACCTCGAAGACGAGGACGAGGACTCGGGCGACCGGGTCGATGAGACCAGGGAGCCGGCCACGGCTTCGCGATCGCGACGGGGGCGTTAAACCATGACAGTGGCAGCACAGAGGGGCGGCGGCGGTGGCGTCGTCGAACGGGGCGGTGGCGCCGGCGGTAGCGGACTCGCGGACGTCGTCGAGCTGATCCTCGACAAGGGCTTGGTCATCGACGTGTTCGTCCGCGTCTCGCTGGTCGGGATCGAGATCCTGACCATCGACGCCCGGATCGTCGTGGCCAGTGTGGACACGTTCCTCCGGTTCGCCGAGGCGACCAACCGCGCCGACCTCTACAGCAAGGGCGCCAAGCCGAAGGACCTGGGCGACCTGACGCAGAGCATCACCGAGGGCGGTGCCAAGGGAAAGACGTCCGGTGCGCTCGACGCGGCTGTCGACAAGGTCGGAGAGCTGCTGGGCGGCGACCGTGAAGATCGGGAGGAGGCGCCGCGCCGGCGCCCTCGTCAGCGGGAGCGTGACGCATGAGCGAGCTTGCGAGCGAGTCAGTGTTACAGCGCCGTCGCGAAGCGCCGGCCGAGCGCAGCGAGGGCGAGCGATGAGCGATCTGGTTAGCGACCAGCCGGTTGAGGGCGAAGAGGAGCAGGTCATCCCTGTGTACGTCTACGGGCTGATCCGAGTCGGAACGCAGATCCCCGACGATCTTCCAGGGCTCGGGCCGTCCGGCCGGGTATCGGTGGTCGAGCACGGTGACGTCGCAGCGATCGTCAGCGACATCCCGCTCGACCGACCACTCGGCACCCGGAACGACCTGCTCGCCCACGAGGCGGTGGTCGACACCGTGGCGGCCAACGATGCCGTCGTCCCGATGCGGTTCCCCGCGGTCACCGCGGAGGAGGCTGTCGTCGAGGAGCTTCTCGCGCCGAACGAGGAGCATTTCCTGAGGGTCCTCGACGACCTCGAGGGCCGGGTGCAATACACCCTCAAGGGCCGTTACGTCGAGGATTCGGTGCTCGGCGAGGTGTTGCAGGCCAACGCGGAGATCCGGGCCCTGCAGGACAAGATCAGCGAGCTGCCCGAGGACGCCTCCTACTACGACCGCGTCCGACTGGGCGAGCTGGTCGTCAAGGTGCTCGAGCAGCAGCGCGAGGAGGACGGCGCGCAGATTCTGGACCGTCTCGAATCGTTCGCCGTGTCGATCGTGGAAAACCAGCCGGGGGCGCCCGAGGACGTGGTCAACGCGGCCTTCCTGGTAGAGCGCGATCGCGTGCGCGAGTTCGACGACGCCGTCGAGAACGTCGGCCAGGACCTCGACGGCCGGATCAAACTGCGGCTGCTCGGGCCACAGGCGCCGTACGACTTCGTGCCGGCTGAGTGATCGTGTGGGTCTCGTGACTGGCCTGCTCGGCCTGCCGCTGGCACCCCTCAAAGGGGTCCTGTGGCTGGCCGAGCAGATCCAGCAGAACGCGGAAGAGCAGTACTACGACCCGGTCCGCATCCGCGCACAGATGGAGCGGGTCGACGAGGCCCGTCGCACCGGTGAACTGTCCGAGGAGGAGTGCGACGAACTCGAGAACGACCTGCTGCAGCGGCTGATGCATCGCCCGCAGTAGGGCAGATCACCGATCCGTCCCGATCCGCTGTCCGGGTGCCGCACAGCCGGATGGATGTCACGATGTCCGACCGACATGTCCTGGCCCCGCGAGGGATGGAGCCGAAGTGACTGACGATGAGCAGGCTGCACCGCGCCGCATGCGCCGAGCGCGCAGCGGGCGGCAGGAGCAGCGCCTGCCGTCTGCTGCCGGGGAGAAGGTGCGTCGTCGTGAGGTGTCCGAGGGCGACGACGAAGAGGACGACGAGCTAGAGAGCGACGAGCCAGAGGACGACGAGACAGACGACGAACCAGAGGACGAGCAGGAGCGCCGTCCGCGGCCGCGTCGTGAGTCCGTACCTCGACGACGGGCACGCCCTGCCGCCGAGCGCAACGGGCGGGAAGAACGCGACGAACGGGACGACAAGGCCATCTCAGCTTCGGTGGCCGCCCGGCTGGCAACCAAGAACGTCGTGGAGTTCACCGGGCGAGAGCTGGAGAACGTGGTCGCGATCGCGCGCCGGGACGGTGATTGGTACGTCGACGTCGAGGTCGTGGAGAGCCACCGGATCCCGGACACCACCGACATCCTCGCGATCTACCAGGTGTGTCTCGACCGCAGCGGCGACTTGCTCTCGTACCAGCGCACCCGCCGGTATTCGCGTGGCCAACTGGACAAGGAGAGCCGATGACATCGGGTGGACTACCCCTGCCCAGCAGCCGTGCGCGTCCCCCTGAACCGCGGCAGGACTCGACCAACCTGGCCGACATCCTCGAACGGGTTCTCGACAAGGGAATCGTGATCGCAGGCGACATCCGGGTGAACCTGCTCGACATCGAGCTGCTGACGATCAAGATCCGGCTCCTCGTGGCGTCGGTCGACAAGGCGAAGGAGATCGGCATCGACTGGTGGGAGCACGACCCCACGCTGAGTTCCGGCTCCAGTCTCGCCGAGGAGAACCGCCTGCTCCGTGCGCGCATCGAAGCGCTCGAGGCAGGTAGCGCGGCCGAGCTCGACGGCGGCTCGTCCCCGGCTGAAGAGGTCGACGAGGTCGAGGCGCTCCCGGACGAGTCGGATGAACCCGAAGAGCCGGCCGAACCGCGGCCACGTGCGAGGAGGTCCGAGCGGAGGCCGGAACGGACGACCGAGCGACGGAGCCGGCGCGATGGCTGACTCGGTCGTGTACCTCTACGCGGTCACGGACGCCGCGCCGGTGGAAGAACCGGCCGACGAGCACGCGCTCGCCGGGGTGGACGAAACCCCGGTCCGCCGGGTCGTTTCCGGCGACCTCGCGGCCGTGGTGAGCTCCGTCGACCCCACGCGGTTCAGCGAGGAGGCGCTGCGGCGCAGCCTGGAAGATCTGCAGTGGCTGGAGCGGACCGCGCGTGCCCACAACGCGGTGGTCGCTGCGGTGGCCCGGTCGGGGCCGGTCGCGCCCGTGCGGCTGGCCACCGTCTACCTCGACGACGAGAACGTCCGTGTGCTCCTGAACGAGCGTGCGCAGGAGTTCACCGCGGCGCTCGACCGTATTCGGGGGCGCGCCGAGTGGGGGGTCAAGGGCTACGCCGTCCGTACCGAGGCGGACGCGTCGCCGCAGGTCACCGAGGAGTCCAGGCCCGGCACGGCCTACTTGTTGCGGCGGCGTGCCGAGCGCGACCGCGCGGCCAGGGGGTTGCAGGACGCGTCCGAGGCGGCCGAGGCGGCGCACCGGGCGATATCGGCTGTCGCCGTGGCGGGCCGCCGCTACCAGCCGCAGGACCCGCGCCTGTCCGGCCGTCGGGAAGAGATGGTGCTGAACGTCGCGTACCTCGTGGACGAGGCCGGAGCCGAGGGCCTGCGCCGGCTGGTCGAGCAGCAGCAGGGGGAGCACCTGCGGCTGGAGCTCACCGGCCCGTGGGCGCCGTACTCCTTCTCCACCCTGGAGGAGGGGCCGTGAGCGTGGTGCCCGACCGCGATGTGGCGCTGGTCGACCTGCTCGACCGCCTGCTCACCGGCGGTGTCGTGATCACCGGGGACATCACCATCTCGCTGGCCGACGTCGACCTGGTGCACGTCTCGCTCCGCGCACTGATCAGCTCCGTCGAGACCCTGATGGAACGCGAAACCTGATATGGAGGTGAACGGTGGCGGAGCTCCCGGCGCGCCTGCCGCTCGACCCGGACGCCGTGGGCCGTGACCTCGGCAGGCTCGTCCTCACGATCGTGGAGCTGGTGCGCCAGCTGATGGAGCGCCAGGCGATCCGCCGGGTCGAGGTGGGCGACCTCCCGGACGAGACGGTCGAGCGGCTCGGGCTCGGGCTGATGCGCCTCGAGGAGGCGATGACCGAACTGCGAGAGCACTTCGGGCTGCGGGCCGAGGACCTCAACATCGACCTGGGCCCCCTGGGCCCCCTCCTCCCACGCCACGACCGCGACTAGCACGCGAGTCGCCCCGTTCCAGGGCGCGAGCCGCCGGTTGGGTTGCGCGAGGCGCGCCCGGTTCCCGCTGAGCGTTGGGGAAGGCTCGGGACGAACGAGCGGCGCGTTAGTCCACGTCTACGGTGCGAACGCGCCGCTCGCTCACGGCACCATCCGCAGCGAGCCGGAGTGATCGTTCCGAGATCAAGCTATCGGCCCTTGCGAGGGCTCAGAGCCGGATCTCGTGCCGATCATCGCGGCGGGCTGCCGGGGGCGTACTGCCACGCGATCCACCGGCAGATCGCCTCCACGACGTAATCCCGCTCGGCGTCGTCCAGGGCGTGCCCGGCGGGAATGTCGTGCCAGCGCGCCAGGCAGGTGCGGCAGCACGTCGCGGTGGCGTGCTGCGCGACGAACACGGGATGTCCCCGGTAGGGCGTCTGACGGCCGTCGTTGCGGGGTTCAGCAGGTGCCAGCCTGCGCCCGACGAGCTCCTCGGCGTGTTTGCGGACGGTGGTGATGCCGCGCAGGTCGACCACCGCGCGGTCCCGGCCGCGCAGCCGGAACTTCGCGCGGAAGTGGTGCTGCCCGATCCGGTGCAGCCGGGCGTCCAGCTCGTCCATCGTCAGTGTTCAACGGCCCGCGCCGGGGTCGGCGTTCCCGGCGATCAGCCGGCCGTCACCCCACTCGTTCCGCCCCCGCTGACGGCTCCGCCCCGCGGATCTCCGGTTCCCGGTAGGAAACCTCCGTGAACGCCGCGCGGATCTCCGACGCCACGGCGTCCGCCCGGTCGACGGGAACCAGCGCGATCGCGGAGCCGCCGAATCCGCCGCCGGTCATCCGCGCGCCGAGCGCCCCCGCTCGCCGGGCGGCGGAGCACGCCAGGTCGAGCTCGTCGCAGGACACCTCGTAGTCGTGTGCGAGCGAAGCATGCGACGCGTCCAGCAGCGGCCCGATCTCGGGCAGCCGCCCCGCGTCGAGCAGCTCGACCGTCTCACGAACCCGAGCGATCTCGGTGACGATGTGTCGCGCCCGCGGGACGAGGTCAGGGTCGAGCGTCGTGACCTCGGCGAGCGTGGCGTCGCGGAGGCTGGGCCTGCCGAGCGCCGCGGCCGCCTTCTCGACGGCGGCGCGGCGCATCCCGTACTGACCGTCGGCGAGCCGATGCCGCACCCGGGTGTCGATCACCATGAGCGCGAGCCCGTCGTCCGCCGGGGCGAACGGGACCGCCCGGTCCGTTCCGTCGCGCATGTCGAGCAGGAGAGCGTGGCCCGCGACGCCCAGCATTGACGCGGCCTGGTCCATCCCGCCGGTGGCCGCGCCGACCACGTCGTTCTCCGCGCTGATGCAGGCCGCCGCGAGGGCACGACGACCCGACGGGGTGCCGCCGAGTCCGAGTCCGAACAGCTCGTCGACGGCCAGGGCGGTGGAGCACTCCAGGGCCGCCGACGAGGACAGCCCGGCCCCGAGCGGCACCGTGTCGGTGACCAGCAGATCGATCCCGCCGATCTTGTGCTCGGCGTGCCGCAGCGCCCACAGGACTCCCGCGGCGTAGCCGGCCCAGCCGTCGGGGGAGCGGGGGGCGATCTCGTCGAGCGTGCCGCTCCAGGAGTCCTGTTCCGCGAGGCTGTGCAGCCGCACCCGGTCGTCGTCGCGGGCCGCGACCTCCACCACCGTGCGCTCGGCGATCGCGAACGGGAGGCAGAGCCCTTGCGCGTAGTCGACGTGCTCGCCGATCAGGTTGACGCGGCCCGGCGCGGCCCACCGGCCGTCCGCCTCGCGTCCGAAGAGCTCACGGAAGCCCGTCACGTCGTGCCCACTTCCCGCAGCCGCTGGGCGATCCGCTCCGGCGCGGCGTCGTTGATCCAGGCGCCCGCGCCCGATTCGGACCCGGCGAGGTACTTGAGCTTGCCCGGCGCCCGGCGCAGCGAGAACAGCCGCAGATGCAGCCGGGTGAGGTCACGCCCGGTGTGGACGGGAGCCTGGTGCCACCCCGCGATGTAGGGCGGCAGCTCGCCGAAGTACCGGCTGAACCGCTGCAGCAGGTCGCGGTACAGCACGGCGAGCTCGTCGCGCTCCGCGTCGTCGAGGGCGGCGAAGTCGGGAACGGCGCGGTGCGGCACGAGGTGCGCCTCGACGGGCCAGCGCGCCGCAGCGGGTACGAACGCCGTGAAGAACCGGCCCTGCGAGACGATCCGCGTGCCTGCCTTGCGCTCGCTGTCGAGCACGTCGCCCATGAGGTCGCGCCCGGTGCGCTGGCGGTGCTCCGCGGAACGCGTGAGCAGCTGCGCGGTGCGCGGGGTGACGAACGGGTAGGCGTAGATCTGCCCGTGCGGGTGCTCGAGGGTGACCCCGATCTCCTTGCCGCGGTTCTCGAAGGGAAAGACCTCGTCGATCCCCGGCATCGCGGAGAGCTCGACGGTGCGGTCGGCCCAGGCCTCGATCACCGTGCGCACCCGCTCGACGGGCAGCGCCGAGAAGGACGAGTTGTGGTCGCTCGTGAACAGCACGACCTCGCACCGCCCCACGGCCGGGCGCTGCGGCCACAGCGGGTTGCCGTCCACCTCGGGCGCGACGTCGACCGCGATGTCCTGCGCGAACGAGGGGAACCGGTTCTCGAACACCACCACGTCGTAGTCGGACGCGGGTACCTCTGTCGGTTCGCGACCGGGGCGCGTGGGGTCGAGCGGGCAGTGCTCCGCCGGAGGCAGGAAGGTGCGGTCCATCCGGTGCGCCGCGATCGTCACCCACTCCCCGGTGAGCACGTCGAACCGCATGATCGACCCGTGCTGCACCGTCGGGAGGTCACGGGTGTCGGGCACCACCCGGCTCGCGCCGCCGCTGACGTACGGCTCGGTGTCGTCGAAGTAGAACAACTCACGGCCGTCGGCCATCTGCGTTTGCGTGCGCCGGACCCGGTGTGCCGTCGAAGACCCGCTCACGACGCCAGCACCAGCCGTCCGCAGGAGCTCTCGAGGATCTTGCGGGCGTCCTCCTCCAGCCCCACGTCCGTCACCACCACGTCCACCTCGTCGAGAGTCGCGATCGTGCTCAACCCCACCACTCCCCATTTCGAGTTGTCGGCCACCACGGCGACGCGGCGGGCGCTCGCGACCAGCGCCCGGTTCGTCTCGGCCTCCACCAGGTTCGGCGTCGTGAATCCCGCCTCGGCGTCCATGCCGTGCACGCCCATGAGGAGCCAGTCGACGTGCAGCCGCCGCAGCGCGGCCACCGCCACCGGCCCGACCAGCGCGTCCGACGGGGTGCGCTCCCCGCCTGTGAGCACCACGGTCAGATCGTCACGAGGCGACTCGTGCAGCACCTCCGCCACGCGCAGCGAGTTGGTCACGACGGTCAGCCGCGGCACGGTGAGCAGCGCCGATGCCACCGCATGCGTGGTGGTGCCTGCCGAGAGCGCCACCGACGCTCCCGGCTCGATCAGCGCGGCCGCCGCCGCGGCGATGGCCTGCTTGGCTGCAGTGTGCAGGCCAGACTTGGCAGCGAACCCCGGCTCGTCGACGCTGCTGCCGGCCGCGGTCGCCCCGCCGTGAACGCGCGTGACCAGACCGCGGGTCGCGAGGACCTCGATGTCGCGGCGCACGGTCATGTCGGAGACCCCGAGTCGCTCGACGAGCTCGGAGACGCGCGCGCCACCGGTGGTCCGTACGGCGTCCAAGATCAGCTCCTGGCGCTGGCGAGCCAGCATCAGGACCCCTCCTCCCGTACGACGGCGGCGCCCCCCGCCTGCACGTCGACCGTACCTTCGACGTTGACGCCGGTGAGCAGGTCATAGCCGTGGGCGGGCACCTTCACAGGTTCGTGTCCGCGGTTGAGGACGAAGAGGTAGCGCCCGCGGCGGACCAGCTCGACACCTGGCTCCGCACCGGCGAGGCGCGTCACCCCCGCGTCCCGCGTGAGCCGGTCGGCGAGGGCGGCGGTGGCCGCGTCGTCCAACCGGGTCGCGAGGTACCAGGCGACCCCGTCGCCGACGGCCCGGCGGGTGAGCGCTGGCGTGCCCGGGAGCGGCCCGTCGGTGTAGCGGGCGACGACCTCGGCGTCGGGCGCGGTGAGGACCTCCGTCCAGCGGTCGGCCGTGCTCCCGTCGTCCAGCGTGACGGTGGTGCCTGGCAACAGCGGCGCGAACTCCTCGGCTCGCACCCCCAGCAGCTCGCGGAACGCCCCGGGGTAGCCGCCCAGCCGGATGTGGTCGCTCTCGTCGACGATCCCCGAGAAGTACGTGACGAGCAGTTGCCCGCCGCCGCGCACGTACGCGTCCAGCGAGGCGGCTGTGGCGTCGGAGGACAGGTACAGGGTGGGCACGATGACGAGCCGGTAGCGCGAGAGATCAGACTCCGGGTGCACGACGTCGGCGGTCACGCCCAGCTCCGTGACGGCGCGGTGCCACCGGTGCACGGCGTCGACGTAACGCAGCTCGGCGGAGGGGTGGGAGCTGAGGTCGCACGCCCACCACGAGTTCCAGTCGAACAACAGCGCGACGTCGGCCTCGACCGGGCTGCCGGCGACCTCACCGATCCGCCTCAGCGCCTCGCCCAGCCCCACGACCTCCCGGAACCGCTCGGAATCGCGGCCGGCATGCGGGACGAGCGCGGAGTGGAACTTCTCCCCGCCCGCCCGGGAGGCCCGCCACTGGAAGAACCCGATCCCGTCGGCACCGCGGGCGACGTGGCGCAGCGAGTCCAGCAGCAGCTCACCGGGCCGCTTCGCGACGTTGAACGGTTGCCAGTTCACCGCCGACGTCGCCGACTCCATCAGCAGCCACGACCCCCCGCCGGCGACCCCGCGTGTGAGGTCGTCGGTGAAGGACTGCTCGGCGTGCGGGTGCGGTAGCCGGGCGTCGAGGTAGTGGTCCTGCGCGATGAGGTCCAACTCCGGGGCCCAGCTGAAGTAGTCCTGCTCGGACTGGTGCGAGCTGACCATCAGGTTCGTCGTCACCGGGACGTCGGGCGACAGCCTCCGCAGCACGTCCCGCTCGACGCGGTAGTAGTCGAGCAACTCGTCGGAGGAGAAGCGCGCGAAGTCCAGCTCGTGGGTGGGGTTGGGCACGGCCGGCGTGATCCGGGGAGGCAGCACCTCTTCGAAGCTCCGGTAGTGCTGCGACCAGAACGCGGTGCCCCAGGCGTCGTTCAGCACGTCGATCGACCCGTACCGGTTGGCGAGCCAGCGCCGGAACGCCGCGGCGCTGACGTCGCACCAGCACTTGCCGATGTGGCATCCGAGCTCGTTGCTGACGTGCCAGAGCCGGACGGCGGGATGGCTGCCGTAGCGGCGCGCCATCTGCTCGACGAGCGCCACGGCGTGCTCGCGGAAGACCGGTGAGCTCGGGCACCACGACTGCCTGCTGCCCGGCCAGAGCGTCCTGCCCTCGGCATCGACGGGCAGCATCTCCGGGTGGGCCGTGGTGAGCCATGGAGGCGGGGCCGCGGTGGCGGTCGCCATGTCCACCGCGATCCCGCCCTCGTGCAGCAGTTCGAGCACCTCGTCGAACCAGCCGAAGTCGTACCGGTCGGGCTCGGGCTGCAGCAGCGCCCAGGAGAACACCCCGAGAGTCACGAACCCGACGCCTGCCTCGCGCATCAGCGTCACGTCCTCGCGCCAGACCGACGGGGGCCACTGTTCCGGGTTGTAGTCGCAGCCCATGCTGATGCCGTCGAACGGCACGGAGGAAGTCACGTCAACCTTTCGTGGAGCCGAGCGTCAGCCCGGAGACGAACTGCTTCTGAAGAGCGAAGAACACAACCAGCACCGGCAGCGCCACCAGCACCGACCCGGCCGACAGCAGGTTGTAGTCGACGAAGAACTGGCCACGCAGGTTGTTCAACGAGCTGGTGATCGGGAGCTTCTTGAAGTCCTGGATGAGCACGGTGGCCCAGAAGAACTCGTTGTAGATCCATGTCGTCTGCAGCACCGCGAGGGCGGCGAGAGCCGGCCGGCACAGCGGCAGGGTGAGCTGCCAGTACTGGCGCCAGACGCTGGCCCCGTCGATCTCGGCCGACTCGTAGATCTCCCTGGGCACCGTCTTCATGTAGTTGCTCAGCACGAACGTGCAGAAGCCCAGCTGGAACGCGACGTTGATCATGATCAGGCCCCAGTAGCTGCCGAGCAGCGAGCCGCTGTCGCTCAACCACTCCGGCAGCGGGATCTGCCGGTACAGCCGGAAGATCGGGATCAGCAGCGCCTGTGGTGGCAGCAGGTTCGCGGCGAGGAACACGCCGAGCAGCGTCAGGTTGAAGGCGTAGTTGAACCGCGCGAGGACGAACGCCGTGCTGGAGGCCAGCAGCAGTACCAGCACGACGGCGGGAACGGTGATGATCACCGAGTTGAGGAAGCCCTGCCCGAAGTTCCCGCGCTCCCACGCGTTCACGTAGTTCTCGATCGTGAACCCGCCGAAGGAGACGTAGCCGTGCTCCGCGGTGTAGGCGTAGTCGCGGAAGGAGTTGATCACCGCCCAGGCGAGCGGGAACAGCCACGCCACGGACACGACGATGAGAAACGCGTGCAGCAGCATCCGCGGTCCGCGCCGTCTCGCCGGGCCGGCCCGCCGAGAGGGGCCGGGCGCCGGAGGTGCGGTCGGTGCAACCGTCGTCATGCTCATCGCACGCCCTCGCTACGCTCGGCCGGCGCTTCGCCCAGGCGCTGTGTCGATGATTCGCGCGCAAGCTCGCTCATGACTCGTCCTCCCGCATGACCACGCGCAGGTAGATCGTGATGAAGATCGACGAGATCAGCAGCATGATCGTCGCCATCGCGGATCCGAACCCGATCCGACTCGCCTCACCAACCACGTTCGACGTCACCAGCGCGGCGATGATCTCCAGGCCGTTGCGGCCCTGGTTCACGATCCAGACCAGGTCGAACGCGCGCAGCGACTCGATCACCACCACGACGATGACGATCAGGTTGATCGGCCGCATCACCGGCAGGATGATCCGGAAGAACGTGGACACCTCACCCGAGCCGTCGATCGCCGCCGCCTCCCGCAGCGAGGGGTCCACGCCCTTCAGACCGGCCAGGTACAACAGCATGATGTAGCCGGTGTGACGCCAGCCGGTCGCGAACAGCACCGCCCACAGATTGACGTCGGGGTCGCCGTACCAGTCGATCTGCGTGCCGAGCACCGCGTTGAGCAGCCCCTGGTCGCGGCTGTACAGCAACTGCCAGATGAAGCCGACGAGCGCCAGCGACAGCACGACCGGCATGTACAGCGCGGTCTGGTAGATCCGCGTTCCGCGTATCTCCTTGTCCAGCAGCACCGCCAGGAGCACGCCTAGCAGCGTCGGGCCGAGGATGAGGAAGACCAGCCACACGACGTTGTGCTGCACTGCGGGCCAGAACGGCGGGTAGATCGTCGCGATGTCGACGTAGTTGTCGACGCCGACGAACTTGATCCTGTCGAGACTGCCGATCCCGTTCCACGACGTGAACGACAGCAGCACCGATCCGAGCGCGGGCAACCAGACCAGCCCGATCACGAACACGGCGGGAATCACGACCATCAGCGTGACCACGACCCGGTCGCGCGGCGCCAGCTTGCGCTGCCGTCGGGTGCGCGGCAGGGCCCGACGCGCAGTCGACGTATCCGACGTCATATCGAGCGTCCCGTCAGCTCGTGAAGATCGACTGCTTCTGGGCCTCGATGCTCTTCACCAGGCCGTCGATGTCATTCGGGTTGCCGATGAACTGCTGGAACGCGGGGATGATCACGGTCGAGGCGAAGTCGGGACGGGTGTCGCGGTCGAGGAACTGCGCGATCTCCGTCGCCTGGCCGACGAGCTCGGCCGACTTCAGCTGCAACTGCGAGTACGGGCTCGTGTCGGCCTCGGTGTTGGCCGCGATGAGCGGCAACCCGGTCGTCGCCGCAGCGGCCGCGGCCTGCGGGGAGGCGAGGTACTTGAGGAACGCGATCGAGCCCTCTTCGTTGTCCGGGCTCGCCGACATGCAGAAGCCGTCGATCGGGGCGTCGATAGCCGTGGCCCCGATCCGCGAGTCGACCTCGGGGAACGTGAAGAAGTCCAGGTCGTCCTCGTCGTCGGGGAACTGCTCGTTGAGGAACGTGCCGAGGATGTACATGCCGGCCTGCTTCTTCTGCAGGGTCTGCGCGGCCTCCTGCCAGGTGCGGCCCAGCGCGTCGGGCTGGTGGAAGGGGAGCAGCCCGCGCCAGGTGTCGAAGACCGTCCTGACCTGCGGAGAGTCCCAGGAACCCTTACCCGCCATCAGGTCGACGTGGTACTGGTAGCCGTTGATCCGCATGTTGAGCATGTCGAACGTGCCCATCGCGGGCCAGCCGTCCTTGTCGCCGAACGCGAGCGGCACCAGCCCGTCGGCCTGCATCCGCTGACAGAGCGCCCTGAACTCGTCCAACGTCGTCGGCACCTGGTATCCGGCCGCCTGGAACATCGACTTCCGGTAGAAGACGGCCCACGGGTAGTAGGACTGCGGCACGAAGTACTGCTTGCCGTCGTCGGCGGTGGACTGCACCTTGAACTTGTCCGGGATGCCCTGCAGCGGCCAGGCCGCGCTGACGTCCCCGATGAGGCCCTGCTCGGCGAAGAACCGCATGCGGTAGCCGGCGAACCAGGAGAAGACGTCGTCCGGGTTGCCCTGCAGGTAGGTGTTGATGTTCTCCTGGAACGTGTTGTGGTCGACCGCGTTGATCGCGATCGTCGTCCCGCTGGCCTTGAGGTAGTCGGCAGCCATGGCGTCGCGCTGCTTCGCGAAGGTCGTGCCGCTCTCGTTGGAGCCGAAGGAGACGGTGCCCGGCCCCGCCGCCGCGCCACCTTGATCGCCTCCGCCGCCGCATGCCGCCAGCAGACCGGTCAGGCCGACACCGGCACCGACTCCGAGCGCCCCGCGCAGCAGTGCGCGGCGGCCGATGCCGCGCGCTGCGACGGACGGCGGGACGAGCCTTGCGAGGTACTCGGCCTGGGACTGCGGGCGTGGCATGTCGTCTCCTTTGACGCAGGGCACAGTAGGGCGCCGTCCGAACACAACACAACAAGTTCGAACAGAACCGCAGGAAGAATCGTGTGACCGCGACCACGCGTCAAGGGTTTGAAGGTCTCGAAATGATCGCTTCTGATCGGATGGTCGCGGGACCGAACAAGTCCGGACATCGCTGGTGACCGGTCACAGCCACGCATCGACGACGGGTGCCCGACGCCGTCGCGCGCACTGGGGCAGGATGTTCGGGCAAGGGATTCCACGAGCCGGGAGGCGTCATGCTGAAGTTCTTGCTGGGTGCAGCCATCGGCTACGTGCTGGGTGCTAAGGCCGGCCACGAGCGCTACGAGCAGCTGCGCCGCACCTACCAGCGGGTGGCCGACCACCCGGCCGTGCAGGGCGCCGCCGGCGTCGTGCGGGCCCGGGTCGAGGAGACGATGAACGGCGGCAAGCACGCCGACACCACCAGCACCAGCAGTTCCGGCGTCAACTGACGCCACGGGGCCGCGGGCGGCCGGCTGTGGCGGGGGGTGCGCGAAGAGGGATGGGACGGTGCGCTAAAGTTCTCCTGCCCGCGGGGGACGCCCCCGCGCCAGACGGTCCTCCGTAGCTCAATTGGCAGAGCATGCGACTGTTAATCGCAGGGTTACTGGTTCGAGTCCAGTCGGAGGAGCAAAACCCGCAGGTCACGAGCTTGACTTAGAACGTTGCCCAAGATCGAAGTACCGCTTACGGACCGGAAATTGCCCCCGGCGCGTCCCGCATGGTCTGACGGTGAGCCCGGTCAAGGGTGTCCGCAGCCTCGCTGCTGACAGCCCGGCGGCCGAGGTAGCGGTCCTGCGTCATCGACACCTTCGCGTGCCCGAGCTGGTCGGCGATCTGTCGAGCCGATAGGCCGGCGCGGTCCATCTCGGTGGCGGCAGTCTTGCGAAAGACGTGGCTCGTGACCCACGCGAACTCCTCGGAGCCACGAGCGTTGCGAAGGTCTCTGCTGGTGTTCGACGGATCGCGCCACCCGCTGGCCGAGTCGGGGAAAACGGGACCCTGGCCGCCGGATGCAAGCTTCCGTCGACGCAGCATGGCAACGGCGAAGGCGGGCAGGCGGAGCGTCCGCTCGCCAGCACTGCTCTTGGTGCCTTTGCGAATCAATCCCACCCCCTTGATGCGAATGAGCGTGTGCTCGATCTTGACCAGGCCGGCCGGCGAGATCGACTTCGTCGCGACTCACCGCCAGCGCCTCGCCGATTCTCACTCCAGTTCCGAGCATTGCAGGTAGAGCGATCGGATGCTTCGTGCAGTTACCGACTGGGAGTCAGCACGATCCGGCCGAACACCTCGCTCGCGTCCATCCGGTGGTGCGCGATTGCGGCCTGGTCCAGAGGTAGCACGTCGTGGATCACTGCGTGGAGTTCACCGCGTGCCGCGGCCGCGAACTGCGCGGCGCGTACGGCGCGTCGATCGGCGGCGGGCACGGTGGCGGTGCTGAAGGTGGCGATGGACAGGGACTTCTGGAAGTGGGCCATCAACCTGGAGCCGAGGTCGCTGGGCGGCAGGCCGCCCACTGCGCCGACCACGACAATGCGCCCGTTCGGGTTGAGCGAGTCGAGGAGGTCAGGCAGGTGGGGGCCCGCGACGATGTCGATGACCACATCGAACCCGGGGCCTCCTCGTGCCGTGCGGTCGAGCACGTGCGTCGCACCGAGTTCGCGGAGGCGCTCGCCGCGCTCGGGCGAGGACGTGGTGACCGCCACGGCGCCGGCGCCCTTCTGAGCAGCAAGTTGGACCGTCGTGGTGCCGATGCTGCCGGAGGCGCCCCGCACGAGCACCGACTCGCCGGCGGCGAGGTGGGCGTGGGCGAGGCCAAAGTGCGCTACCACGCCGGAGCTGCCGATGGCGACTGCGTCGGCCGGGGAGAGGTCCGCCGGCAGGGGGTGAATATCCTCGACGGCGGCGACCGCGCGTTCGACGTAGCCTCCGCCGGTTCCGGTGAAGGCCCACACGCGGCGACCGGTCCATGACGGGTCGACGTCCTCTCCGACCGCGGTCACGACGCCGGCGACCTCGCTGCCGGGGACGTGGCCCTCGGTGAAGCCGTAGGAGCCGAGGGTGCCCCGGCGGATGACGGCGTCGACGCCACCGACGCCGATCGCTTCGGGTGCGACCAGTACCTGGCCGCGAGCCGGGACCGGCTCCGGGACGTCGACCACCTCAAGGCCCTCCGAGCCTCCGAACGACTTGATCACGATCGCCTTCACGTCGTCGGAAGCTAACGGACGAGCCCGTCCGTTTACCCGAAGTGAGAGAAGTGGCCCGAGGTCTGTCTCGTTCCCTGCGCTCCGATGCCCGTGACAACCGGGACCGGATCCTCGAAGCGGCCCGCGCATTGTTTGCCGCCGAAGGGCTGGACGTCCCGATGCGGGAGGTCGCGCGGCGCGCGGGGGTCGGGCCCGCCACCCTGTACCGGCACTTCCCAGCCAAGGAGGCGCTGGTCACCGAGGCCTTCGCCGACCAGGTGCAGGCGTGTCGGGCGATCGTTGACGAAGGGCTTCGGGAGCAGGATCCCTGGGACGGCTTCCGCCTGGTGATCGAACGGATCTGCGAGCTGCACGCGCGTGACCGCGGGCTTACTGCGGCGTTCATGGCGGCCTACCCGCACGCTGCGGACTTCGCCGCAAACCGCGACCACGCGCTGAAGGCGATCGCCGAACTGGCGCGACGAGCCAAGGAGGCGGGTCGGCTGCGGCCCGACTTCGTCCTTGACGACATGGTCCTGGTGCTCATGGCGAATGACGGCATTCGTTCCGTGTCGCCTGCCGCCCGCGTCGCGGCGTCCCGTCGCTTCGCCGCTCTCGTGATCCAGGCCTTTCAGGCCACACCGACGCCGGCGCCGCTCCCGCCCGCTGCCAGGCTGGCACTGATGGCGGGAAGCCACGCCCGCTAAGAACGCCCACGAGGCCAGGCGAGGAGGCCAGGTAGCTATGCGTGCCGGGCGGGAGGAGGTCTGGTCGCGGCGTGCTGCGGTTGCGTCCGTAGTGGACATTCGGACGACCGATCAGGTGATCTTCTGGACTGGGAACGGAAGGCCTACGCCCGAGGGGTGACACCACCGGCCGCGCCGAGGGCGTGATCCAGTGCGGTGCGACGCGCGCGTCATCGGCCGGTGGCCGGGCGACTGCAGCGCCCGGCCCCGCGCCCATGTCGGGTAGGTATGCGTTGACAACTCGCCGGTGGCGGGGCTCGTCCACCGCTGCTGAGACGACCGTGGAGCCCTTTGCGACCACGGCGCTGCCTCCCCACGAGCCCCGAGATCCGCGCACGGCGGCGTAACGCTCCCTGTTATCCGCGGCCTGGCGACCCTGGAGAGCCAGGAGCGCGACCGTGCCGCCCGGTTCTCGGAGTGGAGGTCGCTGAGTAAGTCAGGCGGGCGGCCTCGGCAGCCTGGCCGTCCGGTTCATCATCACGATCCCAGTAGGTCTGGTGCTGCGTCGTGTGCGAGATGGAAGATCATCGGCACTGCTTACCTCGCATTCGTCGAGTCTGGTGATTCACTTACGAAACGGATGATTGTCGTGGCACTCGGGAGGCTCGACGATGTCACAGGCCACGCTGGTATCGAAGCGGATTACCGATCTCCCGAAACGCGATTGCGTCCGCGAACTGTTCATGAGCCGTAGTCCGGGCGGTCTCGACCGTGGGCTGGCATTCCTGATAGACGCGCATCGCCCACGCTGAGGACAACGGGGCCGAACTCGAGCTCTACGCCGCTGTGCTCCTCGACGTCCGCGGCGTCGAGGAGCTCCCGGAGCAGGTCTCGGACAGCTCAGGGTGAGGGCACGCGAGAACGCTGGCGAAGTCAGCGAGTGCCTCGCGCGGGGGTTGTGTGTCCTGATGGGTGAGCAGCCGCGGTGATGCCGAGATGGTCGAACAGCGTCTGTGGCGGCGCCGGCGGACGTCCTCGTGGGAGGACGCCCGCCGTGGATTCGGTAGGGATCAGTTACGCGTGAGTTCGCGGACGCCGGTGGTCGCGGTTTTGATCATTGCTGTCCGGGTCTCCTGCTGCAGCTTCACCGTGAGCTCGATCATCGAGGCGAAGATCTTGACAGGCGCGAACATCATGGTGATCCCGGATACAACTGCCTGGGACGAATCCATCGGGGCGACCCAGCTGGTCCCGGTCTTCTGCAGGTGAGGCGGGGCGGGAGCCCACCCCTGCTGGCCCTGCGGTCCGGGAAGTCCCTGCGGTCCCGGCCGACCCTGCGGTCCGGGAGGTCCTGCAGAGCCCTGTTCACCGCGGGGACCCGGCTCTCCGCCGGGGCCTCGATCACCGCGCTCGCCCTTCTCCCCGGACGCTCCCTGGTCACCGCGCGGGCCTTGCTCTCCGCGGGCTCCCTGCTCACCCGTGGAACCCTGCTCGCCGTGCTCGCCACGCGGGCCCTGTTCACCCGCCGAACCCTGCTCGCCGCGGGAACCCTGCTCACCTGTCGGACCCTGGTCGCCGCTAGCCCCCTGCTCGCCAGCCGGTCCCGACGCGCCGCGAAGGCCTCGCTCACCGCGCTCGCCGGGCTCACCCTTCTCACCACCGGCGACCGTCGCCCTAGCCGTGACTACCGGGTCGGCAGCGGTCTGGGTGCGCCGCGACGCCGTCCGAGACCGCCCACCTTCGGACACGGACTCTTCCACATCAACAGTGCCGTTGCCTGACGTTGATTCCTCTACCACTGAGCCCCTCAATTTCTCATCGATGCCCGGCCATCTCGCCGAGCATGCGGAGGGCATGGATTTCGCCTCCGGCTCCTGGGAGGTATCCGCGGCAGGGCGCGCCAACCCGAACGAGTCGACCGGCAACGTCACATATCGCAGTGCCGAATGCACGTTTGACTCTCCCCGAGCTGTCCCCCAGCAGTAGGGCGTTCCGCCGGCACGCCCTCTACGTGGCGAGACTTGCTCTGCGGAGAGCCGCTCGAACCCATTCGCGTTGTTTCGCCTCCTACGGAGGCGTTTACGTACACGCCTGCCGTGTTTAAGAGAACAAACCTGGGGTAACCACGGCGATGACGCTGCGCCAGGCGGGTGGTCCTCCGTCTGCAGGTGTCGGTCGAGATGCGCTCAGCGAAAGAAGCGCCTACCGTTCCAGATGGAACTTCCCGCTGCTCGGCAATATGCCCCGCACTCCTGGTGTATCGGCCTAACTGCGATACCTGGAGGACGGGGCATTTTGGCATTCAAGCAGCTCGTAGCAGCGATAGGACAGGTAGGTTGGGCGCAGTGAGAAGTACTGCGGCGCCATGCACCTCGGAACTCTGAACATCCAACGGCCTTCTCTGCATTCCCACGAACACGCGCTCATGAGCCGTTTCGGCGCATAATGCAACCCGGCGGTAGGGCGGCTACTACTCGGTGTTCGACCGGCGGGATGTCCGAATCGCCCTCGCTGTCAAATTGCACGAGCATCAGTGCCGGCGTCACTGTGACCGTCGGAGCTCCATGGCTTTTAGGAAGGGAAATGAGAATGTTGCAAATCCTTCTCGCGCAGGCAGGACCCGATCCGGGGTTCAACATCCTGCAGAGTTTGCAGTCCGCGTTCACCACGTTCGTCAACTACCTGCCCCAGCTGATCGGCGCGCTGATCGTGCTGGTGGTCGGCTTCATCATCGCCAAACTGCTCGACAAGGTCATCAGCAAGGGCCTGCAGAAGGCCAAGGTTGACCAGAAGTTGACGTCCGGTGGGGGTGCCGGGTATGTGGAGAAGCTCGCTCCGCAAGGCAGCCCGTCGAAGCTGGTCGGCCGTGTTGTGTTCTGGGTGATCATGTTGTTCGTGATCTCCTCAGCGGTAGGCACCCTGGGCATTCCGGCATTGACCGAGTTCATGAACCAGGTGCTGGCGTATCTGCCCAACGTGCTCGCCGCCCTGCTGATCTTCATCGTGGCCGCGGCGGTCGCCGGTGCGATAGGTGGCGCGGTGCACCGCACCATGGGCGACACCCCGACCGGCAAGATCGTCCGCACCGCCGTTCCCGCCATGGTCATGGCTATTGCCATTTTCATGATCCTGACCCAGCTCGGGATCGCGCCGGTGATCGTCACGATCACCTATATCGCTCTGATCGGGTCGACGGCGCTGGCTGCGGCGTTGGCGTTCGGGTTGGGTGGCCGCGAGGCGGCCGCAGAGCTGGTCAACTCCGGCTACGAAAAGGCCCAGGACCGGGCCAAGACAGTCAAGGCCGATATGGCGACCGGCAGGGACCGCGCCGCCCAGGACGCCGCCACGTCCAAGCAGAAGGCGCAGCAGGCCCAGGACAACGGGCAGAGCGCTCCTCCCGTGAAGTCCTCGCCGATGCCCACAGGCGCGGGCGTGCACCGCCCCTGACCTCAGGCCTGTCTGAGCGCGTGACTTGCGAGTCCGTTCTCCACGGCCACGTTTTCGGTTCTCAGTAGAGCCGCGTTCAAGGAGCAGGTCGGCCAGACCGTACGCAAAGAGCGGATCGAGACCGAGGGCGTCGCCCCGGTCTCGATTGCTCGTACGAGAACTGACGGTCCCGCTCCGGAGGCGCGTCACCATGATCCTCAACATTCCGTGTGGATCCCGACAGACCGGGGAAGTCCCAAGCACTACCCCGACCCGCCCTCAGCCAACAAGCGGCCGCCACAGCGCGGCCGTCACAGATGGGCACCACCAGGTCGGACATAGACGTCGATTCGATCGAGTCAGGTCGACACGAGAGCCAGGAGGAACGCCGTGGGAATGATCGGCTACGGGATCGCGGCCACGATCGGCTACTACGTGGGTCGACCCGAGGGACGTCGACAGCTGACGACGTTGCGACGGCAGGCGGCTGAACTCGTCCGCAGCCCCGAGGCGAGACGGCTGCGCGAACACGGGTGGGACCTGGTCGGTGACGGCGCCTTGGCCACACGGAGCCTCGCTTGGAAGATGCGCCCCAGGAGCACCGCTCGGGACGGGGACGGAAATGTCGACGCGACCCGACGTGGTCTTGTTCTTCGCGGCCGAAGCTGGCGCCGGTCCCGGCCCGACTCGGATGCGACTGCGGCTGCGACTGCCGATCCTGTCGTCGGGATCACTCCAGCCGGCACGGGTGGGCCGGCCGGGTTCAGCACCACCACACCCACCGAAGACGCCCAGTCCGCAAACCCCGGGATGTCTGTTCCGCCGCTTGCCGGAGGCACTCGGCCACCGGTTTCACCCGAAAACTGAACAGGAGCGGGATCAAGTTCCCGAGATCCTCTGCTGGCACCCGAGCAATCGTCGCCGGCAATCGACGTCGTGAGCAGATCTCCTCCCTGGACGGCCACTGCGACCCGGTACGGGCCGGTCGACGGGGAGTCGCCGGTCGCGCTTCTGGAGGATGAGGCCGGGATCGAGTTGCGATGGTGCCCGGGAACGACGCGGGGCCCACCTCGGGGTGAGGTGGGCCCGGCGGGGTTGAGGGTGTGTCAGTGTCGTACGGATCGACCCACATCGGGTCGCGGTGATGTGTTCACGCGGGCGATGTCAGCGCGACGGCATGTTGCGCTCTATGGGAGGCCTCATGTCGGTGTTGCGGATCCCGTTCCACGGATCGCTCCGGTGCTGGTGGCTCAGCGCCGAAATGGCCGAAGGACCATCCCGAGATCTCCGACAGCCACTCGCGCCAATGCATCCCCGCAACCGGCTGTGAACTGACACCGCCAGCGATGAAACAGGCGCCTCGAAGGTGGATGTAGTCGACGCGGTCGTCCTGGGCAAGACGACAAGCTGTTCTCGACGTGGCCCGGTTCCTACGCTCGTCCGATGACATGCCGTGTCGAAGTCTTCGTCCGCAGTGGGCACACCATTGACCTGGCGTTGGAGGACGGTGAGGACCGCGTCTTCGCGACCTCCCTGCACGAGGTGTGGGCATCTCCCGATGCCATGGAGTTCACACACCTCGCGCTCGGCGAGAACGCAGTCGTCCTCGCCAGCGAGGTCGTCGGCTACCGCCTCCATGGTTCGACGTCGGAGGACCCGGGACTATAGCGGGGGTCGTCGTCCCGACCGGCCCAGTGCGGTTGCCGCGGTCGGCGCGCTCAGAATCGGACCGGTTGGCGGACAGCTGTCGACGATAACGTCGCCCTGCCCTGCAGGCGGGGCGCAGACAGGTCCGACAAGAGCTCCATCGGCGCCCGGCTCGGCGTTGGCACCTTCCCTTCGTGACCGCGACGGTCTGCCTCGGGCAGGCGACGAGGCCGACGGCGGGACACGGGCGCGCGCCGGACAGCCGGGGCCGGCGTATCAGGTTGCGGTGCGTTCATGTCCCAGCGCCGTTAACCGGTCGCTGCGGCCGCCGACCCCCCGACTCGGAGGGTGCGGGGTCGGCCGCCTCGCCGTTTGCGACGATCAGACCGGCCCTCGGGGGCCTCCTCGTCGACGGCCTCCTCATCGTCCACGGCTTCATCATCGGAGGCCTCGTCCTCGACGGCCTCCTGCCCGCCACCGCGGCGCCTGGCCGCTGCTTCACGCAGGCCGAGTGCCAGCTGCCTGAGCGCCTCCAGCACCTGCAGCGCCAGCTGACGCAGGAACCGTAGGAACAGCATGACCTTGCGGACGACGAGAGCGAGAGCGAACGACGCCCCGACCCCACTCAAAAGCGGCTTCGCCACTGATGTGAGCGTCGTGACCGCGCCCTTCACGGAGTCGGTTGCGGTGCCGGCGGTCGTCGCCAGGCCCCCCGCGGCACTCCTGCCGGACGCGGCGCTGCTGGTCGCGACCCGGTCGAGCGTGTCCGCGGCGCCGTGACCTCCTGTGCGTGCCTTGGTCGCCGCGCCCCGAACGGTACTTCCGGCTCGCCGCATGGCGGACCGCGCAGGATTGCCTGATCCGGCGCGGTCGGCGGATCCCATGGTCTCCCTCGAATCTCCGGTCGGTTCGGTGGTCATGCCCATCCCTCCATGTAGTGAGGTACGGATGCGGGCACAGCGTCGCTGCTCGGACGGCATACCACCTGCGAAGATCAAGTATTCCTCGTTTCCGATCTCCTCATGATCTCTGCGTCCGCGCGCACAAGGGGCCGTCCTACCGGGAGGCTGCCACCTCCTCGAGGTCACCCGTGGTGCGGGCGAACCAGGCCAGCGCTGTCCAGAGTTGGATGATCACGCCCTGCGCGACGTGCTTGGCGTCGTGCGGATCTTCCAGCATGCGCAGCGCGATTCGATCGATCCGTCCCGGTGCCGCCGGATCAGCACCTCGTCGGCTCTGCATCGCTGCCGCAGACCATGGCGACCAGCCATCGATGCTCCCTCCGCCGCAGCGGTCACCGGGTCAGGTGACGGTTGGGATGTGGATCGCGAATGCGATCACGTCGTCGGTGGCGTCAGGAGCAAGGGCGTCGACGGTGGTCTCCACCAGGCTCTGCACGGACCCCTCGTGATGGTCGGTGAGAAGGCCTCGGAGGTTCTCGAGCCCGGTGTCGAGATCCTGGCCGCGGCGCTCGATGAGGCCGTCGGTGTAGAGGAACAGGGTCGAGCCGGGTTCGAGGTCGGTGTAGTGGTCATGGCGTGGCGACTGGCGCAGGGCTGCGAGCCCGAACAAGGCGTCGTGGGCGTCGAGCAGGACGGTCGTGCCGTTGGCACGCACCACCAGGGGCGGAGGATGTCCCGCGTTGGTCCAGGTCATCAGCCACGTGCCGGTGCCGGGGCCGGGTGGCCGGAGATGCGCGAGAACGAGGCTGCCCGCGGCGCCGAGCTGGAGGCCGGCGTTGGCGGTCTCGAACGCCTCGAGGGTCTGTGTCGGTGAAGCGCTCGGATGGTCCCAGCCCGCTTGGCGGATCATGGACCGGGTCTGACCCATGATCGTTGCAGCGTCGACGTCGTGGCCGATGATGTCCCCGACGGTGACGGCCAATAGCGGGTGTGCGGGGTGGGCGGGGTCGGGAAGGGCGACGGCGTCGTACCAGTCGCCGCCCACCTGATCACGGAAGTCGGCGGGTCGATAGTGCGCGGCCATTCGCAGCCCGTGAACGGGGGGCAGCTCTGTGAGCATGGCCTGCTGGAGCCGGTAGACCACGTCGATGCGGTGTTGTTGCAGCTCAGCGCGTGTGATGGCGTGCGCGGCGTAGCCGGCGATTGTCGTGGCCGCCAGCAGGTCCATCGCGTCGAGTGCCCGGTGGCGGTCCCAGCCGAGGACGATCGCGCCACGCGGTCCCTGGCCGCCGGGCAGCGGGACCGCGACCACGGTGTGCAGGTCCAAGGCACGCAGCAGGTTTTGGCTCTGCACAGGATGGTCGGCGTCGAACTGCGCGCGGTCGGCGTAGTGCATGGTGCGGGACTCGCGGACCGCGGTCGCGGTGGGCATTGGGGCGTTCACGCCGTACTCGAGAAGTCCGGTCGAGTTCTCCGGGCCGGGGGAGTGTGCTGGGCCCACTAAGCGGTGCAGGCGTCCGTCGCGCCCGAGGAGTGTGATCTCGATGTAGGTGGGCGCCAGGTCGCCGGACAGCACGTCGTCGAGGCGGGCCTGGGCCTGAGCCAGGGTGGTGGTTTCGGTGAACGCCTGCGAGGCGGTCAGCAGGGCCTGGCTGCGGTCGTAGGAACGGCGTAGCGCCTCGTCGAGCTCGTCACGGCGCCGCCGTTCTCGTTGGGCGTCGACGAGGGCAAGACGCAGGCGCAGTTCCGCACTGCAGACCCGGGCGAGGTCCTCGAGCGTTTCCAGCTCCGCGGGCGCCCAGTTACGCGGTCGGGTGTCGATCGCGCACAGCGATCCGAGGACCTGGCCGACGCCGTCGATGACGGGCACTCCCGCGTAGGCGACGACATCGGGATCCGACATGGCGAGGTCGCCCGGCGCCGGTGGGTGGTTGCGCGCGTCCGTGATGACCAGGGGCTCGGCGGTGGCAACGACGTGCTGGCAGAGCGAGTGCGACAGCGGGGTGGCGCGCCCGGCCAGGCCGGGGAAGACCTGCTGCTCACCTTGCAACAGTGATACCAGCGCGGTCGGCACATTCAACCGACGCCGGACGCGCTCGGCGATCCCATCCATCTGCGGGTTGGTCGCGGCGCTGCGGCCGCATCCGTCGAGGGCGTCGAGTCGGTCAGGATCACCGAGGTCCTCACACCCCGTGTTGTCCGCGGGGTCGTCAAGGGACTCTGCCGTCACGGAGCGAGCTCCTCCTCGTTGACTCGTAGCGAATCGCCGCCGGGCGCCGCGCCCCCCGGCGGGTCTGGCGGTCGTGGGAAGGCGACAGCGCGAGAGCGCAGCGCTGAGCGGGTTTCTGCCTCTGATCCCATGGCCGCTGTTCTTTGCGACGGTGCTCGGGATTTTGATTCTGCCGTGCCGCCCCACGTTGCGGCTGCTGCCGGCGGGGAAACATCGAGAAGGCTCGCCGTCAGGGCGGGGAACCGGTACAGGTCGACCTGGGCAGGGCGTTCGCCTCGGAGCGTCTGCTGTCGACGATCCGGTGCCGTTCGTCGCAGCGCTTGAGGACTGCACGGTTACTGGTTCGAGTCCAGTCGGAGGAGCTCTTCCCCAGGTCGGAAGCTTGCAGTCGGGGACCGGATCAAGATCCCCCGACGTTTACCCGGTGGAGACTCCGGCAGGGCCACCTCGGCGAGCTGTCCGGTGTGCTTGATCCAGGGCATCTGCGGCCGCTCGGTCGACCGCTCTCCTGCCCGGGTAGCGGTCCTGCGTCATCGAGACGTCGGCGTGGCCCGACTGGTCGGCGATCAGACGCACAGACAGGCCGGCGCGGGCCAACGCTGTCGCCGCCGTCTTACGAAACGTGTGGCTCGTAACCCAGGCGAACGTGGCGGAGCCATGAGCCTTGCGAAGGTCAAGCCGACGCCCGTGATCCGGACGAGTGTGTGATCGATTTCGGCTACGCCGGCGCGTCCACGTCTTCCCGGCGGACTGTCAACGCCTCGACGATCCGCACTTCAGCGCCGAGAATCGCGCGGGCCGGACAACGCTCGCTCGCCAGTGTTTATCACGGGTCCGATCCCCGCCGGGAGAGGCAAGCGTGTACACCGGCTTGTCCACGTGGGCGGGCGGCACCCCGTGCTCCGGCGCCACGACCCGGGGCACGGGTGACGCCCTAATCCGTGGATATGGCACTGAAAGTGCAGGACGATCTTGAGAGGATCCGATGACACATTCAATCACATGGGACCGTGTGACCCAGGCTCACGTGTTGCAGGCGATACAGGAGTACGACCGACTGGGACCGGAGCGGTTCTTCTCCGAGCATGGCTTCGCCCCCGCCCGGGCCTATGAGCTGGTCTGGGATGAACGCCGTTATCCGCCAAAAGCAATACTGGGTACAGCTTATGAGTTCGCTACGGGTGAGCGTCTTGCCTCCGGCGATTTCGAGGGCGGGAAGACCGGCGCGGTCAGGGTGCTCGGAAAGCTAGGATTCACCATCCAGCAGCGCGAGGACCAGCGGAGCAAAGCCAGCCCGGCGTCTCGGTAGTTGTGGTTACCGGGAGAGCCGGGTTTCAGCGGTAACGACCGTCGAAGTGTGATCCCCGACCGAGCTCGGTGAACCGGAGGCCGGCGATCCTGCCGTCCTCCACGATCCAGTGCAGGTCGTAGCAGGCTCGATAGGCCGGGGGCCAGAACGAGCAGAAGCGGCCGTCGTCGTCGAGATACCACTCACCTCGTGTCTGCTGGCCCTGTTCGACGTACGTGGTGGCACCGGTCGGTTCGAAGACCTGGGTGGCGCCCTCGTCGTAGACGAAGCTCCTGGCCGTCAACGCGATCCGGATGTGTTCAGTGGTCACGGCGTCGCCGTCCATGACGCGGATGTTCTCCAGTGATTCGAGCATCGGTTCCTCCTTGGGATCATGGTGGGCACGGCGCGGCTGAACGCGACGCGGTGCGAGAAGCGCCGGCGCTCACGGACCAGGCGTGGGCGGGTCGTATCGCCCTGTTCTTCGGCCGGTCTCCGTGCCAGGCTGTGACCCGGTTCCCGCCGACTCGTTCATTGTCGCAAGATGATCGAGTTGGGGGTTGACTGTTCTTCGGTGTGATCAAGGGCCTAGCAGACAATCATGAGTGCGAGGTCCGGTGGGCAGCCGCGCTCGACGAGCGCGGCGACCTCGTGCCAGTCGACCACTTCGGCGAACCTGCCGGCGAGCACCTGCGAGAGGCCTAGTCGCTGCAGCTGAAGTGTTCGCCACTCGCGGACGAGACGATCCTCATTACCGTCGCCGGCGACCGATTGCCTGCCGATGCGTTTCTTCATCGATCGATTCCTCCCAGCGGTGCGAGACGTCAGGGCTTGTCACGCGGCTTCGAGAGCCGGACGTCCGCTGATGGTTATGCGGGTGGCGACGCATTGCCCCATCCATCCCCGCTGCGGCGATGGTGATGAGTC
This sequence comes from Pseudonocardia yunnanensis, assembly GCF_039534065.1. Classification (NCBI taxonomy): domain Bacteria; kingdom Bacillati; phylum Actinomycetota; class Actinomycetes; order Pseudonocardiales; family Pseudonocardiaceae; genus Pseudonocardia; species Pseudonocardia yunnanensis. Next base: position 28,756 of record NZ_BAAAUS010000065.1, on the reverse strand, counting down.
CGGCTCGGAAGAGCTCATGGGCTGTGACGTGGCCGCAATACCGTCCCTCGATGAGCCGACCCGGTACGCATACGGACAGTTCCTCACCGCGACCGGCATCCACGGCCTCAGCGGCGTGCGATGCCAGTTGATCTGTGGTGGTCGCTGTGGCTTCCGGGACATGGTCGGCTCCTGTCCGTGGCGAGGATCGGCGGATACGTCTTCGCTGGACCTGTGCCACTGACCGGAGACTGTCGTTCAGCACGGCGCTGGTCGCGCCAGTAGAAGACACCGGCCTCGCCCCCCGGGGGCCGTGTCCGGAGACCGGGACGACCAGGGGCGACAGTCCGACAGTTCAACCCGGGCAATTCCGGTGTGCTGCGACCGTCCTGCGTCATCGACACCTTTGCGTGGCCGAGCTGGTCGGCCGCCTGACGAGCGCTCAGCCGGGGCGGCGAATCTGCGCGATGCCAAGCTCAGTGGTGCGGACTTGTCGTCGACCGAACTGGTCGAGGCGGATCTGGCCGAAGCTGTCGCTGAAATTGGCGACCACGGCACCATCCTCCCGCAGGGGCTGCGTCGTCCGACGGTTGGCGCGGTCGCGGCTACGGCAGGTGAAGGGCAAAGCGCCAATAAGGACCTAGGGCGTTTTTCCCAACCCGGCCACGAGCACGGTCGACCACGGCCCCTCGCTCTTGTCGGGGTCGGCAGGGCGCCAGTCGTTTGCGTACACGAGGCCCGGTTCGACCATCTCCAGGCCCTCGTAGTAGCGGCGAATCTGGTCCCAGGTCCGGATGAATCCGCTGCCGACTCGTGAGACGACGTCGGCTTCCAATCGTGCGTCGGCTTGCGGGTGGTCCTCGCGCAGGAGGTTGACTGTGAACAGGTAGGACCCTGACGGCATCCTTGCGATGAGGCGCCGCGTCACGCCAACCGGGTCCTCATGATCGGCCAGGTGGTGCAGGACGCTCGCCATGAGTACCGCCCACGGCTTGTCGAAGTCGATCAGCTGCCTGGTCTCGGGGGCGTCGAGGATCGAGTCCGGGTCGGCGGCATCGGCTTGCGCTACTGATGTGGTCTGGTTGTCTGCCAGCAAGGCCCGGCCGTGGGCGAGGACGATCGGGTCCTTGTCGACGTAGACGACCCGTGCGGTCGGGTCCACCTGGTGTGCGATCTCGTGCACGTTCTCCTGCGTCGGCAGACCAGATCCGATGTCGATGAACTGTCGGATGCCGGCCTCGGTGGCGAGGTAGCGCACTGCCCGCTGGAGTGCCCGACGGTTACTCACACAGACTTCCGTGGCGCCGCCGTTGTACTTCGCGTTGAGCGCATCGGCTGCGCTCCGGTCGGCCGCGAAGTTGTCGTGGCCGCCGAGCAGGTAGTCGTAGACGCGCGCCACTGTCGGTCTGCTGAAGTCGATGCCGGTCAGCTGACTTTTCCCGTCGAACTGTGGGTAGTGCTCGGCGATCTTGTCGTGGAGCCGTTCGGCGGACTCAGCCATGTCAACCTCCGGTGCGTAGCGCGCTACCGAGCGTAGTCCACAGCATGATTCACTTTGAGTCCCCCCTGAGTTCGTCGTACATCTGCTCCACATCGACGACGTAGAGCACGGCCGCTCGCAGCGGTCCGACGTGCGCTGCCGCCCGTTCCGGAGCGGCCACTCGACGAGCTGTGGGAGGGTCGCGCTCGGCGCAACCACAAGTCCGGGTTTCCTGCCGACCTGCTGATTTCGTGCGGTCGGTGCCGCGAGTCGCGGCTCAGCACGGGACGGTCGGGAAGGCCCTGCGAATGCAGGCGCCGGGCGTCACGTGCATGACCTCGCGGAACTCGGCGGTCATGTGTGACTGGTCGTAGTAGCCCGCGTCGTTCGCCAGCTGCGCCCACGGTTCCCGAGCCGCTCCGGCCACGACGCTCCGGACACGACTGAGGCGGGCGAATCGCTTCGGCGAAACGCCCACCGCCGCAGTGAACAGGGGTGCGAAGCTGTCGTTCGCCGACTCAGGCCCGGCGTGCCACCTCGCCCACCCGCGCGGGCGGGCGTCCGCTCCCCGCGGACAGTCCCGCCGCAAGGCTGCGGACCACGACCACGCCTGCGCTCGTCGCTCCTCGGGGGTCGTCCATAGGATCGTCTGCATGAGCATCGTGCCTGCGGCCATCGCCGAGGATCTTGCGCCCACGGGCTCCCTGCGGGCCGCGATCAATCTGGGTAATCCGGTGTTGGCCCAGGGGACGCCGACGGCGCCGACCGGCGTAACGGTCGACATCGCGCGTGAGCTGGGCTCGAGGCTGGGGCTCCCGGTAGAGCTCGTCTGCTTCGATGCGGCGCGGAAGTCGTTCGAGGCGATGGCAGCGGGGCGGGCCGACATCTGCTTCCTGGCCATCGAGCCTGCGCGGGAAGCCGAGGTCGCTTTCACCGCGCCGTACGTCGTGATCGAGGGTGTGTTCGTCGTGCCCCGAGACTCGGTCATCTCCACGAGGGCGGAGGTCGATCGTGAAGGGGTGCGTATCGGCGTCAACGAAGGGTCTGCCTACGACCTGTTTCTGTCCCGCACTCTCCAGCACGCGCGTACGGTGCCCGTTGAGGACGACGTCGACGTGTTCGGGGACCTGGGTCTGGAGGTCGTCGCCGGCATCAGGCAGCCGATGACCGAGTTCGTCAGGAGCAATCCCGAGTTTCGTCTGATCGAGGGTCGGTTCATGGAGATCCGGCAGGCGCTGGGTACGACCAGGACCCGCGGCCCGGAGACCGTCCAGTTCCTCCGGTCCTTCATCGAGGAGCTCAAAGCCAGCGGATTCGTTGCCGACGCGCTTCGGCGCGCGAATCAGCTGGATGCGACCGTCGCCCCACCCGCTTAGCCGCTGATCTGGGCCCCGCGGCGGGCGCCGGTCTCTGCCCAGGACCGCGGGCTCGTGGGGTTCCGGCTGGCTGGGTTGAGGATCTCTTCGCATCAGCCCTTGGAAAAGACCTTCAGTGGCGGCTGGCCTGGAGGCGGGGTAACCGGCGGTTGTTGCATTGGTCGTGCGTGGTGTCGGAGCGCTTGGCCTTCGTGCGCATGATCACCATTCCTCCACGCTGGAGCCCCCACGGCCACCACGGATACCGGGCCTCACGATGACCGCGGTACGCCTGTTTCTGGTACTGGCCGCGCCGGCGGCATTGTCGTCGGGCCGTGGTCGTCGAGCACGACGACGATCTCTGGTCCCCGCGGTCGGGACGACGAACGGTGGTCAGCGCGTCCATGAGGCGGAACGCGGTGCGTCAGACTCCGGCCTCGAGCGGAGGCCAAATGGTGTTCCTAGATGTCACCACCTACGCAAATAGGATATATATAGCCTCGATATGAAACGCTACGCGCTAACCTTGCCCTGGTGCAGATCTGCGAGTCCTCCGCTGAAGCATTTGAGGACGCCGTCCGTCAGTTCTTCATTCCGACGATCTCCCGACATGGGCGCAACTTTCCTGTGCGGGCGGCGTTGGAGAAGCTGGGCGACGGCCTGGCACTCTCGCGGTCGCGCTGGGGGCCGAGGTCGTCAATCCGGACGGATAAGATGGCAACGAACTCATCTGAAGACAACCGGATGCTCTTCACCGTACAAGTGGCCGGCGGGGGCTACACACTCCAGCGCGATCGTGTCGCCGAGACTGCGGCCGGTACGGGGATTCTGGTCGAGGCCCGCAGTCCCTTCGAGCGGGTCACGCCGACCGAGTCCCAGTACTTGACCTTGTCATTGACCCGAGAGCTGCTGCCGCTTCGTGCCGCCGAGATCAACGATGCCTGTGCACGCAGCATTGATCCCGCAGCCCCGGCAATGCAGACGCTGGGCGCCTACCTCGGTCAGTTGTTCAAGGTCGCTGAGGGCCTCACCGTGCCGCAGCGACTCGACGCGGGGCACGCCGCGATCGACCTCGTCGTGATGGCGCTGCGGGACGTCGTGCCCTCGGTACCGAGCAGTGACGGTTCCGCAGCGGTATTGCTCGAGATGATGTTGATGCACGTGCGCGAACATCTGGCCGACCCGCGTCTGCAGGTTGAGGAGCTGGCGCGGCGGCACAAGGTGTCGGTCAGTCACCTGTACACCCTGTTCGATCGGATCGGGACCACGCCCGGTACTTACCTGCGCGAGCAACGGCTGCTCGCGGCACGGGCGATGCTGTCCGACCCGCGGTACGCCCGGCTCGGTATGTCGGACATCGCGGCTGCCGTCGGGTTCGTCGAACCCAGGACGTTCCTGCGGGCGTTCCGACGGGAGTACGGGATGACGCCCAGCAGTTGGCGCCGTGAGCATTGCCGCAGCGGATCTGCTTCCGCAGACCCCGAGGGGGACATGCCTCCCGGTGCGGGTGCAGGCCGAGAGTAGCCGCGGACCGAGCGGGGGTCCACCGCCACGTAGCATCGGCCCCCGCTCTCGCCGTGCCGATGGTCCGCTTGTCACCTGCCGCGGGTGAGGGCTTGATCGCCTTTGCCGCAGCGAGTGACACCCAGCGTGAGCATGGCAGGCGTCAGTGCTCCCAGTGCGAGCCAGGGCACATGTTGAACCGGTCTACGGCGTCGATCGTGCGCTGTGCCTCCGGTCGCCCGAACCCGTCTCCGGCCATCGCCCGGGCTACAAGGTCAATCGCCTCCTCGCGGCTCAGGTCGCGGCGCGCCTTCCGTTCGCAGGCGGCGGTGGCGGCGGCGTGGGGTCCGCGAAAGAAGGGGATCCCCTCGACGGCGGCGAGGTAGCCGGGGTAGTCGGGGCCGTCCAGTGCGTGAGGAGCCAGGGCTCCAGCGGAAACACCACCGCTCCCGCACCCGGCTAGTAGCGCGCCGAGGGCGAGGGCGGGGAGCAGACGCCGGAGATTCACGCGGTGATCTTCCCATTTGTCCGTTCCTGGCGCGAGGGGATCAGGTCCGGAGGTTGGTGCATGAGGGTGCAGGCGGCGGGCCCGGGAGGACACCCGGACGGGGCGACTACAGATCCAGCGCTGTTCGACGGTTCCGAGTGTTCGGCGTTGTGCATCACCCAGGCCGCGGCGCCGGCGCGATCAACGGATGAGCAGATGCCGGTTGACTGCTCGGACCTCTTCGGCGAGTTCCGGTATCTCGACGACCTCGACCCCTTCCGCCCGCAGCAGCTCGGCGCCCGCGCAGTCGACGAAGATCAACGGCTCGTGCCACGCGAACACCACCCGGACCACCTCGGCCGCGAGGATCAGCTCGGTGCAGGTACGCGCCCGTGAGGTGCGGACACTGCACGGTTCGAGGGAGCTGTAGACCGTGGCGCCCGGCGGGGCGCGCCACCCCGGACCAAGCGCCGCGAGTGCGGCCTCCTCCGCGTGGTCGTGCGGGTCATTCATCCGCGACCAGCCCTCGGAGAGCACGGTGCCGTCCGCGGTAACGACGAGCGCGCCGACCGAGAACGCCGTTACCGACGGTGGGCAGCGGTGCGCGACGTCGACGGCTCGCATGAGCAGCTTGCAGTCGTCAATCACGGCGTCCCTCAGGCGCGCAGCTCAGGAGCACCTGGTCGCCGATGGGACGCGCCTCGGCCAGCCGTATGAAGTACGCGCCGTCGCGGGGAAGTCGGGCGGGTCCGACGAACCCCAGGGCGTTCTCGCCACCCGATAAGAACGCGCCGAGCGGACGTGGTGGTGGAACCGGCTCAAGGGGATACGCGATGTCGGCGAGCTGGGTGACGACGAGATCAATGAATGATCCACCGCCGTCGATATCGACACGATATGTCACTGGCCGCGGACGCTCCCCTGGAAAGGGACGTACATCGTCACTGCCGGCACCCCGGCTCTGCGACCTGTCATTCATGAGTCGAAGATTGCCACTCCGGACTGCTTCTGCAACCCTCGAGGAGGAAATGTCACCGACTGGCGAGGAAACGTCCATCGCGGCGATGCGAGACGTGGCAACCGTCACAGTCAATTGCGAAATCATCGCATACTCTGAAAAGAATAAAGGGGTGAGCGTCGATTCGATTCCTGATATCCTCGGCGCGATTCCAGGTGGGCGCCTGTGATCTCGAGTGGAAACTTCGACGATGCGGTCCAGTAGGCGATCTCGAGCACGATTCGGTGCGACGTCAGCGATGCTTGGTGGTAGGTGCGGTGGAGGGGTCCGCACCTACCACCAAGCATCGTCCTGCCGGGAAGTGGTCGTGCGCCCCGATGGGCGGACTAAGCGGAGTCTTGGTAGCGGCCGGCTCCGCTGTGGCATCTGTCGACGGGATCACTCGCGACCCCGGCACTACGAACGCCTGATCCCACCGCTTCGCGGAGCGTGCTCGGTCATCCGCGGGCGGTTGTCGCTATCCGGTGGCCATCCCTCCGGCGTCCGCGAACGCGACGAGCGCGGCGTCATGGGCGTCCAGCCATGGCCGCGCGCCGCAGTAGTCGTCCCACAGCGAGAGGTGCACGTAACCCCAGTCCCCACCGGGCAGCCCCGCCAGGTAGTAGTTTCGGCGTTCCTTCGCGGGCTTCCGGGTCATTACGAGGTTCTCGTACCCGTTGTCGAGGTCCTGTCCGTTGTCGTCGCGATAGGGGTGCCAGTGGCCGTTGACCAGCTCAGCGATCGTTCCGTTGAGGGGTCCGCCGATGTAGATCGTCGCGTATTCGCTCATCCGGTCACCGTCCCAGTCATCACGCCTCCATCTGCTCTTTGACCTGGATCAGCCCCGCGTGCTCGTCGGGGTGGTGAGGCCCGAAGCCCGCGATGCAGTCAACGCACTGTCCACCCGCTGCCTTCGGTGCGTTACACCGGGGCCTTCATCGAATGAACGCGGCGAGCGACGGAGATCGCGTGCACGGAGTCCGTCTTGCGCGTAATCGTCCAAATATGATCAATCGCCTTTTGTGCCGTGCAACGAGGCCGCGCTGCAAGCGCGGTCGCCGCCACCAACTCAGCAGGCGGCGGCACGCTGAACCTCACCCTTGGCTGCACCTACACGCTCACGCGGGCGACGCGGACGTGAACACGTAGCGGGCCCTCGTCAATGGGCGACGATGCCGTCGGGCGGGAGGTACGGGATCGGCGGCGCCGGCGAGCGGTCGATCCCGAGCTGGGCGAGGTTGTCGTGAGCGGGGTGCGCCGCCCCTGCGGGGCCGGCCGCGAACGCACGCAAGAGCCGGGTGGTGACGGCGTCGAGCGCCTGCCCGACCCGGCCACCGTTGCCGCCGCCCTTGCAGCCGGGGTCCATTCCGCAGACCCAGTCCTGTGTTCCGCTCGAGAACACTCCGGCGCCGCTGGGGGTCGTGTAGTAGGTGCTGTCCGCAAACTCGTTGCGGTGCGTGGTGCCGCAGGCGACCGGGGAGTGGAACAACACCTCGATGGGCCGGGGCGTCGGAACGCTCAAGTTGACCTTCGAGTACTCGATTCCGACCACGTCGGACAGCCGCTCCCCGTCATGGACGATGCCGTCGAGGAGCCAGTTGCCCGCGTTGGTCGCCACCAGGTCCGCACGGCCGGGAAAGCAGCTGTAGTACCCACCGACGAGCACGCTTTCCGGGCGTGGATCCGGCGGCTGGCGCCAGTCCTGGGTGGCGTCGGCCGGGTCCGTGCGACTGGCGGGATCCTCGCCGAACGACTTGTAGTTGATCTCCAGGCGGTTCTCGCCCAGGGACGTCGGCGCGAACCGGATGTGGCGGTAGACCTCGTTGCCACCGAGGAAGGCCAGGTTCACCCCCCGGTCACGGGCGCTCGTCGCGGCGACGCGCATCGCGGCCGACCAGTACTCGTCGTGTCCGAGCGTGATCATCGCCCGGGCGCCGTCGAGCAGGTGTGGGTTGGCGTGCAGGTCCGTGTCGGTGGCGTACCCCAACGGCACGCCGGCGCGTTCGGCGACCCGGACGAAGCCCAGTTCGAACTCCAGGAACTGCCCCGCACCGGACATCCCCGCCTCGTAGGGGCGGTCGAACGTGACCGCGCGGGAGCGGTCCGCCCGGCGGCCGTCGGGCCCCTTGTACAGGCTGTACCCGCCCCACTGGTTGTACGCCTGCCAAGTGGTCACGGCATTGATGACGACGACCCGGCCCGCGTTGTCGGGCGTGCGCACGGTCAGTGGAATGTACTGCTGCGCGCCGTTGTCACCGTCGAGCCGCAGCAGGTAGTCACCCGGCGCCCACCCCTCGGTCGGCACGGTGAGCGATGGATGCCACGGCGCCACGACGGTGTTCGTCGGCCGCTGGACGATTGCGGGCGCCTGCACTCCTCCCGGCAGGGCGGCCGAGGTCCACACCGAGAGGGCGTCGGAGCCCTGATAGTCGCCGAACCGGAACGCCGTCACCACGAATCTCGTGGCAGGCGTCGAGACGAACAACCGGACCGGCTCGCCGGGCAGGACGCTCACCCGATCGGCGAAGCCCTCGATTGCGTGCTCGGGACCCGGGTGGGTGAGCTGCCAGGCCGTGCTACCGGCAGCCGGCGCCGGTGGTGCAACCGAGTTCGAGGGGCCACCGCTGTTCGGCTGCGTCCCCTGTGTGCACGCCCACGCGGCCGAGACGAGGGCCACGGCCGCTGCCATGTACAGGAGTCTGCGTCCGGGCATGTGAGCACCTCCCACCACCCGTGGTCGAGACAGATGGGCGAGCCCGCTACCTCCGTCCCAGGGATGACTCAGCACAGTGGACCGCGAGTCGCCGGCGGGGCGCATCCGGCAAATAGCCGGATTGTCGTCCCGTCCGGTTGACACACTCGCGAGGACGACGCGAAGACCCCGCACACCACGTCGGTCATCCGAGCCGACGGCAGGTGGTGAGCGCAGAGGTACCGAGCACCGTCTCGTCCTGGTCCGACCACGTCGGGTGTCGGACGGCGGTTGAACCGCAGCAGCCAGATGGTGAGTTCGACGACCCATCGGTGGCAGCCGAACTCGCGGTCGATCAACACGTGGCCGGGACCCGAAGCAACGCGAGAAGGACGCCGACACATCAGTTCCCGACCTGGCCCGCGGTGGTGCACGAGCGCCGGCAGTACCCCCAATCCGGGCGCGGCCCCCTGGTCTCACTGTCCGATGTCGTCGAGAATCAACGCTCGCGCCGTCAGTCCACCACTTTCGTGCATCCCTCTGCATGGATGGGGGACGGGCTCCGACGTGGTGAGACACGGGTTTGACGTATCGGACTCACACTTGCTGCTCGATAGAGCGAATGGGTCTCGATCGGGTGAGGTATGTTGGCATGCCTCCGTGATTATGGCGCACGATCTTCAGCTTTTCCTCAGTTTCTCAGTGTCGTTTCAGGAGCTCCTCAATAGCGTTCGGTTATGTCCACTGCAATCGTCACCGGTGGGAACACCGGACTCGGTGTCGCCTTCGCACAACGTCTGGCGTCCCAGGGCCACAACCTCGTCCTCGTCGCGCGGGACCGGGAGCGGCTGAATGCGGTGGCCACTCGGCTCCGCGTCGAGCACGGTGTGGAGGTGGAGGTCCTGCCCGCCGATCTCGCTGTGCCTGCCGAGCGCGCGATCGTCGAGCAGCGGCTCGACGGCACGATGGGTGAACCGGTGGACATCCTTGTCAACAACGCCGGCATAGGCACTCGCGAGTTGTTCGACGAGGCGTCTCCTGCCGATCTTCAGGCCGAGGTCGATCTCAACATCACCGCGGTGCTGCAGCTGACTCGTGCGGCGCTGCCCGGCATGCTTCGACGCGGCCACGGTGTCGTCATCAACGTCGGCAGCTTCGCCGGTTACCTGGGTGCACCTGGTTCGGCCTACAGCGCCAGCAAGGCGTGGGTGCTGAGCTTCACCGACTCCATCGCCGCGTCGCTGTGCGGCACGGGTGTGCGGGCTATCGCGGTCTGTCCGGGCCTGATGCGCACGGACAGGCACCTTCGGGCGGGACGGCCGGTGGGCTCGTCGAGATCACCGCTGTGGCTGGAACCGGCCGACGTCGTCGACCGCTGCCTGAGCGACCTGCGAAAGCAGCGGACGCTCAGCGTTCCGGGTGGTCTCTACCGCTCCCTCGTCGCCCTGCTCGAGCTACCCCGCCGCTCGCTCCGCCTGGCGGCGCGCCTGGCCCGCCGCGGCCGGGAACAGAAGGTGCAGCGGGCGTGCCGGGTGACGGAGACGGAAGACAGGACGGACGACTCACGGCCCTCCCCCCGGTGACCGGCCTGGCCGCCGAGTGGTGGGCGCGGTGGGATCTCGCTGGTCCGGGAGCCGGTGACCGTCCGAGGCCCGCCGTGGTCGAGCCGTCACTCCGCCCGTTCCCGCCGCGCCGTTGATCGTCCCGAGATCACTCAGACGTTGTCGGACTCGCCGGCGTACACCCATGCTGCGTACGTCTCGAGCGCACGTTCACAGACCTCCAGGTAGTCCGCGCAGGCCTGCCGTCCCGGTGCACCGAAGACGTCGCGGTCCTTGATCTTGGCGAACCAGTTCCTCAGCTTGATGAGATCCTCGTCGTTCTCCTCGAGCTCGGCGTAGGTGAAGTGCTCCTCGCGGTACTCCTTGCGCAGGCCGGCCATGAAATCCTGGCACTTGTCGACGATCTCCTCGTACTCGTCGTCGCGTGCAGCCTGGAAAGCGGCCTTGATCTCGGCCTCACCGGCTATCACCGAGCAGTTCAGCAGGCTTGCGGTACCCGACATCTCGAGGATCTCGCGGCGCAGCAGGCGCAATGCACGTTCGGCAGTAGGCCCGGCCGGTAGCGCTGCGGCGGAGTTCTGCAGGTAGATGGCGCCGAGACCCTTGAGGCGCCGCCACACCGTGGCGCGCAACCGCGTCGGTTCGGAGGGAACCCGGTAGATCAGGAGCAACCAGCCCGACGGTGTCGATCCGTTCGGTGGCACGGCTGCCTCGTCAGGGGCGGTCACCCGCTCAGTCTCCCGGCCCGTTCCGGTACTGCTCGGCGCGCCCCACTCCCGCGAGTCGGCCACCCCGCGCATCGAGGCGTCATCCGGTGTTGTGGTCCCTGGTGCGCCCGTTGCGGGCCGCCCGGGAGACGCGCCACAGGCTCAGCGGAAGGAGGACACCGACCGCAACGGGCAGGACCCACCAGCTCGGGAGTCCTGCGGCTGCACTGCCGCCGGTAAGCGCGAGCGCTGCGACCACGCCGACGGCGACACGCCAGTCGTCGCCGACGACGAAGTCGTACCAGAACAGCAGGAACATCCGCAGTCGACCGATCATGACCGGGCCGCCTCGGTGCCAGTAGACGACGCGTCGCCGGCCCGGCGGAGCAACGCGGCGATCGCGATACCGAACGCGGCGACGGCCGGCACCAGGACGAGCAGCGCAGCGTCGCCCCCCGGCCAGACGGCTCCAGCTCCTTCCCCGCCCCAGAAGATGCCGAAGGACGTCAGCATGATTCCGACGATGAACTTCATGGTGTTCTCCGGTACGCGGGCCAGGGGAGCGCGCACCGCGACTCCGGCGATGGTGATCACCAGCACCGCGGCGAGCGCGGCGGCAGCGGCGAGCGGGATGTTCCGCTGGTTGGCGCCGAAGGTGAGGGCGATGAAGGCGACCTCCAGCCCTTCGAGCAGAACCCCCTTGAACGAGAGGGTGAACGCGTACCAGTCGGCGACCAGGCTCCTGCCGCCCGCGGGTGCGGATCCCGCCGCGGCGACCTCGGCGCGGAAGATCGCCTCCTCGTCGTGCAGGGCTTTGAGACCGGCCGCCCGCAGAATCGCCTTCCGCATCCACTGCAACCCGAATACCAGCAACAATCCGCCGACGACGAGGCGAAGGCCCTCCAGCGGTACCGCGGTGAGTGCCGGGCCGAGCGCGGCGACGACAACGGCCAGTACTGCCACACCTGCGACGACGCCGGTGATGGCGGAGCGCCAGTCTCGGCTGGTTCCTGCGGCCAGCACGATGGTCAACGCCTCGACCGCTTCGACGGCACAGGCGAGGAACACCGCCAGGAACAACGCGCCGTCACCCATCGCCGCCTCCTTCTTGCGGAGCCTTGCCCGCTGACCCGCTCATTGTGAGAGTAACAGCCGTTAGATTGGTGTCGTAACCAAAGTTCGTAGGCGCTGTGGCCGGGTTCGGGTACACGACGCAGCCATCGGGGTCGAGCGCGACCTCGACCCGCGTCCCGCGGGTCCGTGGGTGCGAGTCGAAGACGGCCGTGAGCACTCCGGCCGCGCAGCTGACGACGTGGTCGTAACCGCGTCCGCGATAGGCCACGTCGGTGACGATGCCCGCAAGTGACCATTGCGACCCGACGTCGTTCGCGCCCAAGATCCGCGTTGCGGCCGGGCGTACCGCCAGTGTGACGGGATCTCCGATTGCCACGTCCGCGATGACCTTCCCGAGCAGCGGGCATCCGGGGACATGAACCACCGCGGTGTCACCGTCGACGCCGACCACCTGCCCCGGCAGCTCGCCGGCCAGTCCCGTGAAGCGCGCCACGAACAGGGTGGCGGGGCGCGCGTAGATCGACTCCGGGCGGTCGAGTTGCGCGAGTGCGCCACGATCGAGCACCCCGACGACGTCAGCCAGCGCGAACGCTTCCGACTGGTCATGGGTGATGTACACAGCGGTCGCGCCGCTCTCGCGGGTCGTAGTCGCGATCTGCACGCGGAGCCGCTCGCGCAAGTCGGCGTCCAGGTTGGACAGCGGCTCGTCGAACAGCAGCAATCCCGGGCGGGCGACGATCGCCCGGGCCAGTGCGGCCCGCTGCTGCTCGCCTCCCGACAGCTCGTGCGGGTAGCGGGCCGCCATCGCGGCGAGTCCGACCTGCTCGAGGGCGTCGTGCACCCGGCGCCTCGACTCGGGGACCGGCAGCCGACGTCGGCGCAGGGCGTACGCGACGGTGTCCTGCACGGTCAGGTGCGGCCACAGCGCATAGTCCTGGAAGACCATGGCCAGATCCCGGTGCTCCGGGGCGAGGTGCCGGCGTCCGCCACTGACCAGGCGGTCGGCCAGCCGCAACGTTCCGCCGTCGAGACGCTCGATGCCTGCGATCGACCGCACGAGGGTCGACTTACCTGATCCGGACGGGCCGAGCAGGACCAGGAACTGACCTGCGGCGACGTCGAGGTCGATCCCCGCGAGCGCCGTGATGTGGCCGTAGCGCTTGACCGCCCCACGGACCTGTAGCTCGTGGCCGGTAGGGCGGTTGCCGGAAGCGGCGGGCTGGTCAGTCACGCGTCCTCCCGAGGTGGCGCCAGCCGGCCGGGGCAAGCAGGTGGAAACCGCCCCAGGCCACGGCGACGACCACGAGGGCGAGCACGACGGCGGTGACCTCCATCGCCGTACCGCCGCCGTAGTCGTAGTTGGCGAGTGCCTTCGTGATGCCGACTGCGATCGGCGGGTGGTCGGGTGGATAGAGCAGCTGCGAGACGGGCAGCTCCAGCAACGTGCCGGCGAAGGTGAGAACCAACGCCGCCAGGACGGGCCTCGCGAGTAGCGGGAGCACGGTGCGGAACCAGGACCGCATTGGGCCTGCCCCGTGAACGCGTCCGGCCTCCCGCAACGACTCCTGCACCTGTCCGACGCTGCCCAGCAATATCCGTGAGGTGGACGGCAGGGCCGTGGCGAGATAGCCCATAACCAGCAGCGTCGTCGTCCCGTAGAGGTGGATCCCGAGCGCGTTCGTCAGCGGAAGGTTGTAGGTGAAGATGTATCCCGCGGCGAAGACGATCCCGGGTAGCGCAACGGCCGTCAGCAACAGCAGGTCGAGCAGGCGGGAGCTGAGGCGGCTGCCGCTGCGGCTGAGGATGCGTGCGACGGCGATGCCGAGCACCGCGCACGCCGTCGCGCTGATCGCGGCCAGCTCCGCCGAGTACAGCAGGGGTTCGCGCAGCGCCGGGCCGGAGAACACCCGCTGATAGTTCGCGAGAGTCAGGCCGTGCCCGCCGATCAGCGAGCCGAGCCCGTCGATGAGTGACGCCGAGACCGCTCCGAGAGCGGGCACGCCGAGGCCTGCAGCCACGAGGCAGAGCAGCGCGGCGAGCGTCGACACATGCGCCGGAAGGGAGAGGTGATGTCGCCGCGCCGGCCGGATCCGCCCTCCGAGCACCCGGTAGCTGCGCCCGCGCAGGGCCCACGACTGCGCAAGCAGCACCAGTCCCGCGAGGCCCATGAGTAGCCAGCCGACGGCGGCGGCCACCGGGAACCGGATGGGGAAGCTGTTCACGGCGTTGTAGAGCGTGAATGTTGCGACCGGGAAGTGCGCGTCGCTCGCCAACGTTGCCGCCACCCCGAAATCGCTGACCGACTCGGCGAACACGATCGCGAGAGCCGACCAGACCGCGGGGCTCAGCAGCGCCACCACCACCCGCAGTGCAGCGACGGGACCGCCGCCGTGCACCCGGATCGCGGACTCGAACTCCTCGCCCAGCCCGCGAAGCGCCGACGAGATCGCCAGGTAGGCGAAGGGCACGCCCTTGACTGCCAATACCACGACAACCCCGACAGGTCCGTAGAACAGATGCCGGAATCCGTCGATACCCACACCGAGGAGGTCGAGCACGCCCGCAGGTTCGATCAGGCGCTCCCAGCCCAGCGCCACCAGGTAGGACGGCGCGAGCAGCAGCGCGAACATGGTCGCCGTCCACACCGGGCGGGCGCGAATGTCCGTGCGCAGCAGCACCCACGCGACACCGAATCCGACCGCCGTCGCTACGACCGCCGTTGTGACGCCGACCAGCAGCGAGTTGACCAGGCCCTGAAGCAGCGGGCCGGTCAACGCCTCGTCGAAGCTCTCGAGGGTGAACCATTGCGGTCCCTGGTCGAAGAGCCGCGGGGAGAAGGCGACGAGCAGGAACAGCAGGATCGGCAGCACCAGGATTGCGACGATCACTACCCAGAGAACCAGGAGTGGTGTTCCTCGAAGCCGGGAGAGACTCAGGCGTAACCAGTTGTCGGCCCCGCGTGTCGCTTGCCGTGCATCCGCGCGGACCGGCATGGATGCTGTGCCGGGGGCTGTAGCGGTGGGATTCTCGGTTGCGGTCACGGTCGGCACTATTTGATCGTCGTGTCGAAGAAGGTGTTGATCTCACCTTCCCGCGGACCCCAGAAGTAGGGATCGATCTTCTGGTAGTTGCCGGGCAGCGGAGGCAGCGCGGGCAGCGGGTTCACCCCGGGGACGATCGGCCAGTACAGCGAGTCCCCGGTCGGGTCGCCCGTCTGCATCGCGTGCTGCCCCGCCGGCGACAGTACGAACTCCACGAACTTCTTCGCCTCGTCCTGTACTGCGGCCGGAGCGGCCTTGTCGATGCCGATGACAGCGGGCAGCAGCGTCGACTGCGGCAGGTAGACGACCTTCGGGTCGAAGTTCGCGCTTCGAGGGGCGGTCGTGACCTCCCCTGTCGCCGCCGAGCTCTGGATCAGGCCGTAGGTGATCTGGCCGGTTTCGAGCGCGTGCAATGTGTCGCCGTTGGTCGGGAACACGTGCAGACCGTTGTCCTTGAGCTTGCGCAAATAGTCCTCTCCGGCCGCGACTCCGTTGTCCTGGCCGCCGAGCTGGTTCATCAGCCCGGCGATGAACGGGAATGTCGGGCCTGACTGGGACGGGTCGTTCATGCCGATCTGTCCGCGATAGTCCGGGCCGAGAAGGTCCTGGTAGGACGTAGGGACTCTCGTGGCCCGTGCTCCGTTGTAGATCAACGCGGCCATCACGGTGGTGCTCGTCGGGACGTAGGAGTGGTCGGGGGGCACCAGCGCCTGCCCGGCCGCGGTCAGCGTGGTCGCCGTGGTGTACGGCATCAGCTCGCCCTGCTGGTCCAGCGCGGCGAAGGCGGTGTCGCCGTCGCACCACAGCAGGCCCCACTGCGGATTGTTCTTCTCGGCGGCCACCTTGGTGAGTAGCGGGCCCGTGCTGTCGTCGACAAGGTTCACCGGGATTCCGGTGGCGGTCGTGAACGCCTTGGTCACCGGGCCGTCGTGCCCCTCGGACGAGTAGACGACGAGCGGGACAGTGCCCGGGGCACCGGCCGGCGCAGTACTCGCCGGTGCCCCGGCTCCCGCCGAAGGCGTCGTGGTGCCACAGCTGGTCACGATCACGGCAGCCACCGCTCCCGCAACCGCACCAGCGAACAACCGCCGGCGATGAGTGCTCATCATGACATCTCTCCCACCAGCTCGTTGCACTTCCAAACTAACAATCGTTATGCACCATGTGTGACGCTGCTGGCGTACGCGCGACCGGTGAGTGGCCCGTTGATGAACCGAGCAGGACGTTTGACCGACCAGGACAAGCGGTTCTTATCGGGCATTCGGCGGGGGAGTACAAGAGGTCTGCTCGAACCTTTTGGCCTCGCATTGCCCGGCGCCGAGCCGCCGATAACCACCGCGGATCTAGCGTCGGAACCATGCCTTGTGATGCCGCCGACCTCTCCGCCGGCACATTCCGCGTGGAGGTGATCGGACATGTGGGCCGCTGACCCCGGCTTTGCGGCTGCGGGTGTGCTCGTCGCGCTGTGGGCGATCGCCGCGGCCTTCATGGTGACGGGCCGGCGCCGGACGGACGTTGGTTCGCCCGGCGTGGGCTCCTGGCGCCAGTGCTCCTCGGGAGCGGAGCGGCCGTGGCCATGCTTGCCGTGTACGCCGCCGTCGTCGACGCCGTGGAAGACGCATCCGAGGTGTCCAGGCTGGATGTGCCACTGCATTCCTGGTTCCTGACCCATCGGACGAGCGCGCTCAGCACGCTGATGGAGCTCGTCAGCTCGGCAGGCGGCTCGGGAGGAATGGCGGTCCTCACAGCGGTCGCCGCTGGGCTGCTGCTGTGGTGGGGACGCTGGGCCCACGCGTTGATCGTCGTGGTCGCGATGGGTGGCGCGGAGGTATTCGGCAACTGGCTCAAGGTCTTGTACGCGCGTGCCCGGCCGCCGGTGGCCGACCAGCTCGTCGTGACCGGTTCTTATGCCCTTCCGTCCGGCCACTCCCTCGGGTCGGCGGTGGTGCTCGGGGTGCTGGCCGCGGTCGTCGTGCTGCTCGTGTCCGGCGTGGCTCGGCGCGCTGCTGTCGTGGGAGTCGCGGCGGCGAGCGTGCTCCTGGTCGGGGTGAGCAGGCTCTACCTCGGGGTGCACTGGCTGACCGACGTCCTGAGCGGTTACCTGCTGGGCGGGGCATGGCTCGCCGTCTGTGTCACGTCGCTGGTCATCGCCGAGCGCAGGCACGTAGGTGGGGCGCTTCGCGGAGCGCGTCCCGCCCTGCCTGCGTGACGAGTCGAATCAGCCGTAGGACGGCTCGGCTGCGGACTGTGAGGTCTCGGGATCGCAGTCGGCGGCGGGTAGCAGGAGGGTGAAGGTCGGTGGTACGGGCCGGGTGAGCACGAGCCGTCCGCCCTCGGCTTCGGCGAGGCTGCGGGCGAGCGCCAGCCCGATGCCATGCCCGGTCGCCCGGCTGGACCGGCGCTCGAACAGCTCGGCGATCGGAACCGCGATGCCCTTGCCCTGGTCGGAGACGTCGATGGCAACCGCGCCACCGGTGTCGCGGACGGCGACCGAGACCACGCCGTCGCCGTGGCGGACGGCGTTGTCGATCAACACCGTGAGAACCTGGCGGACCGCCGCGGCCGACGCGGCGGCGGCTGGTACGTCGGGCTCGACGTTCACCTGCATGTCCCGGCCGACGTTCACCAGCGCGGGCCGCCAGTGCCGGTCGAGGTCGGTGAGGAGCTGGTCCGGGTCGAGCTCGGCGCGGTCGGTCCTGGTGTCGCGGGCGAGCGCCAGAAGGTCTTCGATCGTGCGCTGGAGCCCCTCGGCGGCATTCACGGCCTCCGTCATCGCGACACGGGGGTCCTGGCAGCGGTCGTCGAGGGCGGACTCGAGGGTGAGCCGGAGCCCGGCGAGCGGGGTGCGGAGCTGGTGTGAGGCGTCTGCGGTGAAGGCACGTTCGCGCGCGACGAGGTTGCCGAGCCGGTCGGCTGTGGTGTCCAGGTCCTCACCGACCGAGTCGATCTCCTGAATGCCCACGCGGGGCGCGCGTGCGGTGAAGTCGCCGTCGCCCAGGCGGCGGGCGGCCGCGGAGAGCTGTTCGAGCGGGCCTGCGAGACGTCCCGCCTGGCGGTGCGCCACCACCCGCACCGTGGCCACCGCGGTTGCGGCGAGGGCGAGCATGGCTCCCCACACCAGCGCGACCTGCCCGTAGACCTCGCCCGGTGAGCTGTACACCCGGATTGCTCCGGCGCGCGGGTCGTCGCCGATCACCTGGATGGCTACGGTGCCGTCGTCGTTGTCGGCGCTCGTGCCGGTGAGGGCCTCGGAGACGGACTGGTCGGCGACGGCGGGCCCGGTGCCGAGGATGCGATGACCGGAACGGTCGTAGAGAGCGACGTCGGCCTGTTCCGACGAGGTCGGTAGATGAGGCGCGTTGCCGCGCGCGAGATCCACGGCGACGGTGAGGGCGGCGACTGTGGCGACCTGGTCCAGCTCGCTCTGCTCATCGTCGGCGAGGTAGCTGACGACGACCCCGGCCAGGGGCAACCCGAACAGTGCGATAGCCAGTACTGCTGCGGCGACGGTGAGGACGATGATCCGTTTCCGCACGGGCTTCGGCCTCCAGGGGTGTTCGGGGTGGCACACAGGGCTGCGGGACCCGGTCAGTGAGGACTCAGCGGGTCGATGGAGTGCAGCGCGGCGATCAGCAGCACGGCGGCTACAGCCGCGAACAACACGATATGCACTGCGGCGCGCAGGTAGGCCGCTCGATCGGACGCATCACGACCCGGCCTGGTGAGAAGGCCCACCACGTCGTCCAGTTCTCGGCGGGTGCGGGCCCGGTAGGTGGTCGAGAGCAGACGTCCGGCGTCCCGGACCTCGATGCGGCCGTCGTCGACGGCGCACCGCACGAGTTCGGCCGCGTGTTTCTGATCGTCTCCGCTCGGATGGACGGTCATGCGGCGGACTCGCCGTGCTGCGCCGTCGTGGGCGCCGCAGTCGCGTACAGCACGATGATCTGCACGAATGAGACGCTACTGACCTGCAGGTTTGGGTCGCCCTCTAGGCGGGCAAGAGGTCGGCAAAATCAGAGTCCCGGATCACGACGTCGGCGGGCCGTCGAGCCGGTAGCCGTGTCCGCGCAGCGTCACGATCATCGGGACGTCCGCGCCCTCGGGCGCAGTGGACAGGTGGCGGCGCAGCGCCGCCATGTGCACGTCGAGTGTCTTGGTGGAGCCCACCCAGTGTTCGTCCCAGACGTCGGACATCAGCGTGTCCCGGCTCACCGCGACACCGGGCTGGGCCGCGAGCCTGGCGAGCAGCTCGAATTCCTTGGTGCGCAGCGCCAGGTCGCGGCCGGCGAGGGTGACGCGGCGGCCGGCGGCGTCGATGACGAGATCACCCAGCCGGGTCGGGCCGCTCACTTCGGCGCGCGCGATCGACTCGCCGCGGCGCAGATGGGCGCGGATACGGGCGTGCAGTTCGGCGAGCCGCACGGGTTTGGTCAGGTAGTCGTCGGCGCCGGCTTCGAGGCCGATGATCACGTCCATTTCCTCGTCGCGCGCGGTCAGCATGACGATGACGGTGTCGGCCTGCGCGGTGCGCAGTTCCCGGCAGACCGCGAGGCCGTCCAGGTCCGGCAGGCCCAGGTCGAGCAGGACGAGGTCGAAGCTGCTCCGCCCGGCTTCGCGCAGCGCCCCTTTCCCGGTCGGCATCAGGCTGACCTCATGGGCGTGCGCGGTCAGGCTCCTCTGGAGTGCCTGGCCGATCATCTCGTCGTCCTCCACCACAAGCAGTCGTGCCATACAGCGAGCCTAACCACGGCAAACGCAGGCCCGGGCGTCTCGGAAACTCGACCGAAGTTCTTGCCCAGCGCTTACCCGCGTTTGGCCGCGCGGATAGCCGTGACTCATAGCTTCAGGTCCGGCGATGCCGACGGGCATTGCCGGAACTTCAGGGGAGCCATGACCGACGTTCTTGCCCTCAACCCGCTCAGTGCCGATGACCTGCTGGCGTCCTTCGGCACGCTGGGCATTCTGGTCGTCCTGTTCGCCGAGACGGGACTGCTGATCGGGTTCTTCCTGCCGGGTGACTCGTTGTTGTTCACGGCCGGGCTGTTGTGCGCCTCGAGCGCCGGGCGCCTGCAGCTCAGCCTGCCGTGGGTGTTGATTGCCGCGGCAGGTGGAGCACTGCTCGGTGCGCAGGTCGGCTTCGTGATCGGACGACGTGCGGGCAAGGCCCTGGATGCCCACGCCGACCGGCCCCGGCTGGCAGCGGGCCTACGCCGTGCGGAGGACCTGTTCACGCGCTACGGCCCGCCGAAGGCCATCATGCTGGCGCGGTTCGTCCCGGTGGTCCGCACGGTGCTCAACCCGCTCGCCGGCGCTCTGCGCACTCCCACCGTGACCTTCGTGGTGTGGCAATGTGTCGGTGGACTCGTCTGGACGGTCGGGCTCGTGCTCGCCGGATACGCACTTGGTGCCTTCATCCCGGGGATCGACGGATACCTGCTGCCGGTGATCGCCGTCATCGTCGTGATCTCCCTGATCCCGCTCGCGCTGGAGATCATTCGGGAACGGCGGCGGGGTACCCGGTCTGCGGGCTGAACCTGGATTCCCGCAGTCGCCGATACCGGACCACGCCCTGCGGATGCGCCCCGGCTGCCGGTCGATATGTCCCGGTTTCGCCTCCTGTCGACAATGTGTGAGACCGCCAGGCGGGGGAATTGTGGTGGATCTAGCCTGCCGGTACCGCGGGCTTGCCCGCTCCTAACGTCGGGTCGCTAGTTTCGATATCGCAGTCGGCTCAGGCCTGCACTGATTCCGGACGTCATTGCGAGACGTGTTCCTCGCGGCCACCGCGTTTGTCCGTTCCGCTGCTGCGGGTGAGCGAACACGCTGTCCCGTCCCGTCCCGTGTGGGCGAAAAAGCGAAATCGGGTGAGCATGGGAGTAATGCGTGGATATCAACGAGTACCGACCGGAGTCATTCGTGGCGAAACTGCCGCTCATCACCGCCCTTTTCTGGGTGATGAAGATCCTGGCCACGACACTCGGCGAGACCGGTGGTGACGTCATCGGACAGACCCTCGCCCTGGGCTACCTGGCAGGCATAGGGATCTTCGTCGGGTTCCTCGTGATCGTGCTGGCGCTACAGCTGCGGGTGCGTACCTTCCACCCGGTCCTGTTCTGGGCGGTCATCCTGGCCACCAGCCTGGTCGGCACCGAGATCTCCGACTACATCAACGACACCCTCGGGCTCGGCTACGGCACCGGTGCGCTCATCCTGATCGGCGCTCTGGTCGTGGTGCTGGTGGTATGGCGGTTCGTCGGCGACACGATGCAGGTCGAGCGAATCGGCTCCCGCAAGGATGAGTCGCTCTACTGGATCGCCACCCTCATCTCCAACACCCTCGGTACCTCGACCGGTGACTACCTGGCGCACGACAACAGCGGCCTCGGCGCCGGCTACATCACCAGCACGATCATCATCAGCGTGGCGCTGCTGGTACTTCTCGGCGCCCATTACCTCACGCCGATCTCCGGCACCCTGATCTTCTGGGCCGCCTACGTGCTGACCCGCCCGCTCGGCGCCAACGCAGGCAACACACTGAGCAAGGCGCAGGACCAGGGCGGACTGGGCATCGGCACCTACGGAGCGTCTGCGGTACTGCTCGGCCTTCTGGTGATCTGCCTGTGCTACCAGATCTTCACCCGGCGCCGGCAAACCCGAGTGCTGGCCGACGTCGGCTCGCCGCAGGCCGCGTGACCGCGGAGATCTGGGCCGTGTATCGAACGGTCACGAGGTGGCTCCCGACCCCGGCCCCCCGAACGTCCTCAGCGTCCGTTCAGGACGCGGCCAATATGGTGCGCACCTGCTGCTTGTCGTGACTGGGTGCTGATGACAGCGGGTGGCTGCCGCTCGCGCGCACGGAGACTTAATGGGATTGGCAAGAGAACTTCCCGGTTCGCCGGATCCGTCCAGCGTCCCCGTGACGCGCATCGAGGTTCTCGATTTCGTCGCCGACGCTTTCGTGGGGGAGTCGGTCGACCGTGCCGCCCTGCTGCGTACCGCCCGTGCGGCGCACGCCCGCCCGGAGCTGTTGCGTCTGCTCGAGCAGTTGCCGGAGTTCGAGGTGACCGAGCTCGACCAGCTCTGGACGGTTCTCGACGTGCCCGAGGATCTGTCCGCGATCGATGAGACGTGATCACCGCTTGGCGGCCGGGGCCCGGGTACGGGGCTCCGGTCGCTGCTTGACCGTGAAGTACGAGGGGTTGCCCCAAGCCCGAGGCACCTCGGTTTCGGTCGTTGACTCGCGCCGTTCACTTGGCGAGGTGACCCGCGGCTGGTAGGCCGTATGATCAGCCGGATAGCAGTTCCTGTTCGCCACCCGAGACGGCGCCGATCAGCTCGCCACCGTCGGCGTGCCATCGTCGCGGATGGCATCCGGTCGCCCCGGGGCCGAGCGACACGATGTTCAGATCGCGGACATGGATCTCCTACTTGCCCAGCGACCGCTCAAACTGCCGCGCGATCCGCTGCGCATTCCTGACCTTCTGCGCCGGAGTCTGCGCGCTCGCTTTCAGGGTCGAAAACCAGAAGAAGGCAAATTCTCTTATCGCGTTTGGTCCCAGTGATAACCGTCGGCTGGATGAATGCGTACCGGAGCGCTCCTAATGTCGGGGCCATGACCATCATCCTGCCGCCACCGTCCCGGGAGCCGGCCGCGGACGATCACCGGCCAACAAGCCATCGCCGCCGTCGTCGCCGACCCGGTCGCTGGCTCCTCCCCGCCGCGGCACTCCTGCTCAGCTGGCCAGTGATCTCCTACGCGCAGGCGCTGAGCTACCCCGGTGACGCCGGCATCGCGGTGCGGACTGCAGAGTGGGTGCGCGACAACGGTGGCGGCGGGCTGGTCGACCTCGCAGAGAATCTTTGGTACTCCCGGCCGAGCGGCGGGAGTGCCGCGCCGGATCCAGCTCTCGGCTACACCGGCCAGGCCGCTGCTGCTCGCACCGCACCGAACGCACCCGCCGCGCTGCCCGTGCTCGCCGGGGTCGCACCGCTGCGCGGCGAGGGGCTATGGATCCCACGCGCAGCCGCCGCCACTGGCATCCCGGCCCTTTACACCACGTTCATCCGCCCCGACCCCCAGTACCCGAACGTCATCGCCGGCGTTGCCCGCTTCGATCAAAGCCTGACCCGAACCGATCTCATCGCCGGGACCCGGCAACCGGACCTGTCCACCACCGCCCCGGCGAAAGTGCCCGACGCGGACCGAGCGTCGTTAGTGGCCACCTTCAACTCCGGTTTCAAGATGAAGGACGCCCGTGGCGGCTTCTTCCTGCGCGGGCGAACCATTGTGCCGCTCCGCGACGGAGCAGCATCACTGGTGATCCGCCAGGACGGACGAGCCACCATTGCGCAGTGGAGCCGCGACGCGGCCGCCGGCCCTGATGTCACCGCCGTCCGCCAGAACCTCGACCTCATCGTCGACGGTGGGCACCCGGTGAGCGGACTGGACACGAACGCGGGCGGGACGTGGGGCAGCTCCGGTAACCAACTGCAATACACCTGGCGGTCCGGATTGGGGGAGGACGCCGCGGGTGACCTGGTGTACGTCGGCGGCGCGAATCTGACGCTGGCCACTCTCGCGAAAGCTCTCACCAGCGCGGGCGCCGTGCGCGGCATGGAGCTCGACATCCACAGCCGCATGGTCGACTTCAACGGCTACCAGCACGCCGGGGGCGAGTTGAGTTCGACGAAACTGCTGCCGGACATGCCCAATGGCGACACCCGCTATCTGGTGCCGGATCAGCGTGACTTCGTCGCCGTCACTCTCCAGTGATCGGGAATTTGCCGTCAGCTCACCTCCATCCGGCCGGTGGCTTACCTGTTGGCCCTTAGCATCTTCCTGCAGTGACCGATGCCGCCTCCCCAAACGCGCATTCCGGCGCGCTCCGTCGAATGGAACGAGACCGAACCATGGATTCACGGCATTCCCTCGCGCCAAGCCGCCAACTGCTCAATAAGGTCCCAGAAGTCACGATCTACTTCTGGATCATCAAGGTCCTGTGCACGACAGTCGGCGAATCCGCGGCCGACTTCTTGAACGTCAACCTGAACTTCGGCCTGACCGGAACATCCGTGGTCACCGGAGTTCTGCTGGCCATCGCGCTGGCTGTGCAGTTCGGCGCGGACCGGTACGTACCGAGCAGGTACTGGCTGGCGGTGGCGCTGGTCAGTGTCTTCGGCACCCTGGTGACGGACAACCTCACCGACAACGTCGGGCTGCCGCTGGAGATCAGCACCCTGATATTCAGCGTGCTACTCGCGCTCACTTTTCTCGCGTGGTACAGCAGCGAACGGACGCTATCCATTCATTCCATCGTGACTCGGCGCCGCGAGGCCTTCTACTGGCTCGCGATCTTGTTCACCTTCGCCCTCGGTACCGCCACCGGTGACCTGATGGCCGAGGTGCTCGGGCTCGGCTACGTGGTGACGGGCGCGATCGTGGCCTCGCTGATCGCCGTCATCGCCGTCGCCTGGCGCTGCGGGCTCCACGGGGTTCTCGCCTTCTGGGCCATCTACATCCTGACCCGACCGTTGGGCGCCTCGATTGGCGACTACCTCTCGCAGCCCTCTGGCCAGGGAGGTCTCGGCTTGGGCGCGACGGTCACGAGTGCGATCTTCGTGGTCGGCATTTTCGGAATCGTGGCCTACCTCTCGGTCACGAAAGCCGACGTCATCTCGACCCCAGCCACCGCCGACCAGCACGAGTCTGCGGAACGAGGCGGCTTGGTACAGACGGTCATCGTTGTCTCGCTCATCCTCATCCTTGGTGGGGCAAGCTATTTCTGGCGGACGTCCGTGCTGGCGGAGGATGCCGCCGCCACCTCGCCGACCGCCGCGCCGGCTGCGGTCGGCACCGGCCCGATCGGCCAGGTCCCGCCGGCCGGCGCCCAGCCGGCATTGGCTTCCCCTCTCGGCGACCTCTCCAAATTCCGCACGATCACGCAGGACACGATGAACCTGCTGAACAGCGGCGATCAAGGCGGCGCGACGACGCGCATCGACGACCTGGAGATCGAATGGGACAACGCCGAGGCGCGGCTCAAACCGAGGGACAAGAGTGCCTGGACCGAGATCGATGACCGGATCGATACAGTGCTGCGGGAGCTGCGGGCCACGAGCCCCAACCCGAACACCGAGAAGTCGGCGCTGACCGACCTGCTCAACGCGCTCGGCTGACGTTGCGATGAGCACCGGTCACCAAAGCCCGACGGACCTCCGGTTGTGGCCGTTGACTCGTGCCGTTCACTCGGCGAAGTGACCGGCTGGCTGGTCGGCCGAATGATCAGCCGGATAGCCGTTCCTGCTCGCGTCCCGGGACGGCCTCGATCAGCTCGCGACCGTCGGCGTGCCGTCGTCGCGGATGGCACCTGTCGAGTGGCGCCACAGCGTCGCCGCGGTGCGCGGGCGAGCGCTGGTGGGCCTGTTACCCGGGACCCGCTCCCGCGGACCGGACGGCTTGCGTCGCCGAGCGCAGCGCAGCGCCAGGTAGGCCTCTCCGTCCGCCGCTCTGCGCGTCGAGGATCGCCAGCAGCGCCGCGGTCTCCCGGCTCGATGGTGCGGGTCGGCACTGTGGGCACGCCCCGACCCTGTGGCCGAGTACGTGGGCCGCGGCCTCGGCCAGGCCGGCGGCGTACGCGGACCTGAGTACCTGCACGCCCGGCGCGGCACGGACGGTGTCATCGCCGTTGGCGGGTGCGCAGGCGTGCCGGGCGAGGGCGAACATGGGGATGTCCGAGGCCGAGTCACCGATCGCGAGGTGCACGGGGGCGGCACCGGTCAGCCGTGCCAACTCCGCGAGTCCGCTGCCCTTGTCGACGGTGGCGGCGACGATGTCGGTCTGCCCGAGTCCCGGAACGATCCGTAGCCGCTGCCGGTCCGTCCCGAGTGCATGGAGAGCGGTGTCCAGTGTGGACGCCGGCACCGGACCACGGCGTCCTCGGGCGCGGTAGGCGCGAACGCTGAACCGGAAGTCGTCGTCGACGGTGATGTCTCGTGCCGCGCGCAACAGGTCACGTAGCCGGTCGAGCAGCTCCTGGTCGTCCGGTGACAGCAGGGATCGGACGTGCTGGTCCGGGTGGGTGTAGGCAACGGCGCCGTACTCCGCGACCCCACCGGCGAGGCCGAAGATCTCGCACCGCTCGCGCACCTCGTCGAGGCTGCGGCCGGTGACCGGCACCGGCCGGTAGCCGTGCGCGGCCAGCGCGCGCACGGCGGTCGTCGCGGTGGGGGTGATCGCGGAGAAGCCGAAGGCTCCGGCTTCCAGCACGCCGTCGATGTCGATGGCGCACAGCGGACCGTCCGCGGGCGGGCCGAGGGCGGGCAGGCGCTCGGCGAGGTAGCGGGCCACGGCTCGTGAGGACGCCCGTCGGTTCCTCGTCTTCCCTGAATCCGGATCCTGCAGATGTACCAGCTGGTAGAGCAGGAACCGTTCCGGGTCGACCGGGCGGGCAGCCTGTAGGGCCGCGACGAACGTGCCGTTGCGTCCGCCGGGATCCACCCCCGCGAGATCGAAGGCAGGGTCGTAGCAGCTGCGGTCCTGGTTGGAGAACGCTCGGACGTCGGCCGTGACCTTCCGCAGGGCACCGTCCACACGGAACCAGTGATCCAGGCCGGTCGCCCCGTCGACCACCGACGGCCGGGTGACGCGACAGAGCCTGCGTACGGCCGGGTCCAGCACGGGCAGGCGCAGCGCGAGGCCGCCCCGCCCGTAGCCGGTCGACAGGAGGCGGCTCGCGATCTCCCAGACGGGGTGTCTCCCGGCCATCTGGAGGCTGCGATCGGCGACAGCCGGCAGAGCGGCAGCCCGCGCGGTGACGTAGGCGGCGTAAGTGGGGGCGTCGGCGGGATCGGCCACGGCGACGCGTTCGGACTCGTCGAGCCACTCACGAAACACGAGCCCGTTCCGCACGCCGTAGACGTGCGGAACGTGATCCGGCACGGCGCCGGCCACCGCCAAGGCGTGGCGCCCCAGGTAACCGGTTCCCGCGCCGAGTACACCGATGAGCCGCTGGTCGCCGTCGAAGGTCCGGACCCGGTACACCACCTGGAGGTGTTTGCGCCCGGAGCCGGCGACGGTGCCGGAGGGAAGTCGCTCGGCCTCGGTGTATGTCTCACCGGTCAGGGAGGACAACGCCTCCAGGATCGCGTCCGGAGTGAGCAACCGGTGCACCGCCCATCGCGCGAACGGCAGCTCCACGCGGGCGAGGTCGGCGAGGGGACGGGGAACCCCGCCGTCGAACAGTGGGAGCAACAGCGTGACCGCCACGGCGGGCGCACCCGAGGACGCGAGGAGGTCGACCACCGATCGGAGCGCGGCGCCGGATCCCGGGGGGTCGTCCACCACTGCCACCGCGCCGCCTGCGGCGACCACTTCGCGAAGAGTGCCACGGTCGGCCGGTAGCAGCGGATGGCCAGGACGAGCGGTGATCGTGACCGCCTCCACGCCCAGAGCGTGCAGCGCGGCCGCGACCAGCGGGGCGAGGTAGCTGCCGGAGGTGCGCACGCCGACGACGAGGACGGGTCGGCCTGCGACGCTCGGGGCGTAGTCCTCCGCCAGTAGGACGGTGTCGGCGGGCTGCATGTCGAAGCTCCGGAAGCACCCAGGCATGCGCAGCAGCTCCCGCCCGAGGCGGGCGGGCAGGCCGGGTACCAGCTCGTGCAGCGACCGCGCCGTCGTCGTCGCATGCCGCCGGTGCTCCACGCTCATCCCGTCGCGCACCACGGCGCGAGCCAGCTCGTCTCGCAACTCCCGCGCCGCAGCGCACCACGAGAACGCAGCACCTTCCCGGAGTCGTCGCAGGCGCTCTGCCGCACCGGCCAGGACGCGCAGAGCCCACGCTCCCGCGGCGCCGGCTGCGCCGGCCGCGCGCCGGAGCGTGAGCGTGTCCCGCTGCAGGTAGTCCTCGACGATCTGGACGGCACCGGCGGAGAGCAGGAAAGCGTCCAGGATCTGGTTCCGCTCGAGGCACTCGACCAGGTGCGCGCTCACGGTCGTGATGTCGATCAGAAGATCCGTGAGAAGGAGTCCGTCCGATTCATGCCGAACCGGACCATTTTCGGTGCTCTGTCCCGTCGGCAAATGCACGGCCGGGACCGTAGCACCATAAACAAGTAAAGAAATCTTAAACTCAGTGAAAATTCAGGATGTACCAAGAGTGACGGTTGCAGGTTAGTCGAACGCGGGCGCATTGATCGACTCGGGGCTTGGATCAGATGCCGCCGGCGCGTAGCGGCCCGGCGGCAAGGGGCTACCAGGCTTGGGCGTGCTCGCTGTGGGCTGACGACCTTCGTTTCGTCGCTCGACAAATGCACGAGCTCGGCGACACCCCGAGCGGGCCTTTCCAGGGGCACCTGGACACGACCCGCATCACACCCATGCCTTCTTCGACACCTGCGTGCGCGGCCAGCCCTCACCGCTGCTGGCCGGCACATCCCCGGCCTACCCCGAGATCAGTGTGGGGCCCGCTTGACACGCCGCGGCGAGACCAGCCCGCATCGCGCGGACCAATCGGCTCGAAGCACTCCGCCCACAGCTCTCGGAGCGAATCATGGACCCGCTCTACGGTAGGCCCGCTGTCCCGTCGGACTGATCATGGATGGGAACCGCCGCCGGTCGCTCCTGCGGGAGTGGGGTGTTGCCGAGGATCAGGTCGGCGGCTTTTTCCGCGAGCATCATCGTGGGTGCGTGGGTGGCGCTGTTGGGGCAGTAGGGCATCGCTGAGGCGTCCACCACGCGCAGGCCGTGGAGGCCATGTACCCGCATCGTGGAGGGGTCGAGCACGGAGTCGGGGCCGGTGCCCATGCGGCAGGTGGAGGTCGGGTGCATGTCGGTCTCGCCGGTGCGTCGGACCCAGTCCACGACGTCCTCGTCGGTTGTGAC
>NZ_BAAAUS010000064.1:0-242446 GCF_039534065.1 Pseudonocardia yunnanensis | reverse complement strand
TATCGGCACCGGGGGTTCTGGCAGCCTGCCGACACGGTCAAGGAGCGCACCGCGTTGGAGGCTGCCTACCAGGGCGGCACCCGGCCGTGGATGCTCTGGGAGAACAGCGCCGGCGACCGCGACCCCCTGCAGGCCACCATCGCCGAGATGAAGGCGAGCACGGACCAGGCGGAGACGATCACCGTCCCCACGCCCCGGTAGCCCCTGGCCCGGCGACCCGGGTGCCGGGTCGCCGGGCCGAGTTCCTCATACGGCGAGCCAGACCGCCGCGTCCGGCGGCAGCGTCGCGCCCACGGCATCCGGGCCGCTTCCGAGCAGCACCCTCGCCCCGGCCGGGAGCTGCGCCGGACCGTCCGACAGGTTCACCACGCAGGCGAAGCCCGCGCCGCGGGAGAACGCGAGCACGCCGGGCGCGCTCGGCAGCCACGTGAACGGCCCGTCTCCCAGAGCCGGGTGCTCGTGCCGCAGCGCCAGCGCCGCCCGGTACAGGCTGAGCATCGACTCCGGGTCGTCCAGCTGCGCTTCCACCGTGACGGAGGCGAAGTCCGCGGGCTGGGGCAGCCAGGGCGCGGCGTGCGCTCCCGCCGGGCTGAAACCGAACGGGGACGTGGTGCCCGACCAGGGCAGTGGCACGCGGCAGCCGTCGCGGCCACGGACGGAGTGCCCGGAGCGCGTCCACGTGGGGTCCTGCAGCACCTCGTCGGGCAGATCCTCCACCTCCCACAACCCCAGCTCGTCGCCCTGGTAGACGTACGCGCCGCCGGGCAGCGCGAACATCAGCAGGGCGGCGGCCCTGGCTCGGCGCGTGCCGAGCTCCCGGTCGAAGGTTGCTGCGGGCGCGAGGTCTGCGAGGGAGTGCCCCGCCCCGTTGGTGGCCGGGCGACCCAGCCGGGAGACGTGCCGGACGACGTCGTGGTTGGACAGCACCCAGGTCGCGGCCGCGCCCACCGCGGCCACCGTCGCGAGCGAGTGGTCGATGGCCCGGCGCAGGGCAGGCGCGTCCCAGGGGGCGCGCAGGAAGTCGAAGTTGAACGCGGTGTGCAGCTCGTCGGGCCGCAGGTAGCGCGCGAGCCGCTCGGGCGAGTCGACCCACGCCTCGGCGACGAAGACCCGCGGCTCCGCGTAGGAGTCGCCGACACGGCGCCACGCGCGGAAGATCTCGTGCACGCCGTCGCGGT
Source organism: Pseudonocardia yunnanensis (assembly GCF_039534065.1). Lineage (NCBI taxonomy): Bacteria > Bacillati > Actinomycetota > Actinomycetes > Pseudonocardiales > Pseudonocardiaceae > Pseudonocardia > Pseudonocardia yunnanensis. Next base: position 241,268 of record NZ_BAAAUS010000064.1, on the reverse strand, counting down.
CCCAGTGCGGGTGATCGCTGCGCTCGATCGGGCCGAGCATGGTCTGCTCGTCGTGGCCCAGGTCGGGCAGGCCGTCCGACTTGACCAGCCCGTGCGCCACGTCGATGCGGAACCCGTCGACACCCCGGTCGAACCAGAACCGCAGGATCGACTCGAACTCCTCCTCCACCCGCGGATCGCTCCAGTTGAAGTCGGGCTGCGCCGCGTCGAAGAGGTGCAGGTACCACTCCCCCGGCCTGCCGTCATCCGTCACACGGGTCCACGCCGGGCCGCCGAAGACGCTGCGCCAGTCGTTGGGCGGTTCGTCGCCGCCCGTGCCCCGGCCGGGCCGGAAGTGGTAACGGCTGCGCTCCGGAGAACCGGGGGCGGCCGCGAGCGCCTCCCGGAACCAGGCGTGCTGATCGGAGCTGTGGTTCGGAACGATGTCGAGGATCACCCGCAGCCCGAGGGCATGCGCCTCGTCCACCAGCGCCGCTGCCTCCTCACCGGTGCCGAACACCGGCTCCACGGCGCGGTAGTCGGCCACGTCGTACCCGCCGTCGGCCATGGGCGAGGGGTACCAGGGGTTGATCCACACAGCATCGACGCCGAGATCGCGCAGATGCCCGAGCCGGGCGCGGATACCGGCGATGTCACCGATCCCGTCACCGTTCCCGTCGGCGAAGCTGCGAATGTAGAGCTGGTACACCACGGCGTCGCGCCACCAGGTCTCCACGTCGGTCCGCTGCCCGGCGACCTCGGCCGTGCCCATGCGCTCTCCTCGTCGATCGACTGCGTGCCGGAATCATCATCTGATGCCCGCAACGCATGCGCTCGCCGGCCCGCGCGCCACCCTCATGCGTCAGCCGGGAGCGGACCCGACCAGCTCCGCCGCGCGCTCGGCGATGGCCAGCACGGTGGCGTTGATGTTCGCGCCCACCATCGACGGCATGACCGACGCATCGGCGACCCGCAAGCCGCTGATGCCCCGGACACGGAGTCGGGTGTCGACCACGGCGCCATCGTCGTCGCCGATTCGGCAGGTTCCCGCGGGGTGCCGTGCGCTGTGTGTGTCGTCCCGGAGGTACTCCTGCCACTGCTCGGGCTCGCGGACGTGCGGGCCTGGCCGGACCTCCGTGTCGCGCCACTCGTCGAGCTCCGCGGCGTCACCGATCTCCCGTGCCCTGCGGAGCCCGGTCAGAAGCACGAGTACGTCGTCAGCATCGGTGAGGAGCCGTGGATCGATCAACGGCGGGGTGTCGGCCTGGTCGGATGCGAGCCTGATCCGCCCGCGGCTCCTCGGACGGCCCACGACGACGCCCAGCGTGTAGCCCCAGTCCGGTCGTCTCACCGTCGGTGGACAGGACGGGAAGCTCCAGCACAACAATTGGACGTCCGGATATCCGATATCCGGGTCGCTGCGCATCAACACGGTCAGGCTGCGCTCCACGTCCCGGTTCGACACAAGTGGCTTGGTGGCCGAATAGACGACGTCGGCAATCGCGTGGTCCTGCAAGTTGTCCCCGACTCCCGGAAGGTCGACGACCACCGGTACGCGCTGGGCCCGCAGATCAGCCTCCGGCCCGATACCGGAAAGCAGAAGAAGGTGCGGTGACCCGATCGCTCCCGCCGAGAGAATCACCTCACGGGTGGCTTCCACGCGGTGGACATCGCGGCCTGTCGAGTATTCCACTCCGCGGCAGCGTTCCCGGAGACGAGAAGCCGACGAGCCAGGGCGTCAGCCACCACCGTGAGGTTCGGGCGGTCCGCCAGTACCGGTCGGATATAGGCATCGGCGGCCGATTGACGCGCACCGTCGACGATATTCATCTCGATCCATCCCGCGCCCTCCGCGTCGGGCTCGTTGAGGTCGCCCGAGAACGGGATTCCGGCTCCCATGACGGCGTCGCGGAGGGCGAGCGTGAACCGGCCGGCGTGAGGCGACACAGCGACCTGCATCGGCCCTTCGGTACCGCGCCACCTGGTGTTGCGGCCGTCCGTGCGTTCGCTGCGACGAAAGTAGGGCAGCAGGTCGTCGTAACCCCAGCCGCTCGCGCCGGCCCGCACCCAGTCGTCGTAGCTCGACCGGTGTGCACGAATGTGAGCCATCGCGTTGATGCTGCTCGACCCGCCCAGGACCCGGCCTCGGGGGTAGTCCAGAACAGCTCCGTCCAATGCGGACTGGGGTTCACTGCGAAAGGCCCAGTCGACCGTGCTGCCGGACAACGCGGCAGCCGACGAGGGGATCGCCATCATCTCGGGCCCGTCGAACGGTCCGGCTTCCAGCAGCACCACGCGATTGTCGGGATTTTCGGACAGGCGTGCAGCAATGACGCACCCGGCTGTGCCTGCGCCGACCACCACGAAATCGGCTTCGCCCTGGCGTTCCTGGTCGCTCATTTCGGGAAAGTGTAGCCGGGCCGGTCCCCGATTCCGGGCCACGCGGATCTGCCGTGGCCGACGTCGGCAGCGCCGCCGCAGCCGCCCGGGCGCAGGTCAGCGGAAGCGGGAGAAGTCCGGCGGCCGCTTCTCCGCGAACGCCCGTGCCCCCTCCATGCCCTCGTCGCTGTGGGCGTACCCCTCGAGTCCGTCGAAGGCGAGGTGGGAGATGCCGCTGATGTGGTCGGTGTCGGCATTGAAGGAGTGTTTGAGGAACTTGAGCGCGGTCGGCGAGTACGAGCCGATCTTGCGCGCCCATGCCCGTGCCGTGTCGAGCAGGTCAGCGGCCGGGACGACCTCGTTGACCAGCCCCCAGCGCTCGGCGGTGGCGGCGTCGTAGCGGTCGAGCAGGAACCAGATCTGCCGCGCCCGCTTCTCCCCCACGACACGGGCCAGGTAGGCGGATCCGAACCCGGCGTCGAAGGATCCGACCCGGGGTCCGGACTGCGCGAACGTCGCGTGCTCCGCGGCCACGGTGAGATCGCAGAGCACGTGCAGGACGTGACCGCCGCCGATCGCGATCCCGTTGACGGCCGCGATCACCGGCTTGGGGATGTCGCGGATGATCCGGTGCAACCGCTCGATCTCGAAGGTCCCCCACTCGGTCTCGCCGTAGCCGCCTGTCTCCGCGCGCTCCTTGACGTCGCCGCCGGTGCAGAACGCACGGTCACCGCCGGCCGTGAGGATGACGGCTGCGACGCGGCGGTCGGCCCAGGCGTGTTTGAACGCGGAGATCAGTTCGTCGACCGTGCGGCCGCGGAAGGAGTTCATCCGCTCCTGCCGGTCGATCGTGATCACAGCGTGGTTGTCGTCTTCGACCCCGTACTTGATGTCGGTGAACTCGTCGATCCGCATGCTGCGATGTTGACGGCCGTCATCACCGCTTGACAAGCTCGACAGGTGGACGACGCTCGCCGCTGCCTGGTGACCGGAGCCGGTCGAGGGATCGGAGCGGCGGTCGCGAAGCGACTGTCCGCCGCCGGCCACCGGGTGGCGCTCACCTCCCGCAGCGTCGGTGAGCTGGAGGCTTTGGCCGCGCAACTGCCGGGCCCGTCGCTGATCGTGCCGGCTGATGTCACCGACCCGGAGGCCATCGAGTGCGCGTTCGCCGACGTGGAACGGGCGTGGGGACCGGTGGAGGTGCTCGTCCTCGCCGCCGGCGCCGGCACGTCGGCACCGTTGCGGCGCACCACCGACGCCGACTGGCAGCGGATGCTCGACCTCAACCTCACGGCGCCGTTCCGGATGCTGCGCCGGGCGGTCCCCGGCATGGTCGACCAGGGGTTCGGCCGCGTGGTGGCCATCGCGTCGATGGCGGCCAAGCAAGGCGAGCCCTATATCGCGGCGTACACGGCGAGCAAGCACGGGCTGCTCGGGCTGGTCCGCTCGGCGGCCGCGGAGCTCGCCAGGACCGGGGTCACGGTCAACGCCGTCTGTCCCGCCTACGTGGACACGCCGATGACCGACACCAGCGTCGCGTCGATCAGCTCCACGACAGGTCGCACCCCGCAGCAGGCCCGCGAAGCGCTCGAACGACACCAACCGATCGGCAGGCTGATCACGCCGGACGAGGTGGCCGACGCCGTGCTGCTGTGCGTGGCGAGCGCGGCGATCACCGGGCAGGGCATCAACGTGGACGGCGGGGCCGTGCAGTCGTGAGGGCGGTCGTGAGCAGGGCAGTCGCGAGCGGAACAGTCGTGAGCAGAGCAGTCATGAGCGGAGCAGACGTGAGCAGGACAGTCGTTGGCGTTGGCGAAGCGGGCCAGTCGTGATCGAGCGCGTCGACCCGCCGGAGCTGGCCCGGCCCTCCGGGTTCGCGCACGCCGTGGTGGCGACCGGGCGCACGGTGTTCCTCGCAGGCCAGACCGGGATGGACGCCGAGGGGCACATCGTCCCCGGCGGGCTGGTGGCGCAGTTCGAGCGTGCCCTCGAGAACCTGCTCATCGCGTTGCGGGCCGCGGGCGGCGGGCCGGAGCACCTGGCCCAGCTGACGATCTACATCGTCGACATGGACGGCTACCGCGAACACGCCCGCGAGATCGGCACGGTGTGGCGGCGGCTCGTCGGCGCGCGGTACCCCGCGATGGCGGGCATCGGCGTCGCCCGGCTGTGGGATGCCGAGGCGCTGGTGGAACTGCAGGGCACCGCGGCACTGCCCCTCGAGGACTGAGCCCCGCTCAGCCGGATCGGCGACCCACCCGCGTGATCCGGGCGAGCCGCCCTGTCAGCCGTCGCGGTCTCCGAGTCGGCGTGTCTGGCGCTCGAGCACGTCGATCGTGTTCTGCACGTAGTCGGCGATCACCGCGAGCTCGTGTTCGTCGTACTTCGCCATGAAGCCCGCCATGTCGCGGCCGAGCTCGGCGAAGGCGTCCCCGGGATCGGTCCGCCGCCCGGACACAGGGACGACGAGGACACGCCGGCGGTCGGCAGGATCGGGGCTGCGGCGCACGTGACCGGTGCGCTCCAGCCGATCGACGAGCCCGGTGACCGCGCCGGGGGTCAGCCCGGTCAGCTGCGCCAGGCGCCCCGCCGTCATCGGTGCCTCGGCGGTCACCAGGGCCAGTGCCCGCTGGTCGGCCGCACTGAGACCGAGTCGGGTGCCGACCGCCTCGTGGAACATCACCACGGCCGTGCTCAGCCGCCGTCCCCACTCGGCGGGGTCGGGGATCTCGCTCATCGTCGTTCAGCCTCCGGGCAGTTCGGACTCTGGACCTAAATTACTTTAGCATGCTATATCTTTCAGCATGCTAAACGAACTTCGCCTCGCCATCGCCGTGCCCCGCTGGGCTCTGGGCTTCTTCCGCCGCCACCTGCTCATGGTCGTGGCACTGTCGGCTGTCCCCGCCGTGGAGCGGTTCACGGGCCAGATGAGCGCGCGCGATCCCGTCCTGGGCACCACGCTGGAGCTGACCACCCTGGCGGCGCGCGTCGCATTCGTCGCCCTGGCCCTCCGGTTCGCCGTCACGCGGGAGCCGGCCATCGGGCCCATCGGTGCGGCCGAGGTCGGACGGCGGCTGCGGGCGTTCTCGGCGCAGCACCCGCGGAGCCTGGTGCTGCAGGTCGTGCTGATCGCGACCCTGTTCGTGCTCGCCGACGTCGTGCCCGAGCGGCTCGTCCCCGCCCTGACACCGGTCGGGCCGCCCTATTGGGCCGTCCTACTCGCCGCCAAGAACCTCACGGTCATCCCGTTCACCATGATCTGGCTGGTCGGCGCGGTGCGACAGGCGCTGCTCGCCGCCACCCCGGCCCGAGCCTGAACGGTCACCGCCCCGCGATCAGCTCCCGGACGTGTGCCTTCGCCGGCTCGGCCAGGAGCTGCGCGAGCTCCGTGAACAGCTCCGCAGCGCGCACGCCGTTCCAGTCCGGGGGCAGCAGGTGCAACGGCAGGCCCGGGTCGGCATACGGCAGGCGCCGCCAGTCGGTGACGAGACGCACGTAGTCGGCGAAAGCCGCCGCCGGGTCGGGCGAACTCCCCTGCGACCACCGCTCCCGCACCGGACCGTGCCGATCGAGGAAAGCGGCGTAGAGCTCACACAAGCCGTCGAGATCCCACCACTCGCGCACGGTTGCGGGCAGGTCCCCGAACGCGAGGTGCTCGCCGCGGAACAGCTGGACGTAACCGTCGAGGCCTAGCCTGCGCAACACGTCGATCACCTCGTCGGCCAGGTGACCGGGCGCGATCCAGACCCCCGGGGCCGCGGTGCCGAACCCCAGCCTGGCCAGCTGCGAGCGGAGCGCGTGGCGCTTCTCCCGCTCCGACTCGGGCACCGAGAACACCACGAGCACCCAGCCGTCACTCTCGGTGGCGCGCCGCCGTCCGAAGATCCGCGCGTCGCCGTCGATGAGGATCTGCCGCGCCGCGGGCGTGAGCACGTACCCGGCCGTGCCGTCACGACGGTCCGGCGCGAGCAGGCCCCGGCGCTTGAGCCGCGAGATCGACGAGCGGACCGCGGGCTCCTCCACCCCCAGCCCGGCCAGCAGCCGCACGAGAGCCGCCACCGAGAGCCGACCGTCGTCGTCACGGGCGTAGAGCCCGTACAGCGTGACGATCAGCTGCCGGGGCTGCAGGACGCCTCCGAGGAGAGGCGCACGCTCGACGGCGGTCACGGGCCCACGATATCTGCCCGCTACTACGTGCTGTTTACTTGACTCTCGTCACGCCCTCGCCATACTCGATCTCACCGGGGAGGAGGTGGCGTCCGTGACCGTGTCCCGCAGTGTCGACGCCCGCAGTGACCAGGCCGGCGAGGCCCGCCCGCACAGTTCCCACATCGACCTTTTCTGCCAGGACCACCTCCCACCCCGTGAGCAGTGGCCGCAGATGCAGTTCGACCTGCCGGAGCTGCGCTACCCCCACCGGCTCAACGCCGCGCAGGTCCTGGCCACGGCGGCCCCCGACGACCGCCCGTGCGTCCGGGGCTCGGGCGAGGAGTGGACGTACGGACAGCTCCGCAGCCGAGCCGCCAGGATCGCCGCCGTGCTCACCGAGGACATGGGCCTCGTGCCGGGCAACCGCGTGCTGCTGCGCGGACCGAACGAGCCGTGGCTGGTCGCGTGCTGGCTCGGGGTACTGCTCGCCGGTGGCGTCGCCGTGAGCACGATGCCGATGCTGCGCGCGGGCGAGATCACCGCGATCTGCGAGCTCGCCCGGCCCTCGCTGGCGCTGTGCCACCACGCCTACACCGAGGCGCTGCCCGCGGATCTGCCCACCATGGCCTACGCAGGCGACGCCGAGCTCACGCGCCGCAGCGCAGGGAAGGCCACCGACTTCGTCGCGGTCGACACGGCCGCCGACGACGTGGCCCTGCTCGCCTTCACCTCGGGCACCACCGGCCGCCCGAAGGCCACGATGCACGTCCACCGCGACATCCTCGCGATCGCCGACACGTTCTCCCGCCACGTCCTGCGCATGCAGCCGACCGATGTCGTGGTCGGCACGCCGCCTGTCGCATTCACGTTCGGCCTCGGCGGGCTCCTGGTGTTCCCGATGCACGCCGGGGCGAGCACGGTGCTGCTCGACCGCGTCACCCCCGACCAGCTCGCGGACGCCGTGGCCGCGGAGGGCGCCACCGTGCTCTTCACCGCACCCACGGCGTACCGGGCGATACTCGCGGGCGGACGGCTCGACCGGCTCGCGGGCCTGCGCCGCGCGATCTCCGCAGGCGAGGCGCTGCCGGCGTCGGTCTGGCACGCGGTGCACGACGCCACCGGCCTGCGGATCATCGACGGGATCGGCTCCACCGAGATGCTGCACGTCTTCATCTCCGCCGCCGACGACGACATCCGTCCCGGCTGCACCGGCCGCGCCGTGCCCGGCTACCGGGCGGCCGTTCTCGACGACGACGGCAACCCCGTGCCCGACGGCACGCCCGGCCACCTCGCCGTGCAGGGCCCCACCGGCTGCCGCTACCTCGACGGCGACCGCCAGCAGAACTACGTTCGGCACGGCTGGAACCACACGGGCGACACATTCGTCCGCGACGCCGACGGCTACTTCACCTACCTCGCCCGCAGCGACGACATGATCGTCTCCTCCGGCTACAACATCTCCGGCCCGGAGGTGGAGCAGGCGTTGTTGGCGCACCCCGACGTCGTCGACTGCGCCGTGGTCGGCACACCGGACGAGCAGCGCGGCGCGGTCGTCACGGCCTACGTGGTGCTTCGCGACGGAGCCGCCCCCGACCCGCTGGCGCTGCAGGACTTCGCCAAGCAGGTGATCGCTCCTTACAAGTACCCGCGGATCGTCCGGTTCCTGCCCGAGCTGCCGCGTACCAGCACCGGCAAGCTCCAGCGCTTCGTGCTCCGCGATCGCGCTGCTGCACGAGAGACAACTCCCGACGAGGCTGGGGGACGGTAGGCACATGCGGATCGCGGTGGTGGGCGGCGGCCCCGGCGGGCTGTACTTCGCGGCGTTGGCGAAGCAGCTCGACCCTGGCCGCGACGTGACGGTGTGGGAGCGCAACGCAGCGGACGACACGTTCGGCTTCGGCGTGGTGTTCTCCGACGAGACGCTGGGTGGCATCGAGCACGCAGACCCCGCCGTGTTCGCGGCGATGCAGCGACACACCGCGCGGTGGGACGACATCGACGTCCACTTCCGCGGCACGGTCACCACCTCCGGCGGCCACGGGTTCTCGGCGATGAGCCGCAAGGAGCTGCTCGCGATCCTGCAGCAGCGCTGCGCCGAGGTGGGCGTCACCGTGCACTTCCGCACACCGGCACCTCCACTCGACACGTTGCGCGCCTCGTACGACCTGGTGATCGCGAGCGACGGCGCGAACTCCGCCGTCCGCGCGGCGGGGAACTTCGGCGGCGCGGTCAGCACCGGGCGCAGCCGGTACATGTGGCTGGCCACCGACCATGTGCTCGAGGCCTTCACGTTCGACGTCCGCGAGATCGCGCACGGGGTCGTGCAGCTGCACGGCTACCCATACAGCAGCGACGCGAGCACCGTGATCGTCGAGATGCACGAGGACGTCTGGCGGCGGGCGTTCGGCGACATCGCAGCGCGCGACCTCGCCCCGGGTGAGAACGACACCGCGTCCATCGCCGCCATCGCGGACCTCTATGCCGACCTGCTCGGCGACGCGAAGCTCTCGGGCAACAACTCGCGTTGGCTCGCCTTCCCCACCGTCACCACCGCCACCTGGCGCGAGGGCAACGTCGTGCTGCTCGGCGACGCCGCCCACACCGCCCACTTCTCCATCGGCTCGGGCACCAAGCTCGCCATGGAGGACGCCCTGGCTCTGGTGGCCTGCCTGCACGAGCATCCCGACCTCGACACCGCCCTCTCGTCCTACGAGGAGGAGCGGCGGCCGGTGGTGCTCTCCACCCAGCGTGCCGCGCAGGCGAGCCGCGAGTGGTTCGAGGACATCGGCCACTACGTGCACCAGCACCCCGCGCAGTTCGCGTTCAACATCGTCACCCGTAGCCGCCGGGTCACCCACGACAACCTGCGCGTGCGCGATCCCGAGTTCGTGGCCGCCACCGAGCGCTGGTTCGCGGGCGAGGAGCACCCGGCACCGCCGATGTTCCAGCCGTTCCGGCTCGGGAACCTGTCGCTGCGCAACCGGGTGGTCGTCTCCGCCATGGACATGTACCGCGCCGACGACGGACTGCCCGGCGACTTCCACCTCGTGCACCTGGGCAGCAAGGCCATGGGCGGTGCCGGCCTGGTGATGACCGAGATGGTGTGCGTCAGTCCCGAGGGCCGGATCAGCCCGGGATGCGCAGGGCTCTACACGCCCGAGCAGGAAGCCGCCTGGACCAGGATCGTCGACTTCGTGCACACCGAGAGCGACGCCAAGATCGGCGTGCAGATCGGCCATTCCGGACGCAAGGGCTCCACGAAGCGCATGTGGGAGGGCATCGACGTGCCGCTTCAGGAGGGCGGCTGGGAGGTCGTCGGGCCGTCGCCGATCCCCTACTCCCCCGCCAACGCCGTGCCGCGGGAGCTCGGCACGGCCGAGTTGGCCGGCATCCGCGAGCAGTTCGTGGCCGCCACCCGCGCCGCCGCGCGCGCCGGGTTCGACGTGCTGGAGCTGCACTGCGGCCACGGCTATCTGCTGTCGTCGTTCCTCTCACCGCTGGCCAACACCCGCACCGACCACTACGGCGGCGACCTCGAAGGTCGGCTGCGCTTCCCGGTCGAGGTGTTCGACGCCGTGCGCGCGGCGTGGCCCGCGGAGCGGCCGATGACCGTGCGGATCTCTGCCACGGACTGGTACGACGGCGGGATCGACGTCGACGACGCCGTGGTGATCGCCCGGACGTTCGCCGAGCACGGGGCCGCCGGCATCGACGTGTCGACCGGGCAGGTCGTGTCCGAGGAGCAGCCCGCGTTCGGACGCAGCTACCAGACGCCCTTCGCCGACCGGATCCGCAACGAGGTCGGTCGCGAGCTCGGCGTGGCCGTGATCGCGGTGGGGGCCATCTCCTCGTGGGACGACGTCAACTCGATCCTCCTCGCCGGGCGGGCCGACCTGTGCGCCATGGGCCGACCCCATCTCTACGACCCGCACTGGACCTTGCACGCTGCAGCCGATCAGGAGTACACGGGGCCGGCCGTATCGTGGCCGAAGCCGTTCGCCGCGGGTAGCCGCAAACCCCGCGCCGGCCGGACCGATGATCCCCGGCCACGCCTGGAGCTCATCCGCAGCACGACGGCGGGCACCCGGCACCAGCGGTGGCGCCCCGGGCGGGACGCCTAGGCAGATGGGGCTCGGCCGACAGCTAGGACGACAGCCGGCCCGGCCCGACGGCCGCGGACTCGTCGCCGTCGTGCACCCGCCGGGCCATGTCCGCGATCCCGTGGATCGAGCAGGGCCACGGCATGGACGGCAGGCCGGTGCCACCCTTCGTGCACGTGCGACAGCGCCCGGCCGCATCCGGCACGTGCTCCACGAGCAGGCGCTGCCAGACCTCCACCATCGGGGCGAGCTCGTCGGCGACCCTCTGGTGCTCGTCAGCCGGGGAGCTCGCACGGTCGTCGCGGGGCGGGGCGGGGCGGATGTCCGCCACCCGGATCGGCACTGCAGGTACGGCCTCGAGCAGGGGCCTCCCGCGATCGTTCAGCCGGGTCGCGCTTCGTCCTGCACCCCAGGAGTAACTCATGGCTTTCCCCCGCTCGCCGTACTCCGGATGTCACCCAGTTGGGTGGTGTCCCCGTATACGATCTTCGCCGTAAAGCCTTGCATTCGCAAGTACTCCTGCACAACCATCTGCACGTGCAGGTAAAGTACCTCAGAGTGACCTGGCGTAAGAGTTCGGTGAGCAATCCTAGCGGCAACTGCGTTGAGCTGGCCGAACTCGCCGATGGGACGGTGGCGGTGCGCAACTCCCGGGAGCCCCAGGGCCCGGTGCTGATCTACACTCGAGCCGAGATCGCGGCCTTCCTCGCGGGCGTGCACCGCGGAGAGTTCGACGATCTCGCAGGATGAGCGCACCTCGGATGCCATACACCCGCTTGTCGGAACGACACGGGCTGGGCACAGTGTTAGCTCTCATCAATCTGCGCGGGCGAGTGAGCGGTACTCCGGGGGGAGCGCGTACGGCGATGACCGGTGTGGCGAGAGCTCAGGAATCAGGCGCGTACGCGCCCACCACAGGCGTTGCGACACACGCCGCGGCGATCACGGGGCAGTTGTGAACGTGCTGCCCGACAAGATCGGGCCCGAGGACGGCGGAGCCGGCGGCGGCGCGCCCGATCACAAGCTCGGCAACCACGCCACCACCGAAGACGAGGGCGCCATGGCCGGAGGCGCCGGAAACGTCGTGCGCCCGACAAGCATCGTCCGGGGCGCGGGCGGCGGACCCACGGTGTTGCGGATCGGCCTCGGCGGTGAGCTGCGCCGCAGGCGGGAGGCCGCCGGCGTCACCCGCGAGGCAGCGGGCGAGGCCATCCGCGCCTCCCCCGCGAAGATCAGCAGGCTCGAGCTGGGGCGCGTCGGGTTCAAGGAGCGCGACGTCGCCGACCTGCTCACCCTCTACGGCGTCGGCGAAGGCGAGGAACGTACCCAGTTCCTCGCACTGGCCCGCCAGGCCAACGCGCCGGGCTGGTGGCACCGCTACGCCGACCTGCTGCCCACCTGGTTCGAGACCTACATCGGCCTGGAGCAGGCCGCGTCGGTGATCCGCACCTACGAGCTGCAGTTCGTCCCGGGGCTGCTGCAGACCGCCGAGTACGCGCGTGCCGTCACCCGGCTCGGCCACACCGACCCGACGGAGGTCGAGCGCCGCGTCGAGCTGCGGATGCGACGCCAGGAACTGCTCACCGCGGTAGCCGCCCCGACGCTGTGGGCGGTGATCGACGAGGCGGCGCTGCGACGGCCGCTCGGCGGACCCGAGCTCAGCCGCGCACAGCTCACACACCTGATCGAGATGAGCGAGCTGCCGAACGTCTCCCTCCAGATCGTTCCCTTCAGCTACGGCGGGCACGCCGCCGCGGGCGGATCGTTCTCCCTCCTGCGCTTCCCCGAGCCCGACCTGCCCGACGTGGTCTACATCGAGCAGCTCTCGAGTGCGCTCTACCTCGACAAACGGCCCGACGTCGAGCGCTACGCCGCCGTCATGGATCGGCTCTGCGCGCAGGTCGACCCACCGGACCGCACGGCACAGATCATCACGCGGATCCGCGCTGAGATCTGAGCCGCGATCCGAGCCGCGACCTGCCCCGTAGTCTCGGACGATGCGGCGAAAGCTCCGGTCCCCACTTCCGCAACGGCACGGTCTCGACGCCGTGCGGCTGCGGACGCCGGCCGAGGGGTCCTGGACGACGATGCGCGACCACCTCGTGGAGCGACTGCCCCGCGTCGACCCCGCCCGCATCGACAGCATGCTGCGCGAGCAGCGGATCGTCGACCTCCGCGGTCCGATCGCACCGGACGCGCCCTTCGTCCCAGAGTCGTTCCTCTGGTTCCACCGGGACCTGCCCACCGAGGTGCCGGTGCCGTTCGAGATCCGCACCGTGCACCACGACGAGGATCTGGTGGTGATCGACAAGCCGCACTTCCTGGCCACGATCCCGCGCGGGCAGCACATCGTGGAGACCGCGCTCGTGCGGTTGCGCCGTGAGCTCGGCCTGCCCACTCTCAGCCCGGCGCACCGGCTGGACCGCGTGACGGCCGGCCTGCTCATGTTCGTGGTGCGCCCGGAGCGGCGCGGGGCCTACCAGACGCTGTTCCGGGACCGGCTGGTCCGCAAGACCTACGAGGCGATCGCGCCGTACGATCCACAGCTGACGTTCCCCCGCACCGTGCGCAGCAGGATCATGAAGGAACGGGGCATCATCTGCGCGCGTGAGGAGCCGGGCCCGGTCAACGCCGAGACGCTGATCGAGCTGCTGGAACATCGCGAGGGCACGGACGGTCAGCGGCTCGGCCGCTACCGCCTCACCCCGCACACCGGCCGTACCCACCAGCTACGTCTGCACATGAGCGGTCTCGGGCTGCCGATCCTCGGCGACGACTTCTACCCCGTGCTCACCGAGAAACCCCTCGACGACTTCAGCCGCCCACTACAACTGCTCTCCTCCACGCTGGATTTCACCGACCCCGTGAACGGCGAAGAGCGCAGCTTCCGCACCCGGCTCACGCTGCAGTCCTTCACGTCCTACGGCGAATGGGCCGGACCGGGGTCGGCCGCGAGCGCGTGAGCTGCCGCGCCGGTCACTTCCCCGACGGGCTCCGGCCCGCGTCCAGCGCGTCGAGCGCGTCACGCAGCGCGGCGCGCGAGCTGATGCCGAGCTTGGGGTAGATCCGGTAGAGGTGGGCGCCCACCGTGCGGTGGGAGAGGAAGAGCCGCGCCGCGATCTGCTTGTTGCTCAGCCCCGACGCCGCGAGATCCGCGATCTCCCGTTCCTGCGGCGTGAGCGGGGACGAACCGGAGTCGAGGTGGCGCGGCACGTGATAGCCGGTCGCGCGCAGCTCCCTCCTCGCACGCGCCGCCCAGGGACGCGCGCCGAGGCGTTCGAAGGTGGACGCAGCCGCCTCGAGAAGCGGCTGCGCCTCCACGGTCGCCCGGGCCCGCCTGCGGCTCTCGCCGTAGAGGAGCTGCACGCGCGCCTCCTCGAACGGCCACCGGCCGGCACCGGCGGCGAGCGCCTCCTCGAACGGCTTGACCGCTGCGTCCCCCTCGGCGACGGTTGCCGCCGCAGCGCCCGCGAGCATGGCGAGCCGGGGCGAGATCCTCGCGATACCGGCGTCCTGGACGGCGGCCACGTGCGCGGCCGCCTCGTCGTGGCGGCCGGTGCGGACCGCAGACTCCACGAGGTCGAGGCACACCCACGGCGCGATCGGCACGTGGGACGCGAGGGTGCCCGCGGGGCTGATCGCCGTGGCGTGGACGTAGGCGGCCTCGGCGTCGCCGTCACCGAGCGCGGCGAGCAGACGCGCGTATTCGGCGACGCCCTGGGCCCTGCAGACCCCGCGCGGAGCCACCCGGGTCACGCGATCCGCCAGCGACCGTGCGGTGTCGCTGTCCCCGCGCACGGCGGCGAGGATCGCCTTGCTGGCGACGAAACACCACATGAAGAACTCGGCCTCCGGGCCCGTGCACGCCACGAGGCCTTCCTCGACGAGTTCGTCGACCCGTTCCCACTCGCCGCAGGCGAAGTAGTCGAAGCCGAGCATCGTCAGGCACCCGGCGTAGCGCCGGGAGAAGCTGCCTTCGCGCCCGAGCCGCACCACCCGCCAGAACGCCTCCCGACAGCCCGACAGACGGTCGGCAGTGATCGCGGCAAGACCGATACGCGAGATGGCAAAGGGGTCGAGCTCTTCGGAGAGGCCTGCGATGAGGACATCCAGCCGGTCCAGGATGCGGATGTCCATCCGCGCCGGGTCAGGCATGGTCGCGCTCTGCACAGCCAGGATCTCGGGCACCTCCGGCGTGAGCCGTTCGAGTGCGGCGCGGACGGGACGCCACAGCTCGGGTCGTTCACCGAACCAGCTCATGAGCACGAGGGTGTGCAGCGCTGCGATCAGTGCGGGGTCGCGGGCGTCGTAGTGGTGGGACCCGGTCTCGATCGCGCCGGCGAGCACCCGGTGCGCGGTGTCGACGTCGCTCTCGCCGATGGTGAGCAGGAACGCCGCGGCCGAGGCCGCGTGCAACGAGTTGCCGACCTCCGGGTCGGCCTGGCGCGCGTCGAGGAGCCACTGAGACGCGTTGCCCGACTCCCCTCGTAGATCCGCGCCGATGAACGCCGCCTCGGCCAGCCGCCGCGCGCGGTCGGGCCGGGCCGGGCTGAGGTCCGCTGCGCGTGTCAGCGCCGACACGGCGCCGGTGCCGTCGCCGCGACGCAGCACCCGGTGGGCCACTTCTTCGAGCAGGCCCGCCACCTGCTCGTCCGGCTCGATCGCCGCCTGGGCCAGATGCCAGGTCCGGCGGTCCGGCTGGTCGGCGAGCACGAGGGCGAGCGTCCGATGGGCGCGTCGGCGTTCCTCGTCGGAGGAGAGCTCGACCACTGCGGAGCGGATGAGCGGGTGCCGGAACGACAGGCGCCCGCGGTGCTCGTCGACCCACACCAACCGGGCGCGCACGGCGTGCACCAGTGGGTCGCCCTCCGTGCGAAGCCCGACCGCCGCACGCAGGGTCCGGAGGTCATCCGTCCCGTCCAGCGCGGCGAGGAGCAACGCCTCGCGACCGGCCGACGGAAGATCGGACACCCGTGCCCCGAACAGCGACTGGAGGCGGCGGGTGAGCGGCAGGAACGACGGCAGCCCCGGTACGGGGTTCCGCCTGGTGCCGGACAGCGCCGTCGGCAGCTCCAGCAGCGCAAGCGGGTTCCCCTGCGCCTCGCTGAGGACGCGGCGCCGCAGACGCTGGTCCAGCACGGGGAACCGGCGCGCCACGAGGTCGATGGCCGCATCGTCGACGAGCGGGTCGAGCCGGTGGGCGGGAAGGCCCGCGAGTTCCATGAAGCCCCCGCCGTCCGGTCGCGAGGCGGCCAGGATCCCGATCCGGCTGCCGGTGAGGCGCCGGGCGACGGACCCGAGCACCGAGGCGCTCACGCGGTCGAGCCACTGCAGGTCGTCGATCATCACGACGACCGGTTGGGGCACGGCCGCCGCGCGCAGCAGCGAGAGCGTTGCGTCGACCACCACGAACCGCTCCGGGGACGGGCCGTCCCCCGACCCCATCGCCACGGACAGTGCGTCGCGGTGCTGGGGGTCGATCAGGACCAGCCCGTCGAGGAGCGGTAGCAGCGTCTGGTGGAGTCCGGAGAAGCTCACGTCGGCCTCGAACTGCACACCGGCGGCACGCAGCACCCGCATACCCGCCGCCGATGCCATCTCCGCGGAGACGTCGAGCAACGTCGTCTTGCCGAGGCCCTCGTCACCGACCAGCAGGAGGGCACGCCCGTCGACCGCCACCGCGGACAGGAACGAACGAATCACGTCCAGCTCCGCGTCACGCCCGACCAGGCCGGTGGGACCCCCCTCAGGTCGACCGGCCGCATCGCTCATCGGCGACCTCCGCAGCCCCGAAGACGGTCAGGGCGAACCGCCAGCCCCGTCGCACCTCATCGGCGAGCCTGGAATGGAACCATCGTGACCGGGGCGGGTCAAGCAACCGATAGCGTCCCCTACGGCCGAAATGTGCGTTCTTCCGCTGGTCAGCAGCCCCCCGCTGTGGTCGCTTCCAGTTGTACACGCATCCGGGCGGCACACGGGGCGCGGGGAGATTCCGGCACGCGCGTGAGGAAGTGGAGGCGACAAACCGCCTCGTCCTGACATCCTCTTCGGCATGACAGCAAGACCGGCGGGACGAGCAGCACCGACGCTGGAGTCGGTGGCGGCGCGAGCGGGCGTGTCGCGCGCGACCGCGGGACGGGTACTCGCGGGCTCCACCACCGTGGGTGAGCAGGCGCGCGAGGCCGTGCTGCGAGCCGCCGCCGAGCTGTCCTACGTGACCAACCGCGCCGCACGCTCGCTCATGACGCGCCGCAGCGACTCGATCGCGTTCGTCGTCGCCGAGTCGGAGGAGCGGTTCTTCGGCGACCCGCACTTCGCGCTGGTCCTTCGCGGCGCCCACGCGGTGCTCGCCGCGCACGACGTCCAACTCGTGTTCAGCATCCTGAGCACCGGCGCCGACCGCGACCGCTTCGAGCGCTTCGCCCGTGGCGGCCACCTCGACGGCGTGATCCTCGTGTCCCTGCACGGCGACGACCCGCTACCCAGGCGGCTCCAGGAAGCCGGCGTCCCCGTGATCCTCTCCGGCCGCCCGTTCACCGAGACCGCCGGATTGTCCTATGTGGACGCCGACAACGTCGGGGGCGCACGGGCGGCCGTACGCCTCCTGGTCGAGCGCGGACGGAGACGGCTGGCCACGATCACCGGCCCGCTCGACATGACGGCGGCGATCGACCGGCGTGCCGGCTTCCAGCAGGAGCTCGCCGCCCAGGGTCTGCGCAGCCACGGCGTCCTGGACGGCGACTGGTCCATCGCGGGCGGACGCCACGCCATGCTGGAGATGCTCGCGGCCGAGCCTCTGATCGACGGCGTGTTCGCCGCCAACGATCTGATGGCGTTCGGCGCGATGCAGGCCGTCACCGAGACGGGTCGCAGCGTGCCGGGCGACGTCGCGGTCGTCGGCTTCGACGACTCTCCGACGGCGTCGTCGAGCCACCCCGCCATCACCACCGTAAGGCAGCCGATCATCGGCATGGGCGAGGCGCTGGCCACCCGGCTGCTCGCGCTGATCGAGCGGGGCGAGCCGCTCGAGCCGATGGTGATGGGCACCGAGCTCGTGCTGCGCGACACGGCCTGACGGTTCCGGCTTCGCGCGCCGGGAGCACAGTTCGGTCACGCAGCCGGACACTTCATTGACAAGACATCACTCGATCGGGACCCTCCTTCCACGCGGTGAGAGCGCTCTCACACGATCTGGAGGATCAATGCAGACCCCACGGAGAATGGCGGCGGCGCTGGCGGCCGTCGCCACGAGCAGCGTGCTCCTGCTCAGCGCCTGCGGTGGCTCGGGCGAGAGCGACGCCAGTGCCCAGGGTGGCCCCGTCGAGCTCAAGGTCAACCTGTTCGGCACCTTCGGCTACCAGGAGCTGGGCCTCTTCGAGGCGTACGAGGCGCAGCACCCCGGCATCACGATCAGCTACGAGTCCACCCAGGACGAGGACAAGTACTGGCCTGCCCTCCAGACGCGCATGGCCTCCGGAAGCGGCATGGCCGACGTGCAGGGGATCGAGGTCTCGCGCATCGCCGATGTCGTGGCGAACCAGGCCGACCAGTGGACCGACCTGCGCGACACCCCGGCCGCCGACGCCATCGGCCGCTACATCGACTGGAAGGAACCGGCCGCCACCACGCCCGACGGCGCCGTGCTCGGCCTCGGCACCGACATCGGCCCGATGGGCATGTGCTACCGCACCGACTTGCTCCAGCAGGCCGGCCTGCCCACCGACCCCACCGAACTGGCCGCCCAGATGCCCACCTGGGACGCCTACCTGGCCCTCGGTGAGCGTTTCAAGGCCGCCGCCCCTGCCACCACCGCGTGGGCGGACGCCGCCGGCGGGATCTACGACGCGATGACCTCCCAGTTGGAGGTGAAGAACTACGACAAGGCAGGCAACCTGATCTTCGATTCCAACCCGGACCTGCGCTCGCGGTTCGACACCGCGGCGAAGGCGGCACAGGCGGGCCTCACGGCGAAGCTCGAGCAGTTCGCCGACCCGGGCTGGGACCAGGGCTTCTCCTCCGGTAGCTACGCCACGATCGCCTGCCCGTCCTGGATGATCGGCTACATCAAGGGCAAGGCCGGCGACGGCGGCTCCGGCAAGTGGAACATCACGTCGCTCCCCGGCGGGGCGGGCGGCAACTGGGGCGGTTCCTACCTCGCCATCCCCGAGTCGAGCGAGCACAAGACCGAGGCCGCCGAGCTGATCGCCTGGCTCACCGCACCCGAACAGCAGGCCCAGCTCTTCGCGAAGGTCGGCAACTTCCCGTCCACCAAGGAAGGGATCGCGCAGGTGGCCGGCACCACCGACCCCTACTTCAACGGCGCGCCGATCGGCAAGATCTTCTCCGACTCGGCGAACGCCGCACCGATCCAGGTCCTCGGACAGCAGGACGGTGTGATCAAGAACGAGGTGTCGCAGGCGCTGCTCTCGGTCGAGACGGCCGGGGTCACTCCGGACGACGCGTGGAACACGGCCGTCAACAACGTCAAGAACCAGGCCGGCTGACAGGGGCGCAGGGCAGTCACCATCCGAACGAGCGGCGCGTTCGTCTGCACCTATGGGGCGAGAGCGCCGCTCGTCCGGGTGGTCCCGCCCGTGATGTGAGAGCGCTCTCATCTAGACAAACTGGAGGATCAATGCCAACCCCACGGAGAACGGCGGCCGCGCTGGCCGCCGTCGCCACGAGCAGCGTGTTGCTGCTCAGTGCTTGCGGCGGCGGCTCGGGCGATGCCGACGCCGCCGCGGGCGGTCCGGTCGAGCTCGGGGTGAGCCTGTTCGGCACGTTCGGCTACGACGAGGTCGGGCTCTTCAAGGAGTACGAGGCCCAGAACCCCGGCGTCACGATCAAGTACGAGTCCACCCAGGGTGAGGACAAGTACTGGCCTGCGCTGCAGACCCGGCTCGCGTCCGGCAGCGGCGTGGCCGACGTGCAGGGCATCGAGGTCGCCCGGATCTCCGACGTCGTCACGAACCAGCCCGACCAGTGGACCGATCTGCGCGACACCCCCGCCGCCGACGCGGTCAGCCGCTACATCGGCTGGAAGGAGGCCGCCGCGACCACACCCGACGGCGCGGTCCTCGGCCTCGGCACCGACATCGGCCCCATGGGCCTCTGCTACCGCAGCGATCTCCTCCAGCAGGCCGGCCTGCCCGCCGACCCGGCCGCGCTCTCCGCCGCGATGCCCGACTGGAATGCCTTCCTCGCCCTCGGCGAGCGCTTCAAGGCGGCGGCCCCCGCCGGCACCGCGTGGCACGACTCCGCGGGTGGCCTCTACAACGCGATCGTCTCGCAGCAGCAGCAGATCTACTACAACCAGGGCGGCGACCTGGTCTTCGACAGCAACCCCGCGGTCCGCTCGGCGTTCGACACCGCGGCGCACGCCGGTCAGTCCGGGCTCACCGCGAAGCTCGAGCAGTACGTCGACCCCGGGTGGGACCAGGGCTTCTCCTCCGGCAGCTTCGCGACGATCGCCTGCCCGTCCTGGATGATCGGCTACATCAAGGGCAAGGCCGGCGACGGCGGCTCCGGCAAGTGGAACGTCACGTCGCTTCCCGGCGGCGCCGGCGGCAACTGGGGTGGCGCCTACCTCGGCATCCCGCAGGCCAGCAAGCACAAGGACGAGGCCGCCAAGCTGATCGCGTGGCTCACCGCCCCGGAGCAGCAGGCCAAGGTCTTCCGCGCGGTCGGCAACTTCCCGTCCACCACCGACGCCATCGCCTCGGTCGCCGACGCCACCGACCCATACTTCGACAACGCCCCCATCGGCAAGATCTTCTCGGAGTCGGCGAAGAACGCACCGGTGCAGATCCTCGGCCCGGAGGACGGCGTCATCAAGAACGCAATGGTGCAGGCGCTGCTCTCGGTGGAGACCACCGGCGCCACCCCCGACGCGGCGTGGAACACGGCAGTGGGCAACGTGAAGAACCAGGCCGGCTGACGCCATGACGACGCAGGTCGATCGTCCGGTCGCCGGGGAGCGCGGGACGCCCCCGGCGGCCGGGACACCGGCTCGTCCCCCGTGGCGCTCGCGTCTCTACGCGTTCGAGGGCCGCTCGGCACCGTACGTCTACATCGCGCCGTTCTTCCTGGTCTTCTTCGCCTTCGGACTGTTCCCCCTGATCTACACGGCGTGGATCAGCCTGCACTCCTACCGGCTCGGCGGCCGGATGCGATGGGTCGGGTTCGACAACTTCGTCTGGCTCTTCTCGAACCCGAGCTTCTACAACGCACTGTGGAAGACGTTCACGATCGGCATCCTGTCGACCGTCCCGCAGCTGCTGCTCGCCCTGGGCCTGGCCCACCTGCTCAACTACCGGCTGCGCGGCCGCACCTTCCTGCGTGTCGCGATGCTCATGCCCTACGCCACCTCGGTCGCGGCCGCCACGCTGGTGTTCGCGCTGATCTTCGGTCGTGACGGCGGCATCGTGAACGGGCTGCTCGGCGTGGTCGGAATCGAGCCGGTGGACTGGCGCAACGGCAACTGGACGGCCCAGATCGCGATCTCGGTGATCGTGATCTGGCACTGGACGGGCTACAACGCGCTGATCTACCTGGCCGGCATGCAGTCGATCTCCAAGGATCTCTACGAGGCCGCGGCGATCGACGGCGCCAACCGGTGGCACCAGTTCCTGCACGTCACGATTCCGGGACTGCGTCCGACCATCCTGTTCACGATCATCGTGTCGACGATCGGGGCGAGCCAGCTGTTCGGCGAGCCGCTGCTGTTCGGCGGCGGCCAGGCCAACGGCGGGTCGGTGAACCAGTACCAGACGGTGGGCCTGTTCATGTACCAGCAGGGCTGGCAGTACGGCCAGCTCGGCCGGGCGGCGACCGTCGCCTGGGTGATGTTCGTGCTGATCATCGGGCTGGTGCTGCTCAACACCTGGCTGGCGCGCAGACGCAGGCCCGCTACCGAGGGGACCCTGTCGTGACGACCGTGGACGTGCACCGGATCGCGACGCCCCTCGTACCGGCCCCGCGCCGGCGACGGGCGCCGTCGCAGGACGCCGCAGGATGGCTGACCTACACGATCCTCACCGTCACCACCCTGCTGTTCGTGGCGCCGTTCTACTACATGCTCGTGGCCGCGAGCCGGCCGATGTCGGAGATGAACACCTTCCCGCCGCCGCTGGTGCCCGGGCCCGACCTGTTCGACAACATCGCCACGGCCATCCACCAGCAGAACATCGGCCTCGCGTTGTGGAACTCGCTCGTGGTCTCGACCGTCACGACCGCGGCCACCGTGCTGTTCTGCACCCTGGCCGGGTTCGCGTTCGGGAAGCTGCGCTTCCGCGGCCGCAATGTGCTCTTCGCGATCACGCTCGGCACGATGATGATCCCGCCGAGCCTCGCCGTGGTCCCGCTCTACTCGATCATGGCCGAGTTCGACCTGGCCGGAACGCTGAGCTCGGTGATCCTGCCGACGCTCGTCACGGCGTTCGGCGTGTTCTTCATGCGGCAGTACCTGATCCAGGCGCTGCCCGACGAGCTGCTCGAGGCGGCCAAGGTCGACGGCGCGACGACGCTGCGCACGTTCTTCAGCATCGTCCTGCCGATCGCCCGGCCCGGCGCCGCCGTGCTCGGGATGCTCACCTTCATGACGGCCTGGAACGACTTCTTCTGGCCCATCATCACGCTCAACTCCTCGAACCCCACCGTCCAGGTGGCGCTCAACAACCTCGGCAGCGGCTACGTCCCGGACACGGCCGTGATCATGGCCGGCACGCTCATCGGCACGCTGCCGGTGCTCGTCGTGTTCGTGCTGCTGGGACGCCAGATCGTCGGCGGCATCATGGCCGGGGCGGTCAAGGGCTGATGGGCGAGAACTCGTGCTGTGTCGTAACCCGATCTGAGAGGATCCATTGACCACCACCCAGGCTGCTCCGTCGACCGATGCCCTGCAGTTCCCCGCGGGGTTCCTGTGGGGCTCGGCCACCGCCTCCTACCAGATCGAAGGCGCTGTCACCGAGGGCGGCCGCACCCCGTCCATCTGGGACACGTTCTCCCACACCCCCGGCCGCGTGGAGCGCGGCGAGACCGGTGACGTCGCCGACGACCACTACCACCGGTTCCGCGAGGACGTCGCGATCATGGCGCGGCTGGGGCTCACCTCCTACCGGTTCTCCGTGTCCTGGCCACGGATCACCCCGCAGGTCACCGCGGACGACCTCGGGCCGGTCAACCCGGAGGGCATCGGGTTCTACTCCGACCTCGTCGACGAGCTCCTCGCCGCCGGCATCTCGCCGTCGATCACCCTCTACCACTGGGACCTCCCGCAGGCCCTCGAGAACGCCGGCGGCTGGACGTCGCGGCGCACGGCGGAGCGGTTCGGCGAGTACGCCGAGGTCGTCGCCGCGGCGCTCGGCGACCGCGTGCCCCTGTTCATCACGCTCAACGAGCCGTGGTGCAGCGCCTACCTCGGCTACGCGAGCGGCGTGCACGCCCCCGGCCGCACGGACGACGCCGCCGCACTCACCGCGGTGCACCACCTGAACCTCGCGCACGGGCTGGCGGCCGCGTCGATCCGGCGCGCGGCACCCACCTCACGCGTGGCCCTCACGCTCAACCTGGCGTGGGTCCGGCCGGAGACCGACTCCCCGGAGGACGCCGAAGCGGCTCGGCGCGTGGACGGCCTGCAGAACCGTGTGTTCCTCGACCCGGTGCTGCAGGGCACCTACCCCGCCGACGTGCAGGCCGACACCGCGGCCGTGACGGACTGGTCCTTCGTGCAGCCCGGCGACCTCGAGGTGATCTCGGCGCCGATCGACGTCCTGGGCGTCAACTACTACTCCCCCACCCACGTGCGGCACTGGACGCGCGA
Source organism: Pseudonocardia yunnanensis (assembly GCF_039534065.1). Classification (NCBI taxonomy): domain Bacteria; kingdom Bacillati; phylum Actinomycetota; class Actinomycetes; order Pseudonocardiales; family Pseudonocardiaceae; genus Pseudonocardia; species Pseudonocardia yunnanensis. The sequence continues at coordinate 217,841 of NZ_BAAAUS010000064.1, read as the reverse complement.
GCGCCCGAAGGAGCACGCCGACGGCCACGGCGAGGGCAAGGCGAGCCCGTGGATCGCCTGCGACGACGTCGAGTTCCCGTTCCAGCACGGCCGCAAGACCGACATGGGTTGGAGCATCGACCCGCGCGGGATGACCGAGCTGCTGCTGCGCGTGGCGCGCGAGGCACCGGGCTGCGAGATCATGGTGACCGAGAACGGGGCTGCATTTCCCGATGTGGTGGACGCAAACGGCCGTGTAATCGATACGGATCGTATCGACTATTTGCGTGGACACCTGGCCGCTGTGCACGAGGCGATCACGGCGGGCGCCCCGGTCACCGGCTACTACCTCTGGTCCCTGCTCGACAACTTCGAGTGGGCGTGGGGGTACGGAAAGCGCTTCGGTATCGTCCACGTGGACTACAACACGCAGGTCCGCACGCCGAAGGACAGCGCGTTGTTCTATGCGGACGTGATTCGGAGAAACGCCCTGACGCGTTGAACCGACTCCAAGTGGGACAGGCCCGGTAGACGGTATGGACGGGGTAGTCTTACCCGCCAGTGGCTCACCGGCCGACAGTAGCCTCACGAACGGAGGTCGGGGTGCGGCTCGGCGACGAGGACGATGCCCGGCAGGGACCTGATCCCGAGGACCGCGACCCCATGGACAGCAACAACCACGAGCGCGACGCGCCGGGGCGCGGCGGCGACCACACGATCGATCTCGCCGCGCTCCGGGCCGACGACGCCCTCGTCGAGGAGCTGGCTGCGGGGCTCGTAGCCCTGGGCCAGCTCCCCCGCGAGACACGCAGCACCGACGACGAGCTGGTGGCCATGCTCGCCGCGTGGGTGGCCGAGGTCCGGCCCGAGGACGAGGCGCAGCTGGCCACCCCCGCGGCGGCATCGGGGCACGACAACGGCGATCCCGACCACCCCGCATCCGTTATTCCGATTCCACTCGCCAAACAGGGCCACGGGAAGCACCGGGCCGCAGCGCCCTACGCCCGCCGGATCGCCATCGCTGCGGCGTTGATACTGATCGGCACGTCCGGGCTGGCGGTCGGGTCGTCCGAAGCCTCGCCCGGCGAGGTCCTCTGGCCCATCTCCAAGGTGTTCTACGCCGATCGCGCCCGGTCGCTCGAGGCCGCCGCCGACGTCAACTCGGGCCTCGAAGTGGCACGCACCGCGATCCGCCAGGGCCGCCCGGACGACGCCGCTCGCGCCATCGCGAAGGTCACGCCCCGCCTCGAGGAGGTCCGGCCTGCCGAGGGCCGCGCCCAGCTCGTCCACGAGCAGGAACTTCTGCTCTCCGCTCTCGGCGACACCCCCGACAGGCGCAGCCCGAACTCCGGTTCCACGGCACCGTCGGGCCAGGCCGGCACGGCCACCCCCACCCCCACCACCGCTCCCTCCGGCAGCGCCGCGCTCGCCTCCCCGCCCCTGCCTGGTGCCTCCCGCGGAGTGCTCCCGCCTGCGGATTCGATCAGCCCCGGCCGCTCGGCGGGCGCCGGCACACCCGCCCCGTCCCCCTCCGTCCCCACGAGCCCTCCGCCGGGCGCGCCCGGAGCAGGCGTCGAGGCACCCGTTGTGATCGACACACCGTCCAGCACCGAGGCCGAACCGGGTGACGAGACGCCTGCCGGCACCGAAGCCGGCCAGACCCCCACCAGCACCGACAACGAGCCGGCCACCGGCACACCCACCAGCGCCGCAGTCGATCCGGAAGGCGAGACGGGAACCGGCGAGACCCCGAACGAGCAGGTGCCCGGTGGGCCGGCCCAGCCCACCGCGGATACCGGCTCCGACAGTGCCGACCAGCCTGAGCCGCAGGTGGGTTCCGGCACCCCGCAGTCGGAGCCGGACGGCCCCTCACAGCCGGCCGCGCAGCCTCAACCGCAGGTGGACCAGGGCAACTCGGATCAACCCGAGTCACAAGTCGCTTCCGGGTCCCCCGAGGCGGGGCCGGCAAACCAGCCGCAGACCCAGCAGGAGCCCCCCGCATCACCGGGCGGTCAGGGCGAGCCGACCGTCGCGAATGACGGCTCCGCGTCGGACCAGCCGTCAGGTCCCCCGGCGGGCGCCACCGCCGCCGACGACTCGGCGGGAGGCTCCACTTCGGACACCGCCGACGGCGGCTCCACCGGAAACGACGGCCCGTCCGGCGCTGCCGACAACAACAACGACGGCGGGCAGGGCGACGAGGTCTCCGGAAGCAGCGGCGACGGGGCGAGCACGTTCGGCACCGACGACAACGCCGGCCCCTCGGACATCGTCGGCAGCAACGACGACAACGGCCCTGCCGAGAATGCCGGCTCCGACAACAGCGCCGGCAACGACAACAACGAGGGCTCGAACGCCGAGATCAGCAACGGCAACGACTCCGGCCCGGACAACGCCCCCGCCGACTCCGACACCACCAGCGCCAACGGCTCCGACTCCGGTGGGGATTCCGGCCGGTCCGACAACGGCGCCGGCTCGTCCGGCAATGCCGAGAACGACTCCACCGTGAACGGCTCCGCTGAGAACGACTCCGCTGTGAACGACAACGCGGTGGACAACGACGGCTCCCGGAACAACGACGGCGGCAGCTTCGCCAACGGCGACTCGGATGCCCGCGGCTCCTCCGCCTCTGCGGGGGCGAACAACGGCGACGGCGCCTCCGAATCAAACCGAAACGATTCGGACCGAAATGATTCGAATCGGGCCGACTCGAACTGGAGCGACTCGAATCAAGGCGGTTCCGCCCGGAGCGATTCCGACAGGGGTGACTCCAATCAGGGCGGTTCCGACCAGAGCGATTCGAACCGGAGCGACTCGAACCACGGCGGTTCCGACCGAAGCGATTCCGGCAGGAGCGACTCCAGCCAGAGCAGTTCCCACCGGAGCGACTCGAACCGGAGCGACTCCAGCGGCGGTTCCGACCGGGGCGGGGACTCCGGCCGCGGAGGCTCCCTGCTGTCGTCGGTGACCGACCTGGTCTCGTCAGGCGTCAACGACCTCTGACGTCCAGCTGCGAACGATCATTCCGCGCCCCGAGCGCAGCGCGGACCACGGCCGGCGAGTGCACGGCCCGCGACGGCGCGACCCGGGAGCCGCGGCAGAGTCTCGGCGCAACACGGCCATGAGCTCTTCGCCGGTTCCTGCCCATCGCGACGGCATTCGTCCCTGGCCGACGCCGACCGCCCGGGCCTGGTGGTCGGCGCCGGCGTCGACCGGGGTCACATGTTCGCCGAGACGGTCGCCCTGGCGGAGCGCCACCAGGCCCGGGTGTGGGCGGCGCCCGTGTCGGCGCGATTCAGCTTCCCGGAGTGCCATCGACCGGCCGACGAGCGGCCGATCCCGCCGTGCGCGGTGCTCCGGACTCCCGCAGCGGATGCGCGCGGCCTGTGTCAGGGCGGCGCCGGATCCGGGGTGGGATCCCGGCGCGACACGGCCACGAGCACCACGGGCTCCGCACCGACGCTGTGCAGGGCGCGCAGGCCCAGCCCCGTCAGCCACAGCACGTTCCCGGTGCGGAAGCGGCGACGACCACCCGCCTCGCACTCCAGGTCGACCTCCCCCGCCTCGACGATGACCAGCGCGTCGCGCCACTCCGCGTCGTCGTAGGCGCGGGTGTCGCCGCAGGCGATCGTGACGACGGTGGTGCGGAACGACGGCCCCGACGGCCGGCCGAACGAGAGGGGCTCGACGTCCATGGATGCAGCCTCACCCGTGGCCGAGCGCGGCGCAGTCCAGAACCACGACCACGTCGGACAACAAGCGATTCACCGGGCCTCCCAGCATCGGGTGGACCCTGGGAGCCCACTGCCCGTTAAGACGTCCGCGGCGGGGAGAAATCATCGGTCGTGGTGGATCCCGACCGGTTCTCGTCCAGGTGCAGCCGCAGCATCGCCGCCGCGGCCCAGGCCGGGGGCCTGCCGCGCAACGACACGAGCACCATGGTCGCGAACGCCAACGGCACCGACCACAGAGCCGGCTGCCCGAGCACGATGTCGACCAGGCCGGGCGGGGCGCCGAGGAAGAGGTCGACGGCGATCACACCCGCCGAACAGATCAGCCCCACCACCATGCCCACGAGTGCACCCTGCGCCGTCAGTCGCGGCCACCAGATCCCGAGCACGAGCAACGGACAGAACGTGGACGCCGCCACCGCGAACGCCGATGTCACCAGGACACCCACGTCGAGACGCTCGGCGGGCAGCGCGAGCAGCACCACCGCGAGCGCGGCGACGAGCGGGGTGAACCGGAGCCGCCGGAGCGTGCCGGGCACCAGGTCGTGCGCGAGCGCCCCGGACACGGCGAGGAGCAGTCCGAGCGACGTCGCGAGGAACGCCGCGAAGGCTCCGGCGGTGAGCAGCGCCGTGAAGGTCGTTCCCGCCCAGCCCTGGTCGACGGTGGCCGGGAGGGCCACCACCACGGTGTCGGTGCCACCGGACAGGTAGAGCTGCGGCAGCAGCACCGCACCGAGCAGCCCGTAGACCGCAGGGAAGAGGTAGAACACGCCGAGCATCCCGACGGTGATGGCGGCCGTACGCCGGGCGCCGCGACCGTCTGCGCTGGTGTGGAACCGGACGAGGATGTGCGGCAGCCCCATCGTCCCCAGCACGGTCGCCACCAGCACCGACCACGTGGCGAGCACCGGGTAGCCACCGGGATCGAGCAGCGGCCGCGCCCACTCGTCACCACCAGGGGGCTGCCCCGTCCCGACGCGCGGCACGGGAGCCCCGGCTGCGAACACCCAGGTGCTCCCGGCTTCGGCCGTGTAGCGCCCCGGCGCGAGCAGCTGTTGCGGGTGGCCGCCGATCGACGCGTGAGTGGGCTCGGTGAGCGTGAGCTCGGTGTCGAGACGGAACTCCACCGGCGTTGCGACGGTGAACCGGGTGAACTCGACAGGCTCGAGAGCGTTGGCGCGGGTGCTCGGGCCGACGTGCAGCACCAGCCAGATCGCCGGGACGATGAACAGCAGGAGCTTGAGGCCGAACTGGAACGCCTGGACGTAGGTGGCGGCGCGCATGCCGCCGAGCGCGAGCGTGATGCTGACGGCCGCGCCGGCGATCACCACCCCGAGCCAGTACGGGCTGCCACCGACAGCGGCGAGCACCTGCCCCGCAGCGGTGAACTGCGGCACCAGGTAGAGGAGCCCGATCACCAGCACGATCACCGCCGCGAGCCGGCGCAGCGCCGGCGAACCCAGCCTCGCCTCCGCGAAGTCCGGCACGGTGAGCGCACCGGTGCGGCGCATCGGTGCGGCCACGAACGCGAGCATCACGATGTAGCCCGCCGCGAAACCGACGGGATACCAGAGCGCGCCGACGCCGTCCTTGACGACGAGCCCGGCGACGCCGAGGAACGACGCGGCCGAGAGGTACTCGCCCGAGACGGCAGCGGCGTTCACGGTCGGGGAGATGCGGCGCGAGGCCACGAGGAAGTCCGAGGTGGTGCGCATTGCCGCCACCCCGCGTGCGCCGATCAGCAAGGTGATCAACAGCACCGGGACGATCGCGAGGATCACTCCCCGGCCCCCACCCGGGGCCCGGACCTCTCCGACCGCTCGGTGCGCTCAGCCCTGCGCAGCTGCCACTGGGCGAGCATGACGAGCACCGGGTAGGGCAGCACGGCCACGGCCAGCCACGAGATCGGAATACCGCCGAGCCGAACCTGGTCCAGCCAGGGCGCGGCGGCGAGCAGCACCGGCAGACCCAGCAGCAGGACGGCGAGCAGACCGAGCACGGTGAGCGCGTAGCGCAGCTGCCGGCGGTGGATCCGGCGAGCCCGCTCGGCGTCGGCAGGGGCGAGGTGCGGCACCGCGGCGGGCGCGCCCGTTCGCCGCCCCGCGAGCGAGAGTCTGGTCTGTGGGCTCGTCACAGCGACCCGGCGCTGCCGGGTCATCGGGCCGTCCTCGTCACCGAAGTCGCTGCCGGTTCGCCAGGTCGAACGCTCCGCGCCGGGCCGCCTCGAGCAGGTGCTCCCGCAGGTCGCGGGCGTGCCGGCGGCTGACGGGGACGTCACCGAGATCGGTGTGGGCGAGCAGTCCGCCGCCGAGGTCACTGCGCAGCTCCCGCACGGCGTGCACGGCGAGCAGGTAGCTGCGGTGCACCCGGAAGAACCCCGCCGCCTGCCAGTGCTGTTCGAGCCGGGAGATCGGGATCCGCACGAGGTGCGCGCCCGTCGGCGTGTGCAGCCGGACGTAGTCGCCCTGCGCTTCGACGAAGCAGACGTCGTCGCGCCTGACGAAGCGCGTGCAGCCTGCCAGGTCCACGGGAACCGCGGCGAGCGCATCGATCGCCGTGGCGGGCGGCGCGTCCGGACCGGCGGTAGCGGCGGCGGTGAAGCGCCGCACCCTGGCCAGCGCGGCGGCGAGCCGCTCCGAGCGGACCGGTTTGAGCAGGTAGTCGACGGCGCCGATGCCGTACGCCGCGGCGGCATGCTCCTCGTAGGCGGTGACGAACACGACCGCGGGCGGGTCGGTCATGCGGTTGAGCAGCGACGCCAACTCCATCCCCGTCAGCTGCGGCATCGAGATGTCGAGGAAGACCACGTCGAGCGGCCCGGCCTGGATCAGCCGCAGCGCCGAGATCGGATCGGCCGCGACCGCCACCTCGGCCACCTCCGGCGACTCCACCAGCATCCTGCGCAGTTCCTCCAGCGCAGGAGTGACGTCGTCCACTGCGAGCACGCGCAGCCCCGGCCCCCCGGTCATGACACAACCACCCCCGGCTGGAAACGCGGGATGCGCAGCACGACCCGGGCGCCCGCGCCGATCGCCGTCTCGATCACCAGGCCGTAACCGGCACCGAACACGGTGCGCAGTCGACGGTCGACGTTGACCAGTCCGAGGCTCCCCGGTGTCCCACACCCCGCTAGGACGGCGGAAGCGTACTCCGGGTCCATACCGGGCCCGTCGTCCTCCACGATGATCACGCAGTCGGTGCCGTCGGCCTCCCCGCTGACCTGCACGAGCCCGCTGGAACCGGGCAGCTCCACCCCGTGGCGCACCGCGTTCTCCACGAGCGGCTGCAGGAGCAGGTACGGCAGTGCGACGGGCAGGATCTCCGGGGCGATCCGCACCTGCACCCGCAGGCGGTCACCGAGCACGGCGCGCGCGAGAGCGAGGTAGGCCTCGATCGCGCGGAACTCCCCCGCGATCGTCGTGTAGTCGCCGTGCCGGGCCAGGCTGTGCCGGGTGTACTCGGCGAAGTCGAGCATCAGGTCCCGCGACCGTTCCGGGTCGGACCGGACGAAGGACGCGATCGTGGTGAGGCTGTTGTAGACGAAGTGCGGGGAGATCTCCGCCCGCAGTGCGCGGAGCTCGGCCTGCTGGGCGACGGCGGCCGAGTTCTCGAGCAATGCCCGCTCCAGCGCCTCGCCCACCCACGAAGCGGCCTCGCGCACGGCCGCGCCGGGCACCGGTCCGACCACGACCAGCACCCCGGCGAGCTCGTCCCGCGCGTGGACGGGCAGCGCGACCGCCCCGCCACCTGCCACCCGCGCATCGGTGCGCAGCGCGGTCTCGGCGAGCTGTTCGGCGGCCCGGACGTCGGAGGGCCGCCCCGACCAGGCCAGCTCGCCGTGCAGACCACCGAGCCCGACGGCGTCGGCGTCGAGCAGCCGGCGCAGCCCGCGCGCGGCACCACCGGCTCCCGAGCCGTCGATGCCGCCGCGCAGGCCGGCCGCGATATTGCGCCCGGCGGCGAGCGTCTGCATCGCATCCGCCCCCCGTCTGGGGCCGCGCCACCGGCGGGCACGGCCGCCACCGGAAGCCCGCACCGCATCCAGCTCCACCATGCAGCCTCCGTCCCGTGATCAGCGCGACGGTAAGTCACGCCGGACATCGGGGCCAAGCCGCAGGATCAGCCGTTGCTGCTGAAAGCCGCGTCGAAAGCCGCAGACGGGGGGTCGAACGCCAGACGACGCACGAACTCCAGTGCCTCCGGCGCCCCGACGAGCCGGTCCATCCCTGCGTCCTCCCACTCGATGGAGATGGGCCCGGCATAGCCGATCGTGTTGAGCATGCGGAAGCACGCCTCCCACGGGACGTCACCGTGGCCGGTGGAGACGAAGTCCCAGCCGCGTCGCGGGTCGGCCCACGCCAGGTGCGAGCCCATCCGCCCGTTGCGGCCGTTGCCGACCTGGCGCTTCGCGTCCTTGCAGTCGACGTGGTAGATCCGGTCCTTGAAATCCCACAGGAACCCGATGGGGTCGAGGTCCTGCCAGACGAAGTGGCTCGGGTCCCAGTTCAGCCCGAACGCCGGCCGGTGCCCGACGGCCTCGAGCGCCGCGACGGTGGTCCAGTAGTCGTAGGCGATCTCCGACGGGTGCACCTCGTGGGCGAACCGGACCCCCACCTCGTCGAACACGTCGAGGATCGGGTTCCAGCGGTCGGCGAAGTCGCGGTAGCCGTCGTCCACCATGGACTGCGGCACCGGCGGGAACATCGCCACGGTCTTCCAGATCTTCGAACCCGTGAACCCGATCACCGTGTCGACCCCGAGCTTGGCGGCGGCACGGGCGGTGGTCTTCATCGCCTCCGCCGCGCGCTGCCGCACCCCTTCGGGCTCGCCGTCGCCCCACACCCGCGCGGGCAGGATCGCGTGGTGGCGTTCGTCGATCGGGTCGTCACAGACGGCCTGACCGGTGAGGTGGTTGGAGATCGCGTAGACCTCCAGCCCGTGCTTGGCCAGGATGTCGCGGCGGCCCTGCACGTAACCGTCGTCCTCGACCGCTGCCCATGGGTCGAAGTGATCGCCCCAGCAGGCGATCTCCAGCCCGTCGTAGCCCCACTCCCCGGCCAGCCGGGCGACCTCCTCGAACGGCAGGTCGGCCCACTGGCCAGTGAACAGCGTGATCGGTCGCGCCATCGCGCCGTGCCCCTTTCGCGAGCGTGATCAGGATGGGATCTGGCGCCAGCTACCGCTCTGCGCGGACCGGACGACCGAGTCGAGCACGAGTTGCACCTGCAGGCCGTCGGCGAACGACGGCGTGGGATCGGTACCGGCCGCGATGTCGCGCAGCAGGTCGACGACCTCGTGGGTGAACGAGTGCTCGTACCCCAGCAGGTGGCCCGGCGGCCACCACGCACCGGCGTACGGGTGCGTCGGCTCGGTGACGAGGATCCGGCGGAAGCCTGCTGTCTCCGGGTCGTCCGTGCCGTCGTAGAAGGACAGCTCGTTCATCGATTCGAAGTCGAACGCCAGCGAGCCGGTGCTGCCGTTGATCTCCAGCCGGATCGAGTTCTTGCGCCCGGTGGCGAACCGGGTGGCCTCGAAACTCGCCACGGCGCCGCCGGCGAACCGCCCGATGAAGAGCGCTGCGTCGTCGACGGTGACCGGGCCGCGCTCGCTCGAACCGGACGCCGTCAGCCCGCTCGACGCCCCGGGCAGCGGCCGCTCCGTGATGAACGTCTCGGTCAGCGCCGTGACATCGGCGAACCGGTCACCGGTCACGAACTGCGCCATATCGACGATGTGGGCACCGATGTCGCCGAGCGCCCCGGACCCGGCCCGCTCCGCCTGCAACCGCCAGACCAGCGGGAACTCCGGATCCACGATCCAGTCCTGCAGGTACTGGGCACGGACGTGGCGCACCTGCCCGATCCGGCCCTGCTCCACCAGCCGCCGGGCCAGCGCCACGGCGGGCACCCGCCGGTAGTTGAACCCGACCATGCTGCGCACACCCTTGGCCTGCGCACGCTCCGCGGCGGCGACCATCGCACGCGCCTCGTCGACCGTGTTGGCCAGCGGCTTCTCACACAGCACGTGCTTGCCGGCATCCAGCGCGGCGATCGCGATCTCCGCGTGCGTGTCACCCGGCGTGCAGATGTCCACGAGCTCGACGTCGTCGCGCTGGATCAGCGCCTTCCAGTCGGTCTCGGTGGCTCGCCACCCCAATCGCTGCGCCGCCGCCGTGGTCGCGTCGGGTGTGCGGCCGCAGAGCACCGCCATGTCCGGCTCGAGGGGCAGGTCGAAGAAACGCGGTGCCGTGCGCCATGCCTGGGAGTGGGCCGCGCCCATGAAGGCGTAGCCGATCATCCCGACCCCGAGGGTCCGTTCTCCACCCACGGCGGTCAGGACTCGAAGCCGAGTGGCAGGTACGTCGCAACGTTCTCTTTCGTGATCGTTGCCGACGCCAGCGTGATCGACGCCGGCACCTCCTGCTCCGCGAGATCGCCCATGCCTCGACCCTGCGCCACGAGCCGCGCCAGCGCAACGGCGGAGGAGGCCATCGACGGGCTGTAGGTGACGGTCGCCTTCAGCACCGTGTTGTCGGCCTGGATGTCGCGCATGGCGTTGGCCGACCCGGCACCGCCCACCATGAAGAACTCGTTGCGCCCGGCTTGGTTGATCGCGGCGAGGACGCCGATGCCCTGGTCGTCGTCGTGGTTCCAGACGGCGTCGAGCCGCGGTGCTGCCTGCAGCAGGTTGGCGGTGACCCGCTGGCCGCCCTGGGCGGTGAAGTCGGCCGCCTGGCGGGGGCCGACCTGGAAGCCGAAGCTGCTCAGCGCGTCGGCGAAGCCCTGGCTGCGGGCCGCGGTCAGCGGGAGGTTGTCGATGCCCGCGATCTCGCCGATCACGGGGTTGGCCACGCCGGCACTGCGCAGCCGCTCGCCGATGTAGTTGCCCGCACTCACACCCATGCCGTAGTTGTCCCCGCCGATCCAGGTGCGGTAGGCCAACGGCGAGTCGAAGACACGGTCGAGGTTGATCACGGGGATCCCGGCCTGCATCGCGGCCCGCCCGACGGACGTGAGCTGGCTGCCGTCGTTGGGCAGGAGCACCAGTGCGTCGACGCCCCTGTTGATGAGGGTCTGGACGGCGGCGATCTGCTGCGTGATGTCGTTGGTGGGGTTGACGGCCTCGAAGGTCACGTCGGTGTAGCGGTCCGCCTGCGCCTTCGCGTTGTTCGCGATCGCGGCGATCCAGCCGTGGTCGGCGGCGGGTGCGGAGAAGCCGATCGTCACCGGCTGGCCGGGCGCGGCGTTGTCACCTCCGCCTGCTGCGGCGGGCGCCGGGGCCGTGGCCGAGGACGGGGCCTCGTTGCTGGTGCACGCGGTGAGCGCGGCACCGGCTCCGACGCCGAGGGCACCGGCGAGAAAGCCGCGGCGCCGCAGGACACCAGGAACGGCAATGGGGTCGGGCATGATCAACTCCTTTGTTGTGGTTCGGTCCTGCGGTGTCAACCGGCAGCAGACGAGCGCTGTGCGCGAGCCTGGATCAGCACGGCGACGACGATGATCACGCCCTTGGCGATGTTCTGGACCTCGGTCGCCAGGTTGTTGAGCACGAAGAGGTTGGTGATCGTCGTGAAGACGAGCACGCCGAGGATCGAGCCGATCAGCGTGCCGCGACCGCCGGTGAGCAGCGTGCCGCCGATGATCACCGCGGCGATCGCGTCGAGCTCGTAGAGCGTGCCGTGGGTGCTCGAACCCGTGGTGGTGAGCGAGGCGATCATGATCGCCGCGATGCCGGCGCACAGACCGGACACGGCGTAGAGCAGCATCGTGTGCCTGCGCACGTCGACCCCGGCCAGACGGGCCGCCTCGGCGTTGCCGCCGATCGCGAACGTCCGGCGGCCGAACGTCGTGCGGTTGAGCACCACCCAGCCCACGGCCACCACCGCCGCGAAGATGTAGACGAGCAGCGGGATACCGAGCAGGCGGGTGTTGGCGATGCCCGCGATCACCGGGTCGGTGACGATCTGGCTGCGCCGGTCGGAGATCTGCTCGGCCAGGCCCTGCGCCGAGATCAGCATCGCCAGCGTGACGATGAACGGCACGATCCGGCCGTAGGCGATGAGGATCCCGTTGACCAGTCCCGCGCCGACGCCGACGGCGACCGCACAGAACACCATCACGGCCGCGCCGTAGGACTGCGTGGCCACGGTGGTGGCCCACACCGAGGCGAGCGCCATCACCTTGCCGACCGAGAGGTCGATGCCGCCGCCGATGATCACGAACGTCACGCCGACGGTCAGCACGCCGATGATCGACGCCGAGGTGAGGATCGTCAGCAGGTTCGACGTGGTCAGGAAGGTGTCGGCAGAGACGACACCCACAACGCACAGCAGCGCGAGCACCGCGACGAGCCCGAGGTTGCGGCCCGCGCCGCTGTCGAGCAGCCGGCTCCACCGCGACCGGGCGGGTTCGGCGGCCCGCGCGGCCTGCTCCACCCGGCCCCGCTCGTCGGCGGCGGGGACCCGATCCGGCGGCGGCGCGGCCGGCGCGGCTTCCGTGCCGCTCACAGCGCCCTTGTCACTCATGGCCCGCTCTCTCCTTCGAAGACTCGTCGAGCGATTCCATGACGAGGTCGAGAACCCGTCCCTCGTCGAGCTCGGCGCTCGGCGCCTCGTGCACCACTCGGCCCTCGCGCACGACCAGCACCCGGTCGGCGAGGCCGAGCACCTCGGGCACCTCGCTGGACACCAGCACGATCGCCGCCCCCTCGGCGGAGAGCCGCTGGATCAGCGCGTAGATCTCGCTGCGCGCCCCGACGTCCACACCGCGGGTGGGCTCGTCCAGCAGCAGGATCGAGCACCCTTGCAGCAGCCAGCGGGCCAGCACGACCTTCTGCTGGTTGCCGCCCGAGAGCGTCCGGACCGGGCGGGTGGCGTCGGCCGGACGCACGTCGAGCTGCGCGGTGATCGCCCCGGCGGCGGGAAGCTCGGCGTCCGCGGTCAGGAAGCCGAACCGGGCGAACCGGGCGAGCGCCGACAGCGAGACGTTGCGGAACACGGGCTCGCCCATCAGCAGGCCCTGGCTCTTGCGCTCCTCCGGCGCCAGCCCCATCCCCGCCCGGACGGCGGCGGGCACCGAGCCTGCGCGCAGCGCCGTGCCCCGCACCCGCACGGTGCCGGCGCTCGCCTTGCGTGCCCCGTAGACCGTCTCGAGGATCTCCGAGCGGCCCGACCCGACGAGCCCCGCCAGCCCGACGATCTCCCCGGCGCGGACCGTGAAGGACACGTCGGCGAACTCCCCGGTGCGCGCGAGGCCGTCGACCTCCAGGACGACGTCGCCCGGTGGCGTGTCCGGGCGCTCGGGGAAGACGTACTCGATCGTCCGGCCGGTCATCAGCCGGATGACGTCGGCGGTCGGCGTGGTGCGGGCCGGCAGGTTGCGGGCGACGCTGCGCCCGTCCTTGAGCACCGTGACCCGGTCGCCGATCTCCCGGATCTCCTCCAGCCGGTGGGAGATGTAGACGACGGCCACGCCGTCCGCGGTGAGCTCCCGGATCACCCGGAAGAGGTTGCGGACCTCCTCGGGGTCGAGCACCGCCGACGGCTCGTCCATGACGATCAGGCGCGCGTCCCGCGCGAGGGCGCGGGCCATGCTCACCACCTGCTGCCCCGCAGCCGAGAGCCGCCCGAGCTCGCGTCGCGGCGGGATCTCGGGATGGCCGAGCCTGCGCAGCAGCGTCCGCGCGAGGTTCTCGGCGTCGCGGGGCCGGGTGAAGCCCAGGCGCGCGGGCTCATGACCGAGCACCACGTTCTCGGCCACGCTGAGCCCGGGCACGAGGTCGAGCTCCTGGTAGATCGTGGCGATCCCCGCCGCGTCGGCGGCCTGGGGCGAGCCGAAGGAGGCCGGCTCCCCCGCCCAGACGATCTCTCCGGAGTCCGGTAGGTGCGCGCCGGCCAGCACCTTGATCAGGGTCGACTTGCCGGCCCCGTTCTGCCCGAGGAGGCAGTGCACCTCGCCTGCGGCGACGTCGAGGTCCACCCCGTCCAGGGCGCGCACGCCCGGGAACTGCTTGACGATGCCGCGCATCGTGAGCAGCGGTTCCTCCGCCATTCTGGCTGTCATCCCCCACCTCGATGTGGTTCACCGGCGGGGGAACCGTAGGAGCATTGACCAGTGCCGTACAACGACCGAATAATGCGTCTTTGCGCTGTTTTTCCGTCGAAATCGGACCGTGATGCTCCTGCCCTCCCCGCCACCCCTGCTGCCCCCGCTGCGCCTGAGCACACCCGCGCTCTCGGGCCGTTTCGAGTCGGCCGTCACCCTCAGCACCGTGGCTCGGCTGGTCGCCTCCGGCACGGCCGTGAGCAAGGCCGATCTCGTCCCCGCCGCGGGTCTCGCCCGCACCACCGTGAGCACCGCCGTCGACCAACTGCTGGCCCGGGGCGTGCTGCGGCTCGACGGAACACGGCCCACGGCCGGGCGCGGCCGGCCCGCCGACCGGCTGGCGCTCTCCCCCCGGGGCGGGCACGTCCTGCTGGCTGACGTCGGCGCGAGCGCCGCCCACCTGGCCGTCGTCGACCTCAGCCAGCGCATGCTGGGCCACGCGCATGTCGAGGTGGACGTCACCGAAGGCCCCGAGGTCGTTCTGAACATCGTCGAGTCGCACCTCACCGCGCTGCGTGCGCAGGCACCCGGTGACGTCCCGGTGCGCGCCGTCGTGATCGGGCTGCCGGGCCCGGTGGACGGGCAGCTCGGGGTGCCGGTCCGCCCGCCGATCATGCCGGGCTGGCACGCCTACCCCGTCACGGCGCGGCTGCAGCAGACCTACCGCTGCCCCGCCGTCCTGGAGAACGACGTCAACCTCCGCGCGCTCGGCGAAGCGCGCGCGCTACCGCCCGACCAGGTGCCGCTGCTGTTCGTCAAGGTCGGCACCGGCATCGGCGGCGGCCTCGTCACCGGCGAGGGCGTGCTGCACCACGGCGCCGACGGCGCGGCGGGCGACATCGGCCACGTCCGCGTGCGGGGGGCACCCGACGACGCCTGCGTCTGCGGCAACGTGGGCTGCATCGAGGCCGTGGCGTCCGCCGGAGCGATCGCCCGCCGGCTGGGGCGCATGCACGGAGAGCCGATCTCGATCGCCGACGTCCGCGCCCTGGCCGGCCGCGGCGACGCCACCGCACTCGGCGCCGTGCGCGAGGCCGCCGGGTTGATCGGCGAGCTCGTGGCCACGCTCGTGCACTTCTACAACCCGGCGCGGGTGACGATCGGCGGATCGCTCACCGCGGCGAGCGACGAGCTTCTCGCCGGCGTGCGCAGCGTCGTCTATCAGCGGGCGCTGCCGCTCGCCACCCGCAACCTCGTGCTCACCAACAGCGTTCTGGGCGAGTACGCAGGCCTGGCCGGAGCCGCCGTACTCGGCATCGAACGCGTGCTGTCGGCCGAGCAGATCGGAGTGCTGACGAGCGGGCGGTGACGCCGGACGCTACGCCGCCAGTGCCTCGTAGATCGGCCGCACGTAGGACTCGCTGCGGACGGAGCCGATGATGCCCGGCGCCATCTTGTTCATCATGTAGGAGATCGTCATGCGGCGGCCGAGGTCCATGATGATCACCGACCCACCCCAGCCTCCCCAGAAGCAGATCTTCTCGTCCGGCACGTACGGGAGGGTGTCGAGCTGGGGAAGCCCGAAGCCCATGCCCCAGCGCAGCGGCACGCCGAGCACCAGGTCCACACCGTTCGCCTGTTCGTCGAAGATCATGTCGATCGTCGCGGGCGACAGCAGGCGGACACCGTCGACCTCACCGCCGCGGGCGACGACCGACAGCGCACGAGCCATCCCGCGGGCGTTCGTGTGGCCGTTGACCGCGCCCATGTCGGCACGGCGCCACGCGGGTGTGTTGGCCGTGGCAGCGTTGAGACCAGGCCCCGTGAAGGTCCTGTAGACGGGACCGTTCTGATCGAGCGAGCCGAAATCGATCGGGCTCGGAGGAGGCGGGATCACCTCGGCGATCCGCGCCCAGTCGCTCTCGACGGCGCCGATCTGGACATCGGCACCCAGGGGACCGGCGATCTCCTCGGCGACGAACTGCTTGAGCGGCTTCCCGCTCACCCTCCGCACCACCTCACCGACCAGATGACCCTGGTTGGCCGCGTGATAGCCCGACGCGCTGCCCGGCTCCCACCAGGGAGCCTGCGCGGCGAGCCGGGAGGTGGAGAGCTCCCAGTCATACATGTCCTCGGTGGTGACGGGCTGGTCCCAGCCCGACACACCGGAGGTGTGCGCAAGCAGGTGCCGGACCTCGACGCCCTGCTTCCCGTTCGCCGCGAACTCCGGCCAGTAGGTGGACACCGGGGCGTAGAGGTCGAGCTCCCCGCGGTCCACCAGGATCAACGCGGAGAGGCTCGTGAGGGTCTTCGTCGAGGACCACACGTTGACGATCGTGTCCTTCGCCCACGGCGTCGTCCGCGCCTCGTCGGCGAAGCCACCCCACAGATCGACCACGACGTCGCCGTCCACGTCGAGCACGATCGATGCTCCGAGCTCCTCACCGGAGTCGAGGTTCTTCTCCAGCGCGGTCCGGACAGCGTCGAAGCGGTCGCTGCACACACCCTTGATGTCAGCCATGGCTGAAGGTGCTCCTCGTCGTCGAGCATGTAGTGGGATCAACACTGACCGGACGCTGTTCTAGGACCCGGACACAGTTCCTAACGCTCCGGTAGGTCGAAATCGATCCCCGCGCTCGTGGGCGGTCCGGCCGGCGCCGCTGATGAGGTCGGCGTGGCCGGTCAGCCGCGCTGGTCCCGCCCCGACAGCTGCTCCACGAGCAACAGCAGCGCGCTGTGGTCGAGCCCCCCATGACCCTGCGCGCGCAGCGCCCCCACCAGCTGAGCCACGTGCGCACCCAGCGGGATCGCGACGCCGGCCTCGCGGGCCGCCGCCGTCACGATGCCGAGGTCCTTGTGGTGCAGGTCGATCCGGAAGCCCGGGGCGAACTCGCGGGCCCGCATCCCGGCGGCCTTCCGGTTCAGCACGGCACTCCCCGCGAGGCCGCCGCCGAGCACCGCGGTGGCGGACTCGGTATCCACGCCGTGCGCCTCGAGGAACACCAGCGCCTCGGCGAGCAACTGGATGTTGCCGGCGACGATCAGCTGGTTCGCGGCCTTGACCGTCTGGCCCGCAGCCGCCGGGCCGACGTGCACCACCGTGGCGCCGACGACGTCCAGGTACGGACGGGCGGCCTCGACGTCCTCGGCCGCACCACCGACCATGATCGACAGCGAGCCCTCCTTCGCACCGGCCTCGCCGCCGCTGACCGGGGCGTCGACCACGCGGATGTCGCGCTCGGCCCCGGCCGCAGCCACGCGGCGGGCGACGTCCGGACGGATCGTGGAGCAGTCGATGTGCAGCGTGCCTGGCTTCGCCGAGGCGTAGATCCCCTCGTCGGAGAGGGCGATCTCCTCGACGTCCGGGCTGTCGGGGACCATCGTGATCACGACGTCGGCATCGCGCACGGCCTCGGCCACGCTCTGCGCGGCCCGCCCGCCGCGCTCGACCAGCCGGTCCACCGCGGGACTGGAACGGTTGTAGCCCACGACGTCGTACCCGGCGTCGATCAGGTGGCCTGCCATTGGCGCACCCATGATCCCCAACCCGATGAAGGCGATCGTGGTCTGCTGCGGTGTGGTCATCGCTCGCTCTCCCTGCGCTCGGCCGCGGCTCCACGCGGGCGCTGTCTCAATGATTGGCTCGCACGCTCACTCATGCGTTCTCCTGGGTCGTGGCGCCGCGCTGCGCGGACGGCAGCCAGTCGAAAGCGCGGTCACTCGTGGTGGACGGCTGGTACTCCAAGCCGATCCATCCGGTGTACCCGGCGCGGTCGAGGGCTGCGAGGTGCTGGTCGAAGGGGATCTCGCCGGTTCCGGGTTCGTGCCGGCCGGGCGCGTCGGCGATCTGCACGTGCCCGATCCGGTCGGCGTACCGCTCGATCGCCGCGGCGACGTCATCGCCGTTCACGGTGAGGTGGTAGAGGTCGGCGAGCAGCTTCAGATTCCGCGCGGCCACGCGGTCGGCCACCGCGATCGCGTCGGCGGCCGTGCGCAGGGGATAGCGGTCCACCCCGCTGACCGGCTCGAGCACGACGGCGCCGTCGACCCGGCCGGTGGCGTAGGCGAGGTTCTCCGCCGCCACGTCGTCCTGCTCCATGGGATCGGTGCCGGCGATGCGGTTGCCGTAGAGGGCGTTGAACACGCCGGTGCCCAGGCGCCCCCCGATGCCCGCGGCGACGTCGACGCTCGCCCGGAACTCCGTCTCCCGCCCGGGCAACGACACGAGCCCCCGGTCGCCCGCCGGCATGTCCCCCGCCGCGAAGTTGAGTCCGGTCAGCCGCACGCCGGCGTCCTCGACAGCACGGACGAACCGGTCGACCTCCGCATCCTCGGGCGTGGCCGTGGGGAACGGCCACCAGAACTCGACGGCGTCGAACCCGGCGGCCCGGGCAGCGGCCGGACGTTCCAGGAGCGGCAGCTCGGTGAACAGGATCGAGCAGTTGACGGTATAGCGGGCCATGGGACAGATCCTTGCGGTGCACGGGGCGACACCGCGAGCGGGCGCCAAAGAAAGCCACCCCGCCCCGCCCACCCCCACCGAACGAGAGTGCCGATCATCCGGACCTACCGGACGAACGCGCCACTCGTCAACGCGCGGGCCTGACGCGCGCCCCTGCTCCCGCTCCCCCCGCTGAACGAGAGTGCCGTTCAGCTGGACCTACTGGACGAACGCGCCGGTCGTCGCGCTCGCGAGCCGAGCACGCCCGTTGCCCCGCCTCTCCCGCTGAGCAAGGGCGCCCTTCGCCCCGGACCTACCGGATGAACGCGCCGCTGGTCCCAACCCCCGCGAGCCCTCCACGAACCCCCTCCCGCTGAACGAAAGTGCCGTTCAGCCGGATCTACTGGACGAACGCGCCGCTCGTCCGGCAGTTGGACCGCCTCGGGCGTGGATCACGCTCGAGGGGTCGCGGCCTGCCAGCGGTGGTCGAGGGCCTCCCGGCCCGACGTGGTCAGCCGGCCGTGCATGCGCAGCCGGGCGGCGCCGCCGTCGGGGAAGATGTCCAGCCGGACGTGCGTGACGGGCCGGGCCTCCCCGGACTGTTCCGGCGGCGGCCCGAGCGCGAAGCGGTGGCGGGTGTCGGGCTGCAGCGCTGTGCGTGGCACGAGGTCGAACCACTCGCCGTCTCCCCGCCGGCCACGCAACGTGGCCCAGCCCGGAGCGTTGTGCAGGAAGTAGCTCGTGTCGATCTCCGCCACTGCGATCACCGACTCGCCTGCGAGGGAAACCTCGACCCAGTCGTTGCCGTCGTCGCGGCGCCGGGCGGTCTCCCAGCCCTCGCCCATCGAGCGGGGAGGGCCGGGGACCAGCAGGTTGTTCGGGGAGCTGTAGAAGAGGTTCGAGCAGCCCACCACCCGGCCGCCGTTCTCGATCGCCGCCAGGTCGACGGTGCCGAGCGCGTCGAGCAGCCGTGGGTCGGGCAGCGCCTCGCCGTGCACCCGCAGCCGCGCCACCCCGCCGTCCGGGAAGATCCGCAGGCGCACGTGCGTGACGCGACGCTCGCTCGTCACCGCGAACACGTTCTCGGTGTCGCCCTTGACGGCCGAGCGGGGCAACAGCGGCTCCCAGCCCGGGTCGGCCAGTAGGTCGGCGACCGACGGGTGCCCGGCCGCGGCGAGTCCGTCGACCGCCACCTCGGGCGGGTAGTTGCCGGTGAACCACGCCGTGTCGACCACGACGCCCCGGACGATCCCCGGAGCGCCGAGCCGGACGATCGCTTCGTCGTGGCCCGGCTCGCGGCGACGGCGGGTCTCCCAGCCGTCGTAGACCTGGCCCTTGGGCCCGAAGGTGGCGGGCTCGTAGGCCGCGGGCCCGGGCGTGATCAGGTTCTCGCGCGCGGCGAAGGCCTCGTCGTTGGCCCAGACGACGCCGCCGCCGAGCGTCCGCAGGGCGAGGTCGGGCAGCTGCCGGAAATCAGTCATCGCTCGCCCTCACTGCGCTCGGCCCGTGCTTCAAGCACTGTGTCATCGGTTCACTCGCCCTCCCGCGACAGGAGGCGCCCGCGCGGCACCCCGCCGACGTCCACCGGCTCGCCGCGCAGCCAGGTGCCGCGCACCACGCCGTGCAACTCCCGCCCCGCGTACGGGGTGATCGGGTTGCGGTGGTGCAGCTTCCCCACCCGGAACGTCGCATCGGGGGCGAAGATCGTGAGGTCAGCGTCGGCACCCGCTGCGATCCGGCCTTTGCGTTCGAGCCCGACCAGCGCCGCCGGCCGCTCCGCCATCCACCGGACGACGTCCGCAAGGCAGTGCCCCCGCTCACGCGCCTGGGTCCACACCACCGGGAGCCCGAGCTGCAGCGACGCGATCCCGCCCCACGCAGTGCCGAAGTCGCCTCGATCCAGCTGCTTCAGATCGGCGGTGCAGGGCGAGTGGTCGCTCACGACCATGTCGATGACGCCATCGGCCAGACCGCGCCACAAGGCGTCCCGGTTGTCGGCCTCCCGCACCGGTGGGCAGCACTTGAAGCGGGTGTCGCCGTCGGGCACCTCCTCGGCGGTGAGCGCGAGGTAGTGCGGGCACGTCTCCACGGTGACGCGGACGCCGTCGGCGCGGGCGGCGGCGAGCAGCGGCAGCGCATCGGCCGAGGACAGGTGCACCACGTGCACCCGGGCCCCGGTCTCACGGGCCAGCGCCAGCAGCCCGGCGATGGCGCTGTCCTCGGCGGCGCGCGGCCGGGACGCCACGAAGTCGAGGTAACGCCGTCCGCTCGCCTCCCGGACCAGCGTGCCGTCCTCGGCGTGCACGATCATCAGCCCGTCGAACCCGGCGACCGTGCGCAGAGCCGCGGCGAGGTCCTCCCCCACCAGCGGCGGGAACTCCGCGACTCCGCTGTCGAGCAGGAAGCACTTGACGCCGAACACGCCCGCATCGTGCAGGGCCCGCAGCTCCCCGGCGTTGCCCGGGACAGCCCCGCCCCAGAACCCGACGTCGACGGTGCACTGCCCTGCTGCCGCCTTGCGCTTGACCTCCAGGGCGGCCACGTCGACGGTGGGCGGCAGCGCGTTGAGCGGCATGTCCACGATCGTCGTGACGCCGCCCGCCGCCGCGGCGCGGGTGGCCGAGGCGAAGCCCTCCCACTCGGTGCGGCCGGGCTCGTTGACGTGCACGTGCGTGTCGACGAGCCCGGGAAGGAGCACCTCGTCGTCGGCGAGCACCACCTCGCGGACATCGGCCCGGCCGTCGATCGGGGTGTCGTACGGCAGCACGGCCTCGACCCGCTCGCCCTCGACGAGTACCGCGGCGGGACGTTCGGCACCGTCGACGACGGCGCGCCGTGCGCGCAGAACGATCACACGCGCTCCTGGTAGGCGCGCCAGCTCGCCTGCTTTGAGATGTCGGTCAACGGCGGCAGCTGCGCGTACTCGCGGCGCAGGATCATCGCCAGCGAACCCGTGCCGTCGGCCAGCTCGATCACGCCGAGCTCCAGCCCGTCGGGCTCCCCGGGAAGCAGCACCTCGCGCAGCTGCTCGTAGGACATGTCGTAGACCTCGCCGTGCACCGCCGCTCCCCCGTCGCCGACGTCCTCGAGCGCCGGATAGCGCCCGCCGACGGCGTGGAAGCGGTATCGCGGAGCTGTGGTGGTGCGGGTGACCAGCGGCGCGTCGCCGACGAGATGGTGGTCGGCGCCGCCGGACATGGCGGTGCCGTTGAGGAACATCAAGGGCATCCTGCGCTCCTTCGTCGTGCTCGTCAGGTGCCGGTGATGTGCTCGGGCCGCACGGGAACGCGCAGCAGAGCCTTCCCCGTCGCCGCTCTGATCGCGGCCGCGACAGCCGGACCGCTGGAGATCGTCGGGGGCTCACCGACGCCACGCACACCGTATGGCGCGTGCGGGTCGGCGTACTCCAGGACCTCGATGCGCATCGGCGGCATGTCGAGGATCGTCGGGATGAGGTAGTCGGTGAACGAGGGGTTGCGCACCTTCCCGTCGGTGACGACCACCTCCTCCATCAGCGCGAGCCCCATCCCCTGCGCGCTGCCGCCCTGGATCTGGCCGACCACGGCGTCGGGGTTGATCGCCTTGCCGACGTCCTGGGCGGTGTCCAGCGCGACGACCTTCACGAGCCCCAGATCCACGTCGACGTCGACCACCGCGCGGTGCGCCGAGAAGGCGTACTGCACGTGGGCGTTGCCCGCGCCGGTCTCCGGATCGAAGGGCACCGTGGGCCGGTGCCGGAACTCGACGGTCTCCTCCACGACGTCGTCACCGAGCACCTCGGCGAGGGCGGCGCCCACCTCGCCGGTCGTGTCGACGATCTTGTCGCCGTCCAGCCGCAGCTCCACCGAGGAGCGCCCGAGCAGGTCCGCGGCCCGGTGCAGCACGGCCGCGCGGACCGCCTCGCAGGCAGCCTTGACCGCCCCGCCCGTCATGTAGGTCTGCCGGGACGCCGACGTGGACCCGGCGGACCCCACCGACGTGTCGGCGGGGTGCAGCACCACCCGGTCGACGCCGAGCTCCGTGCGGCAGATCTGCTGCTCGACGGTGATCAGGCCCTGCCCCACCTCGGCCGCGGCGGTGTGCACCGTCGCCACGGGCTCGCCGCCGGTGATCTGCAGCCGCACCCGGGCCGTCGAGTAGTCGTCGAAGCCCTCGGAGAACCCGACGTTCTTGTAGGTGACGGCGTAACCGATCCCGCGCACCACACCCTCGCCGTGGGTGGTGTTCGAGACGCCCCCGGGCAGGTTCCTGATGTCGAACTCGCCGTCGGGGTGCTCGGCGGGCAGCGGCATGTCGGCGACGATGCGGATGAGCTCCTCGACGGGCGCCGCCGAGTCGACCAGCTGCCCGGTGATGTTCCGGTCGCCCTCCCGCATGCCGTTGCGGGCGCGGATCTCCACCCGGTCGACGCCCACGGCGTCGGCGAGTGAGTCCATCAACGCCTCGTGTGCGAACGCGGCCTGCACGCACCCGAAACCGCGCATCGCGCCGCAGGGCGGGTTGTTGGTGTAGACCCCGGTGCAGTCGACGCTGATGCTCGGGATCCGGTACGGGCCCAATCCCATCGAGGCGCCGTTGCCGACCACCGCGCCGGTGGAGGAGGCGTAGGCGCCGCCGTCGAAGAGGATGTCGGCCTTCGCGTAGACGAGTCTGCCGTCCGGCTCGGCGCCGAACTCGTAACGCATCCACGCCGGGTGCCGGTGCACGTGCCCGAAGAACGACTCCTCGCGGGAGTAGCTCATCTTCACCGGTTTGCCGGTGTGCAGGGCGAGCAGGCAGGCGTGGACGTGCATCGAGAGGTCCTCGCGCCCGCCGAAGGCGCCACCGACCCCGGCCAGGTGCAGGCGCGCCTTCTCCGGCGGAAGCCCGAGCACCCGGCAGACCTGCTTCTGGTCGACGTGCAGCCACTGGGTGGCGACGTAGAGGTCGATGCCACCCTCGTCGTCCGGGACGGCGAGCCCGGACTCGGGGCCGAGGAAGGCCTGGTCCTGCATGCCGACCTCGAAGTCGAGCGCCACCACCACCGGCGCCGTCGGGGCCGGTTCGCCGCGGCGCATCTGCGCCCGGCGCACCAGGTTGCCGCCCTCGTCGCGCCTGCTCTCGTGCACGAGAGGAGCGTCGGCGTCGAGCGCGCGGCGCGCGTCGGTGAGCGCCGGCAGCACCTCGTAGTCGACGACGATCTTCTTGGCCGCCCGCCGCGCGGTCTCGGGATGATCGGCCGCGACGAGCGCCACCGGCTCGCCCTCGTAGCGGACAACCCCGGTGGCCAGGGCAGGTGTGTCGAGGTGTTCGAGGCCGACCGCGTTGCTGCCCGGCACGTCGTCGGCCGTGAGGACGGCGGACACGCCCGGCACCGCGAGCGCCTCGCCGATGTCGATCCGGACGATGCGGGCGTGTGGGTGCGGACTGCGCAGCGTCACACCCCAGACCATGTCGTCGTGCCACAGGTCGCTCGCGTACGCGAACTCGCCGGTGACCTTCAGCGCCGCGTCCGGTCGCTGTGCGCTGTCGCCGATACGCCCCGGGCCGATGGTCGCGGTGGTCACCGCCGTCGTCGTCGTGGTCGTACTCATCGGCGGGCCTTCTCCAGGAGAGTGCGATGGACGGCCACGCACTCGCGCGCCAGGGTGTCCACGTCGACGGTGCGGACGCGGTCGCGTTCGACGACCCGACGCCCGTTCACGAGCAGCAGTTCCAGCGGCGGCGGCGTCCCCAGCACGAGCGCGGCGACCGGGTCGTCGACGTCGGCATGGGCGAGGCCGTCGATGCGCCACAGAGCGAGGTCGGCGAGCTTCCCGACCTCCAGAGAGCCGATCTCGTCGCTCCGCCCGACCACGGCGGCACCGCCGAGGGTGGCCAGCTCCAGGGCCTCGCGGACGCTGAACGCCTGCGGGCCGCCCACGGCGCGGGCGAACAGCAGCGCGTGCCGCACCTCCTCCAGCAGGCTCCCCGCCTCGTTGCTGGCGGCACCGTCGACACCGAGCGCAACGCGGGCGCCGGCGTCGCGCAGGCTACGGACGGGGGCGATCCCCGCCCCGAGCCGCGCATTCGACGACGGGCAGTGCGCCACCCCTGTGGCGGTCGCCCCGATCTTCTTCACGCCGTCGTCGTCGAGATGCACGGTGTGGGCGAACCACACGTCCGCACCGATCCACCCGAGCTGCTCGACGTACTCCAGCGGCGAGCAGCCGAACCTCTCGCGGCAGAAGTCCACCTCGTCCACGGTCTCGGCGAGATGGGTGTGCAGCAGCACGCCGCGCCGCCGCGCCAGCTCGGCCGACTCGCGCATCAGCTCGCCCGTGACACTGAACGGCGAGCACGGTGCGAGGGCGACCCGCACCATCGATTCGGGCGACGGGTCGTGCCAGCGGTCGATCGCTGCCTCGGAGGCGGCGAGCACGGTGTCGCGATCCTCGACGACGTCGTCGGGAGGTAGGCCGCCGTCGCTTCGGCCGAGATCCATCGAGCCGCGGCACGGGTGGAACCGCAGCCCGACGTCCTGCGCGGCGCTGATCTCCGCGGCGAGGACGTCCCCGCCTTCGCGTGGGAAGACGTAGTGGTGGTCGGTGCTGGTCGTGCAGCCGGTGAGCGCGAGCTGGGCCAGCGCCGCGCTCGCGGAGACGTGCACGGCGTGCTCGTCGATGCCCGCCCACACGGGGTAGAGCGTGGTGAGCCACTCGAACAGCGTCGCGTCGACGGCCAGGCCGCGGGTGACCCACTGGTAGAGGTGGTTGTGGGTGTTGACGAAGCCGGGTGTGAGCAGGCAGCCCCGGCCGTCGACGACCGTGGCACCCTCGACGCGGGGCGCGGGCCCGGCACCGACCGCCGTGATCCGGTTGCCCTCGACGACGACGTGGCCACCCACGTGCTCGGCGCCGGAGACCGTGACGACGTGGGCGCCCTCGATCACCGTGATCGTCATGCTGACCGCTCCTGAGCAGAGGCGGCCAGCCGCACGGCGTCCATGATCTTCTCGTAGCCGGTGCAGCGGCAGAGGTTCCCGGCGAGCGCCTCACGGATCTCCGGGTCGGACGGCTGCGGGTTGCGCTCCAGCAGGTCGTGGGTGGTGACGATCAGCCCGGGCGTGCAGAAGCCGCACTGCACGGCTCCGGCCTGCATGAAGGCCCGCTGCACGCGATGCAGCTCCCCCTGCGCGGAGAGTCCCTCGACGGTGGTCACCTCGCGTCCCACCGCCTGGCCTGCCGCGACGAGGCAGGAACACACCGGCAGCCCGTCCAAGTACACGGTGCACGAGCCGCATTCGCCCTGCTCACAGGCGTTCTTCGAGCCGGGGAGCCCCATCCGTTCCCGTAACGCGTAGAGCAGGCTCTCGCCCTCCCAGACGTCGTCGACCTCGTGGGTGGTGCCGTTCACGGTCAGCTCGATGCGCATCTCAGGCCGCCCTCCGGTAGTCATTCCATGCCCACGTGGCGGCGCGGCGCGCCATCACCGAGAGCGAGTGCAGGCGGTAGGCGGCGCTGCCCCGCACGTCGTCGATGGGGGCGGCCGCATCGCGCACGCGGTGGCCGAACTCCCGGGCCAGGCTCTCGGGCAGCTCACCCCGCGACTCCCACAGCCCGGCCGCCTCGAGCTCACCCGAGAGGAACGCCGCCGCCTCGCCTGCCCGCCGCGGGGTGGGCGCTGCCGAGCCGATGCCGGTGCCCACGGCCTTGCGGTCCGGGTGCAGCGCGAACCCGAACGCGGACACGGCGATCACCATGGCGTTGCGGGTGCCGATCTTGCAGAACTGCTGAGGCCCGGACGCCGTGGGGACCAGCACCGCCGCGATGAGCTCGTCGGCGGCGAGGGCGTTGCGCTTCACCCCGGTGTAGAACTCGGCCACCGGTACGAGTCGGGTGCCGCGCGCCGCCGACGCCACCTCGACCACCGCGTCGGCCGCGAGCAGTGGCGGGTGACTGTCTCCGGCCGGGGAGGCGGCGCCGAGGTTGCCGCCCACCGTGCCCCGGTTGCGGATCTGGGGTGACCCGACCGTCCGGGACGCCATCGCCAGGCCGGGCAGGACGTCGCCGAGCTCGTCGATCACGCGGGCGTAGGTGACGCCGGCGCCGAGCCGGATCGCCCCGTCCGCATCCGGAGACCACTCGCGCAGCTCTGCCACCCTGGTGAGGTCGAGCAGAGCAGGGGGTCGGCGGTGGTCGAAGTTCAGCTCCACCATGACGTCGGTGCCACCGGCAACGGGCACCGCGTCCGGATGCTCCGCCTTGGCCGCGAGGGCGTCGGCCCAGGTCGCCGGGGCGAGGAAGTCCATGACAGAAGTACAGCGCCGGGATGTTTCCACGGAAAGTCACCGCGTCGATGAATAGTCGATGGTGGCTTGCTTGCCCGTTGTAGGTTCCTCCAATGCTGTTGCGGGACCTCGTCGCCCAGCACGGGCTCGGGCTGCGACTGCTGCACGGCGACGATGCCGCGCTGGACCGGCCGCTGCGCTGGGTCTACACCACCGATCTGATCGATCCGGGCCGTTACCTGTCGGGCGGAGAGCTGGTGGTGAGCGGCTTGGTGTGGCGCCGCGAGCCGTCCGACAGTGATCGTTTCGTCTCCGCGGTGGCCCGATCGGGCGCCGCTGCGCTCGCGGCGGGGGCCGCGGTGTTCCACGGCATCCCCGACGACGTGGTCGAGGCCTGCCGGCGCCACGACGTGCCGCTCGTCGAGGTGCCGGAGGACGTGTCGTTCGCCACGATCACCGAGCTGGTGATCACCGAGCTGACCGCGGCGCGAGGCGCTCGGCTGGCGCACACCGTCGGTCGCCAGCGCCGGCTCCTCTCGGCTGTGGCCGAAGGACTGGGCCTCGACGAGCTGGCCACGCAGGTGTCGCAGGCCACCGGCACGGTGTGCCGGGTGATCAGCACGACCGGACGCGAGATCGTCCCGGGGCCACAACCGCTGCCTGCCGACGTGGTCGACCGCCTCGTGTCGACCTTTCTCACGGCGGACCAGCTACCCGCGACCCTCCGCCGCGACCGCTGCACCGTGTTTCCCGTGGGCCCCGCCGCGGAGCGGTTGTCGTCCTGGTTGGTGGTGGTGGAGGGCGATCCGGACGGCTGGGACACCGACACCGCCGACGTCGTGAACGAGCTGGCCGCGATCGCCGCCCTGGACCGCGCTCGTCGAGGCGAGGGGGTGCGGGTGGCCCGGGCGATCGCCGACGAAGCGGTCACGATGATCGCGGCCGGAGCGGCGAACGTGCCGGAGACCTCGGCGCGACTACGGCATGCCGGCCTCGACCCGGCGGAACCGCTGGTCGTGGTGGTGGCCGGATTCGTGGGACGGCCGGACCGGGCGGAGATCGCGTGCGCGGTGATCGTGGATGCCGCGGCACACCTCGGTCCACCGATGGTCGGGGTGCACGCCGGTACGGCCGTTGCGCTGCTGCCCGACAACGATCCCGGCCGGGCCGGTTCGGTGCTGCAGCGGGCGCTGGAGCGGTTGGTCCCCGGGCTGGTGGGCGAGCGGCTGGCGGTCGGCGTCAGCAGGTCCTCGCGGACCGAGGCACTCACCGGGGCGCTGCACGAGGCCCGCCATGCCCACGACGTCGCGGCCATGCGTGCAGGAGCGCTGCAGATCGTCACCGACGCGGAGACCGCCTCGCACATCGCACTGCTCGCCGCCGTGCCCGACGACGTGCGCCGCGCTTTCGCCGTACGCGTGCTCGGCCCGGTGCTCGACCACGACGCCCGCACCGGTGCCGGTCTGCGTGTCACGCTCGAGGCGTTCCTCGACTGCTCCGGCTCCTGGACCCGCACCGCCGAGCGGCTGCACCTGCACGTCAACACCGTTCGCTACCGGATCAGCCGGGTCGAGGAGCTCACCGGCCGCGACCTCGGTGCGCTTCCGGACCGCGTGGACGTCTTTCTGGCGCTCCGATCCCTCTGAACCTGGGCATGCACGAACGATCGTGCTAAAACGGATGACATGGGCAAGGGCGACGCGACGCGGGAGGCCATCCTCGAGGAAGCGGGCGGTCTCGCGCGGCAGGTCGGCCTCGCCGGACTGACGATCGGGTCGCTCGCCACCCGCACCGGGATGTCCAAGAGCGGTTTGTTCGCCCACTTCGGCTCGAAGGAGTCGTTACAGCTCGACGTACTCGACCACGCCACCGAGCGGTTCACCGCCGAGGTGGTGCGCCCGGCGCTCACGGCGCCACGGGGGGAGCCGCGCGTGCGCGCTCTGTTCGACCGCTGGCTCGCCTGGGACTCCACCGAGGGCGGATGCCCGCTCGTCGCCGCCGCCTTCGAACTGGACGATCAGCCCGGACCCGTACGTGATCGCCTGGTACGCGACCAGCACGCCTGGTTCGACACACTCGCCACGATGGCCACGATCTGCGTGGCCGAAGGACATTTCCGGTCCGACACCGATCCACGCCAGTTCGCCCAGGACATCGAAGGCGTGATGCTCGCCTATCACGTCGCCAGCCGACTCCTGGCCGATCCCGACGCCGCCGCACGAGCCCACCGAGGCCTCGAGGCACTGCTGGCCGCCGCGGCCCCCCGATGACTCCGCCCGCTCACCCCGCCTGACCTCGACCGCCTCGAGCAGACCCTGGAGCCCGCTGATGCCTCATTCCACTCCGAAAAGTACGATCGTTCGTGCCAGTCCGGGGCATCCTGCCTTCGCCGTGCACCCGCTGGCCCCGGAGGACGCCGGGCATGTGGTCGACGCCGTCTTCGCCCAGCTCTCGCCACGCAGCCGCTACCTCCGCTTCCACTCACCCGTTCACCGGCTCGTCGGTCCGGTCCGGGCCGGTCTCGTCGATCTCGACGGCCGGTGCCGCGCCGCGGTCGTGGCGGTGGTCGGGGGGCCGGACCGACCGCGCCCGGTGGGTATCGCGCGCTTCGCCCGGAGCGGGCCGGAGTCGGTCGAGATCGCCGTGGCCGTGGCGGACGCCTGGCAGCGGCGGGGCATCGGCAGTCGCCTGGTCACCGCCATCGCCGAGCTGGCCGAGAGCCTCGGCTACACCGCCCTCTCCGGCGCCGTGCTCCCGGAGAACGTCGCGATGCTCGGCCTCGTCCGCAGGATCTTCCCGTGGGTCCGCGCGCACTACGACGGCGACGTGGTGCAGCTCGGAATCCGGCTCGGTCCTGCGGCGTGGACGATCACGGACGAGGATCTGATAGCCAGCCTGACGGCACGGTGAGCGCCGTCAGCTGCTGCGGGTGACCGTCGCCTCGATCAGACCGTAGGGGCGGTCGGCCGCGTAGAAGACCTCGTTGTGGTTCTCGAGCCCGAACGGCGACAGGTCGACGGCGAAATGGTGCTTGTTCGGGGCCTGCAGATTGATCTCCGCGATCCCGGGGTGGGCCTCGAGCACGGCCCGGCCCATCTCCCACAACGTCTGTTGCAGGGCGCGGGAGTGCACCGTGGCGTACTGCTCGAGCATGATCCGCCGGACGTCGGTCCAGTTCTTCGCCCAGTCCATCGCCTCGTAGCCGCCGTCGGTGTGGCGCCACTGCGCCACGAGCGCGGTGGCCATGATCCGATCGTCGGTCTCGGGGAGCGTGGTGTAGCCGTCTTTGAGGAAGCCGGCGAACTCCGAACCGGTCGACTTGAGCAGCACGAGGTCACGCAGCCCCGAAACCACCTCGGCCCGGCCTCCCTCCACGTCGACGACGGCCGTGCGGACCTCCGGCCCGCGGCGCACCCACGTGTGGGCGTGGCCCTCCCCGCCCACCGGCACCCGCTCCCAGGCGAACTCGTCCACCGCGATCCGGGCGCCCCGCACCGGCTCCACGGTGTCGACGAAGTGGTGGGCGAGAGCGAGAGCGAAGTCCTCGATCTCCCGCAGGCCCTTCTCCTTCGCGAACGCGTAGACGGTGTTCTTCTGCGAGTCCGTCGGCAGCACCAAGCCCTGGTCGCCGTGCAGGTACGCCTCGGCGAAGTCGCCGCGCAGCGTCGTGGTCACGGTGACGTCGCGGATCTCGTGCCGGTCGGTCTCCCGGTAGATCCGGACGAGGCGGTTCTCCGCCTTTCCGTACTGGTGGCCTCCGAGCACGATCCCCATCAGTCTCAGCTCCCGCGGTAGGTCGAATAGGCGAACGGGGAGAGCAGCAGCGGCACGTGGTGGTGCTCCCCCGGGTCGGTGACGACGAACGTGACGGCCACCTCGGGGTAGAACCCCTGCCGGCCGGTGGCGGCGAAGTAGCCGCCGGTGTCGAACGTGATCCGGTAGGGGCCCGCCGCCAGGTCGAGGGCGAGCTCGCGGACGCGGCCGTCGTGGTCGGTGGTCGTCTCGGCGAGCAGATCACCACCGGGCAGCGCCTCCAGCCGAACCCCGACACCGGCGGCGGGACGCCCGAGCGCCGCATCGAGGACGTGCGTGGACAGGGTCATGCCGGCGACTCCGGCGCGACGAGCCGATGGAGCCGGATCTCGTTGATCGCGGCCAACTCGGCGATCGCGACGCCCCGTTCCGTGGCCGGGTCGTTGCCGAGCCGCGCCTGCAGGGTGGCCAGCAGGTCCTCGGCGCTGCGGCCGGTGGCGCACACCAGGTAGACGTGCCCGAACCGCTTCTCGTAGGCCCGGTTGCCCTCCTCCAGCGCGGACAGCACGCCGGCCCCGGCCGCGGCGACACCGCTCTGCTCACGGCGGGACGCCCCGCTCGCCCCGCGGTCACCGATGCGCGGGTGCCCGTCCAGCGCGGCGTCGAGATCGGCGTCGTCCAGCGCGCCGCGTGCGGCGGCCTGCAGCGCGGCGACCGACGCGTACGGGCGGCCGGCCGCCACCTTGCGCGCCCACCGCGGCGCCGAGCAGCAGGAGAGCAACTCCCGTTCGACCTCCTGCAGTGGCAGGGCATTGAACCGCTGCAGATCCACCCGCGTCCTCCGGCTCCGGCGCACTCCGTACGCGGATCCTTCCACCTCGATGCTCTCGCACGGCAACTCGATCCCGTGCATTCCTCACCACAGGGGCCCGCCCGCACCGTCGCCGTTTCGGTGGACGTCATGCGGGACATCGCCGGTGCCCATTCACCGCCGCGTCGGCTCGCATTCGCGCCGCGGAGTCCTCCGCACACCAGTGTCGTAGCGATGCGGGGATCAACGAGCGGCGGTCGGAAAGCGATGGAGATGAAGAACAGGAACACGGTCATCGGTGCTGGAGCCGCCATAGCGATCGCGGGTGCACTCGTCTGGAATACGGCACTCGCGACGGCGCAGGCGCCCGTCCCGCCACCGGCGGCGAATGCACCGGCCACCCCGTCGGCCGCCGTTCCCCCGACGTCCACCGCCACCGTGAAAAAGACGTTCGACGCCTTTCACGCCAATCAGGGTGTGGCGGTGGACGCGAAGTACTTCTATGCGCTGGACAACCGGATCATCACGAAGTACGACCGCAACAGTGGTATGCCCGTGCTCCAGTTCGTGTCGCCCGAGGGCGGTCCGATCATCCACATGGACAGCGGCACCGTGGTCGGCCACCGGCTGTACGTGGCCACCTCCGACTACGACAACGCACCGGAGGAGAGCTCGATCGAGATCTTCGACACCAGAACCTTGAAACACGTCGGCACCCACAGCTTCGGCCGATTCATCGGCTCACTGACCTGGCTGGACCGCCACGACGGACGCTGGTGGGCAGGCTTCGCCAACTACGACGAGGTCCCGGACGGGCAGACCCAGCCCTACGGCGGCACCGACAACACCGAGATCGTCACGATGAACGACGACTTCCAGGTCCAGCAGGCCTGGGGGGTGCCGCGGGAGATCCTCGACCGCTTCAGGCCGATGAGCAACTCCGGCGGTTCCTGGGGCCCCGACAACCGCCTCTGGATCATCGGCCACGACCTGGACGAGGTCTACGTCATGGAGATGCCCGACGCCGGCTCGGACCTGAAGTGGATCGCCACGGTCCACCTCCCCGGGGTCGAGGGCCAGGCCATCGCGTGGGACCGCGCCGGCGACAGCAAGCCGACGCTCTGGGCCATCAAACGGTCGACGTCCCAGGTGCTCACCTTCACCGTCGACTACGCGTCGATCAAGGAACCTGCCGCAACGGCCTACCAGATCAACGGCCCGGGCCACTTCATGCAGTAGGTCAGTGCGCGGTGGAGCCCGCGGGCAATGCCTCGAGCATGATCCCCTCGAACTTCCGCCGAATCGTCTCCAGGCGCCACTTGTTGCTGAACACCGCCAGCATGGCGTGGTCGGCCCGGCGCGTGAGCACCTCCACCTCGCTCTGCCCGGCGAGCAGCGCGGCGCCGGCGGCGTCGGTGCGGCGGGTGACCGAGTACCCGAGGTGCTCCAGCGTGACGGGCGCCCGGAACTCCGACTCGAGCCGGGCGGTAACCACCTCGAACTGCAGCGGGCCCACGGCGGCGAGCACCGGCGCCTGGTCGCCGCGCAGGTCGGAGGTGAGAACCTGGATCACGCCCTCGCTGTCGAGCTGCTCGATCCCCCGCCGGAACTGCTTGAACGTACCGGCGTCGGCGCCGCGCACCACGGCGAAGTGCTCTGGCGCGAAGCTCGGGATGGCAGGGAAATGCACCGGCGACTCGGAGTAGAGCGTGTCGCCCGGCCGCAGCGCGCCGGCGTTGACCAGCCCGACGATGTCGCCCGGGAACGCCTCCTCCACGGTGGTGCGCTGCTGACCGAACACCGCTTGTGCGTACTTCGTGGCGAACGGGCGCCCCGTGCCCGCGTGGGTGAGCACCATGCCGCGCTCGAACCGCCCGGAGCAGATCCGCACGAACGCCATCCGGTCGCGGTGGGCACGGTCCATTCCGGCCTGCACCTTGAACACCAGCCCGGACGTCGGCGCGTCGAGGGGGCGTGGCTTGCCGTCGGCGTCGTCGCGGGCTTCGGGGGAGGGGGCGAGCTCCACCAGCGCGTCGAGCAGCCGGGCGACGCCCACACCGTTCAGCGCCGCCCCGAAGAGCACCGGGGTGGCCTGCCCGGCGAGGAAGTCCTTCTCGTCGAACCCGGCGCCGATCTCCTCGAGCAGCGCGATCTCGTCCTGGGCGGTGGCCCAGTACTGCGGCTCCTCGGCAGCGATCACCTCGGCCGGCACCAGCTCCACGGTGGCGCGGGTGGCCCCACCTGCGGTGCGCGAGTAGCGGCGGAACTCTCCCGTGGCCACCTCGACCAGCCCGCGCAGCTCCCCGGCCACGCCCACCGGCCAGGTGAGCGGCATCGGCCGCAGCCCGATCGTCTGCTCCACCTCGTCGAGCAGTTCCAGCGCCTCGCGGCCCGGCCGGTCCCACTTGTTGACGAACGTCAGCACCGGGATGCCACGGGTGCGGCAGACGTCGAACAGTTTGAGCGTCTGCGGCTCCAGGCCCTTGGCCGCGTCGAGCAGCATCACCGCGGCGTCGACGGCGGCGAGCACCCGATAGGTGTCCTCGGAGAAGTCGCCGTGGCCGGGAGTGTCGAGCAGGTTGATCACGCAGTCGTGGTAGGCGAACTGCAGCACGGCCGACGTGATCGAGATGCCGCGCTTGCGCTCCATCTCCATCCAGTCCGACGTGACGCCGCGCCGGCCCGCCTTGCCGTGCACCGCGCCGGCCTCGTCGATCACCTCGGCGTAGAGCGCCAGCGCCTCCGTCAGCGTCGACTTGCCCGCGTCCGGATGGCTGATCACGGCGAACGTGCGCCGCCGCCCCGCTTCGGCCTCGACCCGGGCCTCGCCCGGTACCCGCGCCGACTCCCCCGCAGACTTCTCCACCACAGCTCCAGACATCAGACCAACGACTTTACGCGGCGGCGCGGACCGCCCACGCAGGGCAGCCACCCGGACGAACGGAACACCCGTCCGATAGGTCCGCACCGCCGCGCCGGTCGTCCACAACTCGGCGCTGGGATCAGCGCAGCGCCGGAATGACCTCACGCTCGAAGAGCTCGAGGCTCGAGCGGTCGTGGGCCGCGCCGGGGAACACGAAGATCCCGTAGGCCAAGCCCCTGGCCTGCATCTCCTCGAGCCGCTCCACGACCTGCTCCGGTGTCCCCCGGAGGGTGAGACCGTCGTTGCGCAGGAACCGCCGGATCAGTTGCGCCGCACCGTCGGCACCGAGGATCGGCACGAGCCGCGCCTCGTGCGCCGCGATCCGCTCCTCGACCTCGGCCTCCGTGGTGCCGACCATCACGTAGTAGAGAGAGGAGCGCACGATCGCGTCGAAGTCGGTGCCGACGTCCCGGCAGTGCTCGGCGAGCACCGCCGACTTGCGCACGAAACCCTCGGGCGAGCCGTCGAAGTTGCTGTATCGGGCGTACTTGGCGGCGATCCGCAGGGTGACCTTCTCGCCGCCTCCCGCGATCCACAACGGGATGCCGCCGTCCTGCAGGGGCAGCGGACGCACGATCGCGTCCTGGACCTGGTAATGCTTGCCGTGCAGCGTCGCGACGCCCGTGGTCCAGGCCTGCCGCATGATCTCGGCGCCCTCCTCGAGCATGCCGAGCCGCTCACGGGCCGGTGGGAAGCCGTAGCCGTACGCGGTCCACTCCCCTTCGTCCCAGCCCGCACCAACGCACATCTCGACCCGGCCGCCGGAGACGATGTCGCAGGTCGCGGCCACCTTCGCGAGGTACGCGGGATTGCGGAAGCCCATGCAGGTGCACACCTGGCCCAGCCGCACGCGTTCGGTCACCGCACCCAGCGCCGCGACGAGGCTCCACGCCTCGTGCGTGCCCGTCTCGACAGGAGGCGGCGTGGGGAGCGCGTGCAGGTGGTCGTTGACCCAGATCGACTCCCACGGACCGGCGTCGGCGTGCTGCGCCAGGCCCTTCATCACGGCCCAGTGCGCTGCCGGGTCGATGCCCGCCAGGTCGTGACTCCACCCTTGTGGCACGAACATCCCGAACCGCAGACCCACGATCAACGGACCCTTCTCGCGTCGCCCCGCTGACCCTACGTCCCGAGAAGGGCCCGACCGACGTGCCGGTGATCACGGCCCGTGACGCTCGCGGCCGGGATGCCCCCGTGCCGCCTAGGCCGCGGGGAGTGGCTCCCGGACCGAGCGGGACGCCGCGATGTGGTCGGCCACCCGGCAGGCCAGCGCGGCGATCGTCAGCGTCGGTCCGACCGCGCCTGCGGTGGGGAACACGGCGCTGCTCGCCACGAAGAGGTTGGCGCTGCCGTGCACACGGCAGTCGGCGTCCACGACCCCGTCCCGCGGCGATCGCGCCATGCGCAGCAGGCCCATCTGGTGCGTGCCGTCCGTGAACGGCATGTCGTCGATGCGGGCCGCGTCGTGCATCGCGACCGTGCCGTACCCGAGCCGGGCGAACTCCTCGCCGATCAGCTCCATGCTGCGACGGATCCGGCTGCGGTCGCCTGCGGACACGCCGTAGTGCACCTGCAGGCGCCGCTGACCGAGGTGGTCACGTTGACGGGACAGCGTGACGCGGTTGGCAGGGTCCGGCGACTGCTCGGCGTCGAACCGCAGACGGCAGGTGGCTGCGTCCAGCGGCATGAACGAGGGCAGGACGCGCCCGCCGATGATCCGGGGCGTGGCCCAGGACGCGGCGAACCTGCCGACCCTGCGCCAGTCGCGTGCGACGTTGCCGACGTGTCGCCCCAGGCCGGACGTGCCTGCGTACCTCGCGTGGGTGCCGGCGGACTTGAAGCCGAGCCGGGCCCGGTTGAGGGCGTAATAGGTGAGCGAGAAGGTCGACAGCAGCCCATCGCCGTGGGAGGGGTCCATCGGGTCCGGGAACCACAGAGCGGCCTTGAGGTTGGTCAGCCCGTTCCGGGCCTGCGCGGCCGGGGTGAGCACGAGCATGCGGCGGGCGTAGACGCCGTCACGGGTCGGGACGTAGCCGAGCGCGAGGCCGCGGCCGAGGTCGCTCAGCACGACGGTGCCGACCTCACCAACGGGGTGGGTCATGTAGTTGCGGCCGACCTGGTCGTACTCGTTACCGATGCCGGCCGGCGACTGGTGGTCGGACGCCAGCAGGATCCGGGCCGACTCCAGGCCACCCGCGGCGAGGACGAAGGTGCGCGCCGCCACGGTGATCTCGACGCCGGGGCGCGGCACGACGATGGCCTCGACGACCGCGCCGCTCACCGGGTGGCGCTCCAGCCGCACCACGCCTGCCTCCACCAGCAGCCGGACGTTCGGCGCGCCTGCCAGCGCGCGCATCCGTCCGGCGAAGCTGGTGGGCGGGCTCCACCGCCAGGTCGTGTCGACGTCGAGCGTGTCCGAGGGCGGGGTCTCGACCGGCGGGAAGCCCGAACCGGCCGCCGAGTACTCGTACTCGCCCGCCTGCAGGTGACGCTGCGCGCGCCGGTAGTACGGCGCCAGGTCCTCGGCCGAGATCGGCCATCCCGCGCTGCCCAGCCACTCCCGCGGCCCGAGGTCGAGCTCGTCGAGAGGCGCGCAGCGACCTCCCCACACGACACTGGTGCCGCCCAGACGCTTCTGCCGCACAGCCTCGAGCGGGTCGTGGGACTCGGCCGTCTCGCCCTGGTAGGTATCGGCCTGCCGCGGACCGAACCGCTGGCCACCGCCCTCGAGAACCACCACATCGACGCCGCGGTGGGCGAGCTCGCGCGCCACCACCGCGCCCGCGGGGCCCGTGCCGATGACGCAGACATCAGCCGCGACACGGCCTCCCGGCGCGATCCCGCGAGCATCGATCAGCACGATCGACGAGGGTAGAGGAGCCCGGTTCATGCCCCGGTTCCGGTTCCGTGGACACTCGGGCCCCGGAGGTACGAGATGCGCTTTCGGGAGATGGCCGCTGCAGTACGGGTGCTGGCTCGAAACGACCTGGCCCGGTACAGCGGAGGTGGGGCGTCCGAGACGGCCCGGTTCGAGAGCGAGCTCGGCCGGATGCTCGGCGTCGAACACGCGCTGGCGGTCAACAGCGGCACGAGCGCGTTGATCGGCGCACTGGTCGGGGCCGGGATCGGGCCTGGTGACGAGGTGCTCGTGCCCGCCTACACCTGGGTCGCCACGGCCGCGGCACCGCTGGCCGTCGGGGCCGTGCCGGTGCTGGTCGAGATCGACGACAGCCTGACCATGGATCCGGCCGACCTGGCGCGCAAGATCACCCCGCACACCCGGGCGGTGATCCCGGTGCACATGCTCAACCTGGTCTGCGACATGGACGCGATCATGAAGGTGGCCGCGGACCACGACCTCGTCGTGATCGAGGACACCTGCCAGGCCATCGGCGTGCGCCACCACGGCCGCCGGGTCGGCTCGATCGGCCACGTCGGGGCGTTCAGCTTCAACCAGCACAAGAACATCACCTCGGGCGAGGGGGGCGCGGTCGTCACGAACGACCGGCGGATCTACGCGCGGGCCGCGATGCACCACGACGTGGGCAGCTACGAGCGCCCCGGCTGGATCGAGACCGAGGCGCTGTTCCCCGGCGTCAACCACCGCATGCCGGAGCTCTCCGCCGCGGTGCTGCGCCCGCAGCTCGCCGCGCTCGACGCCCAGCTGGACCGCAGGCGCGAGCGCAGGCGGATGGTGCTCGACCGCGTGGCCTCCGGGTCGTGGACCGGTGTCACGACGGCCCGCCACCACGACGAGGCCGACGCCGTCGGACTCGCCCTGACCTTCGACGACCCGGCGCAGGCCCGCCGGTTCGGCGAGGTGCGCGGGGCCCGCAGACTGATCGAGAGCGGCCGCCACGTCTACACCAACTGGCAGTCGGTGATCGCGAAGCGCTCGTTCCACCCGCGGTTCGACCCGCACGCCTGGGCTCACCGGGAGATCGACTACGGGCCGGACGCCTGCCCGGCCACGCTGGAGATCCTCGCCCGCACCTGCTCGGTCGAGCTCGCCCCGGAGGTGCCGACCCCTGCCTTCCGGTTCCTCACGCGCTCGATGGCCCGCTGACCGTTCCCGCGCGGGTGGTCACCCGGGCGCCGGGCGCCGACGCTCCCCGGCCAGGCGGCGCAGGTCCCGCGAGAGCATCTCCAAGCTCTGCACCTGCGCACGCAGGGCCTCCATCCGGCTGTCGACCGCGGCCCGGAACACGGTGAGCCGCCCTGCCAGCTCGGCTGTGCGCGCAGGATCGTCGCCTTCGTCGTCCTCCAGACCGTCGATGGTGGCGAGGAGCTCGCGCATCTGCTCCAGGCTGAGGTCGAGCGGTCGGAGGGTCTTCACCAGGACCAGACGGTCGATGTCTGCCTCGCCGTAAAGACGAAAGCCCCCCGCCGATCGCTTCGAGGGCACCACCAGGCCGACCTCGTCCCAGTGCCGGATCGTCCGCAGTGACAGGCCCACCCGTTCGGCGACCTCGCCGATCTGCATCACGCTGGTCGTTCCTTCCCGACGAGTTGACCGAGCTTAGCCGCCGATCAGGCTTCGACACGCGCATCGACGCACGGGGAGATCGACATCGCCCGACACATCCCGAATGCGTTTCATGTCACATCAGGACCGGGCGTCCACGCCGTCACATCTGCGGTCGTGATCTCGTCCCCGTGCTGCACACAATCGTGCGGAAGATCCAGCGACAGAGGAGAGCACACATGCAACCGCGCATGGACGTCAGTCGGCTCGCACCCGAGGCCTACAAGGCGATGTTCGCGCTCGAGAAGTACCTGGCGGCGAGCCCGCTGCCGAAGATCACGCTGGACCTGGTGAAGCTGCGCGTCAGCCAGATGAACGGCTGCGCCTACTGCGTCGACATGCACAGCCACGATCTCAAGTCGCTCGGCGAAGCGGACGAGCGCCTCTTCTCCGTCGTCACCTGGCGGGAGGCACCGTTCTTCACACCCGCCGAGCGCGCGGCGCTCGCCCTCGCGGAGGAGGCCACGGAGCTCGGCAAGCACGGCGTGAGCGACGAGGTGTGGGCCGAGGCGTCCGCGCACTACGACCCGGAGACGCTCGCCGCGCTCGTCACCGCGATCGCGACGATCAATGCATGGAACCGGTTCGGCGTGACCCTGCAGCTGGTGCCGGGCTCCCACCGGGCCGCTACTTCTGAGGCAACCGCGTGAAATCCGGCGGGACGATGAGGTCCTCGGGGCAGAGGTCGTGCACCGACGACCGGCCGAGGCCGAGCAGTGCCTCGTCGATCCCGCTGCGGAGGATCTGCAGGACGTTGGCGACGCCCTTCTCGCCGTTCGCGGCCATCCCCCACAGGTAGGCCCGGCCGATCAGCACGGCCCGGGCGCCGAGGGCGAGTGCCTTCACCACGTCGCTGCCACGCCGGACGCCGCCGTCGACGAGGATCTCCACCTGCCCGCCGACGGCCTCGACCACGGCCGGCAGCGCGCGGATCGACGCCGGGGTGCCGTCGAGGTTGTTGCCACCGTGGTTGGACACACTGATCGCGGTGGCACCGGCGTCGACGGCGCGCCGGGCGTCGTCGGGGTGCATGATCCCCTTGATCGCGAACGGGCCGCCCCACTGCTCGCGCAGCCAGGCGATGTCCTCCCAGGTCGGCAGCGGGGTCTGCATCCACTCGCCGTAGGCCCCGAAGAAGGTGGGCGCGTCCTCTCCCGGCCCCGCCAGGTTGGGGGTGGTCAGGTCGGGCAGGGCGCCGTGGCGTGCCCAGTCGAGCAGGTAGCGGGGCCGGAGGATGCCCTCCGGCGCGAACCGCAGCATCGCCTTGAGGTCGAGCCGCTCGGGGATCGGCGGGCTCCCCCAGTCCCGCCGGGTGGCGAACGTCCAGTCCAGGGTGACGATCAGGGCCGTGACTCCCGCGGCCCGCGCGCGCTCCGCCCGTTGCAGGATCCGGTCGCGCCCACCCACCCAGTAGGTCTGGAAGAACGTCGCCGGGTTCGCGGCGACGACGTCCTCGACGGGCTTGCTGGCGAAGGAACTCAGCCCCATGGCCGTGCCCGCCGCCGCGGCGGCGCGCGCCACGGCCACCTCGCCCTCCGGGCTCACCGCCTGCACGCCGGTGGGTGAGATGACCACCGGGAACGCGATCGCCTGGCCCAGCACCGAGGTGGCCTGCTCGCGCTGCTGCGGGAGGTCGGCGATGTGCGGGCGGAACCCGATCTCGCCGAACGCCCGCACGTTGTCCTCGAGCGTGATGCCTTGCTCCGACCCCGCCACCAATGCCATGTAGACCGACTTGGGGAGCCGCTTCTTCGCCCGCCGCTGCGCCTCGGCGACCGACTCGAACCACTCCTTCGTGCTGGCCATGCGGCCACCCTAGGGCGGCGCGGGCTGAGCGGGGTTCAGATGTCCTTCGCGGCGACGTGCGTGACCGGCAGGTGGAACTTGTGCACGAGGCGGTCGGGCAGGTCCTGGCGCAACCAGCGGGAGAAGCGTTTCGGCAGCGTCGACACGATGATCTCGTCGAACTCCCGGCCGGACATGGCCGCCTCGACCGCGCGCATGGGGTCGGGGTCGCACACCTCACCACCCACCGTGGCGCCGGCGGCGGTGAGCTTCTTCAGCGCGGCGTCGAGCTTGACCTGCGCCAGCCTGCGCGCCTCCGCGTGCGGCCCCGGGATCGTGGGGACCCCGCCCATGACCGGCATCGGGATGGCCATCGCGCTGGATACGAGGTCCTTCACGGGGGTGGCCGGCACGACGAGCCAGAACTCGGCAGGACCGGCGGCGATCCTCTCTCTGGCGAGGTCGATGAGGGAGTCGCTGTCGAGCGTCTGGTTCGCAACCACGAGGTAACGGTGCATGACGCCTCCTCGGTATCGGGCGTGGCCCTGCCGCGGATGAGCGGTTTCCGGCACAACGCCGACGCGGGGAACAGTACCGCTCATCGCAGGGGGTGAGAATGACCTCGAAAAACCAGCAGTAGACGGTAGGAAGGCCCACATGAGCGAACCTGACCGCCCACTCTTCCTCGTTGTCACGATCAAGCCGAGATCGGATCGGATGGAGGAGGCCGAGGCACAGCTGCAGTCGATGCGTAGCAACTCGCTCACCGAGCCGGGGTGCGTCTTCATGCACCTCACGCAGCCGCAGGACGACCCGGACACCTGGGTGATGTTGGAAATGTTCCGTTCCCGCGCCGCGTGGGACGAGCACATGCAGCAGCCCTACAACGTGGAGGGCAACATCATTCTGCAGGATCTGCTCCGGGAACCGTCGGACCTCCGCCTGCTCGACGAGAAGTAGCCACTCAGGGCACGTGGGGGATTCTCGACCGAACCATTGGGCCATCACGTCGCCCAGCCCACCCGAACGAACACAGAACGTAATTTGTGACCGCCCAACTGGAATCCCGTAGAGGCGCGGGCTAGCGTTCGAGCCGGCATGTGTCCCATGTCACACGCGCATTCGATCAGCGGTCCGGGAGGGGTGATCCCATGGCCCGGAGCTCGGTCACCCGGGTACAGCCACACGAGGAAGGTGCGCGGAAGCCGGGCCTGGTCTACCCGGGCCTCACCATCCCGTTCATCCTGGTCGTGCTCTGCTTCGCCGCGTGGGGGTCGGCCGCCAACCTCACGGACGTCCTCGTCGGCGTGTTCCGCCACATCTTCTCGATGTCGAACTTCGAGTCGGCACTGGTGCAGTTCGCGTACTACGGCGCGTACTTCTCGCTCGCCATCCCCGCCGCGCTGATCAACAAACGCTTCGGTTACAAGGCCGGCGTGCTCACCGGCCTGGCCTGCGCGACGGTCGGCGGGCTCCTGTTCATTCCGGCGAGCATGCTGCTCACCTACGGGTTCTTCCTGCTCGCCCTGTTCGTGCTGGCCTCCGGACTCTCGATCCTGGAAACGTCGGCAAACCCGTTCGTGATCGCGATGGGCCCGGAAGAGAGCGCCACCCAGCGGCTGAACCTGGCCCAGTCGTTCAATCCGGTGGGCGCGAACATCGGCGTTCTTCTCGGCGCGGTGTTGATCCTCCCCCAGATCACGCCGCAATCGGCGAAGGCGTCGATGACGCCGGACCAGCTGAGGGCCGCCCAGGAGCAGGATCTGTCACTCGTGCTGGGGCCCTACACCGGCATCGCGTTCGTGCTCCTGCTGATCTGGTTACTGATCGCGTTCCGCAAGATCAACGTGCCGGAAGAGCATTCAGCGTTCGGGCTGGACGCGGGGGGAAAGTCCGGGGCGCTGGGCCGCCTCTGGCGCAACCGGCACTATCGGTACGGCGTGGCCGCCCAGTTCCTCAACGTCGGCGCCCAGGTCTGCACCTGGACGTTCACGATCCAGTACGCGCAGGACGTGGTGGGGGTCCCCACGGCGACCTCCGGCTGGTACCTGCAGGCCAGCCTGATCCTCTTCCTCATCTCCCGGTTCGTGATGACCTACCTGCTCGGCATCTTCCGGCCGACGAAGCTGCTCTTCGCCATGGGCGCACTCGGAGTGGTGTTCGCCCTCGTCGCCGTGTTCTCGCCGAACATGCTGGGCCTGATCGCCGTCGTCGCCATCTCGCTCTCGCTGTCCCTGATGTTCCCGACGATCTACGGCGTCGCACTGCAGGGTCTGGGCAAGGACACCAAGTTCGGTGCGGCGGGCCTGGTCATGGCCATCCTCGGTGGGGCACTTCTCCCACTGGTCCAGGGCCGGATCATGGACACCGCGGGCGCCGCGCCGGCCTTCATCGTGCCGGCCGTCTGCCTCGGACTCGTGGCCTGCTATGCGCTGTTCGACCTCCGAACCACCCGCCACGGGGGTGCAGTCGTGAGTGAGGGCGCGCCACCGTGAGCACGTGACCCGGGCCGGATTCGGGCACCCGGAACGTCGATTCTCCTCGAGAGGAGTGGGCGGATGTTCGTCGTCGTCGGGGAAGCGCTCGTGGACCTGGTCGGGCAGCGCGGCAGCCGCACGCTCGTGGCACATCCCGGCGGGAGCCCGGCCAACGTCGCGCTCGGGCTCGCCCGGCTCGACAACCAGGTGACGCTCGTGACGCGGCTGGGCCGGGACGCACTGGGCGAGATGGTCTCGGCGCATCTGAGGTCGAACGGCGTGCGGGTCGACGGCGGCCCCGGCCAGGGCACCTCGACGAGCCTCGCGATCGCCACCCTCGCCGCGGGGATCGCGACCTACGACTTCCGCATCGAGTGGGACGTCGGTGCGCTCGCCCCGCTCCCGATCGAGGCCCGTTGCCTGCACACCGGCTCCCTTGCGACCGCACTCGCTCCGGGTGCCACGAACGTCGAGGACCTCATGGGCCGGGAGCGCAAGCGGGGCCGGGCCACCATCTCCTACGACCCCAACGTGCGTCCCGGACTGCTCGGTTCGCCGGCTCAGGCCCGCCCTGCCATCGAGCGCATCGTCGGCCTGTGCGACGTCGTGAAGGTCAGCGACGAGGATCTGTACTGGCTCTACCCCGATCGCCGGGACGAGGAGGTCGCCCGGGAGTGGCTCGGGCGGGGGCCCGCCGTCGTCGTCGTGACCCGCGGCGGTCAGGGCGTGTACGCGACCACGGCTGACCTGGAGCTGAGTCGCCCCGCTCTGCCGATCGACCTGGTGGACACGGTCGGCGCGGGCGACTCCTTCACCTCAGGGCTGCTCGACGGGCTCCGCCGCGCCGACCTGATCGGCGGTCCGCGCCGCACGGCGCTGGCGTCGATCGACGAGTCGACGCTCATCAGCGTCCTGGATGCGGCCGCTCTCGTCGCGGCCATCACCTGCTCACGCCCGGGCGCGGATCCGCCGACGCGTGCCGAGGTCGACGCCACCCACGCCGCGCGGACGTCCACGACCAGGACGGCGCCGCTCGGTACCTCACGTGGGATCTCACCGCCGATGGGAGACCCGGAGCTCGCCGCGTCACCGGGGGTCGCACCGGAACAAGGGAGTCAGCGATGAATCGGTCCTCAGGCTTCGGTGGCGCCATCTTCGACGTGGACGGGGTGCTCGTCGACTCCCCCCACGAGCTGGCCTGGCGCGAGGCCTTCCGATCGTTGATGGAGACCGAATGGAGCGACATCCGGGACCAGACGAGCTGGACCCCCGAGCGCTTCACGCCTGCGGTCTACCAGCAGGTGATGGCCGGGATGCCACGCATGGCCGGGGCCCGGGCGGCGATGGAGCACTTCGGGGTGCCCGACATCGACTCCCGGATCCAGCAGTACGCCGACGCGAAGCAGGAGCACGTGCTCCGGCTCATCGACGAGGGCCGCTTCATGGCGTTCCCGGACGCGCTGCGGTTCGTGCTGGACGTCAAGGCGTTGGGCATCCCGATCGCGGCGGCGTCCTCGTCGAAGAACGCCAAGCTGTTCCTGGATCGGATCCGCCTGGACCTGTTCGCCGCCGAGCAGCGGATCGACTACGAGTTCATCACGCCGGGCATGACGCTCGCGCAGGTCTTCGACGCCGACATCTCCGGCCGTGACTTCCCCAAGGGCAAGCCGGATCCGACGATCTTCCTCACCGCCGCGCAGGAGCTGGGTG
Organism: Pseudonocardia yunnanensis; assembly: GCF_039534065.1. Lineage (NCBI taxonomy): Bacteria > Bacillati > Actinomycetota > Actinomycetes > Pseudonocardiales > Pseudonocardiaceae > Pseudonocardia > Pseudonocardia yunnanensis. Next base: position 173,415 of record NZ_BAAAUS010000064.1, on the reverse strand, counting down.
TCGACCCGGCCGACTGTTTCGTCACCGAGGACGCCACCAGCGGCATCCAGGCCGCGAAGGCCGGAGGCATGGCCGGGCTCGGCGTGGCCCGGCTGGACGACCGCGACCTGCTGCTCGACGCCGGCGCCGATCTCGTCGTGACCACGTTGGACGACGTCTCCCGGCGTGCTGTCCTCCATGGATATCTGGAGGAGCGCCGGGCAGCGGGTGAGATGAGGCAGCGGCACACGCAGCAGCCGCCGAGCGTCTGGACGCTCGTGTACGAGAGCTTCGACCCCGCCCGGCAGGGGCTGCGGGAGGCGCTGCTCTCCCTCGGCAACGGGTACATGGTCACCCGCGGCGCCCTGCCCGAGGCGGACGCCGACGACGTGAACTACCCCGGCACGTACGTCGCGGGGCTCTACGACCGCGCCGAGACCGAGGTCGCCGGGCGCATGGTCGAGAACGAGGACCTGGTCAACGTCCCGAACTGGCTGCCGCTGCGCTTCCGCATCGAGGGCGGCGAATGGTTCGACGCCCGCCGCGCGGACGTGAGCGAGCACCGCTTCGAGCTGGACATCCGCCGCGGCGTGCTGACCCGGCACATGACCTGGCAGGACGCCGACGGACGGCGGACCAGCATGGTCCAGCGCCGGTTCGTGAGCATGAAGGACGAACACTTCGCCGGTCTGGAGACCACGTTCACGGCGGAGAACTGGTCGGGCCGTATGGAGGTCGTCTCCGGGCTGGACGGCCGGGTCGAGAACACGGGCGTCAAGCGCTACCGCGACCTCAACAGCCGCCACCTGAATGTGCTGGTCCAGGGCGAGATCGCCGCGGAAACCGTCGATCTGCAAGTCGAGACGCTGCAGTCGCACGTGCGGGTCGCCGTCGCGGCACGCACGCGCGTGGTGCGCGACGGGCAGCGGCAGATCGCCTACAGGAGGCTGGTCGAGGAGCGCGGGTTCATCGCCCACGAGCTGGTCCTCGACCTCGAAGAAGGCCGCGCGGTGAGCGTCGAGAAGGTGGTGGCGCTGTTCACGTCGCGGGACCGCGGGATCTCCGAGAGCCGCGACGACGCCAGGCTCGCCGCCGCGACAGCGGAGGACTTCTCCCCGCTGCTGGCCCGGCACGAGGGCGCGTGGAACAGCCTGTGGAACCGTTTCGACATCGAGCTCGACAGCGCCAACGAGTGGACCGAGACGGTCCTGCACCTGCACATCTTCCATCTGCTGCAGACCATCTCGCCGCACACGCAACACCTGGACGTCGGCGTCCCTGCGCGCGGCTGGACCGGGGAGGCCTACCGCGGTCACGTCTTCTGGGACGAGATGTTCATCTTCCCGTTCTTCAACTTCGAACGCCCGAGCCTGGCCGAAGCTCTGCTCCGGTACCGCTACGAACGGCTCGACACGGCCCGCGCCGCCGCCCGCGCCGCGGGGTACGAGGGCGCGATGTTCCCCTGGCAGAGCGGGGCAACGGGCCGCGAAGAGACCCAGAAGGTCCACCTCAACCCGAAGTCGGGGCGCTGGCTCCCCGACCATTCGCACAACCAGCGCCACGTCAACATCGCGATCGCCTACAACGTGTGGCAGCACTACATGGTGACCGGCAGCATCGGGTTCCTGCGCTTCACCGGTGCCGAGCTGCTGATCGAGATCGCCAGGTTCTGGGCGAGCGTCGCCACCTACAACCCGGGCGAGGACCGCTACGAGATCCACGGCGTGGTGGGCCCGGACGAGTACCACGAGGCCTACCCGGACTCCGACGAGCCCGGACTGCGGAACAACACCTACACCAACGTCATGGCCGTATGGGTGCTGCAGCGGGCGCTGGAGACTCTCGACGTCATGCCGCCGCACTACCGCGAGGAGCTCGTCCAGGAGCTCGGCATCCGGGACGAGGAGCCGGAGCGCTGGCGGGACATCACCACGAAGATGAAGGTCGTCTTCCACGACGACGGTGTCCTCACGCAGTTCGAGGGCTACGAGGCGTTGCCCGAGTTCGACTGGGAGGGCTACCGGGAGCGCTACGGCAACATCCAGCGGCTGGACCGGCTGCTCGAGGCCGAGGGCGACAGCACCAACCGGTACAAGCTCGCCAAGCAGGCCGACGTGCTGATGTTGCTGTTCCTGCTCTCCCGTGACGAGCTGCGCGGGCTGCTGCACAACCTCGGCTACGAGGTGAGCCAGGAACAGCTCGCCCGCACCGTCGAATACCACCTCGAGCGGACCTCGCACGGCTCCACGCTCAGTGGCGTGGTCAGCGCCTGGGTGATGGCCCGCTACCGCCCGCAGGAGGCCTGGCGGTTCCTGCAGCACGCATTGGAGAGCGACGTGGCAGACGTCCAGGGCGGCACCACCGCCGAAGGCATCCACCTAGGGGCGATGGCGGGCACGGTCGACATCGTGTTGCGCTGCCTCACCGGCATGCGCGCCCTCGGGCCGGTGCTCCGCTTCGACCCGGCGTTGCCGCCGGAGGTGAAGCAGCTGCGCTTCAGCGTCCACTACCGGGGCCAGCGGCTGGACGTCGACCTGGGCGAGACCCGCATCCACCTCAGCGTGCGACCGGGTGGCACCACACCCGTCAACCTCCTCGTGCAGGGCCAGCCGGTCGAGCTGGCACCGGGCCAGGAACGAGAGCTCCAGCTGGAACCGGCCCGTTAAGTCGTCACAGCGTCTCGCGCGTGTTCGCAGCAGGCCGGCACGCTGCGAGGAAGCCCCACGCGCTGCGAGGTGCGCGTCGGATCACGGCGCACGGCGGGCTACTCTGCCTCCGTGACGCGGCCTGGTGAGCGCAGCGCCGTGGAGGACTCGAACCGGCGGATGCTCCGCGCGCGGGATGCGATGGACCGCACCTACGCCGAACCGCTCGACGTCGCCGCACTCGCCCGCATCGCGCTGGTGTCCCCCGCCCACTTCATCCGCACGTTCCGGGCGACGTTCGGCGAGACACCGCACCGCTACCTGCAGCGCCGCCGCGTCGAACGCGCGATGTTCCTGCTCCGCACCTCCGACCGCAGCGTCACCGAGATCTGCGTGGACGTCGGCTTCTCGAGCCTCGGCACGTTCAGCCGGACGTTCCGCGAGATCGTCGGGGAGTCGCCGTCGGAGTACCGCAGGCGCGGCGGCGGCACGATCGATGCCGTGCCGACCTGCTTCGCGAAGGCGTGGCTGCGCCCCGCGGCCACGATGCCGTCGGACGGAGCAGTTTCGGATAAGCAGGACGCCGATCCCAGGCCCTAGCGTGATCCGCATGCTGAAGAACATCACGCAGTCCTCGATCGTCGTGCTCGACCAGGACGAGGCACTCGACTTCTACGTCAACAAGCTCGGGCTGGAGCTGAACACCGACCAGGACCTCGGTTTCATGCGCTGGCTCACCGTGAACGTCCCCGGCGACCCGAGCCGGCAGATCCTGCTGGAGAAGCCCGGACCCCCGGCGATGGACGAGGCGACCGCGGCGCAGGTGCGCGAGCTGGTCACGAAGGGCGCGATGGGCGGCTGGCTGTGCATCAGCACCGACGACGCGCAGAAGTCGTACGAGACGCTCAAGGCACGCGGGGTGGAGATCACCGACGAGCCCACGGAGAAGCCCTACGGCGTCGACTTCGGGATCCGCGACCCGTTCGGCAACGCGATCCGGATCGGGAAGCTGAACGCACCGGCGGGTGAGTGACGGGCGCACGAAGCGCTCGGGCCGGATGAATCGGACCGCACCGGGGTATACGCCGGTGTGAATCGATTCGGGCCGGCCCGGCGGTCCTTGCTCCCCGCGTTCGACCGCGTCGTCGTGATCTTCAACCCGAACAGCACCGGCAAGGCACCCGAGCTCGCCGACGAGCTGCGGGCCTGCCTGGCCGAGCGGCTGCCCGGGCTGCCCGTGACGATGAGTCCGACGCAGCGGGCCGGGCACGGCCGTGACCTGGCACGGGAGGCGGCCGCGGGTGGCGGCCGCCCGCTGATCGTCTCGGTCAGTGGCGACGGCGGGTACAACGAGGTGGTCGACGGCGTCATGCAGGCCGGCAACGACGACGCCGTGTGTGCGGTGATGGCGGCGGGCAACGCCAACGACCACCGGCGGACCACCCGGGAACGCCCGCTGGTCGAGGCGGTGGTGGCAGGCGACGTGCGCCGCATCGACCTGCTCCGCCTCACCGTCGGCACCGGCGCCGACGCCCGCGTTCACCATGCCCACTCCTACATCGGGGTCGGGCTCACGCCGGTCGTCGCCGTCGACCTGGAGAAGGGCGGCAAGGGCTCCTTCCGGGAGATCGTCTCCGTGGTGCGCACCTTCGCCCGGTTCCGCCCCTTCAGCATCGAACTGGAGGACGGGAGCCGCCACCGGATCGACAGCCTGGTGTTCGCCAACATCAGTCAGATGGCCAAGTACGCCGTCCTCAGCGAGTCGGGCCGGCCCGACGACGGGCGGTTCGAGGTGATCACGCTGCCGCACACCGCGAAGTGGCGCATCCTGGGCGTCGCCATCCGCGCGGCCACCACGGGACTCGGCCCGCAGCCCAGCGCCACCCACTACGGCTTCACCACGCTGAAGCCGACCCCGTTGCAGCTCGACGGCGAGGTGCTCGCCGTCGAGGCAGGCACCGCCGTCCGCGTCGAGGTCGCGCCCCGAGCGCTGGCGACGATCAGCTGACGCGTTGGGTGCGTGCCGGCATGCACGTGACGTGCGCGAGGAGCATCTGGATGTGGGTCCGGAGCTCGACGAGCGCCTCCGGCTGACCTGCGAGGTGGCGCAGCAGCGCCATCTGGAAGGCACCGTCGAACATCGTGTAGGCCATCGAGGGCGTGGTGGTCAGCTCCACGCCGAGCAGTTCGGCGTAGCGGCTGACGATGCGCCAGATCATCCGCTCGAGGCTGTCGTCGATCTCGAGGACATCGGCACGGAAGGAGTCGTCGAACAGCGCCTGCGAGCGCAGGTCGTACCACAGGCGGTGCATCCTGCCCTCGTCGCGCACGGTGGCCACCAGGGCGTCGGCGAACCCGTCCGCGAGCCGTTCCGGCGTCTTCGCCCGGGACACGATCTGGTCGTAGCGCAGCACGCACTGCGCCTTGTACTGCCGCACGCAGTAGGTGATCAGGTCGACCTTGTCGGCGAAGTAGTAGTGCAGCACGCCGTGGGAGAACGCGGAGTTCTGGGCGATCTCACGCAGGCTGGTGCGGGCGTAGCCGAGCTCCGACAGCGTCTGGATCGCCGCGTCGGCCAGTTCCCGGCGGCGCTCCGCGAACCTGTCGCCCCCCGGACGCGGGGACTGGTTGTGCTTCGCCTCGGCTGCGATCGCTGTTCTCCCGTCCTCGGTGCGCGCGGATATTAGCCAGACCTCACACGGACCTGATCACCGCCGTCCTCGTGTCCCGTTCCCGTCGACCGGCTGATCCACTGATATGCGGATCAGGTTTCCGGCATGCGGTAACGGGGGTTCGGAGACCCGTGCTTCGGTCGGAACATTCGTTGATATGACGACGATCCCCCGCGACCAGTGGTACGTCGCGGCCTATGGCCGCGAGATCGGACACGATCTGTTCTCCCGCACGATCTGCGGCGAGTCGATCCTGTTCTGGCGCACGGAGGCGGGGCAGCTCACCGCCATGTCCGACCGATGCGTGCACCGCCGGTTCCCGCTGTCCCAGGCGCCGACCCGGCTGGTCGGCGACTCCGTGGTGTGCGGCTACCACGGCTTCACCTACGGCGCCGACGGTGCCTGCGTCGCGGTGCCGGGGCAGACGCGGGTGCCCCGCACCGCCCGGCTGCGCACCTATCCGGTCGTGGAGCAGGACTCGTTCGTCTGGGTGTGGATCGGCGACCCCGCACTGGCCGATGCGACGCGCATCCCGCGGGCGCCGTGGCTGGTCTCGCCCGACTACACGTCGGTGTCGGGGATGGAGCCGCTCGCGGCCCGCTTCGGCCTGCTGGTCGACAACCTCCTCGACCTCTCCCACGAGACCTACCTGCACGGCGGCTACATCGGCACGCCCGAGGTGGCCAGCACTCCGATCACCACCGAGGTCGACGAGGCCGCGGGCATCGTCTACGTCAGCCGGCACATGGACGACGCCGAGTGCCCGCCGTTCTACGCGACCTCCACCGGCCTGACCGGGCGCATCGCGCGCTGGCAGGACATCGAGTACACCCCGCCGTGCCTCTACAAGCTGCACAGCCGGATCGCACCGGTCGGGTCCCTGCCGAACCCGGACGGCACCGACCCCGATGCCTTCCACGTCGAGGTCGTCTACGCGATCACCCCGGAGACCGAGCACAGCACCCATGACTTCTGGGCGGTCGCCCGCGACTTCGCGCTCGACGACACGTCGGTCTCGGACTTCATCGCCGAGCAGAACCGCACGGTCGTGCTGCAGGACGTCGCGGCGCTCGACGTGCTGGAGCAGGTGATCGCCACTGAACCGGCCGGGTACCAGGAGCTGTCCATCAACATCGACACCGGCGGCCTCGCCGCCCGGCGGATGCTCGCGGCGATGCTGCGGCCGGAGCCGGCCACGGCGGCGGGGAGGTGAGCCCGGCATGACCATCGAGCCCACCCGCATGCTCACCGGGCCCGGCGTGCTGCGCGTGGTGTGGCTGCCGGGCAGCGACCAGCTCCAGGGCACCTGCCACTGCGGCGCCGTGCACATCGCCGACGGCCCGGTCGAGGTGTGGGACTGGTTGCTCGCCCACCCCGTCGGCCACGAGCCACCGCCGGCCGTCACGCACGACCAGCCGGTCCTCGTCGGCGCCGGAGTCTGACCGGCGCGCACTGTCCGCTCCCCGAACCCGGCCTCACGAACCGGGACGAAGCCGGGTCACCTCCCGTCCCCCGAGCGGGAGGTGGCTCCGGCGTGGGGCAGGACCGCGAGCAGCTCGTCGGTCGTCACGATGGCATGGGCGAAAGTCGGTCCGTTCAGCTCGTGAGCGGCGTGCATCATCGCCGGGCTGAACGCCGCGGTCGCGTCGCGCACGAGCGTCACGTGATAGCCGAGCTCCATCGCGAAACGACCGGTCGACTCGATGCAGGTGTTCGCGAGTAGACCGATCGCCACCACGTGCGTGATGCCGTGCTGCTTGAGCTGGAAGTCGAGATCCGTGTTGGCGAACCCGCTCTGCGCCCAGTGCTCCTTGATCACCACATCGCCCGGCTGAGGCGCGAAGTCCGGGTGCCATTCACCGCCCCATTCGCCCCGGGCGAAGGTGTGTCGCTTCTGGATCGCACGCTGCGTCGGGTTCGGATGGTCCCAGTCGTCGTAGTCACCCGGCTCCCACCTGCGGTGCGGCACGACGAACGTCACCACGCCAGAGGCGCGCGCAGCCGCGGTGACCGCGCGGAGGTTGTCGAGCAGCCGCACCTCGGTGGCAACCGGCCGCAGGGTCTCCCACAGCTTCCCGCCCTCGGAAAGGAAGTCGTTGTAGGGATCCACGAGCAGCAATGCCGTTCTGGACACCTCGTACCGATGGTCGATCATGATCTTCTCCCGTCGAGAGATCCGGCGTTGTCCCAGTGGAGCACGGGCTACGTTGCGATCCCGGAGTCAGCCGCCCCCGATCGAACGCTTCGTCCTACTCTTGTCGGATGGAGGCCGAAGAGAACGAGCCGGCATGCTCGATCGAGCGCAGTCTCGAGGTCCTCGGTGAGAGGTGGACGTTCCTCATTCTGCGCAGCGCATTCTTGGGCACCACCCGGTTCGCCGACTTCCGCAGCACCCTCGGCATCGCTCCCAATCTGCTGAGCGCCCGCCTCCGCACCCTCGTGGCCGCCGGCATCCTCGAGCCGCAGCAGTACCGGGAGCCCGGCAGCCGCACGCGCGTCAGCTACCACCTCACGGAGTCCGGCAGGAAGCTACGGCTGGTTCTGGCCGCCCTGCAGCAATGGGGGGACGAGTATCGGCCGCGCCCGGCCGGGCCCTCCATCGTCCGGCGTTCCCGCACCACCGGCCGCCCCGTGCACGTCGCCGTCGTCGACGACACCGGCACCGAGATCCCCCTCGAGGACCTGGCGATGCTGCCCACATCGTCGCGCGACGAATCCCAGGCCGTCTGAGGAGAGGCAGCTACGGGATCACAGGAAGTTGTTCGGCCAGATCATCGTGCGCCACATGTGCGCCACCGGCGATCCGTCGAAACCGAGGCCTTCCTCAGGCTGCCGGAAGTTGCGGCCGATGATGTCCTCGAACTCCTCGAACTGCACCTGCGCCCCGGGGTCGAACGAATAGATGTCGTTGATCGTGATCAGCCGGGAGGTCATGTACCAGCGGTGCTTGCGCGCTTCCTCGTGCTCCTGGTGGATGTACGCCGGGGGGTCGTAGTCGGCTCCGAAGTACGCGATGTACGCCTCTGGGTAGGAGTAGCCGACGGACTCGTCCGCGAAGTACCGCAGCGCCTCGTGCTTCTCGACCGCCCAGGCCACCTCCTCGTCGACGTACGGCGCGATCAGCTGCGCTCCCCAGTGCCCGTGGTGGCTGGAGATCAGCCCGGCGATGGCGATGTCGTGCAGGAGACAGGCCATCACGACCTTCTCGTCGAGGCCGCGCTCCTTGGCGATCTTGGCGCTCTGCAGCATGTGCGAGACGGAGAAGCCGTCGAACCGCAGCCGGAAGAAGTCGAGCAGTGTCGGCCGCTCAGGCATCCGCGGCAGCGCCGGGTTGTCGCCCATCATGAACACCGTGTTGGGCTTGCCGAGCTCGGCTCGCAGCGCCGCCTTGGCACCGTGTGCGGGAGTGCCGATGGTCGCGGCGCTCGGCGGGGCGATCACCCGCCGGCGACCGCCCACCGCATCGTCGAGCGGCTCACGAACCCAGCTCATCGAGCCGAGGCTCCGCACGGTGCCCGGGAGATCCTGCGGGGACACCTCGACGGACGGAACGGGCTCGGACATCTCATCGACGGACATGGCGACTCCTCTGCGATCGACTCACGCACGTCATCCGGAAGTGCTCACGTCGAGTCGGCTCCGTTGCCCAACCGGCCGCGGTGCCCGATTTCCCTCGACGTCCGGCTCATCGGGCGGCTACCACCGCGACGGCCGGGCGACGGCGAGATCACCTTTCGTCGTACCACCCCTGGGCGTGCTCGGCCAGTACGACGGCGGCGCCCGTGTCGCGGTTCACCCCGAACGGGCAGACCGACCCACGCCCCGACCCCTCCCGGCCCTCGGCTCCCCGGCGCACTGCATTCACCTCCTCCGGATCCCGTACACGCATTTCGCAGGTCTCTCCCTCGTGACAACGAGAAACTTCGCGCCGAATGTGCCCGCTGCGGCCACTCTCTCCCGCATGACGGATTCGGGTCGATATGCACCGAATGTCCACGGAACGGAATTCCATCGACCGCACGCATCAGAATGGCAGCCCTCCGTCGCTGAGAGGACGAAGACGTTCTCCACGTGGCAAGTGGCTGTTGAGAGATGGTGGCCCGGGAGTCTGTTGATGGTCCTCCGATAGAGCTTGCGTTCCGTGGGCCTCGACACATGACGCCCAGGGCGCCCCCTGGAGCCGCCCATCCGTGGAGAGTCGAGGAGAGCGCGACGGGAGGTGCTGGTGCATCAGGTACGTTGCCCGTCCCTCGTCGGGCGGCACGCAGAGCTCGCCGTGCTCGTCGACCTGCTCGGCGCGGCACGGCGCGGCGCCGGCACCGTCGTGTTCCTCAGCGGCGAGGCGGGGATCGGCAAGTCCCGGATGGCTCGTGAGGTGTCTGCGGCCGCCGCCAGGGCCGGGCTGCCTGCGGTCGTCGGGCGGGCCGTGTCCGGGGCGAGCTCGGCGCCGCTGCGTCCGTTCGTCGAGGTCACGCTGGCCCTCGCCCGCCGCCACGGGCTCCCCGACCGCAGCGAGCTCGGGCCGTACGCCGCCGTGTTGGGGCCGTTGGTGCCCGAATGGGCCACCGGCGCGCCGTCGGCGTCGGGGCCGGTGCTCGCCGAAGGGCTGTTGCGACTGCTCCGGCTCGTCGCGCCGCGGGGCTGCGTGGTCGTCCTCGAGGACCTGCACTGGGCCGACCCCGAGACGCTCGCCGTGCTGGAGTACCTCGGCGACCACATCGCCGACAGCGGTGTGCTGCTGCTCGCCACGCTGCGCAGCGGCGAGGGCGACCAGGCGTGGGCCGTGTCCGACGCGCTGGCGGCCCGCGGGTGTGCGCTACCGATGCCGCTCACCGCTCTCGACGACGCCGCCGTCACCGAGATGGTCCGGGCCTGCGGGCTCGACCCCGAGGCCGCCGCGCCGGTGACGGCCCAGGCCGACGGCGTGCCGCTGATGGTCGAAGAGCTGCTCGGCGACTACGACACCACGATTCCGGGCGGCAGCACGACGGTGCCCCGCTCGCTCGCGGACTCCGTCCGGCGGCGGGTGGCCGACCTGGACCCGGTGGATGGCAACGTGCTCGCCGCCGCGGCGCTGCTCGGCCGCCGGTTCGACTGGCGACTCGTGGCCGAGGCGCTGGAGCTCGACACGACCACGATGACGGCGGCGGTGGCCTCGGCGACCGGTGCCGGGCTGCTGGAGCCCGACGGCCCCGGGTACCGCTTCCGCCACGCGCTCACTCAGGACGCGGTGCTCGCCGGGCTCTCCGGCCCGCTGCAGGCCGAGATGGCCGCCGCACTGGGCGGTGTGCTGCGTCATCGCTCCCCTGACCTGCCTGGGGAGGCCGCCCTGCTGGCGGCCGATCTCGCCGAGCTGGCAGGCGACCCGTCCGCCGCCGACCTCCTGGCCCGCGCCGGCACCCGCGCCGCCCGCGACGGAGCGCTGGACTCCGCCGACCGGTTGCTGTCCCGCGGTCTGGCCCTCGCACGCCCGGCGGCCACCCGTGTCGCGCTCGCCGACGCAGTGGCCGACGTTCGGTGCCGCGCAGGCGACCCGGACGCAGCCGCGGCCGCCACGGCGGAACTGATGGCGGAACTGCGCTCGGCGCCCGACGAGACCGTGCGCCGCCGCGCCCGTCTCCGGCTGGCCCGGGCAGCGGCCGAGGCCGGCCGGTGGGAGCTCGCCGAGGTGCAGCTCGCGGCCGCCGCCGTGCCCAACCCGCACTGCCCGACCGAGCACGGACCCGATCACGGCCCGCTTCAGCACGATCCCGATGCCCCCGAGGCCGACCTGGTTCGAGCTCTCGTCCTGCTCGGCCGCAACTCGCGCACCGCCGCGGCCACCCTCGCGTCCGGCGTCGTCGATCCGGCGCTGGCCGCCGGCAGGCCCGACGTCGCGTGCGAGGCGCTCCAGGTGGTGGGCCGGGCCGAGCGCACGGCCGACCCGGACACGGCGCTCGCCGCATTCGAGAAGGCCCACGCGATCGCGGTGGCACACGACCTGCCGCTCGGCGTGCTGTCGGCGCTGCACGAGCTGGGCACGATCGACCTCTTCCGCACCGGGCGGCGCGACCGGCTCGAGGCCGCCCGCGCCGCCGCGGTCGCAGCGGGGGCCGTGCGCCTGGTGGTGGTGCTCGACCTGGATCTGGGTGCCTCCCACCTCATGAACGGTGACCCCGAGGCTGCACGCGCCGCGGCCGCGTCGGCCCGCGACGGAGCTGCCGCACTCGGCTTCGACCAGATCCACGTGATCGCGCTCGGGATGGTGCCCTGTGCCGCCGCGCTGCGGGCCGATCGGTCCGGCGTCGAACGCGACATCGCCGCCGTCCCGGCCGGGGCGCTGGATGCCGACGCCGACGCGGAGGCCGGGATCTGGGGCTTCGCCCGCGGGGTCTGCTCGCTGCTGTCGGAGGACCGGGCGGCGGCAGTCCGTGAGCTGGAGACGGCGTTCACGCTCACCACCGATGCACCGGAGGTTCGGCCGTTGCCGTGGTGGGGGTGGTGGGCGCTGCTGCGCGCCGTCGAGGGTCGCGACGCGGAAGCGGCGATCGGGGCGCTGCGCACGAGCCCGGCCGTGGTGAACCGGCCCAACGCCGCGTTTGCCGACCTCGCCGAGGCGGTGCTGGCCGGTCGCCGCGGCCACGGCGAGCAGGCCGCCGCCGTCGTCACCTCCTTCGGCCCACGGGAGCTGCCCTGGCCGTGGTTGCGCCATCTCGCGCGGCGGCTGGTCGCGGAAGCCGCGCTGGCTGACGGGTGGGGTGATCCGCAGACCTGGGCGGCCGAGGCAGGCGAGTTCTTCGACCGATTCGGCACCCCGGCGATCGCCGACGCCTGCCGCACGCTCGCAGCCTCGCCGCAGGCCGGAAACCCCCCGGTTCCGGACTGGCTACGCCGGCGCGGCGTGACCCCACGCGAGGCCGAGGTGCTCAACCTGCTGGGCGGGGGGCTCACCACCACGCGTGAACTGGCGAACACGCTGGTGATCTCCCCTCGCACCGTGGAGAAGCATGTCGAGGCGCTGTGCCGCAAGCTCGACGTGCGGGCCCGCGGCCAGCTCGTCGCGCTCGCGGCTCGCCGGACGCGGGACGCGCCTGCCTGGGCGGCGAGATGACGGCGACCCGGCGCCGGCCCGGGGATCAGCTGTAGACGGTGAACGGCGGGTAGGTACCGGTGAGGAAGTGCTCGCCCACCTCGCGCTGCTTGTAGACGACCGGGTCGTGCAGTGTGTGGGTGCGTGCGTTGCGCCAGAACCGGTCGAGCCCCACCGCGTTGCTGGTGGCCCGCGCTCCCGTCACCTCGAAGATCCTCGACGTCACCTCCAGCACGGTCTCGATGGCCACCACCTTCAGCGCCGAGGTGTGCACGGCCAGCTCGCCGCGCGCGTCCCAGGTGAGGCCGTCCCTGGCGGCGTTCACGCGGGCCACGTGCGTGCCCACGTCGTCGGCCAGCGCCTCGACCGCGCGCACCGCCGCCACGAGCCGGCCGTACGTGGCGAGCACGTACGGATCCGCCGTGGCCGACTCGACGCCGGAGAGCAGGAAGGGCCGCGACACCGTGCGCGTGTACTCCCCCGCCGTCCGCAACGCGCCCTGGGCGATGCCCAGGTACATCTCGCTGTGCACGGCCTGGCTGACGGGAGCGATCAGCGAGCCCTGGGGGGTCGCGCGCGCCGGGTCCAGCGTGCCGAGCACCTGCTCGGGGCTGATGGCGACATCGGTGAACGTGACGCTGCCGCTCGCCGAGAGGCGCTGTCCGAGGTTGTCCCAGTCACCGCCCGGCGCCACCCCGTCCGCCGTGCTCTCGACGATGACGAGCAACGGCGATCCCGTTCCGGGTTCGGCGACGGCCACCACGGACACGTCCGCCACCGAGAATCCGGTGGCGAAGCTCTTGCGCCCGGACATCCGGAAACCGGAGCCGTCCCCGACGAGCGTGGTGGCCGGTGCGTACACGTCCACCGCGTCGCCCCACACCCACTGATGCTCCGCGGACCGCACGCCCCACAGGGCCAACGCATCCGGGTTGTGCAACCAGACCAGGAGATCCTGGTTCATGTAGTGGTAGCCGAGCAGTTGGCCGATCGAGCCGTCGGCGGCGGAGATCTCGCGCACCACCCGCAGCGCGGTGTCCCACCCGAGGCCAGAGCCGCCGACCTCCCGCGGCAGCAGGATGGCGGGCAGGGCGGCATCACGCAGCAGTTGCACCTCGGCGTGCGGCTTGGCGTTCGCCCTGTCCCGCTCCACGGCGTCCTTGGCCAAGGTGGCGGCGACGGCGCGGGCCGCCTCGATCGCCTGCTGGGCAGTCAGGCTGCTCATGCAGTGAACAATCGCCCGGATCGAGCCGCGTCACATGGGGACTCTCCCCCATTCCCCGGCCGTCCTACGTAGGCGCCGTACGTAGGACGGCCGTCGATCCTGTCGTCAGCGGGGTCCGCTGCCGGCGGGGAACACCGCGTCGACCTCCACCTCCACCAGCCAGCCCGCCACGGGCAGGCTCTGCACCTCGAGCGCGAAGCGACTCGGCCGCGCCGGGTTACGGACCAGCGGCGCGGCAGGAGCGGCGCTGCCCAGCGGCACGAGCTCGGTGTCGCCGCTGGAGAGGTTGGTGTTGGCGAAGAACTGCCGGTAGGCGCGGTTCCAGCCGGCGTAGTCGGCGCGGTCGGACCCGGGGGCGTTGTCGAGGAAGACGCGCATCGTCGTCACGTTCTCGAGCGTCAGGCCCTGCGCCTCGAGGTTCTCGCGGATGTTGCGCAGCACGTTCATCCCCTGAGCCTCGGTCAGCGTGACCCCGGCGGGCAGCACGCCGCCTGCGAACTGGTCGGTGTCGATGAACGACTCGGGGGTCCCCTCGGCGGCGGCGGCGTTCATCTGCTTCGGGCCCAGCCCGCTGGTCTTGTAGAACGCGGCGCCCGCGCCGAGCGCCACGCCCTGGGCGATCATCGGGTTGTCCTGGCCTGGCTCCAGCACCGCCTGGGACACGGCGGCGGGAGGAGCGGGCGCGGCGGCGGACGTGCCGGTCGAGCATCCGGCTGCGGCGAGCGCCAGCACGGCCGCTCCCGTGGCAAGTGCCCGCAGGTGCGGCGTTCCCTGGTGTGGCGGTGTCGGCATCGGGTGCTCCCGTCGGTGCTGAGGTGGCTGAGTGGTGGGGGTCCGGGTCGTCGCTGTACGGGTGATCGACGGCCGGCTCATCAGCTCGGTCCCGCGACACGGCTGTGCAGAGCGGCGACGACGGACCGGGCGGAGGTGAACGCTCCGTGCTGCCACGCGATGGCGTTCGAGAGGTGGTCGCCAGCGAAATAGATCTTGTCCACGGGCTGCAGGAGCAGCTTGTACTCGGGACTCGTGGAGTCCCACGACGCCCACGCCGACTCGGAGTACCGGGTGCGCCGCCAGCTCCCGGAGAACGACGAGGTGACGTCCTTCTTGTACTTGTCGCCGTGGATCTCGGCGCCTTCCGCCAGCGCCTTGGCCAGCCGCTGGCGGTGGGTGAGCGACTCGAAGGCCTGGTGGCGTTTGCCGGTGTTGTAGTAGCCGACCACCACGCCCCGGTCGGAATGGAAGTGGTCGTAGGGGAACATGATCTGCGCGATGTCCTTGTCGGTGTTGCTCGCGCCGCCGTAGATGCGCTCGTCGGTCTCCCACCAGCGCCTCGAGTACTCGATGCCGAGCTTTCCCGACGACGTCACCTTGGCTGCCTTGAGCGCTGCCAGCACGTCGGCGGGGAGGTTGTTGCCCAGCCGGCCGACGAGGTGCGGCGGGATCGTGCACACGACGTAGTCGGTGGTGATCGACTGGGCCCGGCCGCCCGCGGTGTACTCGACGGTGACGCCCTCCGGGACGTTGCGCATCGCCGTGACGACGGAGCCGAACTTGACGCGGTCGCCGAGCCGGTCCTGGAACGCGTAGTAGATGCGGTCCATCCCGCCGATCGGGGTGAACATCATCGTCGCCTGGTCGTACTCGAAGTCGAACGCGAAGTTGCGCCCGATCCCGCTGCGGATGACGTCCGACATGCTGTGCGGTGGTGCCAGGCGCGTGCCGTAGTCGGTGCCCGCACCCGGCTCCGAGGTGTACCCGCGCCGGGTCGAGCCGAGATAGCGCCCGTCGCTGCCGAGGTCGCCGAAGTCGGTCAGGAACTCCGCGAGGGCGTGCTTGTCGTCGGCCGAGAGCACGTCGTCGAGGGCACCGCGCGAGGCGGCCTTCTGCAGCAGTTCGGAGACGTAGCCGAACGTGTCGGCCTTGGCCGCCCGGTAGGTCATCGAGGTCTTCGACAGCGGTGTGTCGCTGGCGTAGTTGACCACGGTGTTCGCGTTCTGGTTGCCGAACGGCTGGATCTCGACGCCGAGTTCCTTGCAGTAGTCGAGCGTCACGTGGCTCTGCGGGATGCGGGTGGCGCCCATGTTGAAGAAATGGCCGTCCGAGAACGTGGAGCGCTGCGTCTCCCCGTTCAGGTCCGTCTCCTCGGTGCCGGCCCGGATCGACCACACCCGGCCGCCGGGACGCGTCCGCGCTTCCAGGACCGTCACGTCGTAGCCGGCCTTGCCGAGCTCGTAGGCCGTGCACATGCCGGCGGGCCCCGCACCCAGCACGGCCACGGAGTGGTGCCCCGGGGCCTGCCCGACGAGGTCCCCCATCGTGGGCGCCCGGAACGGCGCCTCCGCCGCGGCCGGGGCCAGCCCGATCGCGGACATCGCCCCGTACATCACCCCGGCGCCTCCGGTGACGCCGAGTCCCTTCATGAACGATCTCCGGGTTACTGGCACCGCACGCTCCTGCTCCTTCTGACGACCCGATGAGTTGGTCACCAAGGCTGGGAGCCCCGTGAGTCGATCGGTGGAACGGCGGCGAACGATCCGGCGTGCACGGAGTGGGAGCGCCCGGCGTGGTTCCCACTCCGGGGGCTCCGTTCGACTCGGGCAGGCAACCTCAGCGCAACATCTCGGCCCTAATTTTCGTCACGATCAGTGGCGAAATGACCTCGGAGGGAACGATGTCGGCGCTGTCGGACGCCATCACCCGGTCGTTCTCAGCCGAGGAGCTCGATCGACCCGCGATGTCGCCGCTGCGTGCCCTCGGACGCAGGCGGCTCTCCGGGGTGGAGGTCCTCGCCCAGTCGGTGGCCACCACCGCGCCCGCGGCGTCGATGGTGGTCCTGCCGATGACGATGCTTCGGAACGCGTCGCCGCTCGTCGGACTACTGACGATCATCGGCGCGACGATCCTGATCTCGCTGATCGCCCTGTGCGTCACCCAGTTCACCCGGCGGCAAGCGGCGGCGGGGGGCCTGTACAGCTTCGTGTTCCAGGGTCTCGGCACGCGCGCAGCTCTCACCACCGGCGTCGCCGTGCTGGTCAAGTACCTGGGGAGTGCCACGCTCACGCTCTACAGCGGCAGCGCGGCGCTCACCGCCGTGCTCCGTGAGGTCGGGGTCGACGTCGACGGTCCGCTGGCAACGCTCGCCGTGCACGCCGCGGTCGCGGCCGCCGCGCTGGCCGTGCTGGTCCGTGGGGCGCGCTTCGCCGCGCTCGCGATCCTCGCGGTCGAGGCCGGATCCCTGCTCTTCATCCTGGCCCTCACCCTGATGCCGGCCGCAGAGGCCGTAACGCCACCCGCCGAACCCGTGACGGCTCCGCACGGCGTGCTCTACGTCGCCCTCGGCGCGGTCTTCGCGCTGGCCGGCTTCGAGAGCGCCACGTTCTTCGGTCCCGAGGCGAAGCGCCCGCTGGTCACCATCACCCGCACGGTTCTGCTCACCCCGATGATCTGCGGGGGCCTGTTCGTCTTCGCAGCCTGGGCGGCGTGGACGGGCCGCAGCACCACGATCGTCGACGTCTACCTGCACGGCACCGCCTCGGGTGCGCCCACCCTGCTCGTGGTCGCCCTGAACCTCGGGCTGGCCTGCTCGTGGCTCGCGTCGGCCACGGCGTCGTCGCACGCGGCATCCCGGCTCGTGTACTCGATGGGTGTCGAACGGCTGCTGCCCCCGTTCTTCACCGCGGTGCACCGCCGGTTTCGCACGCCCTACGCGGCGCTGCTGGTCATCGTGCTGCTCGTCGCCGTGGCGAGCGCCCTGCTCGTGCCCTCCCCGGTACGCGACACTCTGCGCGACGTCGTGCGGGCGATGGTCGTGGCCGCCTACGTCCTCGTGGCGGTGGCCTCGATCCGGTTCCTGCGCCGGATCCGGGAGCAGACGAGAGGGGTCCTGCTCGCGGCGTTCGCGGCGAGCCTCGCCGGGATCGCGCTGCTGGGCTACCTGGTCGTGGCACGGGTCGTCGACGCCGACATCGGCGCGCCGGCCGTGATCGCCGCCCTGCTGTCCGCCGGCCTGCTCTGGCACCGCCGCCTGCTCCGGCGACGCCCCGGTGACCTCGACCGCGTAGGAGCGTTCGATCACGCGGAGTCCGACGACGTGCTGCCCGGCGCCGGTGTGTTCGCCCCCGACGCCCACGGCAACCCCGTCCTCGTCGCAGGCCGGGCACCACCCGGGCGCGGGCATCGCGGCGGCTCTTCGACCGACGCCTCCTGATGGCCGCGGTCACGCACCGGCCGCACGAACCCGGTGGCCATGAGACACGAGCGGCGCAGAAGGCGCTGGTGTTGCTGGAGGCGGTCGCCCAGCTCGGCTCGGGCGCCACGGCCAGGGACATCTCGAGCCTCAGCGGGATCCCCCCGGCCACGGCGTACCGGCTGCTGAACCTCCTCGTCGCCGACGGATTCCTCGTGCGGGTCTCCGACCTCTCCGGCTTCGCGCTCGGACGACGGACCCGCGAGCTGGCCGGTGCGGTGGGCGGCACCGCATCGGAGGACTTCCGGGCGGCCAACGCGGTGGTCGAGCAACTGCGAGCTCGCGTGCGGTTCGGCATCTTCGTCGCGTCCTACGCCGACGACCGCATCCGGCTGGTGGACCGCGACCCCGACCACGAGCTGGCCGGGGAGAACGTCATCCGCACGCACCTGCACGCGTCGGCGATCGGGAAGCTGTTGCTCTCCCACCGGCCCGAGCTCGGGCTCCCCGCACCCCTGCGGCCGCTCACCGGACGCACGATCGTGGAGCCGGACGTGCTGGCCGTCGAGCTCCGCAGGATCCGGGAGTCCGGCGTCGCCCACGAGGTGGACGAGATCAAGGTGGGTCGATCGGCGCTGGCCGTGCCGCTGCGGGACAACCGGATGACGGTGATCGGGTGCATCGCCGCGATCGGGAGGACCGGGCGCGTACGGAGCGACGACGAGGACCTGACCGAGCTCCTCCGCACCTACGCCGAGCGCATCGTCGCGGAGATCATGGCGTAGCCGCCGGTCGGCACGCAGTCAGCGCGGACCGGCGGCGCGGGCATGCACGGCGGCGACGGCAGCACGGGCCGAGGTCAACGCACCGTGCTGCCACGACAGCGCGTGCGAGAGGTAGTCGCCGGCGAAGTAGATCTTGTCGGCCGGTTGCAGGAGCAGCTTGTACTCGGGGCTCTTGGAGCTCCACGATGCCCACGCCGACTCGGAGTAGCGGATGCGCCGCCAGGCGGCCGAGAACGACGGACCCACGTTCTTCGTGTAGCTCTCGCCGTGGATCTCCGCTCCCTCCGCAAGTGCCTTGGCCAGCCGCTGGCGGTGGCTGAGCGGCTCGAAGATCTCCTGGCGCTTCCCCGTGCTGTAGTAGGCGACCACGATGCCCCGGTCACCGTGGAAGTGGTCGAAAGGGAACATGATCTCGCGGATGTCCTTGTCGGTGTTGCTCACGCCGCCGTAGATCCGCTGTTCGGTCTCCCACCAGCGGTTCGAGTACTCGATGCCGAGCTTTCCCGACGCCACCGCCTTGGGCGCGCGCAAGGCGGCGAGCACGTCCGGGGCGAGGTTGGTGCGCAGCCGCGCCACGAGGTGCGGCGGGAGCGTGCAGACCACGTAGTCGCTGGTGATCGACCGGCCCACACCGCCGTGGGTGTACTCGACGGTGACGCCCTCCGGCACGTTGCGCATCGACGTGACGACCGCTCCGAAGCGGACGCGGTCGCCGAGCCTGCGGTGGAACGCGTGGTAGATCTGGTCCATCCCGCCGACGGCGGTGTACATCATCATCGCCTGGTCGTTCTCGAGCTCGAACCCGAAGTTGCGCCCGATCCCGCTGCGGACCACGTCGGACAGGGCAGGCGGCGGCGGTAAGCGGGTGCCGTCGTCGATGCCCGCACCTGGCTCGGACGTGTACCCGCGCCGGCTGGAGCCGAGGTAGCGCCCATCGCTGCTGAGGTCGCCGAAGTCCTTGAGGAACTCCGCGAGAGCCTGCTTGTCGTCGGCGCTCAGCACGTCGTCGAGGGCGCCCCGGGAGGCGGCCTTCTGCAACAACTCCGAGATGTACCCATAGGTGTCGGCCCGCGCGGCCCGGTAGGTCATCGACGTCTTGGTCAAAGGTGTTTCACTGGTGTAGTTGACCAATGCGTTCGCGTTCTGATTCGGGAATGCCTGGATCGCCACACCGAGCTCCCGGCAATAGTCGAGCGTGACGTGGCCTTGCGGGATCCGGGTGGCACCCATGTTGAGGAAATGTCCCTCGGAGAACGTACTGCGCTGTGTCTCCCCGTCGAGATCTGTTTCCTCCGTGCCGCCCCTGATGGACCAGACTCGCCCTCCCGGGCGAAAACGCGCCTCCAGCACCGTGACGTCGTAACCCGCCTTGCCCAGCTCGTATGCCGTGCAGAGACCCGCAGGCCCGGCCCCGAGAACGGTGACCGTGTGGTGGCCAGGGCCCTGCCCGACGAGGTCGCCCGGTTCGGGCGCACGGAACGGTTCTTGTGCCGCAGCCGGGGCCAGTCCGATAGCAGACATTGCCCCATACATCATCCCCGCGCCCCCGGTGACTCCGAGGCCCTTCATGAACGATCTGCGCGTCAACGGCACTACGTACTCCCGATCCGGTCCGACGATCAATAATCGTCAATATTATGAGCGGATTTCGATGGCCGCCGGAATCGAGCGATGATTTCTCCGCGATTACCACGATTGCGAACCAGTTCCTGACGCTCGGTGAAACCGAGCCGGATCGTTGATCATGCGCAGGCACGGGGCCACCCGATCCGCTCAGTGTCGGCAACATCTAGTGACCGCGATCACTTACTGCGCCCGGCCCAGGCCGTTACAACGGACTTTCCCACCACGTCGGACAGGCGCCGCCCCACGGGGCAGCGCCATCGAGGGGACCGCCATGTCCACGACGGAAGCGTCCACCACGGAGGCCGAGGCACCGACCGTCCACGTTCTGTGGATCAACGCCGGCCTGAGCTGCGACGGTGACTCGGTCGCGCTGACCGCGGCAACCCAGCCCAGCATCGAGGAGATCGCCCTCGGGGCCCTGCCAGGCCTCCCGAAGATCGCCGTCCACTGGCCGCTCATCGACTTCGACAACGGCCCGGTCGGTGGCAACAACGACTTCATCGAGTGGTTCTTCAAGGCCGAACGGGGCGAGCTCGATCCGTTCGTGCTGGTGGTCGAGGGATCGATTCCCAACGAGAAGATCAAGCCAGAAGGCTACTGGTGCGGTTTCGGCAACAACCCGGAGACGGGCCAGCCGATGACCACGAGCGAATGGCTCGACCGCCTCGCGCCCAAGGCGCTCGTCGTGCTCGCGGTGGGTACCTGCGCCACCTACGGCGGCATCCACGCGATGGCGGGCAACCCGACCGGCGCCATGGGCGTACGCGACTACCTCGGCTGGAACTTCACGACGCCGGCCGGCATCCCGATCGTCAACGTGCCCGGTTGCCCGATCCAGCCCGACAACCTCTCCGAGACGATCCTCTACCTGCTCTACCAGGCCACCGGTGCGGCGCCGATGATCCCGCTGGACAAGGAAGGGCGCCCCACCTGGCTCTTCGGCCAGACGGTGCACGAGGGCTGCGACCGCGGCGGCTACTACGAGCAGGGCCAGTTCGCCACCGAGTACGGCTCACCGAAGTGCCTGGTGAAGCTGGGCTGCTGGGGCCCCGTGGTCAAGTGCAACGTCCCCAAGCGGGGCTGGATCAACGGTGTGGGCGGCTGCCCGAACGTGGGCGGGATCTGCATCGGCTGCACGATGCCCGGCTTCCCGGACAAGTTCATGCCCTTCATGGACGCACCTCCCGGAAGCAGGGTCTCCGGTGCCGCCAGCGGCGCGTACGGAGCGATCATCCGCAGGCTGCGTGGGATCACGGAACGGAAGCTCGACAAGGAACCGAGCTGGCGCAAGAACGGGCGCGAGCTGACCACCGGCTTCAAGAAGTCCTGGTAAGGGGAACGCGTCGATGACCACCACACAGGCAAAGCCGTCGGGCACCGGTACCGACAAGACCGGGCTCACCGAGATGGCCTGGGATCCGATCACCCGGATCGTCGGAAGCCTCGGGATCTACACCAAGATCGACTTCTCGCAGAAACGTGTCGCCGAGTGCCATTCCACCTCGTCGATCTTCCGCGGCTACTCGATCTTCATGAAGGGCAAGGACCCGCGCGACGCCCACTTCATCACCAGCCGGATCTGCGGCATCTGCGGCGACAACCACGCGACCTGTTCCGTCTACAACCAGAACATGGCCTACGGGGTGCGCCCGCCGCATCTGGGCGAGTGGATCATCAACCTCGGCGAGGCCGCCGAGTACATGTTCGACCACAACATCTTCCAGGAGAACCTGGTCGGGGTGGACTACTGCGAGCGGATGATCGCGGAGACCAACCCGGGGGTGCTCGAACTGGCCAACCGCACGGAGTCGCCGCACGGCGCCGAGCACGGCTACAAGACCATCGGCGACATCATGCGGGCGCTCAACCCGTTCACCGGCGACTTCTACCGCGAGGCACTGCAGGTCAGCCGGTACACGCGGGAGATGTTCTGCCTGATGGAGGGCCGCCACGTGCACCCCTCCACGCTGTACCCGGGCGGCGTCGGCACGGTGGCCACGATCCAGCTGTTCACCGACTACTACTCCCGGCTCATGCGGTACGTGGAGTTCATGAAGCGCGTCGTGCCGATGCACGACGACCTCTTCGACTTCATGTACGAGGCCCTGCCGGGCTACGAGGAGGTCGGACGCCGGCGCGTGCTGCTCGGCTGCTGGGGCGCGTTCAACGACCCGGAGCACTGCGACTTCCAGTACCGGACGATGACCGGCTGGGGCCGGAAGATGTTCGTCACGCCCGGCATCGTCGTGGACGGCAACCTGGTCACCAACGACCTCGTGGACATCAACCTCGGGATCCGCATCCTGCTCGGTAGCTCGTTCTACCGGGACTGGGAGGACCAGGAGATGTTCGCGACGCAGGACCCGCTGGGCAACCCGGTCGACCGCAGGCACCCGTGGAACCAGCACACGATCCCGGCGCCGCAGAAGCGCGACTTCGACGACAAGTACAGCTGGACGATGTCGCCGCGCTGGTTCGACGGCAAGGATCACCTCGCCCTCGACACCGGCGGCGGTCCGCTGGCCCGGCTGTGGGCCACGGCTCTGGGCGGCCTGGTCGACATCGGTTTCGTCAAGGCCACGGGCAACAGCGTGCAGATCAACCTGCCGCGCACCGCGCTCAAGCCCGAGGTGAGCTTCGAGTGGCGGATCCCGCACGACAAGCAGGGCCGGCCGCTGTCCAACGCGGTCGAGCGCAACCGGGCGCGCACCTACTTCCAGGCCTACGCGGCCGCGTGTGCGTTGCACTTCATCGAGAAGGCACTCGCCGAGGTGCGCGGCGGCCACACCAAGACCTGGGAGAAGTTCGTCGTCCCGGACGAGGCGATCAGTGTCGGGTTCACCGAGGCGGTCCGCGGCGTGCTGTCGCACCACATGGTGATCCGCGGCGGCAAGATCGCGAACTACCACCCGTACCCGCCGACGCCCTGGAACGGCAGCGTGCGCGACACGTTCGGCACGCCCGGTCCGTACGAGGACGCCGTGCAGAACACGCCGATCTTCGAGGAGAGTCGCAACGAGGACTTCAAGGGCATCGACATCATGCGGGCGGTCCGCAGCTTCGACCCCTGCCTGCCGTGCGGCGTGCACATGTACAAGGGCGACGGGAAACCGCTGCACCGCATGACGTCGCCGTCGATGCTCAACACGATCTGAGCGGCAGCAGTGGCTTCGACCGACCTGGATCCGCAGGGGCTCGCCGGCCGAATCGAGGAACTCCTCGAGGGCATAACGGCGGACGGCGGCCCCGCGGTGGGGCATGCGGCGGAAGAGCTGGTGCGGGTGCTGATGCGGTTCTACGGCGCAGGCCTGGAGCAGATGGTCTCCATCGTCCGGGCAGGTGCCGGGGACACGATCGTGCACCGGATGGCGGCAGATCCGCTGGTCGCCGGCCTGCTCGCGCTGCACGACCTACACCCTGTGCCGCTCGATCAGCGGCTCACGCACGCGATGGGCGCGGCAACGCGCAGGCTCGGCTCGCACGGCTCCGGCCTCGCCCTCGCCGGGCTCGACGACGAGGGCCGGGTGCATGTGCAGATCGAAGGCGGCGGCTGCGGGACCGACACCGTGAAGGACGTGGTGGCCGCGTCGATCACGGAGCTGGCCCCGGAGGTGGCGGGCGTGGTCTTCGACGCCGTGCCGGCGGGCCCGGCTCTGCTGCAGATCGGGGTGCGCCCGTCGGCGTCCCCGAAGAGGGTGGGCTGAATGCCCGGGATCTCCTCGCTACGCCGGTTCCTGGTCGACTCCGTGGAGCAGGAACCGGTGCAGGAGGTCTGCGAGCTGTGCGCCACCCCGGTGCCTCCGCAGCACCCGCACCTCGTGCAGGTCGCCGAGCGCCGGATGCTCTGCGCGTGCGGGCCGTGCGGCTTCCTGTTCGACAACCCGGGAGCGGGCGGGGGCGGCTACCGCCGTGTGCCGGACCGGTATCTGTCCGACCCTGACTTCCGTCTGACCGACGCCCAGTGGGACGAGCTGCAGATCCCCGTCGCCATGGCCTTCTTCCTGCACAACTCCGCACAGGGAAAGGTCATCGCCTGCTATCCGAGCCCTGCCGGTGCCACGGAGAGTGAGCTGGGGCTCGAGTCCTGGGCCGCCGGGCTGGGCGCCGGTCGCCTCGCCGCCGAGCTGGAGCCCGACGTCGAGGCGCTCCTCGTCCGCCGGGACAGGGCGGGGTCGGGAGCCGCCGGATCGGCCGAGGGTCTCCTCGTGCCGATCGACGCCTGCTACCGGCTCGTCGGACTGGTGAAGCTGCACTGGCGTGGCTTCGACGGCGGCGCCGAGGCGTGGCACGAGATCGACGGCTTCTTCGACGACCTGCGCGAGCAAGCGCGACCCGTCCCACCCGCCACCGGACCGGAGGCCTGAGGTGCTGAGCTTCGCCTGCATCGGAGCCCGGCCGGAGCCCTACGCGGCCGGACCGTCACTGGTGTTCGACGTACAGGTCAGCCACGACGGCGGGCAGCGCGTGCACTCGGTGGCCCTGCGGACCCAGATCCGGATCGAGCCGCGCGGCCGCAGCTACACCCCCGAGGAGACAGGGAAGCTCGCCGATCTGTTCGGGGCGCCCGCACGGTGGGGAGAGACGCTCAACCCCCTGCAGTTCGCCCAGATCAGCACGACCGTCACCGGCTTCACCGACTCGACGGTCGTGCCGATCTCGGTGCCGCTCACCTACGACCTCGACGTCGCGTCCACGAAGTACTTCCACGGCCTCACCGCCGACGGCGAGGACGGTGCCGAGGACAGCCGCGAGGACAGGGCCGAGGCCAGGGCTGTTTCGCTCGTGTTCCTGTTCTCCGGCGTCGTGTACTACGGGGGCCTCGCCGGAGTTCAGGTCGGGCTGGTCTCCTGGCACGAGGAGGCGACCTTCCGGCTCCCCGTCGCGACGTGGCGCGCGGCGATGGACGCGCACTTCCCCGGCTCGGGATGGATCCGGGTCGGCACGAGGACCCTCGACGCGCTGTCCGCCTACCGCTCCGAGCGGACGATCCCGAACTGGGACGAGACGTTCGAGCACCTCCTGAAGGAGGCCGAGCGATGACCGATCCCGGCACCCTGTTCGACGAGGTCGCGGCCGTCGCCGACGCGGTGTTGTTCGAGGGTTACCTGCTCTACCCCTACCGGGCGACGGCGCAGAAGAACCGGCTGCGCTGGCAGTTCGGCGTGCTCACCCCCGAGACCGACGGCAGCGAGCCCACCCGCAACCGCATGGAATGCCTGCTCGAACCCGGCCGCGACGGCGGCACGCAGCTGTACGTCCGGCTGCGCTGCCTGCAGCTGCAGGCCCGCTCGCCACTCACCCCGGACGGCACACCGGTGCCGGAACTGGTGGTCGACGGCCGGCGGCACCTGCGGTTCGAGGAGGGCGTGCCCCGCCACGTCGACGCGGTGCTGGATCTCGACGCCGTGCTGCACGAAGAGGTCACCGTCCCGATCCTGCTGCACGGGACGCGGGAGACCGAGGAGATCCGGGACGCCGCTGGCGCGGTCGCGGGCCGGCTCCGGCGCGAGTGCTGGCCGGTGACCGCCCGGCTGGTCGTCTCGGCCTCCGACATCGCGGGGCCCTACCTGGTGCACCGGCTGCGGCTCGACATCGTCAACGACGGCGGCTGCGCGCCCGGCGCCCCCCGCGAGGAGGTGCTGCGCACATCGCTGATCGCGGCACACACGCTGATCGCAGCCCGCCCTGGAGCGTTCCTGTCGCTCACCGACCCGCCGCAGTGGGCCGAACCGGCCACCACGAAGTGCGTCAACGAGCACACCTGGCCGGTACTCGCCGGACCGGCCGACCGCAGCGACCTTCTGCTGTCCTCGCCGATCATCCTGGCCGACCACCCGCAGCTGGCTCCCGAGAGCACGATCAACCTCTTCGACGGCCTCGAGAACGACGAGATCCTCACGCTCCGGACGCTCGTACTCACCGACGAGGAGAAGGCCGAGGCGCGCGCGACCGACCCGCGCGCCGCAGGCATCATCGACGCGGTCGACGCCATGCCGCCGGAGATCATGGAACGGCTGCACGGGGTGATCCGCTCGATGCGGCCCGCGGCAGCGGCGTCCGACATCCCGACGATCGACACGGGCGGCGCGGCGTTCGGCGCCGACAGCCCGGCTGACCGGCCCCCGGAACTGCTGCCGTGGTGGGATCCCGCCCAGGACGCGGCCGTCGACCCCGATACCGACACCACGATGGTCGGTGACGTGCCGGTGGCCAAGGGCAGCCAGGTCGTGCTGCGGCCCGGTCGCGGCGGCGACATCCAGGACCGCTTCCTCGACGGGATGCGCGCCACCGTGCAGGCCGTGGTGCACGACGTGGACGGACGCGTGCACGTCGCGGTCTCGGTCGACGGCGATCCGGGCGCCGAGATGCAGCTCGCCCACGGCCGCTTCCGCTACTTCCACCCCGACGAGCTCGAGGCGCTCCGATGAGCGGCAACGGCAGCACGCCCGGCCGGGTCCTCGTCGCCGGGGTGGGCAACGTGTTCCTCTCCGACGACGGCTTCGGCGTCGCCGTGGTCGAGCAGTTGCAGCGCCGCGGCGGCCTGCCGGCAGGTGTCGAGCTCGTCGACAGCGGGATCCGGGGCGTTCACCTGGCCTACCGGCTCCTCGACGGGTACCGCGCTCTGGTGATCGTGGACGCGACGCAGCGCGGCGGTCAGCCCGGCACCGTCTACACCCTCGAACACGACCTCGACGGCGCCCGGGACGAGACCGGAGCCGAGGTCCCCGCGCTCGACGGCCACGGCATGGACCCTGCCGCCGTGCTCACGCTGCTCGACGGGCTCGCCTCGTCGATGGGCCTGGAGCGGCCGGTGGAGCGCGTGTTCGTCGTCGGGTGCGAGCCCGCTGTCCTCGACGAGGGCATCGGCCTGAGCCCGGCGGTGGTCGCAGCGGTGGAGCCCGGCGTGCGGGCCGTGACCGCTCTCGTCAAGGAACTCATGATCGACGAAGGAGTGAGCAGATGATCCGCAAGTTGCTGCTTCTCGTGCTGGTGGCCGTCGCGGCGACCGGCACCGTACTCGCCGTGCAGTCGCGGGGGGAGATCTCCCGGTACCGCGACATGCGCCGGATGTAGGAGGAGATCCGCATGTGCCTGGGCATTCCCGGCGAGGTCATCGAGCTGCTGGCCGAGCACGAAGACCTGGCGATGGTCAGCGTCGAGGGCGTCAAGCGCGCCGTGAACATCGGTCTTCTGCGCGACGAGGACCTGGAACCGGGCGACTGGATCCTCATCCACGTCGGTTTCGCCCTGTCGAAGATCGACGAGGCCGAGGCGAAGGCCTCCCTGGACTTCCTCACCGGTCTCGGCGACGCCTACACCGACGAGCTCCAGGCGCTCGCCGCCAGCGACATCACCTAGCAGCACGACCAGAGGTAAGGGGACGGCGATGAGGTTCGTCGACGAGTTCCGCGATGCGGGCATGGCCCGCACGCTGGCGACGCAGATCGCCGCGCTGTGCGAGCCCGGCAGGCAGTACAAGTTCATGGAGGTCTGCGGCGGCCACACCCACACCATCTACAAGCACGGCCTCGAGGACTACCTGCCCGACACCGTGTCGCTCGTGCACGGGCCGGGCTGCCCGGTCTGCGTGATCCCGATGGGCCGCGTGGACGACGCCATCGCCATCGCCGAGCACGACGACGTCATCCTCACGACGTTCGGCGACATGCTGCGGGTTCCCGGTGGCCGGGGGTCGTTCTTCGACTCCAAGGCGGCGGGCGCCGACATCCGGATGGTCTACTCGCCGCTCGACTCGCTCAAGATCGCACGGAGGAACCCCGACAAGCGCGTCGTGTTCATGGCCATCGGCTTCGAGACCACCGCCCCGTCCACGGCGATGACGGTGCTGCGCGCGGAAGCCGAGGGTCTCGACAACTTCTCGATCTTCTGCAACCACGTCACGATCATCCCGGCGATCAAGGCCATCCTGGACTCTCCCGACCTGCGACTCGACGGGTTCATCGGACCGGGCCACGTCTCCACGGTGATCGGATGCCGGCCCTACGAATGGATCGCCCGCGACGCCGGCAAGCCGCTGGTCGTCGCCGGTTTCGAGCCGTTGGACATCCTGCAGTCGGTCTACCAGCTGCTGCTGCAGCTCAAGGAGGGCCGCTGCGAGATCGAGAACCAGTACGCGCGGGTGGTGCCGTGGGACGGCAACACCCGGGCACTGCAGGTGATCGGTGAGGTGATGGAGCTGCGTCCGCACTTCGAGTGGCGGGGGCTCGGCTTCATCTCGCACTCGGCGCTGCAGGTGCGGAAACGCTACGCGCGGTTCGATGCGGAGCGGATCTTCCTCGTGCCGGGTGTGCGGGTGGCCGATCCCAAGGCCTGCCAGTGCGGCGAGGTGCTCAAGGGAGTGCTCAAGCCGTGGGAGTGCAAGGTCTTCGGCACCGCGTGCACGCCCGAGACCCCGATCGGCACCTGCATGGTGTCGTCCGAGGGCGCATGCGCCGCCTACTACAACTTCGGGCGGTTCAGCCGGGAGCGCGTGAAGGAGGCGACCCGGACATGACACAGGATCTCGGCCCAGGCATTCCGACGCGGGCGAACTGGGCGGAGGAGGCCGTCGCGGCGGCCGCCGCCGAGGAGGCCCAGCTCGCGCACGCGGAAACTCAGCACCCCCCGCACGCAGGCTCCGAGCACCTCACCCGCGAGGAGCAGGTGCTGGCCCGGATCGCCAAGGCCCGCGCCCGCAAGGCGCGGATCAAGGAGGAACGGATCACGCTCGCCCACGGCGCCGGGGGCAAGGCGACGCAGACGCTGATCGAGGCGGTGTTCCTCGACGCGTTCCGCAATCCGGTGCTGGAGAAGCTGGAGGACGGCGCCCAGCTCGCCCCGATGTGGACGAACGGCACCGCGGCCGGTCGGCTCGCGTTCACCACCGACTCCTACGTGGTGTCCCCACTGTTCTTCCCCGGCGGCGACATCGGCGACCTCGCGGTCAACGGCACCGTCAACGACCTCGCGATGTGCGGGGCTCGGCCGCTCTACCTGTCCTGCGGGTTCATCCTCGAGGAGGGCTTCCCGGTCGCCGACCTGCAGCGCATCGTGGCCTCGATGGCGGCTGCCGCGCAGGCGGCAGGCGTGCAGATCGTCACCGGCGACACGAAGGTCGTCGAGCGGGGCAAGGCCGACGGCCTCTACATCAACACGGCAGGCGTCGGGGTGCTGGAGCGCGACGTGGTGCTGTCGGCCGCAGCGGCCCGTCCCGGCGACGTCGTGCTCGTCTCGGGCCCCATCGGCGACCACGGCATCACGGTCATGCTGGCGCGCGGTGAGCTCGACATCTCCGCCGACATCGTCTCCGACACCGCACCGCTGCACGAGATCAGCGCCGGGCTGCTGGACGCGGCGGGCGACGGCGTGCGGCTCCTGCGCGACGCCACCCGCGGGGGCGTGGCCACGATCTGCAACGAGGTGGCCACGGCCGCCCAGGTGGCCGTGGTGCTCGACGAGGCCTCACTGCCGGTGCGGCCCGTCGTCAACGGCGCGTCGGAACTGCTCGGCATCGACCCGCTCTACGTCGCCTGCGAGGGCAGGCTCGTCGCCGTCGTGGCTCCGGACCAGGCGGATGCGGCGCTGGCCGCGCTGCGTGCCCACCCCCTCGGCGAGGGCGCCGCCGCGATCGGGACGATCAAGGACGACCCGCCGGGGCTGGTGCTGCTGCGCACCTCGTTCGGAGGAACGCGGATCGTGGATCTGCTGGTGGGCGACCCGCTGCCCCGGATCTGCTAGGCAGTCGGCGTCGATGCACGAGTTGTCGATCACCCAGACCGTCGTCACCACCGTGACCCAGCGGATGCGGGACGCACGCGTGTGCCGGATCCGGCTGGAGGTCGGGCAGCTCTCCGGCCTGGTGCCGGACGCCGTCCGCTTCTGCTTCGAGATGGTGGCGGCCGGCACCACGTGCGAGGGCGCCACCCTGGAGATCGACGAGCCGCCCGGCAAGGCGGCCTGCCGCACCTGTGGAGTGGCGTTCGAGACCGGCGAGGTGTTACCGCTGTGTGACTGCGGCAGCGCGGACGTCGAGGTGCAGGGCGGACGAGAGCTGCGGATCCGAGAGGTGGAGGTGGTCTGAGGTGTGCGCGACGTGCGGCTGCTCCGACGACACGGGCGTCCGGCTGACCGACCTGGCCCGGCCGGGCCCACCCCCGCACGACCACTCCCACGGACACGACCATGACCACCCGCACGGTCACGGACACGACCACACCGAGCCGGACACGCGGACCGTGGCGCTCGAGGTCGACCTCCTGGCGAAGAACGACGACCTCGCTGCACTCAACCGGCAGTGGCTCGCCGACCGGGACGTGATCGCGCTCAACCTGATGAGCTCACCAGGCTCGGGCAAGACCACGCTGTTGACCCGCACGATCCGCGACCTCGGCGACGAGTTGCCGTGCGCGGTGCTGGAAGGCGACCAGGAGACCCTGCTCGACGCCGAGCGCATCGGCGCCACCGGAGCGCGCGTCGTGCAGATCAACACCGGCGCAGGCTGCCACCTCGACGCCGACATGGTCGCCGCGGGGCTCAGCACCCTCGCACCCGAACCGGGCTCCCTGCTCTTCGTCGAGAACGTCGGCAACCTCGTCTGTCCCGCGCTGTTCGATCTCGGCGAGGCCGGCAGGGTCGTGATCATGTCGGTGACCGAGGGCGCCGACAAGCCGCTCAAGTACCCCCACATGTTCCGCACTGCCGACCTGATGCTCGTGAACAAGGTCGACCTGCTCCCCTACGTCGACTTCGACGTGGCCGCCTGCATCGCCTACGGGCGCCGGGCCAACCCCGCCGTCGAGGTGCTGGAGATCTCCGCGACCCGCGGTGACGGGCTCGACGCCTGGTACGGCTGGCTGCGCCGGCGCGTATCGCTCACATGAGCCGGACGCCCGTCCCGACTAGGGGCAGGGCTCGATCGAGCTGATCGAGTTGTTGAACGGGTCGCCGATCGACGCCAGCTTGGTGTGCGGCTCGGATCGGAAGCTGATGCTTCCGAAGTTGCTGTCGACGAACAGGCACATCTCCGTGTCCGTGTTGTTGACGACAGAACTGAGCTTGTCGTTGAAGTTGAATACAGGATTGGACTCGTCGGGAACCGGGTTGGTGGCGTCCTGACAGGCACCCGAGAAGTTCGGGTTGTCGAAGACCTCGAACTTGTTCGGGCCTCCCCCCTGGCCGCACGGGGGTACCAGCTGCGTCACCGCGGTGGGCGTCGCCGCGGTGGGCGTCGCCGCGGTGGGCGTCGCCGCGGAGGCCGTCGCAGCGAGGGGACCGCCGAGGGATACCGCTACCAGCGCCATGGCACCGGTAGCCACCGCAGACAGAGTTCGCCAACGCCAGGTACGAGACATGTCGGTCCTTCCGTGGTGAGCCGGCGTCCGTCGCCGACGGACGTTCCTGCAAGGCATGGGCCCGGGTCCTGAGCTTCATTCGAGCGTGCAGATTTCACACTCCCTGCGAGAACGCGTCGCGACGGACCCGGAAGCCGCACTCGGGAGCACATTCCAACCATCAACAAAAATTGGATGTCCGGAAGGTCATGCCGTGGGGCAGCCGAGCGTTCCCGTTGCGGGGTTCGGGATCGCAGGCGCAAGCGAGCTGATCTGGTCGTTCAGGTCGAAGGTCTGGCCGCCGCCGAGCTGGGCAGCCGCGAGGTTGGACACGGTCACACCCGGGTTGATGAGCAGGCTCTTGCCCTTCAAGTTGATGTCCGAGTACACACACATCGCCGTCTGCGAGTTGTTGGCGATGGACGAGAAGAAGTCGTTCTGATCCTGGTTCGGATTGCCCTGCACCTTGAATGCGGTGAGGCTCTGGACCTTGGTGCTGTCGAAGTTCGCGAAAAAGCCGTCGAAATTGGCATTCTCGAAGAGGTCGAACTCGTTGTCGCCCCCGTGCGCAGCGGCAACGGCGGCAGGCTGCGCTCCGGCCGCGCCGGCCGTCGACGCCGCAGGTGCGGCAGCCGCCGTGCCGACGGTAACGGCACCCAACGTCAGGGCTACGAGCGCCAGGGTCCCGGCGGCCGCGCCAACCACATTCCGCCGAATCCAACTGCGAGACATTCCGAGTCCTCCCGTCCGAGCCACCGCCCATTGCGGTGACCGACATGCCGTTACACGCATTACCTCGTCTTACCGTTCAGGTGGCAGATGTGATGAGATACACACTATGTAGGGCTCGATCATTGCTGCGGGATTGCGGTAAGGCCGACCGGCACGAATAGCGATGGGCGCGCATCAGAAGATTACTAGCGGTTCGATTGGCGTGAGAACGAGTGGTGTTGCTACCCATGCCCCGGTGAACACGGCTCTCGCACCACCCGTGTACAGGCATGTGGGCCACTGCAGAAGTCCGCGACCAGCGAACCGGAGCAGGCGAATCCCGACCTCCGGGGCCGCCCCGCGACACGACCCGGACACCACGGGCACGACGAGAACGGCCCCTGCCAGCACTCAGCTGGTCAGGAGCCGTCTCGTCCGGCCATCGCCGGTGAAGGATTCGAGCCGTCGCGCGGTACGCGCACTGCGCGGAACGTCAGTTGCAGGGTCGCACCGACGAGATCGTGTCGTTCTCGTTCTGGTCGAACTGACCGAGCTGAGTGTTCGGGGGGAACTGAATCGGCTGCCCCGTGAAGTTGGGGTCGGGGAACAGGCACATCATCGTGCCGGAGTTGTTGACGGCAGACGAGATCAGGTCGTTCAGGTTCAGGTTGTCGGCGCCCAGATCGGGGATCGTGGCGTTGGTGAGGTTGGCGAAACCACCCTGGAACTCCGCATTGTTGAAGACGTCGAACTCACCGGGATCCCCCGGCATCGGGGCGGAAGGAGCAGCGGGTTGAGCAGCTGACTCGAGGGCCACGGGAACCGCCACGAGATTTCCGGATGCGGCTGCAGTGGGCACTGCGGCGGATGCACCGGTGACGCCGGCGAGACTAAGTGCGGCGACAGCCACGGCGCCAGCAGCAGCGGCGACCAGGACGCGCCGAACCCAGCTACGAGACATTTCAGTCCTTCCGTTGTGAGCCGCCACCTTCTGCACCGGCCGACATGCCACACACGGTTGGGTCGATCTTTGCGTTCAGGGTGGACATATGGCGTAGCTCATACCCAGCGGTTCGCGACGGATGTCCATTTGGCGCCGCGCGCTGCGATTCAGCACGTTCCGCCAGTTTCCCGGTCGACACGTGCGCCATCCGCGTGCCACACGGGACCGAGGTGCCCCTGTCGGTGCTCGTCCCTGATCGCCTCAGGTCACCGGGCGCTCATGCGCGCCGTGTACGCCACCCGGCGCTCCCGGTGGGCGTCGACGGGCGGGGTGCCGAGCAGCTCGTTCGCCTGGCGCGACGCCTCCTGAACAGTGATCTTGCCCGCCTGGTTCGCGTCCCACACGGCGTTGATCTCCGCCAGCAGCTCCGGCGTCAGCAAGTCCATGGCCACTTCCCCTTGATCGTCGCGCTCGGTACTGGGGAGGTAACGCGCGATCACCGCCGCCAATCACGTCGAACGGAGCCTTAACTGCACGATCGAGTGTTCGTGGGCGTCATGGCACGGACATCGGCCTCGACCCGCGATAGCGATAACGCTATCCCATAGCTATCGTGGCGAGCGTGGCCGAGTCCATCAGGCAGTCCGAGCTGCGCAACAACAACGCCGAGATCATGCGGCGGGTGGCCGAAGGCGAGTCCTTCACCGTGACGGTCCACGGACGTGCAGTCGCCGATCTGGTGCCGCATCAGCGGACGACCTCTCGGAGGCGCCTGGTACCTGCCGCCGAACTCGACGAGCTCTTGACCGCCTCCGGACCCGCACCTGATCCCGGCCAGTGGGCGCGCGATGTCGCCGAAGCCGACGAACTCTTCGGCGACGAACATTCCTCCGACCCGTGGGATCGGGACGGCGAACGGTGACGACAGGCGGAGTCGCCCGTCAGGTGCTGCTGGATACGTCCGTCGTGATCACGCCGCCGACCGCAGGCCTTGTGTCCATCGCCGACTACGTCGCGGTCAGCGCGGTCACAATCGCCGAACTGGAGTACGGGGTCGGCGCCTCTGCGGATGCCGAGGAGCGGCTGCGACGCAGGCGCCGCCTGGGAGCCATCGTCGACGCCATGGACGTGATCCCGCTCGACAGCGCTGTTGCCGGGTCGTACGGCCTGCTTGCCAACATGGTTCGAGCCGCAGGGCGAAACCCTCGTCCACGGCGCCTCGACCTGCTCATCGCCGCGACCGCCGAGCGCCACGGCCTGAGCCTCGCCACCCGCAATGCCGACGACTTCCGCGCGCTGGACCGCGTTGTCCACGTGATCGAGGTGCGCTGACACGTCTCGCCTCGCCCGATCGGCGCTGCCGGCCGAATCAGTGCACGGCGATCACGTGCGAGCAGATGTCGCCGCCGCCACGGCCACCTGACCCAGGCTGATCCCGCCGTCGTTGCACGGCATCCGGGAGTGGACCAGCACCCGCAGCCCGGCCTCGGTGAGCCGCCGGGACACGCCGTGGAGCAGCCGGAGGTTCTGGAACACCCCGCCGGACAGGGCAACCACGTCGAGCCCGGCGCCTGCGGCTGCCCGTACGGCCGCGGCGGCCAGCGCGTCGTGCAGGCCGGCGTGGAAGCGGGCTGCGATCAGCGGCGCCGCGGTGCCTGCGCGGAGGTCTGCGACGACGGCGCGCACGAGATCGCCTGCGCGGATGAGCCCGCCGTCGAAGCCGGCGGGATAGCCGTCGCACTCCCCCACCGCCGACGCGCACTGCTCCAGCTCGATGGCCGCCTGCCCCTCGTAGTTGACCCGGTCCCGGATCCCGACGAGCGCGGCAACGGCGTCGAACAGGCGCCCGGCGCTCGTGGTGACCGGAACCTCCACATCGGACGCCAGCAGCTTCTCCACCTGCATCCACAGTGGAGCGTTCCGGGTCGCGACGGCGAGGCCGGCCGGGTCGGTGCCGGTGGCGTGCAGCCAGGCCGCAGCCATCCGCCACGGCTGCCGGATGGCCGTGACGCCGCCCGGCAACGGCACGGGCTCCAGGTGCGCGAGCCGCCGGAACCCGGTGAGGGACACCTTCAGCACCTCACCACCCCACAGCACACCGTCCGGTCCGTAACCGAGGCCGTCGCACGCGATCCCGATGGCCGGCCCGGTCTCGCCGTTCTCCGCCAGGCAGGCGGCCAGGTGGGCGTGGTGGTGCTGCACCCCTACCAGCCTCAGGCCGGGTTCGGCGGCGGCTCGGTCGAGCGCGTACTTCGTGGACAGGTACTCCGGGTGCAGGTCGTGGGCGAGCACTGCGGGAGTGACGTCCAGCAGACGCCCGAGGTGCTCGATGCCGTCGGTGTAGGCCCGCAGCGTCTCGGCGTTCTCCAGGTCGCCGACGTGGTGCGACGGGAAGGCCTCCGCGCCCCGCAGGATGCAGAACGTGTTCTTCAGCTCGGCACCGCACCCGAGCACCGGCTCCGGGGCGGTCACGCCGATCCGCAGGGGTTCGGGGGTGTAGCCGCGGGAGCGGCGGATCGGGTAGGTGCGCCCGGCGACCACCCGCAGCACCGAGTCGTCGGCCCGCGTGCGGATCGGCCGGTCGTGCGTGAGGAAGGCGTCGGCGATGCCACCGAGCCGGGCGACGGCGTCGTCGTCGAGGTGGGCGATCGGCTCGTCGGAGAGGTTTCCGCTGGTCAGCACGATGGGAGCGGCGAGCTCGTCGAGCAGCAGATGGTGCACGGGCGTGTAGGGCAGCATCACGCCGACGTGGTCGTTGCCCGGAGCGACGGCCGCAGCCAGTGACGCACCGGGGCGCCGGCGCAGCAGCACGATCGGGGCGCGGCGAGAGGTGAGCTCGGCGGCCTCGGCAGGTCCCATCTCCCCGAGCTTCGCGGCCGCGTCGAGCCCGGGAGCGAGCACAGCGAACGGCTTGTCCTCACGGTGCTTGCGCGCCCGCAGCTCGGCCACCGCCTGCTCGTGGGCCGCGATCGCCGCCAGGTGGTAGCCGCCGAGTCCCTTCACGGCGAGCACGCCGCCGTCGGCGAGCATCCGGGCAGCGGTGGTGATCGGGTCGCCCGGGAGGTCGTTGCCGCGGACGTCGACCAGTCGCAGCGTCGGCCCGCAGTCCGGGCAGCACACCGGCTGCGCGTGGAACCGGCGGTCGGCCGGGTCGTGGTACTCGGCGGCGCAGGCGGTGCACATCGGGAAGCCGGCCATGGTGGTGGCCACCCGGTCGTAGGGCACCCCGGTGACGATCGTGAACCGCGGCCCGCAGTTCGTGCAGGTGATGAAGGGGTGGCGGTAGCGGCGGTCGGACGGGTCACGCAGTTCGGCGAGGCAGTCGGCGCACGTCGCCGTGTCGGGCGAGATGAGGGTGGCCCGCGGGCCGCGGGCCGAGCTGGGTGCGATGGCGAAGGCGGTGTCGCCAAGCACCGGCATGCCCGTGGCGGCGACATCGGTGACCAGCGCGAGCGCGGGCGGCCGGTCGCGCAGTGCGGTGAGCAGGGCGTCCAGCGCGTGGGCGCTGCCCTCGGCCTCGATGACCACGCCGGACTCGTCGTTGCCCACGAAGCCGGCGAGGCCCAGCTCCCCGGCCAGGCCGTGGACGAACGGCCGGAACCCCACCCCCTGCACGATCCCGCTGACGCGGATCCGGGCCCGCACCGACGGTTCGCTCACGGACGGCCCAGCGCGCGCTGCACCAGCTCCCACAACACGTGGTAGGTGGTGGTCTGCGCCTCCTGGATCCGGTGCACCGACGCCGACGGCATGACGAAGAGGTAGTCGATCTCGCCGCGCTCGGCCGCCTCGGCCATCGCGCCACCCGAGTAGCCGGCGAGACCCACGGTGAGCAGGCCACGTTCGTGGGCGACGGCGAGCCCACGCAGCACGTTGGCCGAACCTCCGCTCGTCGAGAGGCCCAGTGCGATGTCGTCGGGGCGCCCCGCAGCGGCCAGCGGACGGGCGAAGACGTTCTCGAAGCCGACGTCGTTGGCCAGAGCGGTGAGCGTGGCGACGTCCGCCGCGAGCGCGAGGGCGGGCAGCGGCCGCCATGCCGGTCCTGGATCGACGCAGAGCGCCGCCATGGCTGCCGCGTCCGTGCTCGAGCCGCCGTTGCCGAACGCCAGTAGCCTCCCGCCACTGTCGAACCGCTGCGCCATCGCCGTGGCACAGGCCGCCAGTTCGGCGGCGTCGGCGGCCAGGACGTCGTGGCGTAGCCGTCCGATCTCACCGACCTTCTCCGCCGTCGACCGGGCGACGTCGGCCAGGAGCACGTCCCGATCCGCGGCGCCTGCATGCAGGAAGGGATAGAGCGACTCGATACTCATGACGGCTCCAGCCTTGCGATGGCCTCTCCCGCGTGGACGAGGACGGTGTCCCCGACCTCGGCGTCCACGAGCGCGACACTCACCTCTTCCTGTGTGCCGGCGTCGGTGTCCACGAGGGCCATGTCGTCGCCGAGCAGTTCGACAACCGTGACGGCCACGGCGACGTCGGAGCAGGTGATGCAGGTGTCGCCGGGGTGCGGGTCGGGCAGCAGCCCGTGCGTGCCCGTTCCGGTGTTCATGCCAGCACCTCCGGGGCGTCCAGGAAGACGTGCACGAGCTCCCAGAGCACGTGGTAGGTGGTGACCTGGCCTTCGCGCACGATCCGCGGGTCGTCCGAATGCACGACGAGCGCATGGTCCAGAGACGACCGGTGCAGCGGCCCGTCCGGCGCCCCTGCCAGAGCGACGGTCAACAGGCCGCGGTCGCGCGCCGCCGCCAGGGCGTCGGCGAGGGCGGCGTCACCACCGTCGGGCGCGATGGCCAGCGCGATGTCCTCGGGCTCCGCGAACAGCTCCAGCTCGGCGCGGAACCCACCGGATCCGCCCCGCAGCGACAGTGCCGGCAGCGCCCGTTTCCCGATGATCACGGGATGCACGAACTCGACCACCACGTGCGCGGCGTCGGCAGCGGAGCCGCCTGCCCCGAACGCGATCAGCCGTCCGCCGCGGTGGAACCGCCGTGCCATGGCGTGGCAGGCGGTGGCGAGCGCGGGGGCGTCAGTGGCCAGCAGGCCGATCGGCTCCTCGCGCCGCGTGAACGCCGTTCGTACGTCCGTATCTGTCAGCTCGATGGTCAATTCGGCTCCCCTCGGGGCAGCCCCGCTTCGCTGCGGCGACCACCCGCGCGTAGCGATCGAGGAAGATGTGCAGCGCCTCGTGCGTCTGACCGAGGCTGTCGGCCAGCGAGTCGAGGCTGTTCACGCCGTCCGGGGTGACGTAGTAGGTGCGCCGGGCGGGTCCGACGTCGGACGTCTGCCACTCCGAGCGCACCAGCCCATGCCGTTCCAGACTGCGCAGGGCACGGTAGACGCCGCCGGCGTCGCCGTCCCCGTCGTGCATCGGGCGCAGACGCGCGGCGAGCTCGTAGCCGTGGTCGGGCTGCTCACGCAGGAGCAGCAGCAGGCAGGGCTGGAGGAAGTTGCGCGGTTCGAGCTCGGCCATGGTAGGCGGTGCCCTCCGGATCGGCGGTGGTGGGCGCCTGATGTGGCTGATGTTCCCACTGTGTGACCGGAACCACAAGACAGGTCGGTCTCACCCCGAAGGACATCCTGCCTCGACCGGGTGCAGTTCGCGATGTCCGCGCTATCCACACCCCTCGGGAAACCCTCCGGGAACGGCAACAATCAACCAGGGATCAGTGAACGTTCAGGTAGCACCAAAACACTCATTGACCGGCCATGCGAATAAGACTACCCTTTCGGGCGAAGTCTGAGACAGACCTGTCTCCCTCGCTTGGCGTAATAATTCCGGGGCACGCACCGAGCACTCGGTCGGGCGTGCGTGATCGACCATTTCATCAGCAAGAGCAGGAGACGCCGGGATCGGGCTGGTCCCTGGCCTGGATTCTCGAGGAGGAGATCCATTCATGGGCTACGACCCGCGCACGGCCACCGGAGTCCCCACCGAGCCGGTGGGCTCGCTCCCCCGACCCGCCAAGCTGCAGGAGGCCTACGCGAAGTACGACGCAGGCGAGATCGGCCGAGACGATCTCGAGAAGCTGCAGGACGCGGCCGTGAAGGATTCGATCGAACGATTCGAGGCCACCGGTTCGCCGATCATTTCCGACGGAGAGCAACGCTGGTCGTCGTTCGCCACATATCCGATCACCGACACCCTGGCCGGCACCGGACTCGCCCCGGGACTCGGACCTGACGGTCAATTCTTCGCGATCTTCGCCGACGGCCACGGACGCCGGCTCCCGAAGCTGGAACGCGGGCCGTTCCGCTACAACCAGCACGCGGCCGACACGTTGCGCAAGTCGATCCCGTACGCGAACAGGCCGATGAAGCAGGCGGTGATCGCGCCGTCGATGCTCGCGCTGCTCTACCCGCTGAAGGACCCGGTGGAGGGCTACAGCCGCGACGAGTTCGAGGCGGCGCTCGTCGACGAGTGCGAGAGGGACATCCGCGAGGCCTTCGCCGCCGGAGCCGAGCGGGTGTCGGTCGACTTCACCGAGGGCCGGTTGGCCACCCGGGACGACCCGCGCAACCCGTGGACGGGGGCGGGCCTGTTGCCGCACTTCATCGAGCTGAACAACCGTGTGATGGCGCGGTTCTCCGCCGACGAGCGACGCAACATCGGTATTCACACGTGCCCTGGTGGGGACCGCGACTCCGTGCACTCGGCCGACGTGCCCTACAACAACCTGCTCGGCACGATGTTCGACATCGACGCCGGATACTTCCTGATCCAGCTCGCGTCCGAGCGGGACCGCGACCCGGTGTACGAGACGATCGGCCGGAACCTGCGCGACGCCCGCGGTGTGACACAGATGGCGTACATCGGCGTCACGAACCCGCAGAACCCGCGGGTGGAAAGTCCGCAGGAGATCGCCGACCAGCTGATCCGGGCGGCGAACTTCATTCCCAAGGAGCAGCTCGGATCCACCGACGACTGCGGCTTCTCGCCGTTCTCCATCGACGAGAAGCCCAACCACGGGTCGCCCGACTACGCCCGTGACGTCGCTTTCCGCAAGATCACGTCCCGGGTGGAAGGAAGCCGCCTGGCCGCGGAGAAACTCGGCGTCTGACGTCGCAGCGCACCGTCGCGCGCCAGTACCTCGGGCCGGCTCGATTCGACCCCTCGAGCCGGCCCGTTCCCTGCCCGCGTGGCGCCCGAGCAGTACTCAGTCGGCGGCGATGCCGTGCGACCGCAGCAACAACACGCCGAGCTCACGCGCAGCCGACGCCGCGGCGGTGTCGCCCTCGTGGGCCGCCATGATCGAACCCTTCATGAGCACGTGCCACTGACGCGCGAAGCGATCCACGTCGGCCACCCCCGCCTCCTCGGCGAGCTGCCGCAGGTATCCGCGGATGTTCGCGAGGTGTTCCACACTCGCCCGGCGCACGGGGCTCGCCGGGTCGTTCACCGTCATCATGGTGGTGAGGAAGGCGCAGCCCTCGAAATCGGGACGGGCGAACCATTCCGAGAACAGGTCGAAGATGGCGAGTAACTGGTCCTGCGGACGCTCGCCACGCAGTCTGCTCTCACGCTGGAGCCATTCCTCGGTCCACAGCTGCTCACGCCGGCGAAGGAAATCGACAATGAGATCATCCTTCGACGGGAACGTGCGGTACAACGTCATCTTCGCGGTGCCTGCGTGCGCGATCACGGCATCGACACCGACGTCCCGCACCCCGTTGCGACTGAACAGCTCATAGGCGGCACGACGAATCCGATCGCCGCCACTCTCCGGCGATCGCTGTGAACCGTCACCGCTCGTCGTCGTCACCCGCTCCGTCCTGCCGTCGCTCGACGAAACGATACCTCGCCGATCGGGTGGTGAACCTTCCGGAAGGTGGCGGAATCAGGAACCTCTGAACGGCGCAGTCGCGAACACCCGAACGCACGTATGGCGATCCGGATCAGCGCTAATGCTGCACCACCGACCCCGGGACCGCCGGCTTGCATCCGCCGCGGGGTGACCCCGGTGAGGAAAGAGATCGCTACTGCTATGGTCGAGCGCGATCATCGGGGACCGAGGGAGACCAGACATGGCGGGTGACGACGACATCTCCGGGTGAGACCGGACATGGTCGGCCGCCGGCATGAGCGCAGGAGCGCCGCCGGTGTGGAGCCGCCGTCGTTGCACCTCCCCCTGTTCCCAATGGGCGGCCCTGGCACGCCCGCATCACACACGAGGGCTCTCTCGCATGTCCGACGCGTTCGTCATCTGCTCGAACCTCTCCTTCTCCTGGCCTGACGACACCCCCGTCTTCCAGGACCTGTCCTTCACCGTGGGCGGCGGCCGTACGGGCCTCGTCGCGCCGAACGGGGCCGGTAAGAGCACCCTGCTCAAGCTGATCGCCGGCGAGTACCGGCCCAGCGGGGGCTCCGTGTCCGTCACGGGGGTGCTCGGCTACCTCCCGCAGACCCTGCCGCTGGTCGGCGACCTGACCGTGGCCGAGGTACTGGGTATCGGTCCGGTGATCACGGCGCTCGCGGCGATCGAGTCGGGCGACGCGAGCGAGGAGCACTTCACCACGATCGGCAACGACTGGGACATCGAGGAGCGCACCGGCGCCCAGCTGGACCGGCTCGGTCTCGGCGACCTCTCGCTCACCCGGCAGCTGCACACCCTGAGCGGCGGCCAGATCGTCACCCTCGGTCTGGCGGCACAGCTGCTGAAGCGGCCCGACGTCCTGCTGCTCGACGAACCGACGAACAACCTCGACCTCGACGCCCGGCAACGGCTCTACGGCGCGATCGAGGACTGGAACGGCTGCCTGCTGCTGGTCAGCCACGACCGGGCACTCCTCGACCGCATGGACCGCATCGCCGAGCTCGACCGGGGCGAGCTGCGGACCTACGGCGGCAACTTCACCGAGTACGAGACGGCCGTGCAGGCCGCCCGCGAGGTGGCGGAGAAGAACATCCGCAATGCCGAGCAGGAGGTCAAGCGGGAGAAGCGGGAGATGCAACAGGCCCGCGAGCGGGCCGAGCGCCGGGCCGGCAACGCCGCCCGCAACATCAAGAACGCCGGTCTGCCGAAGATCGTCGCCGGCGGGCTCCAGCGACGCGCCCAGGAGTCGGCGGGGAAGTCGAACGAGACGCACGCCGCGCGCGTCAGCGATGCGAGGGCCCGGCTCGACGAGGCAGGTCGCGCTCTTCGCGACGAGCAGAAGATCACGCTGATCCTGCCGGGCACCAACGTCCCGGCCGGCCGCACGGTGTTCCTCGGGGAGCGGATGCAGGTCCGCTACGGCGACCGGGCTCTCTTCGCCGGCGACGGCGCCGACCTGACGATCCGCGGACCCGAGCGCGTAGCCCTGACCGGCCCCAACGGGGCCGGCAAGTCCACGCTGCTGCGCATGATCAACGGCGAGCTGGAGCCGGAGGGCGGCACCAGGCGGGCCGACGGCCGGGTCGCCTACCTGTCCCAGCGCCTCGACCTGCTGGACCTCGACCGCACGGTGGCGCAGAACCTCGCCGCGTTCGCGCCCACGATGCCGGAGGCGCAGCGGATGCACCTGCTCGCCCGCTTCCTGTTCCGCGGCTCCCGCATCGACCTCCCGGTCGGGGTGCTGTCCGGCGGCGAGCGGCTGCGCGCCACCCTGGCCTGCGTCCTCTATGCCGAACCGGCGCCCCAGTTGCTGCTGCTCGACGAACCGACCAACAACCTCGACCTGGTCAGCATCGGCCAGCTGGAGAGTGCGCTGGGCGCCTACGAAGGCGCGTTCGTGGTCGTCAGCCACGACGAACGGTTCCTCGCGGAGATCAAGGTGAGCCGCTGGCTCCGGCTAGCAGACGGCCGACTGCAGGAAACGGGCCCCCTGACGTAGACGGCACACACCTCGTGGCCACGGCACACATGGCAGAACGTATGTGCCGTGGCCACCAGATGTGTGCCGTCGGGCAGGAGCGGACGGCGGTCAGCCGGCGCGGGGGCGGGGTGGGAAGCGGGGGGCGTGGGGGCGTAGCTCGCCCACCAGTCGTGCGTGCGGGAGGGCGGCCAGGAAGTCGCGCGGGCCATCGAAATCCGGCATCTCGATGTAGGCGGCGCCCAGGCCGGTCACGTCGTGGGCGTCCGATCCGGCCGCGACCGGCAGCCCGTGCCGGGACGCCAGCGCGGCGGCGGCGTCGTTGTGCGCAGGGTCGCGCACCTTGGCGTTGAACGCCTCGACCACGTCGACGGCGCCGTCCGCGCACAGGGCGTCGGCCACGGCGCCGGCACCGGCGCGCAGCGGGTCGAAGGGGTGCGGAAGGCCCACGAGCCCGCCCTGGGCCCGGATCCGGCGCACCACCTCGCGGATCGGGAGGACATACGGGATGCGTTCGCTGAGGAACAGCCCGAGCACCTCCCCGTCGGCGGTGCGCACCTCTTCGCCGACCTCGATCCGGACGCCCAGGTCGCGGCCCTGCGCGGCGAGCGCGGCCGAGGTCTCGTTGTGGTCGGTCACGAACACCACGTCGAGACC
This sequence comes from Pseudonocardia yunnanensis, assembly GCF_039534065.1. NCBI lineage: Bacteria > Bacillati > Actinomycetota > Actinomycetes > Pseudonocardiales > Pseudonocardiaceae > Pseudonocardia > Pseudonocardia yunnanensis. The sequence goes on along the minus strand of NZ_BAAAUS010000064.1, from coordinate 129,795 downwards.
CAGCTCGACCGCCCGGCACGCGAGCTGCTCGACCCGCAGCACCGCGTCCCCGGAGGCGACGGTGTGCACGTGGCAGTCGACGCGGACCCAGCCCGCCGCCGTCATCTGCTCGGGACGGCGATGCCGAGCTCGTTCAGGAGGTCCTGGGAGTAGGCGATCCGGCCGGTGAGCGCACGGCTCCCGTTCGCGGGCGGGCGGCACAACGCGAGCGCGGCCTCCGCCATCACGGCCGGCGGTTCGGCGTCGGGTGCGTCCTCGGTGGTCAGGTGGTGGAAGACGGTGCCCGGCGTGGGCACCACCCGGTTCGGCGACAGCGCATTCACGGCGATCCCGTCGGCGTAGAGCTCAGCCGCGAGGCCGGTGGAGAACCGCTCCAGGGCGGCTTTGCACATCCCGTACACCGTGCCGCCGCGCGACGCCCGCCCGGTCGGCGGGAGCTGCGGGTGGATGGCGGCGCGCGAGGAGATGTTGAGGATCGTGCCTGCGCCGCGCTCCCGCATGCCCGGCAGCACCAGCTGCGCCAGGTGCATCGGCGCCTTGACCTGCACCTCGAACATGAGATCGACGCGCTTGGCGGTGAAGTCGGCCACCGGGGTGAACCAGGTGACGGCGGCGTTGCTCACCAGGATGTCCACCGGCCCGTGCTCGGCGGTGACCCGCTCCACGAGCGCCACGCGGTCCTCCGCGCGGGACACGTCGGCCGCGACGGCCTGAGCCGAGCCGCCTGCCGCCTCGATGGCAGCGACCGTGTCGGTGAGCGACCCGGCCAGCGGCGAGCTGCCGGGCTCCAGCGTGCGGGCCGTCGCGATCACCGTGGCGCCCTCGGCCGCGAACCGCCTGGCGATCTCCGCGCCTATCCCCCGGCTCGCCCCCGTGACGAGCGCGATCCTGCCGTCGAGCACACCCATGTCCACCCACTCCTCATCTGGTCGGGACCGTCGTCGCGGCCCTCCGGCTGATGGCATTCACCTGACGCCCGACGGTGGAGGCGACCAGGCAGAGCACCGACATCACCGCCATCAGCCCGAAGGCCCACCGGTAGCCGGTGACCAGGTCCTCCAGTGCTTTCGGCGAGACCTGCGACAGCGACCCGTCGAAGAGCTGCGGGCGCAGGGCGACCGGCAGCGGCGCGGCCACCAGCGTGAGCGCCACGGCCGTGCTGATCACCACCCCGGAGCTCTGCGCCATCAGCCGCACCGCGTTGGTGATCCCGAGCCGGTCGGGCGGCAGGTCCTGCAGCATCGCCGTGCTGTTCGCGGGGATGAATGCGCCCGACCCGATCCCGAGCACCACGACGGCGCCGATCAACACGGGGTACGGGGTGTCGACGGAGATCGTGAACAGCAGCAGGGTGACGCCGACCAGCGAGAACGCGCACGCGGCCACCGCCACCGTGCGCGGGGCGATGTGGCGCAGCAGCGCCCCGGCCAGCGGTGCGGCGATGATCGACGCAATGGCAACCGGCAGCACCTTCAGGCCCGCCTCGGCCGGGGTGTCGCCGGAGACGGCCTGGAAGTACAGCCCCATCAGCAGCACGACGGCGAACCGCGACACCGTCGCGAGGAATCCCGCGAGCGTGCCGATGCCGACCACCGGGTCGCGGAACGTCCGCAGATCCACGACGGGTTCGGCGACCCTGCGCTCGACGAGCAGGAACGCCGGCACGGCGAGCACGAAGACCGCGAGGCAACCGAGGACGAGTGGGTCGTCCCAACCCGACGTCCCGACCTGGGACAACGCGAGCAGCAGCGCGCCGAGCCCGACCAGGACGAGCAGGTTGCCCAGCGGGTCGATCCGCAACCGCTCACGGCGGCGCGGGACCCGCTCCATCACCCGCAGCCCCCAGAGCAGGCACACCACACCGACCGGCACGTTCGACCAGAACGTCCACTGCCAACCGAGCTCGGTGGCCAGCAGGCCCCCGAGCGTCGGTCCGAGCAGCTGGGCCAGCGAGAACGACGCCATGTAGATGCCCAGGCCCTGCCCCAGCAGCCTGCGCGGGAACGCCGCCGTGACCAGAGCGGCGCTGTTCGTGATGAGCATGGCCGTGCCGATGCCCTGCACCACCCGGCAGGCGATGAGCAGCCCGACCGACGGGGCGAACCCGGCGAGCAGGCTCGCTCCGGTGAACAGCGCGACGCCCGTCATGTACATCGGACGCCTGCCGAAGAGGTCGGCCAGCCGCCCGAAGAACACCATCAACGAGACGTTCGTGAGCTGGTAGGCCAGCAGGATCCAGGTGGTCTCGAACACGCTGGCGTCGAAGCTGCCCACGATCGCCGGGAGCGCGATCGTGAGCGAGCTGTTGTTGAGCCCACTCATCAACGACGCAAGGCAGACCACCGACAACACGCGCCAGGCATAGCGCGAGCGAGCGCGGTCGTCGGTGGTCTCCTCCGTTTCGCCGGGGGTGTCGACGCTGGTCCCCCTGGAGCCGTTCACAGGCCGATCGACACCGCCAGCCGCTCACGGTGGAACGCCGGGTCGCCGAGGAACAGCTTCGTGGCCGCCGCCCGCTTGAAGTACAGGTGGGCGTCGTGCTCCCAGGTGAACCCGATGCCGCCGTGGATCTGGATGTTCTCGGCTGCCGCGGCGAAGAACGCGTCGGAGCAGTACGCCTTGGCGAGGCTCGACACCGCCGGGACCTCGTCGGAGTCGCGCGCCACGGCCCACGTGGCGTAGTAGGCGGCGGCCCGCGCCGACTCCACCTGCAGGAGCACGTCGGCCGCCTTGTGCTTGAGCGCCTGGAAGCTGCCGATCGGGCGGTCGAACTGCTTGCGGACCTTCGCGTACTCCACGGCCATCTCCAGCGCGCGCTGCGCCCCGCCCACCTGCTCGAGGGCGAGTGCGACCGCGGCCCGGTCCAGCGTGCGCCGCAGCGTGGAGCCGGCGGCGCCGTCGGCGCCGACCAGCCGCGCCGGCACCTCCGCGAAGTCCAGGCGAGCCAGCCGGGACGTCTGGTCGAGGGTGGGCAGCGCCGTGCGGGTGAGGCCCGGCGCCTCGGCGTCGACGGCGAAGAGCGACGGTCCCGCGGCGGTTCGGGCTGCCGCGAGAACGAGTCCGGGCAGGTGCCCGTCCGGCACCTGATCGACGCTGCCGCGCAGCACCCAACCGTCTCCCGCCGGCTCGGCCGACAGAGAAGGCGCTTCGGGGTCCCACCCGCCGCCCTCGCCCGCGGCGGCGAGAGTGGCGATCGTCGACCCGTCGGCGATCCCCGGCAGCAACTCCTCGGCCGCGGCCGGGTCGGCGGCGTCCAGGACGGCGTGCGCTGCCAACACCACAGTGCTGGAGAACGGCCCGGGCAGCAGCGCGCGCCCCAGCTCCTCCTGCACGACGGCCAGCTCGACGAACCCGTAGCCGCTCCCCCCGAACTTCTCCGGGAGGGCGAGGCCCTGCAGGCCGAGCTGCTCGGCCATCTGCCGCCAGACGGCCGGGTCGTAGCCGACCGGCCCGTCCATCAACGCGCGCACCGCCGTGATCGGGGACTTCTCGGCGAGGAAGCGCCGCACCGACGCCCGCAGCTGCTCCTGCTCGGGAGTGAACACCAGGTCCATGGCCGTTACCGCCCGTTCCCGGTGACAGCGGGCTTGAACGTGCGTTCGACGAGCTGGGCCAATCGGTCGGGCTCCCACGGGCCGTCCGAGACGATGTGCCGGACGGGTGCGGGCTTGTTGTAGAGGTGCACCTCGTACCCGCGCGCGCCGACGACCTGGCCGGTGAGCCAGTCGGACGCCTCACTCGCGATGTACGCGACGATCGGGGCGATGTTGTCGGGCGAGCGCTCGTCGTCGTCGCGAAGAGCGCCGGACTGCCGCTCGCTGGGGATCGACGCGGTCATCCTGGTGGCGGCGCCGGGTGAGATCGCGTTGGCGGTGACGCCGTAGCGGCCCAGCGCGTTGGCGCAGGAGTAGGTGAGGCCGACGATGCCCATCTTCGCCGAGGCGTAGTTCGGCTGTCCCGGGGCGCCGTGCAACCCGGAGACCGACGTGAAGTTGATCAGGCGGAAGTGGCCGTCCGGGTTGCGCTGGTCGCGCCAGTACGCGGCCGCGGGCTTCGTGGTGTTGTAGTGGCCCTTGAGGTGGACGCGGATGACGTCGTCCCACTCCTTCTCGCTGAGGTTGAAGATCATCCGGTCGCGCAGGATGCCGGCCACGTTCACCAGCACGTCGAGCTTCCCGAACTCCTCGATCGCCGTGCGGACGAGCCCTTCGGCCTGGTCCGGGTCGGAGACGTCACCGCCGTCGGCGATCGCGGTGCCACCGGCCTCCGTGATCTCCCGGACGACCTCGGCGGCGGGGCCCTTGTCCGCCCCCGAGCCGTCCAGCTCCACCCCGAGGTCGTTCACCACCACCGACGCGCCCTGCGCGGCCAGCAGCCGGGCGATCCCGGCGCCGATCCCGCGCCCGGCCCCGGTGACGACCGCGACCCGCCCTGATAGCCCCGTCATGCCCCCGCTCCCTTCAACTCGGCCGGGCGCGGCTCCCTCGGGAGCCCGAGCGCGCGTTCGGCGATGATGTTGCGCTGGATCTCGCTCGTGCCGGAGTAGATCGTTCCGGCCCGGCTCGCGAGGAAGACCTGCTGCCAGTGCGAGAGCCGGTAGCCCTCGCCGTCGGGGCGCACGAGCGCGTCGGGCCCCATCAGCTCCATCGCGATCTCCCCGACGCGGCGCTCGTACTCGCTCCAGAAGAGCTTCGAGATCGACGCCTCCGGGCCCGGCTCGCGCCCCTCTGCCAGCTGGGCGAGCAGCCGCAGGCCCTGGTACCGCATGATCTCGACGTGCGTGTGCGCCCACGCGAGCTGCTGGCGCACCATCGGGTCCTTGTCCCGGCCCACCTCGCGGGCCAGCTCGACCAGCGCGGTGAGCTGCCGCTGGTACTTCAGGTGGCCGATCGTTGCGCTGCCGCCCCGCTCGTGGCCGAGAGTCGTCATCGCGACGCGCCAGCCGTTGTTCAGCCCGCCGATCACGTTGAACAGCGGTGCCCTGGCGCCGTCGAAGAACTCCTCACCGAACTCGGCGTTGCCGGTGAGCTGGCGCAGCGGGCGCGCGTCGATGTTGTTGTCCCGCATCGGGAGCAGCACGTAGGAGATGCCCCGGTGCTTGGGGGCCGCTGTGTCGGTGCGGCACAGGACGAAGATCATGTTCGCCCGGGCGAAGCCCGAGGTCCACACCTTCTGCCCGCTGATCACGATCTCGTCGCCGTCGACCACGCCCCGCGTGGAGACGGCGCCCAGGTCGGAGCCGTGGTCCGGCTCGGAGAAGCCCTGGCAGTACACGTCCTCCGCGCTGATGATCCGCGGCAGGAAGTGCTCTTGCTGCTCAGGCGTGCCGTGCACCATCACCGAGGGGCCCACCATCCCCTCGCCGAACCCACGCCGGATCCGCGGCACGCCCGCCCGGGCGCACTCCTCGCTGTAGATGGCGTTCTGCACCGCGGTCCAGCCGCGGCCGCCGAACCGCTCCGGCCACTGCGGGCAGATCATCCGCTCGGCCAGCAGCCTGCGCTCCCACTCCTCGTGCAGTGGGCTCTTCGCGGCTTGGGCATGGGCGGAATGGTCGCCCGCCGTCATCGGTGGGACGGTCCAGTCGACCAGGTCGGCCAGGCCGGCGGGCGCATTGTCGGCGATCCAGTCCCGGGTCTCCTGCCGGAACTTGGACGCCTCCGGTCCCAGGTCGAGTTCCACGTCGTCGCCTCCTCAGGCGGTGTCGACAGCTGTGTCGATCACGAGCTGTGTCGATCAAGCGGTCGATCAGGCGGGTCGGTCTACGGGGTCGATCAGCTGGGCCCGGTCACCACGAGCACGTCGAGGGCTTCGACGTGCGACCCGTCGACCCAGAGCGGGTTGATCTCCAGCACCTGCAGGGCAGGCCCCAGCGACCGGGCGCACTCGGCGACCTTGGTCACCACCTCGGCCACGGCCTGCAGATCCACGGGAACCGTCCCTCGCGCGCCGGCCAGCACCGGCGCACCACGCAGCTCACCCAGCATGCGCACCACCTCTGCGGGGTCGACGGGCAGAACTCGCAGGCTGACGTCGCGCAGCACCTCGATGAACACTCCGCCCAGCCCGACGGCGAGCACCGGCCCGAAGGACGGGTCCACCGTGACGCCGACGAACAGTTCGGTGCCGCCGGTGCGCATCGGGCTCACGAGAGCGCCTTCGACGTCGTCGGTGACCGCCCGCCCTGCGGCGAGCACGCTCTCCGCTGCGGCACGAACCGCGTCGGGCTCACCGAGGCCGAGGGCGACGCCCCCGATGTCGGACTTGTGCGTGATGGACGCCGAGCAGACCTTCACCGCCACCGGGTGGCCGAGCCGTTCGGCCGCGGCCACCGCCTCATCGGGGTCCTGCACGAGCTCGGCCGGCACCACCGGCACGCCCGCCGCGACCAGGAGGTCACGGGCCCGTGCCTCGGACCACGCCCCGTCGGGCAGGTCGTCCGGTGCGACGCGCGGGGCGGGCGCCGGTGCGGCCGCCGGACGGGCGCCCCGGTCCTGGCGCATCTCGTTCCACCGGATCGCATGCCCCACCGCGGTCAGCCCGAACTCGATGCCCCCGACGACGTGCAGGCCGTGCCGGTCGAGCAGGTCGGCGCCGTACTCGGAGAGGTCGCTGCAGGTGGCGGAGAAGTTGACGATCGGGATCGGCGACCGTGCCACGGTGGCCGCGATGTCGGCCATCCGGCGTTCGGGCACCGCAGGGTCGGGAGGCGCCGCGACGGGCACGGAGATCAGGTTGAGAACGAAGTCGAGCTTCGGGTCGGCGGCCACGGCGTTGAGCGCGGTGCCGCCGAGGTTGGCGCTCGCCGTGGCGGTGTCGGCCAGGATCACCCCGGTGACGTCGAGCGGGTTGCGCGCTGCGGCGAACGACGGGAGCAGTTCGCGCAGCTGGGCACCGGTGGACTCGCTGAACTCCGGGATCTCCACCCCCTCGTCCGCGCTGCGGTCGGCGATGATGTCGCACGCCCCGCCGGACGCCGTGACCACTCCCATCCGCCGGCCCGTCGGCACCGTTCCCGAGCCGAGCAGCCCCGCCGTGATGAGCAGTTCCTCCAGGCTGTCCACCCTGGTCACGCCGAACTGGCGGAACGCCGCGGCCACGACAGCGTCGTCGCCCGCCACGGCGCCGGTGTGAGCCAGCGCGGCGAGCTGGCCCGCCGGGCTGCGCCCCACCTTGAGCGCCACGATCGGCTTGCCGACCTGAAGCGCCCGCTCTGCGAGGGCCAGGAACCGCTGAGGGTCCCGGACCGACTCGAGGAACAGACCGATCACACGGGTCTCGTCGTCGTCGATGAGGTGCTCGATCACGTCGGCCGCCGTGATCACCGCCTCGTTGCCCATCGACGTCAGCAGGCTGATCCCGATGCCGTGGGCCCGCGCGAACGCGAGGACGTTGCTGGTGAGCGCCCCGCTCTGCAGTACGACGCCCAGCCCTCCCCTGCGCAGCGGCGGCACGATGTGCAGGCCGAACGGCGCCACACCGGCCGCCGCGTTCACGAAGCCGAGGCAGTTGGGACCGAGCAGGGTGAGGTCGAGCTCCACCGCACGCTCGACCAGCCGGCGTTCGCGCTCCCGGCCCTCCTCGCCCCCTCCGTCGCCGTAGCCCGAGGCCAGCACCACGACGTTGTGGATCCCGGCCGCGGCGGCGTCCTCCAGCACGCCCTCGACGGCGCGGGTGGGGGCCAGCACGAACGCGAGGTCGACGGGCTCGTCCAAAGCTCGCAGGCTCGGCACCGTGGGGCGGCCGAACGCCTGCGGACGCACGGGATGGACGAGCCGCAGGTCGCCACCGAACCCCGACGTGGAGAGGCTGTCGAGAATGAAGCGGGCCCAGCCGGAGCCTTCCGACGCCCCGACGAGGGCGATGCTCCGTGGGGCGAAGAACGACCGGAGGCGCTGTGGCGTGGCCAGCGACCGGCGGCTCCGGTCCTGCTGCCCGACTCCGTGCTCGTCATCGACCACCGCGACGTGATCGGCCTGAGTCATACCCGGTCCCCCACCTGCTCCGCACTGCACGCCAGAGGTAAATCCGTGTTTTAGAATCAGATTCTTCCATGAGACCGCACCGTGACGAGGCTGTCAACGGCTTGACAAGGGCATCGAGTCACGCTGAGGGTTGTCCTAGAATGTAGTTCCACTCGACTCCGCTGGAGGCGCGCCATGGCGCTCGACCACAGCCTCGTCGGGATCCGGTCGGAGCCGGTCGACCGGTCCTGGAACGCCACCGATGCCATCCTCTACGCACTGGGCGTCGGGGCCGGGGCCGACGACCCCACCACCGAACTGCAGTTCACCACCGAGAACACCGCCGGGGTGGAGCAGCAGGTGCTCCCGACCTTCGGCGTGCTCGCCGCGGCTGCTCGCACGGGCCGTCGGCTCGGCGACTTCGACCCCGCGAAGCTCGTGCACGCCGAGCAGGCGTTCGAGCTGCACGCCACCCTGCCCGTCGCCGCAACGGTGCAGGTCACCTCGGGGGTCACCGGTATCCAGGACAAGGGCAGCGGCGCACTCGTCACCACCGAGAACACCGCGACGCTGGACGGACGGCCGCTCGTCACCACGCGCAGCGGCGTGTTCATCCGCGGCGAGGGCGGTTTCGGCCGGGAGCCGGGTCAGGGCGACAACTGGACGCTCCCCGACCGCCAGCCCGACGAGCAGGTGCGTTACCGCATCCGTCCGGACCAGGCGCTGCTGTACCGCCTCTCGGGCGACCGCAACCCGCTGCACAGCGATCCCGCGTTCGCCGCGCGCGGCGGCTTCGACCGCCCGATCCTGCACGGACTCTGTACGTACGGCTTCACCGGCCGCGCCCTGCTGCACGCCGTGTGCGGCTCCGACCCGAAGCGGTTCGGCGGGATGTCGGGTCGCTTCAGCAGGCCGGTCCTGCCCGGCCAGGAGCTCGTCGTCTCGGTGTGGACGGGAGCCGACGGCCCCGACGACGCTCTGTTCCGGACGAGCACAGCGGACGGCAGCGTGGTCATCGACCGCGGCCGTTTCCGGCTGCGCTGATCCACCGCGCTACCGCGCTGACCTACCGGCCGTATCCACAGACGGGGAGACGCACATGGCACCGCGACGCGCCGCGATCGCCGGGATCCACGAGTACTCACTGCGCCGGGCACCCGGCCGCAGCAAGATGCAGATCAAGGCCGAGTCCGCCGCTCGGGCGCTGGCGGACGCCGGACTGACGTTCGCCGACGTCGACGCGCTCTACGACGCCGGCGAGACCGGCGCGATGTCGGGCATCACCGTGGCCGAGCACCTGGGTATCGCGCCGCGGGTGATCGACACGACGTCACTGGGTGGCAGCTCCTACGAGTTCCACGCCGCCCACGCCGCCCGGGACATCGCGGCCGGACGGGCGAACGTCGCGCTGCTGACCTACGGCTCCACGGCGAAGAGCGAGGCCAGAGCCATCGGCACCGGTGGCCGCAGCACCCCCGACCCGGCGCCCGGGATGAACATGGAGATCCCCTACGGGCTTCCGTTGATCGGGAACTACGCGCTGGTGGCCCAGCGGCACATGCACGAGTACGGCACCACACCCGAGCAACTGGCCGAGATCGCCGTCACCACGCGCGCCCACGCCGTGCGCAACCCCGACGCCGTCGCCGGACTGCGCGACCTCGGCATCAAGAACGTCGGCGAACTCACCGTCGACGACGTGCTCGGCTCACGGATGATCGCCGACCCTCTGCACCTGCTCGACTGCTGCATCGTCTCCGACGGCGGCGGCGCCGTCGTGATCGTCGGCGACGACGTGGCCACCGGGATCCGCACATCTCCCGTCTGGATCCTCGGCAGCGGCGAGGCGGTGGGTTACCCGGGCAACACCCGCGACCTCACCACCAGCGCCGGCGCCCAGTCCGCACCGCTCGCCTTCGGCGAGGCAGGGGTGCGACCCGAGGACATCGACATCGCGATGATCTACGACTCGTTCACCATCACCGTGCTGACACTGCTCGAGGACCTCGGGTTCGCCAAGAAGGGTGAGGGCGGCTCCTACGTCGAGGGCGGCCGGCTGCGCTGGGACCGCCCCGGGGCACCCGCCCTCAACACCGACGGCGGCGGGCTGTCGTCCAACCACCCCGGCATGCGCGGGATCTTCCTGCTGATCGAGGCCACCCGGCAGCTGCGCGGCGAATCGACCTCCCAGGTGCAGGGCGCCCGCCTCGCCGTCGCCCACGGCAACGGCGGACAGCTGGGCACCCGCCACTCCGCCGCCACCGTCGTCCTCGGAAAGGACTGATCACCGTGAGCGCCACCGCCGACACCGCACCCGCGCGGCCCCTGCCGGTGCTCGACGAGGCCGACACCGGCCCGTTCTGGCGGGCCTGCGGCGAGCACCGGCTGACCTACCAGCGCCGTCGCAGCACGGGCGAGGTGGTGTTCTATCCCCGCGGCCACGACGACCCCGATCTGGAGACGCTCGACTCGGCGGGCCGCGGCACCGTCTACACGTTCACCGTGGTGCGCCAGCAGGGCCACCCGTTCTTCCGCGCGCACGCGCCCTACACGGTGGCCTACGTCGACCTCGACGAAGGCTTCCGCATGCTCACCGAGGTGATCGCCGAACCCGGCAGCGTCAGCGTCGGGCAGCGCGTGGAGCTCGACTGGGAGGACCACGACGGCGCCGCCGTCCCCGTCTTCCGGCCGGCCGGGTAGGGCGGGTCGAACAGCCGTGCACGGCGTGTGCTGGCACTATCGGTCCCCCGCGGCCGCAACGGAACGGCCGGGGAAGGCTGAGGAGGCGCCGTGACAACGCGGAACGTGGGCCGTGGTCGCAGCGCCGGTCGCCAGTGGGGCAGCACCGAGCAGACCCGCACCCAACTGCTGGACGCCGCGCGGGTCGTCTTCGCCCAGCGCGGCTTCGCCGAGGCCAGCGTCTCGGATGTCGTCGAGCGGGCGGGGTCGAGCGTCGGCAGCCTGTACCACCACTTCGGGGGCAAGAGCGAGCTGTTCACCGCGTTGTGGGAGCGCTACCGCGACGAGCAGCACGCCGTCGCCGCCACGGCTGTCGCCGCCGCGAAGGAGAGCGGCGTCACCGATCCCTTCGAGTTGTTCGAGGCCGGTGCCCGCGCCTACCTCAACAACACCTGGCCGAACCGCGACGTCGTGAAACTGATCCACGACGGCGACACTCCACCCGGCTTCCAGCGGCTGCTCCGCCAGAGCGGCAAGGAGTGGGTGAAGAGCAACTTCCGGCTGCTGCGGGCCGACAACCAGCCGGTCAACAGGGTGCTGGTCGCCCTCCTCACGAGCTTCACCGGTGAGGCGCGGCGTGAGATCGCCTCCGCTCGTTCGGCCAAGGAGGCCCGCCAGATGGTCGAGGCGATGATGGACGTCCTCACGCGCATGCGCACGGTGATCGAACCCGACCTGCTGGCGGAGACCACTCCCGTCTGACCAGCCGGTGCGCTGCGCCTACAGCTCAGTAGGAGCGGGCGCGGGTGGGCGTCACCCGGATCACCGTCGAGAAGTCGGCGAAGGTCGTCTCCGGCGTCAGACCCGCCCAGCGCATCGACTCCCGATGCTTCTCCACGTAGGCAGAGGTCTCATCCGCACTCAGCGGAGCGGACTCTCCCGGTGGCGCGGAGCTCAGCGCAGCGATGCCCTCGATGGTGAGGATGCTGTGCCTCTCCGCGTCTCCATCGAGGTCCAAGTGGAGCGCGACCTTGGGGTTGGCCCGCAGGTTACGGACCTTCGGAGCGTCGGGCCGGCTGATGATCACGAACGTCGTCCCGTCCCATGCGTAGCCCACGGGTGACGTCTGCGGCTGACCGTCGGGGCTGACCGTCGTCAGCCAGATGACCGTCTGGTCGTGGAGGCGATGCTCGGCGCGGTCGGCCGCCTCGCCCACGATGTTGGGAAGCATTCGCGCAGCCTACGGAGCGGGTCCGACAAAACGGATGAACGGGACTTCGGAGGAGAAGGCTGCGCGAACTGCGACGCGGACTCGACCGAGAGCCGTGTTTGTGCGCTCCGCACAGACCGGATGAAACGGACCTTGACACATAGAGTGGTACGCATCACCCTCAGATGCAGTTCTAGAGCCCGGTTCTAGCCGCGGCCGACGAGAGCACCGCGCCCCAACGAGGAGGCTGTGTGAACTCCGACCTGGACTCCGAACCGCTCCTGCAGATCGAGGACCTACGGGTCGAGTTCACCACGGCAGCAGGCACCGTCGAGGCGGTCAGCGGCGTGAGCTTCAGCGTGGCCGAGAACCAGACGGTCGCCGTGGTCGGCGAGTCCGGGTCGGGCAAGAGCGTCACCGCGCTGGCCGTGCTGCGCCTGCTCGACGGCGGCCGGATCAGCGGGGGGCGGGTGCTCTGGGACGGGCGTGACCTCGCCGAGCTGGACACTCGCGGGATGCGCCGGGTCCGCGGCGACGAGATCGCCATGATCTTCCAGGACCCGATGTCCTCGCTGGACCCGCTGTACTCGGTGGGCCACCAGGTCGTCGAGGCCATCCGGCTGCACCGGCGGGTCTCGAAACGGGCCGCACGGGAGCGCGCGATCGAGTTGCTCGACCAGGTCGGCATCCCCGATCCGCGCAGCCGCATCGACGCCTACCCGCACCAGCTCTCCGGCGGTCAGCGCCAGCGCGTGATGATCGCGATCGCGTTGGCCTGCTCCCCTCGGCTGCTCATCGCCGACGAGCCCACCACCGCGCTGGACGTCACCATCGAGGCCCAGGTGCTCGAGGTGCTGCGCACCGTTCAGCGCGAGTACCGCACCGCGTTGCTGCTCGTCACCCACGACATGGGCGTCGTCGCCGAGACGGCCGACTGGGTGGTGGTCTTCTACGCAGGCCAGGTGGTGGAGCAGGGCCCCACCGCGCAGGTGCTCGGCGACCCGCGCCACCCCTACAGCGCCGCGCTGCTCGCCGCGGTGCCCACCCCCACCACCGACAAGACGCTTCCGCTCGCCGCCATCCCCGGCGCCGTCCCGAGCCTGCACGACACCCCCGCCGGCTGCCGGTTCCACCCGCGCTGCCCGCAGGCCTGGGACGAGTGCGCCACCACAGCGCCCGATCTGTACACACTGGGTGGCGGCCGGACGAGCCGGTGCCTGCTCCACCGGGCGGCCCCGCACGACACCGTCGCGGCCGTCGGACGGGAGAGCGCGTGATGTCGTCGGTCGCCGAACCCGCCGCCGCTCCCGTGCCCGCCACCGAGCAGGACGTGCTCGCCGTCCGTGACCTCGTGAAGCACTTCCCGATCACCCGTGGGCTGCTGCGGCGCACCGTCGGGCACGTCCGGGCCGTCGACGGGGTGTCGTTCTCGGTCGGCCAGGGCGAGACGGTCGGCCTCGTCGGGGAGTCCGGGTCGGGGAAGTCGACGGTGGCCCGGCTGGTGCTGCGCCTGCTCGACCCGACGAGCGGCAGCATCCGGTTCGAGGGCCGTGAGCTCACCGGGATGGGCGCTCGCGAGCTGCGCCCGCTGCGCCGGCGCATGCAGATCGTCTTCCAGGATCCGGTGAGTTCCTTCGACCCGCGGATGACCGTGTTCTCGGTGATCAGCGAGCCACTCGAGGCGCAGGGCGGCACCGACGGGCGGGCGAACCGCCGACGGGCGGGTGAGCTGCTCGAGCTCGTCGGGCTGTCCGGGAGCGACCTCGACAAGTACCCCCACCAGTTCTCCGGCGGCCAGGCCCAGCGCATCGGGATCGCGCGGGCACTGGCCACCGATCCCCGGCTGCTGGTGTGCGACGAGGCCGTGAGCGCGCTCGACGTATCGGTGCAGGCCCAGGTGCTCAACCTGCTGCGTTCGCTCCAGCGCGAGCTCGGCCTGTCCTACCTGTTCATCGCCCACGACCTCAACGTCGTCCGGTACGTCTCGGACCGGATCTGCGTGATGTACCTCGGCGAGATCGTCGAGCAGGGCCCGGCCGACGAGCTGTTGTCCGACCCGCGCCACCCCTACACGCGCACGCTCGCCGATGCGGTCGCCACGGCCGACCCGACCGTCGCCCGCCTGCGCGGACGCCGGGTGGTGCGCGGCGAGATACCCAGTCCGAGTGCTCCCCCGCCCGGCTGCCGGTTCCACACCCGTTGCCCGTCGGCGTTCGATCCGTGCCGCACCACGCCGCCGCAACCGGTCGCGGCCGGTCCCGGCCGGATCGCGGCATGCCACCTGCTCACAGGAGAGGCGGCGGCCCGTGGCTGAGTACGTGCTCCGGCGCGCGCTCTACGGCCTGCTCGTGGTCGCGCTCGTCACCGTCTTCGTATTCCTGACACTGCGGCTCATCCCCGGTGACGCCGTGCGGCTGCAACTGGCCGACGCCCCGGGCGTGAGCGAGGAGCAGGTCGCGGCCCTTGCCGCTCAGCTGGGCCTCGACCAACCACTGCTGACGCAGCTGGGCACCTTCGTCACCGACGCGGCCCGCGGCGACTTCGGCACGTCGTTCCAGAGCCAGGAGCCCGTCACCGCGCTGATCGCCGACCGGCTGCCCACCACCCTGCAGCTGGGCGTGATGGCGATGCTGGTGAGCGTCCTGCTCGGCGTTCCGCTGGGGCTGCTCTCGGCCGCGCGGCAGAACAGCTGGCTGGACCAGGGCCTTCGGGTCGTCTCGGTCGCGGGGATCTCCGTGCCGAACTTCTGGCTGGGCCTGCTGCTCGTGACCTACCTCGCGCTGTGGTTCGGCTGGTCGCCGCCGCTGGTGTACCGGACGCCGGGCGAAGATCTCGGGAGCAACCTCGTCCACATGGCACTGCCCGCTCTCGCGCTCGGCGTGGCGGGCATGGCGGCGATAGCGCGGATGCTCCGCTCGTCGCTGCTGGAGGTGTTGCGGTCCCCCTTCGTCCGCACGGTCCGGGCGAAGGGCGCCTCCGAGACCCGGGTGTTCGTCCACGCCGTGCGCAACTCGCTCGTGCCCGTGTTCACGCTGGTCGGCCTGCAGGTCGGGGCGATCCTCGGCGGAACCGTGATCCTCGAGTCGATCTTCGGTATCCCCGGCATGGGCATGCTGATCTTCGAGTCCGTCCAGCTGCGTGACTACCCCGTCGTGCTGGGCTGCGTCGTCGTCTACGGCGCCGTGTTCGTGCTGGTCAACCTCGTGGTCGACCTGCTGTACGGAGTGATCGACCCGCGCATCCGCTACGCGTGACGAACGGGAGACGAGTCGGATGACCGAGATCGTGGCGGACCGGGTACCGGTCGCACGCCGCACCGCACGGCGGGGCCTGCGCCACCTGGTCCGCACGCAGCCCCTCGGTGTGGTGGCACTGGCGCTCATCGCGCTGTTCGTGCTCGCCGCGGTGCTGGCCCCGGTGATAGCGCCCTTCGACCCGGTGGCACAGCACCGGGAGGCCTTCCAGCAGCCGCCGAGCGCGCAGTTCCTGATGGGCACCGACGACCTCGGCCGCGACATCTTCAGCCGGGTGCTCTACGGCGCGCGCACCTCCCTGCTGGTCTCGGTGGCAACGCTGACCGCGGGCGGCGTCATCGGGATCGCGATCGGGGTGGCCTCGGGCTACTTCGGCGGCAGTGCGCTCGACACGGCGCTGCAGCGGGTGATGGACACCCTGATGGCGATCCCCGGGATCGTGCTGCTGCTGTTCGTCGCGGCCCTGCTGGGCCCGAGCGTGCGCAACACGGTGATCGCGCTGAGCCTGCTGGTCATCCCCTCGTTCAACCGCGTGGCCCGCGGGGAGATGCTGCGCATCCGCGAGGAGCTCTACATCGAGTCGGCACGGGCGAGCGGGTGCAGCACCTGGCGGATCCTGCGCCGGCACGGGCTGCCCAACCTGCTCGCCCCACTGCTGGTGGTGACGAGCCTGCTGTTCGCCATCGTGATCATCGCCGAGTCCGCGCTGAGCTTCCTGGGCATCGGCACACCGCCACCCACGCCGTCCTGGGGAGCGATGCTCAGCGAGGGCTCGCGGTACATGGAGATCGCCCCGTGGATGGTCGTGTTCCCCGGCGGGATCCTCACCGTCGCCGTCCTCGCCTTCAACCTCCTCGGCGACGCGCTACGCGACTTCTTCGACCCGAAGCAGCAGATCCGTTGACCCCGCCGACCCCGAGGGAGGCCGCCGTGCGACCACGCACCCGGCTGCAGATCATCGTCACGCTCGTCGCCGTGGCCCTGCTCGGCACCGGCTGCTTCTCCGCCCCGGGCGGCAGGAGCCCGGCAGGAGGCGTCGCGCAGCCGGCCGGGCCACCGCAGGACGGCGGCATCTTCCGCTACTCCCTGCCGTCGGACGCCCGCTCGCTCGACCCGCAGGCTCAGTCGTCCTTCAACACCCACGTCGCCATCGGCTCCACCTACAGCAAGCTCGTCGACTTCGACACCGGCCCGGACGTCCCCTACGGCTCCCCGCAGCTGGAGGGCGATCTCGCCGAGAAGTGGGGCCCGTCCGACGAGGGCCGGACGTGGACCTTCAACCTGCGCCACGGTGTGCGCTTCCACGACAAGCCCCCGGTGAACGGCCGTGAGTTCACCGCCGACGACGTGCTGTGCACGATGCAGCGGATCCGCGACCTGCCCGGCCACCAGCTCAACCTGATCAGCATGGTGCAGGACATCTCTGCGCCCGACCCCTACACCGTGGTCTTCCGGCTCGCCGAGCCGTACGCGGAGTTCGACCAGAACATGGCCAACCACTTCATGTGGATCCTGCCGTGCGAGGGGACGCGCGGGGAGTTCGACCTCAACACCACCGCCATCGGTACCGGACCGTTCGTGCTGGACAAGTGGGAGCGTGACCGGGAGCGCGTGCTGTCGGCCAACCCGAACTACTACCGGGAGGGCACACCGCACATGGCGGGCGTGCACGTCTCGATCGTCCCGGACCAGGCCTCCGCAATCGCAGCGCTGCGCACCGGCCAGGTCGACTACCTCAGCCCCCTGACGCTGGACAAGGCGCAGGTGGATCGGATCATGTCGCAGGACTCCTCGCTGCAGCTCAACGAGGAGCAGGGGTTGACGCAGGTGCGGCTCTACATGAACCAGGAGCGCGAGCCGTTCGACGACGTGCGCGTGCGGCGGGCCGTCGCGATGGCGATCGACCGGGAGGGGATGCTCTCGACGATCCGCGCAGGCGGCAGCCTGAGCGGGCCGGTGACCCCCACGCTGTTCGGCGGGCTGGCCTCTGAAGAGAGCGCCCGGCTGCAGCCGCACGACCCCGAGCAGGCGCGGCGACTGCTCGCCGAGGCCGGCTACCCCAACGGGTTCAGCGTGCGGATGATCCTCACCGACGGCTACGGCGAGACCGTGGTCCGCGAGGCGCAGTGGGCCCAGCAGGACCTCGCGGAGGTCGGCATCCAGGTCGAGCTGGACCTGCAGGACTACGCCACGTACTTCACCGAGAGCTTCGCCGGGAAGAACTACGACATGGGCTTCGGCCTGCAGACACCCATGCTCGCGGCCGACGAGTTCCTCAGCACCGAGTGGGTCTCGAACGGCGCGCGCAACTGGTACGGGATCAACGATCCCGAGCTGGACCGGAGGATCACCGCGCAACGCGGGATGCTCGACCAGTCCGCCCGTCTGCAGGAGCTGATCGACATCCAGCGCTACATCCTGGAGAACGTCTCGAACCCCGTGCCGCTCTACGTGTACAACAGCCCGTCGATCCTCGCCCCGTACGTCCACGACGCGTATCCGCACCCGGACTACGGGACGAGGCACCAGATTGACATGTGGCTCGGCCCGGACGCTCCAGGACGCAGCTGAGGAGGGCTGCTCAGGCCGCTGCTGACGTGACGGTCACCGTCATCGAGCCGATCCCGCTGATCGACATGTCCAGCTGCTCGCCCGCGGCGATGGGCCCCACGCCGGGAGGTGCACCGGTGAAGAGCACGTCGCCGGGCTGCAGCGTCATCACCGACGAGGCGTAGGCCACGATCGCCGGCACCGGGGTGATCATGTCGCGGGTGTTCACCTGCTGCCGCACGGCCTCGCCCGAGGTGAGCAGGATGTCGAGGTCCGACCCGTCGCCGAGCTCGTCGGTGGTGACGAGGTACGGGCCGAGCGGGCTGAACCCGTCGTAGCTCTTGCGGCGGGAACGGTCGGCAGCGCTGCGGACGGTGATGTCCAGCCCGGCGGTGAAGCCGAGGACGGCGTCCATCGCCTTCTCCACCGGGATGTCCTTGCCGCCGCGGCCGATCACCACGACCAGCTCGGACTCGTGGTG
Organism: Pseudonocardia yunnanensis; assembly: GCF_039534065.1. Classification (NCBI taxonomy): domain Bacteria; kingdom Bacillati; phylum Actinomycetota; class Actinomycetes; order Pseudonocardiales; family Pseudonocardiaceae; genus Pseudonocardia; species Pseudonocardia yunnanensis. The sequence goes on along the minus strand of NZ_BAAAUS010000064.1, from coordinate 111,657 downwards.
CACCTCGTGTCCCGCAGCCACGACGTCGCGCGGCAGCACGATCCGCCCGCCCGGCCCGACGATGGACGACGGCGCCTTGAGGAAGACGTCGAAGTTCATCATCCAGGCCTCGACCCGGCCGAGGGTGCGCTGTTGCACCTCGTGCATCTCGGCGACGTGATCCCCGTAGTTGCTGGCCGCCGCGATCACCTTGGACGGGTTCAGCACGGGCGCGTGCAGCACCACCTCGGAGACCGGCCGGGCCGGGCCGTCGGCCGCCGCCGCGCGCAGAGCGCCGGAGAGCTCGTCGAAGTCGCGGGCGAGGCCGCGCCACCAGCCCGCGGTCACCGGGTCGGGGTCGTGCGGGACCGGCAGCGCGGCGGTGACGTCGACGATCACATCGCCGTCGGGGGCGGTGCGGACGACACCGAGGCGGTAGTCGTCGAACAACGCGAGCTTCACGAAGTCTCCAGAATTCAGCGAGGGGAGAAAATATCGGTGATCGGTTGCGGGGCCACAAGGGTCTCCTCGCGGTAGAGGCCCAGCGCCCGCAACACCGGTGCGTCGGACACGACGAACACCTCGGCGTGCTCGGGCCTGTCGTCGATGAAGTGCGCTGTATCGACGAAATGCTCGGAAGCAGCCCACGACGGCACCACGAACATGTCGCCCGGCCCCCAGTCGAACCGCCGCCCGTCGATCACGCTGGAACCGTGGCCGCTGAAGACGACGTGCACCGAGTTGCCCGTGCGGCGCACCGGGAGGCTGTGGCTGCCGGCCCGCACCCGGTAGGCCGCGCAGGCCATGGTGGGCATGACGCTCGCCCCGGACTCCGGGTCGGTGTACTCCACCGAGACGACCGCGTCGTCGGAGGCCGCCGTCAGCCGGTCGAGCTCGGCCACGGTGTCGGCCCAGCGGTAGATCATGAGCTTCGAGTGCTGGGGGCTGAGCACGTCGGCCACGGCGCGGTCGGTGTAGCGGGTGCCACCGGCGTAGAGCCGCTCCGACACGTTGTGCTCGGCCGGTTCCGGCTGGCTCTCCCCCGGCCCCGGGTAGGGCTCGAAGAAGATGCTGTCGAGGGCCTGCACCATCGGCAGGTCCAGCCCGTCGAACCAGAACATCTCCCCGTCGCCACTGTTGACGTGGTCGTGCCAGTTCATCGACGGGGTCAGTACGAGGTCGCCGGGGTGCATGTCGCAGGCGTCGCCGTCGACGGTGGTGAAGACGCCGTCCCCCTCCAGCACGAACCGGATCGCGCCCGGCGAGTGGCGGTGGGCGGGGGCGACCTCGCGCGGGCCGAGGCACTGCAGTGCCCCCCAGAGCGTTCCGGCGGCATAGGGCGACCCGCCGAGCCCCGGGTTCTGCAGGCTGAGCACCCGCCGCTCGCCCCCGCGCTCCACGGGCACGAGCTGGATGGCCCGGCGGGCCAGCGGCTTCATCGTGGCGGCTGACCACAGCCAAGGCACCGCACGGGGCTTCGGAGTCGGGGTGAGCAGCTGCTCGGTGATCGTCCAGAGCGGGCTGAGATCCACTGCGGCAAGGTCCCGATAGAGCTCGGCGAGGTCCGCGTCCGTTCCGACGTGGTCCAGGGTCATCTGGCTTCCTCCAGTTCCAGCTCGGCAGGCGGCGTGCCGATCCCGAAGCGTTGCACGCTCTCCAAGAGGGACACCCGACGAATGTAGGCGCGTGCTCGCTGCGGATCAGCAGCAATTGCCCGCATATCGTCCTGGTTCTGCCGGCGAACCGTGTCATCGGTCTCGCGCAGTCGATCGGTGTTGCGCTGGGTGTCGGCCTGGACGTACTCGACGGCCACCGTGCGGCGAACGTGGTCGTAGGCCCTGAGCTCGGCGTCGATGTCGACGCCGATGTCGGCGCTGCCGTCGGTACCGACCCGCCCGATCCGGCCGAGCCGCCGTGCAGCGTCCATCGCGTCGTGGATCCCGGAGTTGAGGCCGACCCCGCCGAGCGGCGAGTTGATGTGGGCGGCGTCCCCGGCCAGCAGCACCGGGCCTAGCCGGAACGCCGAGGCCACCCGCTGGTGGACGTTGTAGAGCTGGTGGTCGATCACCGGGTAACCGGCTTCGTACGGGGCTACGCGTTGCAGCTGGCTCTGGAGGCGAGCGGGGTCGCTGGCCTCCTCGGTGGATAGTCGTTCCGGCACGGGCCACACCACGCGCCACGACTCCGGCGTGCGCAGGATGAAGAGCCACTCCTGCGGGTCGGCGACGTAGTTGACGTGCCCGAGGTCGGGCAGCAGCTCCTGCAGGTCCACCGACGTGCTCGTGATCGCGAAGCGCTCGGGGTAGGTGAAGCCGTCGAAGTCGACGCCCATCGCGCCACGCACCGCGCTGCGCGGCCCGTCCGCACCGATCACGTACGACGCGAGGAGCTCGCTCTCGCCCTCCGGCCCGAACAGGTGCAGCCGTGCTCCGTCGGCGGTGATGTCGAGCCCCGTGAGCCGGGTGCCGAAGCGCAGCCGCACCCGCTCGTCGCCCCGCAGCCGCTCGGCGAGCATCCGCACGAGGTGCTGCTGGTTCAGCTGCAGCCGGTAGGGGAACGGGGTCTCGTCGGCCAGCAGGCGGAAGTCGAACTCGGCGACCAGCCCGTCCTGGCGGTCGCGGAACTGGTACTTGGGCACGACCAGGCCCTCGGCGTGCATCCGATCGGTGATGTCGATCGTCTGGAGGAGCTCCAGGGTGGCGGCGTGGAACGTGCTGGCCCGCCAGTCGGGACGCGGCTCGGGTGAGAGTTCCACCAGCACGACCGGCAGGCCCTCGACGGCGAGCGCGGCGGCGGCGGTCATACCCACCGGGCCGCCACCGACGACGACGACCGGCCGCTCGAAGCTCACCGGCGCGGCGGTGGCGGGGTCCCAGATCATGGCGCTGAGGCTAGACATCCATTCCGCCCAGAAAGAAGTAAGTTGGCTATTGTTCCTACATGTCGAACAGCAGGCCGACGGTCCGGCCGCAGCACCGCTCGCTCGGGCAAGCCGCACCCACCACGTCGGTGGACAACGCCCTGTGGTTGCTAGAGCTGATCGGCGAGCGTCAGGCGTTGCGCGTGGCGGAGGCCGCCGATCTTCTCGGCGTGGCTCGATCTACAGCACACCGGCTGCTCACCGCCTTGCGCCGGCGCGGCTTCGTCATGCAGGACCGGCCCAACGGCGCCTACCGTCCCGGCCCCGCGCTGGTGGAGATCGGCCTCGCCGCGGTGAGCCGAATCGACATCCGCCGCGTCGCCCGTCCCGTCCTGGAGGAACTGCGGGAACAGACCCAGGAGACGGCGAGCCTCGCCGTGCTCGAGGGCACCACGATCCGGTTCGTCGACTGCGCGGAGAGCCCGCGGTCGGTCCGGGTGGGCAACCGCACGGGCGTGGTCCGGGCCGCGCACGCCTCCGCTGTCGGCAAGGCGATCCTCGCGGGGCTGTCGGCAGCCGAGATCGACCGGCGCTACCCCCACGAGGAGCTTCCGCCCGCGACGACGGGCGCGGCGCTCACCTCACGCACGGCGCTCAAGGCGGAGCTCGCGGAGATCCGCAACCAGGGCTACGCGCTCAACTGGGAGGAGAGCGTGGACGGGGTGTGCGCCGTGGCCGCGGCGCTGCGCGACACGGTGGGGCAGCCGCTGGCCGGGCTCGGCGTGGCCGCCCCGAGCAGCCGGATGGGCGACATCGAGGCGATCAGGGACTTCGCCGCGCACGTCCTGCGAGGAGCGGAGATGGTGCACGAGCGCCTCCGCTCCCCACACTGACCCTCAGCCGGCCACCGCCTGGTCGAGGTCGACGGGCGCGTCGATCAGCTTGTACTGCACCATCAGGTCCATCACGAGCCGTAGCGACTCGCGGTCGCTGGCCCCGCGCCACAGGTTGATCCGCACCTTCTCGGCCAGCGCCGGGTCGGTCTGGCTGATCCGGGGCAGCGCGTTGCGGAACGACTGCGGGTCGGAGGCGATGGAGTCGGCGGTGGCCTTCACGGCCTGCTGGAACCGCTGCATCAGGTCCGGGTTGGAGCGCACGAGATCCTGCCGCATCAGGTACGTCCCGATCTGCAGGCCGGGGCGCAGATCCGAGTACGGACGCCCGATGATCTTCAGGCCCTGGCCCTCCGCCACGGTGATGAACGGCTCGATGAGCAAGCCGGCCGCCACGTCCCCGCGCTGGATCGCCGGGGCCATGTCCGGGAACGGGATCTCGACGAACTGCACGCTGTCGTAGCTCAGCCCGGCCTTCTCCAGCTGGTTGCCGAGCACGATGTCGTTGATGTTGCGCAGGCTGTTGACCGCGACCTTCTGCCCCGCGAGCTGGCCGATCCCTGTCACGGTGCTGTTCGGCGCGACCATGAGAGCGGAGAAGTCCTGCTCCGGGTCCTCCGAGGTGCTGGTGCCTGCGGCGACCATCTGGATCGGCAGCCCCTGGCTGATCGCGATGATCCCGGAGACGATGTTGGAGCCCGCGACATCCAGGTCACCGCTCATCAGCTGCGGGATGACGGTGGCGCCGCCGGTGGACGAGGAGATCTCGAGGTCGATCCCGGCGTTGGCGAAGTGGCCCTGCTCGTCGCCGTAGGTGAGGAAGTTCAGCGGCGCTCCGGCGGTCTCGGCGATGCGCAACGTCGTCAGGCCGTCCTCACCCGCCTGTGGGGCCGAACCGGAACCGCCGCCGCAGGCGGTGGTGAGCAGAGCCGCGGCGGCGACAGCGGCGCCGAGGCGTGACCAGGTCCTCATCTATGTCCTCTTCTTCGGGGCGTACTGCTGGGGAGCGGACTCTTGGGGGGCTGTATCAGCCAGGGAGGACGGACGGGGTGTCGGTGGCAGGCGAACGCAGGCTCGACAGCACCCGCGAGCGCAGCTCGCCGAACCGGGGAAGCTGCTTGGTGGCCAGCTGGTCGCGCTCGGCCGGCAGGTCCACCTCGACGATCTCGTGCACGTGGGCGGGCCTGCGCAGCACCAACACCCGCTGGGCCAGGTAGACGGCCTCGTCGATGTCGTGGGTGACGAACAGGACCGTGATGTCGTAGCGGCGCCAGATGTCGAGCAACAGATCCTCGAGGTCGGCGCGGGTCTGCGCGTCGACGGAGGCGAACGGCTCGTCCATCAGCAGGATCCGGGGCTGGTAGGCCAGCGCCCTCGCGATGGCGACGCGCTGCTGCATGCCACCGGACAGCTGCCACGGGTAGCTGTCACCGCGGTCGGCGAGGCCGACCGCCGCCAGCGCCTCCGCGGTGGCCGCGGCCGCTCGGGCCTTCGACAGACCCTTGTAGGACAGCGGGAAGCTCACGTTCCCGGCGACCGTCATCCACGGCAGCAGCGAGCGGCTGTAGTCCTGGAAGACGAAGGCCATGTCCTTCGGCGGGCCGTCCACCGGTGTTCCGTCCAGCGTCACCGTGCCGGACGTGGGCGCGACCAGGCCGGATAGGCATCGCAGCATCGTCGTCTTGCCGCAGCCCGACGACCCGACGATGCAGACGAACTCGCGCTCGCCCACCGTGAACGTCAGGTCGGCCATGGCCGGCGCCCCGGCGGGGTCGTAGGTCTTGGTCAGGTCACGAACGTCGAGCACCGGCGGCCTCCGTCGGCTTCGGGGTGGGGCGGCGGGAGCGACGGCGCGGTGCGCTGCTCGCCCGGCCGGTGGTCGCGATGTGCCAGTGCAGGACGCGCTTCTCGAACGCGACGAAGAGCGCGTTGGCCCCGAAGCCCAGCAGGCCGAGCAGCAGGGTGCCTGCCCACATCTCGGGGATGTCGAACCCGCGCTGCGCGAGCTGCACGACGTAGCCGACGCCGTTGTCGGCCCCGATCAGCTCGCTGACCACCATGAGGATGATCGCGATGCCCAATGCCGTGCGGGCACCGGCGAAGATCCGCGGCAGCGCGGCCGGCAGGACCAGCCGCGTGAGCCGCGCGTGGGCAGGCACCCGGTAGGAGCGGGCCATGTCCAGGGCCGTGCGGTCCACCCCGCGCACACCGTCGACGGTGTTGAGCAGGACGGGCCACACCGCTCCGAGCGCGATGAGGAAGACCTTCGCGCTGTCCCCGGCCCCGAAGACCAGCAGGGAGACGGGGATCAGCGCGGGCGGCGGCAGCGCGCGCAGGAACTGCAGCACGGGGTCCAGCGCCGTCGAGAGCATGCGCGAGAACCCGAGCAGCGCGCCCAGCGCGACGCCGCCGCCGACGGCGAGCGCGAAGCCCGCCAGCATCCGCCCGAGGCTGGGGAGCAGGTCGGTGGGGATGCGGGTGAAGAGCCACTCGTCGGCGAAGGTCGCGCCGATCTCCGACAGTGGCGGGAAGAAGAAGTCGCCCGCGGTGCGTGCCCAGGCGTCGTAGGCCACGAGCAGCAGGACGGGGAGGACGAGCGCGAGCGCCCAGTCCGTGACACGACCGCGGATCACCGGTTACCTCCACGGAAGGACGGGTGCCAGTGCAGGAGCCGGCGTTCCGCTGTCTGCAGCACGCCGTTGAGCACCCACCCGAGCAGGCCCGCGGCGAGGATCCACGCGTACATGAGCGCCTCGGCGCCGCCCGCGGACTGGGCGTCGGTGATCCGGCCCCCGATCCCCGGCACGCCGACCACGATCTCGCTCGTGACGGCGAGGATCAGGCCGATCGCCGAGGCGATGCGCAGGCCGGTGGCGATGTAGGGCAGCGCGCTGGGCAGCGTGACCCGCAAGAGCACGGCCCGCGGGGCGAGCCCGTAGGACCGGGCCGTGTCCCGCGCCGTCGGGTCGACGTCGTGCACGCCGTAGACCGTCTGCAACAGCACCGGCCAGAAGGTGCCGAACGCGATCAGGAAGACCTTCATGTCCAGATCGGAGCCGAAGATGAGGACGGCCGCGGGGATCAGCGCGACCGGGGGGATCGGCCGGAGGAACTCGAGCATGAAGCGCGTCAGGCGGTGCGCGAGCTCCAACGAGCCGATCAGCACACCGAGCGGGACGGCGACGACGACGGCGACGACGATGCCGAGCACCCAGCCCTGCAGCGTCTGGCCGAGCGGGACGAACAACTCCCCCGAGGCGACCAGGCCGACGAAGGCCGGGACGATCTCCGACGGCGGCGGGAACCAGGCATGTGGGAGCAGGCCGGTGCGCACCACCAGCTCGAGCAGAACGACCACACCGACGATTCCGCTGAGCCCGAGGCCCACCGTCCGCAGCCGGGAGTCCGCCCGTGCGGGCGCCCGCTTGGCCACCGGGGCCGCCGCTGGCTCCGCCACGTCCCCATGTGGGGGCGCGGTGCCGGTCGTGGGCTGCACTGATGTCCTCCTTGCGCGGTGGACATACGGGGAGCCACCGATCTGGGCACGAAAAGTATATCCGTGACGCGCAGACGGCTATATCGCAAAGCTCTGTTCCGCTATATCGAATTTGTCGCCACGGTCCGTGACCAAAGGGAGCACGATCGGCTATGACGTCTGCCGGGCCCGGACGGGAGCCGTTGTGTCGGACGCCAACGGGGGTCCCCAGCGGGGGCGGCCGCGCAGCTGGACAGCCCGCCACCGGCGCCCGCTTCGATCATCTGCAGAACCGCCCGGACCTCATGGCCGGGGTACCCGGGCCCGCCCCCCGGGAGCCCGGCTACCCCGGCCCGCTCGGAGTCCCTCGATCTCCGGTTCTCTCGTGTGGACGTGCCTCGCCGTCCACGGCCATGAGGGAAGTCAGGGTGTCGCGCGCCGGCCGTTCGGGAGTGTTATCGAGGTAATGTCGAGTTGAATCCCGCACACGGCGAGAGCAGCAAGTTCTCGAATACCGGACCGAGGTCGGTGGAGAGTTCCGCATCCCCGCCGGGCCGAGCGAGAAGCAGTGCCCGACGTCGTCGCGGTCGAGATCCGGCGTGAACTCGGGCAGCGCTTCCGCCATAACCCGGCAACGGGTCGGCAGCCATGATCTTAACCGTGCGGGTGCGACTCCGGAACAGCCGGATGTCACAGATGTCCGGGCGCGCATCCGACCAAGAGATCCCCGCGTCGGCCCGATCCGACATCTGACCTCCTCGCGCTGCCCGTGTTACGTAGCCACGTTAAGGCCTGATCATCCGGACTGGCGAGGAGCAGTTTGTATATCCACCGGCTGGTCCGGTAACGAATTGTCGAGTACACGCTCCGCCGGGACCCCGAGGTCCATGGCACGCATGGCCAGCCACAGATCGTGGCGTGCGCTGGGAAAGTGCAGCAGCGATCGATGCAGTACCTGTTCCAGCCGGTTGACCCGCTTGCGGGCACCGGAGACCGAGATGCCGAGGGCATCGGCCGTGGCACTGAGCCGCGAGTCGCTGTTCAGCCACACCTGCAGCGTGGACTCGAGGGTGGCGGCGTCCGCAGCCTCCCGGATCGGACGAAATGTGGCTCGGGCCCACTGCTGCACGGCGGGCGCGCGCAGCAGATCGTCCAGGACGACACGGGAGTCCTGCTCAGGCGAACCGCACGCGTCGATGGTGCGCGGCGTCGCCCTGATCCGGAAGGCGAGGTCCAGAAGGGCCTGCTGATCCACACGTGCGAGGTCCAGCCCGAGCAACTCCTCGATCCGCTGCAACCGGCCCGACAAGGTATGCCGGTGGATCTTCAGGTGCCGTGTCGCGGCCATCGAGAACGACAGCCACGACCGGGCCGTGGCCGTCAGCTCCTGGGCATCCGGGTCTCTGGTACGCGGAGGCACGTACGTGATCAGGGCACCCAGCAGCGCGTTCGCCCATCGCAAGCCCCGCGGTCCGAGGACCGTGGGCAGATCCAGCTGCGTGTCGAACCGCGCCCACCGCTGCACCCGGCCCCGGGCGACGGCAAGCGCGTGGAACGCCTGGTCGTACCCCACCGCGGTGTCCCGAAGGGCCACGACGTCGCCTGTGCCGACCACAGCGCCATCGACCTCCTCGGTCACGAGGATCTCGAACGGCCGCGACGTGCTGCCGCCCGGTTCCGTCAAGACGAGGACGTTCCGTATGTGGACCGGGCAGCGCACCATCCAGGCGGTACCGCCGGTCAGCTCCGTACATCGGCGGATCACGACACCGCGCTCGTGGACACCGCACTCGATCACGTGGACCTGCGCCGGATCCGGCAGCGGCGGCGACAGCGCCGAGGCGATCTGACCGGCCGCCGAGGTCCGCCGCGACATCAGCAGGTGCAGCACCGCCTCGCGGCACCGCGCGTCGGCAGCCTCCACCCGCTTGCTCAGGCGACGCGACTCCTCCGCCAACCAGCAGGTACCGAGCAACATCACGGCATCGGCCGCCAGCGAGCGCGGCACGCTTCGCCCGCCCACGAACGCCAGCACCGGATCCCGCACGTCGGCGAAGACATCGACGACGAGGAGCAACGCCCTGTGCGTCTCCCCGTCGGTTGCGAACGTCCGCATGCCTCGGGAGAACATGTCGTCGATCCCCGCGGCGACCTGCGCCGCTGCACCAGGATCGAACGCGCACTGCGAACCGACGAGCACCCTGCCCGTCCGATCGAACAGCCCGACCCAGGATCCCGTGCGCTGCGCCAGCCACCGCACCAGTGCCACACCGCCGTCGGACCGGCGACACAGCTGGTGCATCGCCAGCACGTCGTCCGCACGCCGTGAATCACTTTCCGGAAACGCGTCGGGCCGCGACGGGCGCCCCCCGTCAGGCGAAATCTCCATTCCCACACCACTCTCCGCGAGGCGACCATGTGGATCGCCGCAGGAATCGGTTGCCATCGTCCGCGGTCAGCGCTCGGCGCGGGAGACCCGGCGGACGGCGACGCACCCGCGTCGATTCCCGTCATTGCCGATCGCGTCGCCAAGCATCCGCTCCAGCCCGTCATCAGCGGTCTCCGATAAGCCGTAGCGACGATACATCGCAGGCTCGCACCGACCTAATCGACTTACGGCCGACGACTCGGTCGTCGACAGCGCATCGGTCACAACGAATCCCGATCTTTATGCCGGGTAACTTCACTACCCCCCTAGTCGAAGTTGCCACGTTCAACGCCGCGACAACCCGACAATCCTGCCGAAAATGCGCCCATTTGTCCGGACGCAGTTGTCGAAAGCAGTGAACGATGGGTGGCGGCCCGGCACAGGAGGCTCATGTCCGACGAGGAATTCCGGCATACAGAACGTGCCACCGAGCATGGCCGGCTCATTCGTCGTGCGGAGGACCGGCGGCGACCAGTGCCCGCCGGCGCCTCTTCGCGATGGGCAGCAGCAGCGGGATGAGAAGTGACAGTGCCACGACCACCCACAGGAACACCGTGATCGGTGACGACACGAGGATCGCCGGGTTGCCCTCCGAGAGCGTGAGCGCCCGCCTGAGTTGCTGCTCCGCGATCGGCCCGAGGATCAGCCCCACCACCGCGGGCGCCACGGGGATGCCCGCCTCCCGCATCAGCAGCCCGAGCAGGCCCAGCCCGCACAGCACCACCAGGTCGACGGTCGTGCCGCCTGCTGCGAACGCCCCGAGGGTGGCGAACACCAGCACCCCGGCGTAGATCCCGTAGGCCGGGATCTGCAGCAGCTTCGCCCACACCCGCACGAGCGGCAGGTTGAGGACCAGCAGCATGACGTTGCCGACGTACAGGCTCGCGATCAGCGTCCAGACCAGCGGTCCGGACTCGGTGAACAGCTGCGGGCCCGGCTGCAGGCCGTAGGACTGGAACGCGGTGAGGATCACCGCTGCCGTGGCCGACGTCGGCAGCCCGATCGTCAGCAGCGGCACCAGCACCCCGGCCGCGGCGGCGTTGTTCGCCGACTCCGGCCCCGCGACGCCTTCGATGGCGCCGTGACCGAACTCCTCGGGATGTTTGGTCAGCTTCTTCTCGACGCTGTAGCTGAGGAACGTGGGCACCTCCGCCCCACCCGCAGGCAGGCTCCCGATCGGGAATCCCAGCGCGGTGCCGCGCAGCCAGGCTGGCCAGGAGCGCCGGAAGTCCGAGCGCGACAGCACCGCGCGCTCCCGCAGCGGCTGCACGGTCGAGTGCCCGGTGCCGGTCAGAAGGTGTCCGAACGCCTCACTCAACGCGAAGAGCGCCACCACCACGATCACGACGTCGATGCCGTCGAGCAGCGCGTCGACGCCGTAGGTGAGGCGGGGCTGGCCGGTCTGGGAGTCGATGCCGATGAGCCCGATCGTGATCCCGACCAGCAGGCTCGCCACACCCTTGAGCAGGTTCGGCCCGAGCAGCGCGCTCACCGTGACGAACGCGACGGCCATCAGCGCCACGTACTCCGGAGGTCCGAAGCCCAGGGCGAAGTCGGCGACGACCGGCGCCAGGAACGTCAGCGCCACCGTGCCGATGGTGCCGGCGACGAAGCTGCCGAGCGCGGCGGTGGCCAGTGCCGCGGCCGCCCGCCCGGCCCGCGCCATCTTGTTGCCCTCCAGCGCGGAGATCATGGAGGCGCTCTCGCCCGGCGTGTTGAGCAGGATCGACGTGGTCGAGCCGCCGTACATGCCGCCGTAGTAGATGCCGGCGAACAAGATCAGCGCGGCGGACGGCTCGAGGCGGAACGTGATGGGCAGCAGCAGCGCCACCGTCAGCGCCGGGCCGATGCCGGGCAGCACCCCGACCGCCGTGCCGATCGTCACGCCGATCAGCGCCCACATCAGGTTCGCCGGGGTCAGCGCACCCGCGAAACCGTCGAGGAGGAGCCCGAGCTGGTCCACCTCAGAACCCCCAGGGCCCGGCGGGCAGGGTGAGCCCGATCAGCCGGTCGAAGACCAGGAAGACGGTGGCGGCCAGCGCCCACCCGTACGCCACCACCCGCCACCCCCGCGGGGCGCCCAGCACCAGCGCCGCCGCGACGAACAACGCCGTCGCCGACACCACGTAGCCGAGCAGGGGCAGCAGGACGGCGAAGAGGATCAGCGCGATGACGAGCGCCAGCACCCGCAGCCCGGCCCGCGACTGCCACGGCGGCCCGGGAACCGCCTCGCGGAGCTTGGTCCAGGAGTCGACGAGGAGACCCGCTCCGACGCCGCCGAGGAGCACCCCGACCGGCAGCGGGACGACCGCGGGGCCCACCACCGCCGTGGTGTCCGGCAACTGCACGGCGTCCACGATCACGAGCACGGAGGTCAGCATCATCAACGCGCCGAACGCCCCCGATGCCAGCACGGTGGTGCGGTTGACGGCCCCGGACGCGGGGGTCGTCGTGTCGGTCTGCCGGTTCGTCATGCCCTCGCTCATCGCACTCCCTCGCTGCGCTCGGTCGACGCTGCGCGCAGGCACTGAAACACTGATTCGCTCGCACGCTCACTCATCCCCGACTCGTTCATCCCCGGACCGTTCATCCCAGTCCGATCTCGTCGAGCACCTGCGACACCCGGTCCTGCTCGGACCGGACGAACTCCTCGAACTCCGGGCCGGCGAGCGTTGCGTCGCCCCAGCCGCGGCGGGCGAGCGCCTCACGCCACGCGTCCGTGCGGGTCATGTTCACCAGGAGGTCCTCCAACGCCTGCTCCTGCTCGGGGCTGATGTCGGCGGTCGCGACGACACCGCGCCAGTTCTGCAGTTCGGCGTCGACGCCGGTCTCACGCAACGTCGGCACGTCGGGCAGCGCGGGCAGCCGTTCGGGGCTCGACACGGCGAGCGCGCGCACCGTGCCCGCCTCGATCTGCGGCATCAGCTCGGAGATCCCGGAGATCCCGATCGTCGAGCGGCCCGACAGCAGGGTGGTGAGCGCCTCGCCGCCGCCGGAGTGCGCGACGTAGCTCATCCGCGCGGGGTCGGCGCCCACGGCATTGGCGATCAAGCCGGCCAGGATCTGCTCCGCACCGCCCGCGGAGCCGCCGGAGATCGATACGGCGGCGATGTCGCTGCGCATCGCGGCGACGACACCGGCCATGTCGGAGATCGGGGAGTCGGCCGCGACCGCCACCACCTGGTAGTCGGTGGTCAGCCGGACCAGCGGAGTGGTCTCGGCCAGCGAGTGCGGGGAGTCGTTGGCCTCCACCGCGCCGATCATGATCAGACCGGTCGTCATCAGCTCGGTCGGGTCGCCGGTGCGCCGGACGAACTGGCTGAGCCCGATCGTGCCGCCGGCGCCCGCAACGTTGTAGACCTCGGTACGCCCGACGAGCTCGCGCAGCGCGCCCTGCATCTCACGCGAGGTCTGGTCCCACCCCCCGCCGGGCGCAGCCGGGGCCATGATCCGCAGCTGCCGGTCGCCGATCACGTCCCGCAGAGCCGATCCGCCTGCACCCGTGGTGTCCACCGGTGCCGTCGCGACCACCGCAACCGTGGCGACGACGGCCGCCGCGAGAGGCGCGAAGCGGTACCGGCGTCGGCGGGGGCGGGCGGCCGGGTCGCCCGGGTCGTCGGCCACCACCGTCGAGCGTCGTTGCTCCATCCGCCGTCCCCCGTCGTGCACGCTCCGGCATGGCAGCGCCGGCGCCGTGACACGCCGGTGTCGTCACGCATGGTCGACAGTTGCTTACAGTGACCCGCGTCGGGGGACAAGTGCTGGGGGGCAGAAATGCAAGCAGAGGACGCTGTCGACGTCGTCGTCGTGGGTGGAGGCAACGCCGGGTTCAGCGCGGCGCACGCCGCGGCCGAGCGGGGCAGGCGGGTGCTGTTGCTGGAGAAGGGCGAGCCCGGGCGGGCCGGCGGCAACAGCTACTACACGGCGGGCGCCATCCGGGTCGCGCACGACGGGCTCGCGGACGTCGCCGACCTGCTCGACGGGGACGACCGGCACGCCGCGACCGTGCTCCCGCCCTACCCCGCCGCGGCGTTCGCGACGGACATGAAGAAGGTGACCGGTGGCCGCAACGACCCGGCGCTCACCGAGGTGCTGATCGCCGAGAGCCAGGCAACGCTGCGCTGGCTGCACGACAAGGGCCTGCGCTACCGGCTGATGTACGAGCGGCAGGCCTATCCGGACGCACAGGGGCGCCAGGTGTTCTGGGGCGGGCTCGCCATCGGCAGCACCGGGGGCGGCAAGGGCCTGATCCAGCAACACACCCGTGCCGCGGAGGAGAGCGGCGTCGAGATCCGCTACGGCGTGCGGGCCCGCGAGCTGATGCGCGACGGCGCTCGAATCACCGGCGTCACCTGGACCGACAGCGCGGGCACCACGGGCACCGTGCACGCCCGGTCGGTCGTGCTCGCCGCCGGCGGCTTCGAGGCCGACCCCGAACTGCGCCGCGAGCACCTCGGCGAGGGCTGGCAGCGGGCCAAGGTGCGGGGCACCCCGCTCAACACCGGCGACATGCTCACCGCGGCGATCACCGCCGGCGCCGCCACCCATGGCGACTGGACCACGTGCCACAGCGTGGCCTGGGACGCGTGGTTCCCCGACAACGAGGGCAACCGCGAGCTGACCAACCGGCTCACCCGCGGCGGCTACCCGCTGGGCGTCGTGGTCAACAAGGGCGGCCAACGCTTCCTCGACGAAGGCGCCGACTTCCGCAACTACACCTACGCCGAGTACGGCGCCCGCATCCTCGCCCAGCCCGACGGGCTCGCGTTCCAGCTCTTCGACGCCACCACCCGGCCGCAGCTGCGCAGCGAGGAGTACGACATGCCCGGCGTCTCGGTCGTCGTGGCCGAGAGCATCGAGGATCTCGCCGCGCACATCGACGTCGACCCGGCGGCGTTGCGGCGCACCGTCGAGGAGTTCAACGCCGGGATCGACCGCACCATCCCCCTCGACCTCGCGGTCAAGGACGGCCGAGCGTCGCGCGTGGCGCCGCCCAAGTCCAACTGGGCGATCCCCCTGGAGACCCCGCCCTACTACGCGTTCCCCGTGACCTGCGGCATCACCTTCACCTTCGGCGGCCTGCGCGCAGACACCTGCGGCCGGGTGCTCGACAATGCCGGAGCACCCGTGCCCGGCCTGTTCGTCTGCGGAGAGATGCTGGGCGGGCTGTTCAGCGGTAACTACCCCGGCGGCACCGGACTCACCGCGGGCGCCGTGTTCGGGCGGCGGGCCGGGATGCAGGCCTGAGCCGCACGACCACCGGCGTCGGACCCGGACCCGGGGGCGACTCGCGGGGGTTCGGGGCCGGTGGTCACGGGTTGCCGGTCATCAGCACCGCGGCTCGTTCGGCGATCGCGAGGGTCGTGGCGTTCGTGTTGGCCGAGACGATCGTCGGCATCACCGAGGCGTCGGCGACCCGCAGACCCTCGACGCCACGAACTCGCAGCTCCGGGTCGACGACAGCGCCGTCGTCGACACCGATCCGGCAGGTCCCCACCGGATGGAAGAAGGT
The DNA here is from genome assembly GCF_039534065.1 of Pseudonocardia yunnanensis. Lineage (NCBI taxonomy): Bacteria > Bacillati > Actinomycetota > Actinomycetes > Pseudonocardiales > Pseudonocardiaceae > Pseudonocardia > Pseudonocardia yunnanensis. The sequence continues at coordinate 96,510 of NZ_BAAAUS010000064.1, read as the reverse complement.
CGTCAGGTTCATGCGGACGAACTCACGGCAGGCCGCGTCGTCACGAACGTCGGGGCCAGGGAGCAGCTCGCGGTCCCGCCACGGCGAGAAGGCCTTCGCCTCCCCCACCTCCCGCGCCCGGCGCACCCCGACGACCATGCGCTCGACGTCTCGCTCGTCGGCCAGATAGTTCGGGTCGATGAGTGGGGCGCCCTCGGGATCCGCCGGGTTCAACCGCACCGACCCACGGCTGAACGGCGTCATCAGCGCGACCCTCATCGCGTACCCGTCTCCCGCGCCGAGCGTCCCCGTCGACGGGGCCGGTGTGTCGACGAAGAGCAGGTGCAGGTCGATCTGATCGGCAGGATCGCTGCGGAGCCGAACGTGCGGCTTGCGGACGAAGGTCGCGGCACGGACGGGCCGGGTCGCGGTGTAGCCCACGGTCGTCATCGGATGGTCGTGCAGGTCCTCCCCCACACCCGCCAGGTCGGCGACCACGTCGACGCCGGCCTCGCGCAGCTGCGCAGCCGGTCCGATCCCGGAGAGCAGGAGCAGTTGCGGTGAGCCGATCGCGCCGGCGGCGAGCACGACCTCCCGCTCGGCGGATGCGGTGCGCAGCTCACCGTCCTGTGTGTACTCCACGCCGCTGCAGCGGCCCCCGTCGAGGAGCAGCCGCCGCGCCTGTGCCCCGGTGACCACCGCGAGGTTGGGCCGGTCGAGCGCCGGGCCGAGGTAGGCGTCGGCCGCGCTCTGCCGCACGCCGTCGACGACGTTGTACTCGCTCCACCCGACCCCCTCCTCCAGCCCGTTGTTGAGGTCGGTGGCGCCAGGGTGGCCCACCTCGACCGCGGCCTCGACCGCGCCGTCCCACAAGGGGTGCTCCACCTCGCCGTGCGCCACGATCATCGGGCCGTTCATCCCCCGGTAGCGGGAGTCGGGGGCGTCCACCGCGCGTTCGATGCGCTTGAGGAACGGCAGCATCGTCGTGTAGTCCCAGCCGGTGGCACCGGCATCCGCCCAGGCGTCGTAGCTGTCGCGATGACCCCGCGAGTGCATGACGGCGTTGATCGAGCTCGACCCGCCGAGGACCTTCCCGCGCGGCCACGAACAGATCACGCCACCGGCACCTCGCTGTGGAACGGTCTCGTACGCCCAGTCGACCTCCGTGCCGACGAGGAGCGGCCATCGCCTGGGATCGGCCATCGCTGCGGGCCCGGTGGCTCCGCCCGCCTCGAGGAGCAGCACCTGCACGTCGGGGTCCTCGGACAACCGCGACGCGAGCACGCATCCGGCCGTGCCACCACCGACGACGATGTAGTCGAAAGCCACGCGACCTCCCCAGCGCCGATCCGTTCCGTCGGCAATCGACGGGATGCGGTGACGGAATCCGGCGGCGGGATTCACAGTGCCACCGCACCGGTCGCAGCCCTGCCGCCCGGTGTCGCCGGTCACTCCCGGGTCTTCCACGCGATTACGGGAAAGCCGCGTTCCGCCAGTTCCCCCCGGGTCACGAAAGGCCGGATGGTCTCGCGCTCCGGGGGTGGCGGGCGTGTCCGCGCGCGGCGAACCCCGTTGTGCGTCCCCGGCAGCACCGACAGGGTGTCGGAATGGTTCGTGACTTCCGGTTCTCCTTCAACATCTTCGGGATCCCGTCCCGCGAGGCCCTGCAGGAGGTCTGCCGTCGCGCGGAGAGCGCCGGGTTCGACACCGTCTTCGCCGCCGACCACCTCGGCGCACCTGCACCGTTCCCGGTTCTCGTCGCGGCCGCCGACGCGACCGAGCAGATGCGGGTGGGCACCCTCGTGCTCAACGCTCCGTTCTGGAACCCGGCTCTGCTGGCTCGCGAGGTGGCCAGCACCGACATCCTCACCGGCGGACGGCTCGAGGTCGGCCTCGGCGCGGGGCACATGAAGTGGGAGTTCGATGCCGCGGGCATCCCCTGGGCGTCCTTCGGCTCGCGTGTTCGCACCCTCGAGAAGACGATCACCGAGCTGCACCGGTTCTTCACCACGGATCTCGCCGAATTGCCGGGCGGTAAGGCACCGCGGCCCGTGCAACGCGTCGGGTTCGAGGGATCCGGACCACCGCTGATCGTCGGCGGCACCGGCGACCGGGTGCTGACGGTCGCCGCACAGCACGCCGACATCATCGGCGTCTCCGGCGCCTACCAGGTGGCAGGCAAGCCGCCGGGGACGTTCCGGCTGGCCACGGCGGCGGAGACGGACGAGCGAATGCGGTTCGTGCGCGAGCGGGCCGGGGAGCGCAGCGACGGGATCGAGTGGCACCTGCTCGTGCAGGCTGTGGTGCCCACCCTCGACCGGCGCGCCGCCGCGGCGGACATGATCAGCAGGTTCGGCACCGAGATGAGCGTGGACGAGGCACTGGAGTCGCCCTACCTCCTCATCGGCAGCCCGGAGCAGATGGCCGAGCAGTTGCAGGCGAACCGGGAGCGATACGGGTTCTCCTACGTCACCGTGCACGAGCCGTTCCGGGAGGCGTTCGAGCCGGTTGTCGAGCGCCTCCGTTCGTGACGAGAGGCCCCCTCGAGAGCTCGGGAGGGGAACCCGAACGGGCGCTGTTCCCGCCGGCCACTCGCCGGGGCGGCTAGCGTCCGCACCCGGGCGGCTGCCGGCACGCCGGGCCTGCCCGGAAGGGAGCCCACCGTGACGCCTCCGGCCCGCAACAGGATCCCGATCGCACCTCTTGTGCTGGCGACTCTCGCCATCGGTGTCGCCGGATGCTCGAACCCCGGCCGCGTTGCGGATTCCGGCGCCCCGACACAGACCCGGGCAGCCGCACCCGCCAGTCCGTTGCTCGCCGACGTCGCCGAACAGATCGCCCTGCCGGCACGCACCTGGACGGCGTCGGGCACCCACACGGCCAAGGGATATACGACAGAGGCGGCCGAGACCACCAGCGTCGAGGGGATGAAGGCCGACTGCGACAACATCAATCTCAACAAGAAACTGGCCGCCGACTTCCGTAGTGATGTGTTCGGTCCTGGCATGAAAGGGTTCTTCTACGAATGCCAGGTGGCCGGCCCGGACACCAACAAGTACTGGTTCACCATCAGTTCGGCGGACCAGGCCCAGATCGACAAGCTCTGCGATCCGGCCACCAGGTACCCGATCGTCCACGACGAGCAGCACGACACCTACTGGATCGACGAACCGTTCACGTGCACCAGAAGGACCGGCCCGTCGTAGCTCAACCGGGCTCCACCGAGCGACGACGACGTGGGGGGCGCGCCGCCAGCACCACTGCGCCGAAAGTCACGACGGTCGCGATCCACGTCGCAAGCGAGGGCCTGGGGCCCGGGGTCATCGTGTCGAGGGCGAGCGCGCCCGACAGTTGGCCTGCAACGCTGGCCAGGCTGAAGACCAGCACACCGACCTGACCGACGACGAGCGTGGCTGTCGCGATCACGCCGATGCCGATCAGGCCCGCGGCATAGAGCCACGGCTCGGCGGGGAGCCGCACGGCCGGCGCAGTGCGAACAATCGGCTCGACCAGCACCGCGACGGTGAGGGTGAGCTCGGCGACGACGAAGCTGACCAACGTGGCAGGCCACGGCGACCCGGCGGCCGCGCCGACCCGGCCGTTGAGGGCGGACTGGACCGCGACCGCGACGCCGGCAAGCAGCGGAAGCACCACCAGTAGCAACGCGCCCTGACCGCCCGGCCGATCGCGGACGGCGACGGCGACCGCTGCGACACAGATCAGCGCGCCGCCGACCCGGGCGAGAGTGACCGCGTGCCGTCCGCCCGGTCCGAGCCCCCACCGGTCCGCCACGAGGCTGCCGGTCGCAGTGCCTCCGACGATGGCCACGGTGAACGCGGCAACCCCCAAGGCGCCGACGCTCACCCCCTGGCCTGCCACGAACACCGCGCCGCCGACCCCACCGCAGCAGTGCCACCACCGCAATCCGCCGGACCGCAAGGCGGCGGCGACGAACCGAAGCCCACGCCGCCCTGCCGGAAGAGTGGGCACGAGTGCCAGCAACAGCACCATGCCGGCAGTTGTCGAGGCCAACGAGGCTGCGACCCCATCGCCCAGCCGTGCGCCGAGCTCTCCGTTCAACCGCGCCTGAGCAGCCAACCCGACGCCGGCGAGCACCGCCGCCCCGATCGCCACGACATGCCTGCGACCGCGAGCAGTGCGCGGAGCAGACTCGGTCTCACCATCGCGAGCACTCACTTACGAAGATTCTGACCTTCCCGGACCGACATCACAAACGCAGAATCCCGTCCAGCTACGAGCCCGCCTGCGAAGTGACCCGCGAGCCCGCTGATCGGTGGATGACCAAGCCATGGTCGCTCGCTACGGTCAGCGCGTGTCCGATCACGCTCCCGATGCCCAGTCCCTGCGCGTGTCCGATGCCGAGCGCGAGCACATCATCGGATTGCTGCAGCGCGCCACGGGCGCGGGGATGCTCGACCTCGACGAGTTCACGCAGCGGGTCGACGCGGCGCTCGCCGCCCGCACCCGTGGCGAGCTGAACGTCGTGGTGATCGATCTGCCGGGGATGACCCACCCCGAGCAGCCCACGGGCGTGGCGACCCGACGGAGTCCGGTACGCACCCCGCAGTCGACCACGACCACGGTGGACTCCGAGGGCACCACCGAGCTGCGCAGCGTGCTCGGCTCCGTCACCCGTCGCGGCGAGTGGGACGTGCCGGCCCGGCTGGTGATCCGGGCGAAGGTGGGATCGACGGAACTCGACTTCACCGCAGCGCGGATCCCCCACGACGTCGTCGAGATCGAGCTGGACGTGGTGGCTGGCTCGGTCGAGATGCGGATGCCGCACGGGTCGCGCGTCGATCACCACGAGGTGCAGTCCGTGATGAGCAGCATCGAGGACAAGAGGCGCGCCACGTCCGACGGCACCACGGGCCCGACGTTCCGGCTCACCGGCTCCGTGCGCGCCGGCTCGGTGGAGATTCGCTCGCCGAAGCGGCGCTGGTGGCGGGGCGATCAGTAGGCCCCCGCACGGCTACATCGAGAGAACGCCTCGGCTACGGGTGCGGCGCGTATCCCGCTCGCGCCGCACCCGCAACCCACGGAAAGCCGGTCGGCGCAACCGTCCCCCACACGCCGAGCCGGCCTGCCGTCACTGGGGAACGTTCCGGGTGAGCTCGGCGAGGATGGGAGCCGCGGTCGTTGCGGCGTGGATGCCGATCACGCTGACGATCGCGAGCACCTCCATGATCTCGCCTGCGGTGGCTCCGAGCCGCACCGCGTTCTGCATGTGCAGCTTGAGCCCGGGCACGTACAGGTGGGTGGCCGAGGCGTCGAAGGCGATGTAGATGAGCTCCTTGACCTTCGGCGGCAGCGTCCCTGTCTTCCACGGCACCGAGGAGAACTCGATGTAGGCCTCGAACAGGTCGGGGTCGAGCTCGAGCAGCCCGTCCCAGAACTGGTGCCAGTAGCCGCGGTTCGCCGTGAACTCGGCCTTGAGCCGCTCGCGCCGCTCGTCGAGCGGGGCCGGGCCGGAGCGCAGGCCCTCCTCCTCGAGCACCTCCAGCAGGAGCGGGACGCCGATGTTGCTGGCGTGGATGCCGAGCGTGCTGGTGAGCTCGATGACCTCCATGATCTCCTGCTCGGTGGCCCCGTACTCCAGCGCGGCGGCCACGTGCTGGCGGATCCCGGGCACGTAGAGGTGCGTCGCCGCGGCGTCGGCGGCGATGTAGACGAACTCCTTGATCTTGGGCTCGAGGTGCGACTCACCGGTCCAGGGGACGGCGGAGAAGTGCAGGTAGGCCCGGACGAACGCGGGGTCGAGCTCCAGCATCCGCTCCCACGGGTCGCCCCAGGTGCCCCGCACCTTGACGAACTCGTCCTTGATCTCCTGCTGCTCTGCGGTCAGCGTCATCGGTCGCTCCTCGGATCGGGGTCCGTCGACTCGCCGGCGCGCAGCCAGCGCACGATCTCGGTGTGGTCGGCGTCGGGGGCGAGCGCCGCGGCGGCCTCGCTCCAGAGCTCGACGGTGCGTGCGGCGAGCGCGGAGGGCGCGCCCGTCGCCTCGGCCAGGCCCAGCGCGATGCGGATGTCCTTCACCATCAGCGCGAGAGCGAAGCCGGAGTTGTAGGTCTCCGGCAGCACGAAGTTCGGCCACTTGTTCTCGGTGGAGCCGCTACGCCCGCTCGACCCGTTCACCGCGTCCAGCATCACGGCCGGGTCGAGCCCGAAGCGCTCCCCGGCGAGCAGCGCCTCCGAGCTGGCGAGCAGGTGCGAGGCCGACATCAGGTTGTTCAGCGCCTTGAGGGCATGACCTGCGCCGACCGGCCCGACGTGGCGCACGCGGCCGAGGACGGCAAGGAGCGGGGTGATCGCGGCAACCTCGGCGTCCGGTCCGCCGACCATGATCGTGAGCGTGCCGGCGGTGGCTCCGGAGACGCCGCCGGAGACGGGGGCGTCGATCATGACGGCTCCGCGGGCGGCCACCCGTTCGGCGAGCGCCTTCGTGCGCATCGGTTCCGAGGAACCCATGTCGACCAGCAGCGTGCCCGGGGTCAGGGCGTCGAGCAGCCCCTCGCCCAGCACGGCCTCGACCACGTTCGAGTCGGGGAGCATCAGAACCACGACCGGGGGCCCTTCGCCGTCCACCGGGACGACCTCGGCCGGCTTGTCGACGATCGTGACGAGGTCGGCGAATGTCGTCCGTGGGCCGGGCGCGGCGTCGTGGCCACGCACGTCCACGCCCGCCGCGGCGAGGCGGCGGACCATCGGGTCTCCCATGCGGCCCAGCCCGACGAACCCGACTGCCCGCACGGGTAGCTCAGGCACGACTCACTCCGTTCGTCTCCGCCGCGAGTTCCCCCAGCACGCGCTCGGCCACCCGGAACGACTCCAGCGCCCCCGGCGCGCCGCAGTAGACCGCGGCCTGCAGCAGCACCTCCTGGATCTCCTCCTCGGTGCATCCGTTGGTGACCGCACCCCGGACGTGCACGCCCAACTCGTGGTTGCGGTTCAGCGCCGTCAGCATCGCGAGGTTGAGCAGGCTGCGGGTACGCCGGTCCAGGCCGGGCCGGCTCCAGATGTCGCCCCAGGCCGTGCGCGTGACGTACTCCTGCACGGGCCGGGAGAAGTCGCTCACCCCGGCCAGCGACCGGTTGACGTGAGCCTCCCCGAGCACCTCGCGCCGGATCGCCAGGCCCCGCTCGTACCGGGCGTCTGCCGTATCGGTGCCGGCGATGCCGTCGTTGCTGCTCGCATCGGAGTTCGTCATCGCTGCCCTTCCGGCGCCAGCAGGGCGCGGTACTCGTCCTCGTCCACCTCGTCCGACCAGACCGTCGGGCCGAGCGACACGGCCAGGTGGGTCATCACCGTGTCGAGCGTGCCGCCGTGCCAGTGGCGCTCTCCCGGCGGAACCCACACGACGTCCCCGGCCCGGATCACCTCAGGCGGCCCGCCGTGCGAGCACACCCAGCCGCGGCCGGCGGTGACCACCAGGATCTGGCCGCCCGTGTGGTGGTGCCAGTAGGTGCGCGCACCGGGCGTGAAGGTCACCGAGTTGATCGTGTTGCCCTCCGCGGTGGTGGGCAGCACTGGGTCGCCCCACACGGTGCCGGTGAACGTGTCGCTCCGGGCCTGCGTGGGGGTCGAGTCGGGGGCCCGTCCCCGGACGATCTGCATCTCTCATCCTTCCGTGGTGTCGTGGACGCGGGTGCCCCCCGCGACATCACCGATCGCATCCACGACGCGGTTGCTGATCTGATCTCCGTAGCCGAGGCTCTCGGCGAGCCCGAAGCTCGCCAGCGGCCCCGCAGCGTTGAGGCTGGGCACACCCAGCTTTCCGATGAGGTCGACGTAGAGCGCGACGTCCTTCGTCATGAGACGCCCCGTGAGCCCGCCCTCGAGGTAGTCCCCCTGCACGATGTGCGGGAACCGGTTGAGCGTCGCGAAGTTCACGCCGCTGCTGCTGTTGATCACCTCGAGCAACTGGGCCAGGTCCAGCCCGGCCCGCCGCCCCGCGACCATCACCTCGGCCGAGGCCGCGAGGCTCACCGCGTTGAGGAAGTTGTTCAGCAGCTTGGCCGTGTGGCCCGCGCCGGACGCCCCCATGTGGTGCACGTGGGCGGCGAGCGGCTCGAACACCCACCGGATCTCGTCGAGCACTGCGGCGTCGCCGCCCGCCATGATCGTGAGCGTGCCCTTCTCGGCGGCGGCCGCTCCCCCCGAGATGCCCGCGTCGAGGTACCGGACGCCCACCTTCTTCGCCTCGGCGTGCAGGGCCACGGTGGACGATGGCGCCGCCGTCGACAGGTCGACGATCGTGGCTCCCGCCGATGCCCCGGCGAGCAGCCCGTCCGGACCGCGCACCACCGGCTCGACGACGTGGCTGTCGGGCAGCGACATCAGGATCACCTCGGCCGCCCGCGCCACCTCGGCAGGATCACCGACCGGTTTCGCGCCGGCCGCCTCCACCCGCGCGCGCTGCGCGTCGAACCCGACGACCGGTACCCCGGCGTCGACCAGGCGTCGCGCCATGCGGCCGCCCATGTTGCCCAGCCCGACCATCCCGACTGTCGGCTTGCTCATCGCTCCTCCTCGCTGCGCTCGGTCGACGCTTCGCGAAGGCGCTGTGACACTGATTCGCTCGCAAGCTCGCTCATCACACCACCTCCTCCACTCACGACTTCCCTGTTCGTCCCGCGACCCGCACGACCAGATCGGCGAGCTCCCCGGACATGCCGGGCACCCGGTCCGGGAACCGGTCCGGCACCTCGGCGTCGTGACCCGCGACGAGCAGCCGCCCCGGGTCCTCGCTCATCTCGCGCAGCGTGTCGAAGCCGCGGTACATGTCCAGCAGGTCGGCCACCACGAAGAACGGGCGATCCCGCTCGAGCTCCTCGTAGAAGTGCAGCGCGTCGGCGGCCAGGATCACCGCGCCCGGCCCGCCTGCCTCGTCGTGGACGGCTACCTGCGCCACGAGCTGCCCCGGGGTGTGGCCGCCGACCACCACCAGCTCGATCCCCGGTGCGAGGTCGAGCGTCTCGTCGACGAGCCGCACCCTGCCCTGCGCAGCCGCCGCGGCCAGCCGGTCGAGCTCGTCGGGCTCGGTCGAGTGCGCGAACTGGATGCGCCCGGCGTAGGGGCCGGTCCAGAACTCGAACTCACGGCGGGCGATCACGATCTCCGCGGCGGGGAAGCTCTGCAGGTTCCCGATGTGGTCGTAGTGCGCGTGCGTGACGACGAGCTGGGTGACCGTGGCCGGGTCGATGCCGAGCGCTGTTAGTGCGGTGACCGGCTCGACGAGCAGGGTGCGCCCGCGGCGTCGGCCGGCCTCGGCCCCGAACCCGCAGTCGAAGAGGATCGTGCGCTCCCCGTCGCGGACGACCCAGAAGTAGTAGTCCATCGGGAACTCGACGTCGGGCTCGCCGTACACGTGGAAGTTCAGATAGCTGTCGGACTTGCTCGCGGTCCGTGCGCCGTACCGCACCGCGAGCACCTCGTATCCCGTCTTCATCGGGCCGATCCTGCGGGGACGGCGGTGGTGGCGTCCAGCGCGCGGCCCGCGGTCTCCGGGAGCCAGCGCACCAGAGCGAGCGTGCCGAGCGCGGCGACGACCACCATGTACAAGGCGGGCAGGATGCTGCTCCCCGTCGCCGCGGCGATGGCAGCCGCGATCAGGGGGCCGGGACCGCCGATGAGCGCGAGCCCGAGGTTGAAGCCGATGGCGCTGGACGTCGAGCGCGTCTGGGCCGGGAACAGCTCGACGAGCATGCACACGGTGGTGACGCTGACCATCGACTGGAACACCGAGAAGAGCACCATCCCACCGACGACCCCTGCGGGGGTGCCCGTGCCCATCAGCGCGAACGCGGGAACGCTCACGACCGCAAGCCCGGTGCCGCCGATGAGGTTCACCCGGCGCCTGCCGACCCGGTCGCTGAGCGCCCCGGCGAACGGGCAGAGCACCGCGTAGACGAGCAGCCCGATCGCGACGAGCGGGAGCGCTCGCGCCTCCGGCAGCTTGACCGTGGCGGTGAGGTAGCTGATGACGTAGGTGGCGAGGTAGTAGAACCCGAGGCCCTGCACGCTGGAGAACGCGAAGGTGATCGCGATCGCCTTGACGTCACGGCCGGCGCGCCGGACGGGGGCGTCGGTGACCGCTCCCGCCTTCACCAGCCGCTGGAACACCGGCGTCTCGTCGATCCGCAGCCGGATCCACGTGCCGATCAGCGTGAGCGGCACCGCGACCAGGAACGGGATGCGCCAGCCCCACGAGAGCATCTGGTCGGAGGTGAGCGTCAGCTCCAGCGCGAGCACCAGCATGCCGCCGAACGCGGTGGCGAGCGCGGCGGTGGCCGAGACGACGCTCGCGTACCGGCCCCGACGATCCACCGGCGTGTGCTCCACGAGGAACGCCGCCGACCCGGTCCATTCGGCGCCGGCGGAGAAGCCCTGGACGCAGCGCAGCAGCACCAGCAGGATCGGTGCGGCGACACCGGCCGCCGCGTAGCTGGGCAGCACGCCGATCAGCGTGGTGGACAGTCCCATCATGCCGATCGAGAGCGTGAGGAGCGCCCGGCGGCCGTGGCGGTCGCCGATGGCGCCGACCACGAGCCCGCCGAGCGGCCGCATGAAGAACGCCACGCCGAAGACGGCCAGCGAGGCCAGCAGCGCCGCAGCCGGGCTCGCGCCGGGGAAGAACAAGCGTCCGAGGATGGCGGCGAGGAAACCGTAGATCGCGAAGTCGAACCACTCCGTGAAGTTGCCGACGGCCGTGGCCAAGGCGACGACGCGGCGAGCGCCGACGTCCATCTCCGCTGCGGTCTCCCCCACGCCGTGCGCCATCGCACACTCCCTCGTCAGCACTCCGTCGGCCCGTTCGATCGCCAGACTGTCATACAATCCTAGGCCGAGCAAGATCTGTGCCGCGACTAGGCGCGCGGGGCGGTGCGAGCGTCCAGCTCGGCGGTGTCCCACGCCCCCGCGCCGCCGGAGGGCCGCACGCTGTTCACGATCGAGGCGCCCCCGTCGATCGACACCACCTCACCGGTGATGTAAGCGGCGTCGTCGCTCAGCAGGAAGGCGACGACGGATGCGATCTCCTCGGGCGTGCCCGCCCGGCGCATCGGGGTGGTCGAGGCGCGCTGCACCATGTCGGCGCTGCCCCCGGGACCACCCGCGGAGCCGAAGAGCGCGGTGGGCACGATGCCGGGCGCCACGGCGTTGACCCGCACGCCCAGCGGACCGCCGTAGACCGCGGCGTTGCGCATCAGGCCGAGCACCCCGTGCTTCGAGGCGTGGTAGGGCAGCAGGTCCGAGCTGCCCCGCAGGCTGGCGATGGAGCCCGTGACGGCGATCGCACCGCCTCCACCCTGCAGGACGTACTGGCGAAACGCTGCCCGCAGCCCCAGGAACGTCCCCCGCATGTTCACCGCGATCACCCGGTCGAACTCCTCGACGGCCAGGTCGGGCAGCGCCGTGGGCGAGCCCGGGATCCCGGCGTTGAGGTGGTGGAGATCGACCCGCCCGAACCGCTCCACCGCGGCATCCATGTAGCGCTCGACGTCCTCCTCGCGCGACACGTCCGCCTGCACGCCGATCGCGTCGCCGTCGAGTCCGGCGGCGAACTGCGCCGCCGCGTCGCCGTCGAGATCGACCAGGACGACGGAGGCGCCTGCACGGGACAGCCGCGCCGCAGTGGCGCCGCCGATCCCGCCGGCAGCTCCCGTGACGACGGCGACCCGGCCCCTCAGGGATTGCTCCGGCATACCCCACCCCTCACCGCGAATGCTCACCTGACTGTATGACAATCAGACGAGCACCCACAACGCGGGGTTCCGTGACACGCGGGGAATGGACCGGACGCCGCGGCCGAGCGGCCGGCCGGCTCAGTCGTCCGCCGCCACCTGGATCGGCTCGAGCTGGTCGAGGAGCTCGGCGCGGCGGGCCTCGAACTGATCGGGAAGCTGGAACTTCGATCCCAGCTCCTGCGGCGACTCGTCACACGTCCAGCCGCCCTCGGCGTGGGTGACCGCGAGCTCGAAGAGCGCTCCTCCGGGCGTGCGCACGTAGACGGACTTGAAGTACTTGCGGTCCTTGAGTTCGGAGATGTCGGTGTAGCCGACACCCTCGATCTCGAACTTCAGCGCGTCCTGGTTCTCCAGGGTCTGGGCGTTCCACGCGAAGTGGTGGATGGTGCCCTCGCCGTAGCGCCAGGTGCCCGGCTCGTCCGTGCGGTTGACCACCAGCTCGACGGAGCCACCCTGGCTCGGCTGCCCGACCTGGTGCACGACCCGGTCGCCCTCCTCCACCAGGGACTTGCCGTAGAAGGAGTCGGAGAGGAACTCGACCATGTTCTCCGGGTTGGCCACGTGGACGCCGACGCCGTAGATGCCGTGGATCGCGTGCTCCTGCGCAACGCCGCCCTCGGTCCACCCGACGCGGCTGTCGCCCTCGACTCCCACCAGGGCGTACTCGATGCCCGTGGGGTGCCGGAAGAGCAGCCGGCGCTGGTCGAGCACCTCGGCGTTCTCCACCTCGACACCACGGCCCGAGAGCCGCTCCTGCCAGTAGTCGAGCGAGCCCGACGGCACCGCCAGGTGCACCTCCCGGGCCTGGTTGGTGCCCCGCCTGCCCATGAGCCCGGCCTGGCGGAAGGGGAAGGTGGTGACCACGGAGCTCGGGTCGCCTGCGGCGTTGCTGTAGTAGAGGTGGTAGATCGGCAAGGAGCCGTCGAACAGGACGGTGCGTTTGATGAACCGCATCCCCAGCGTGCCGACGTGGAAGTCGACGTCTTCCTGCGCCGATCCGACCGACAGGGTGATGTGGTGGCTCCCGTGGACGTGTGCCATTGCCTACTCTCCTTCGAGCCGAACAGCTGAGGGGGAACGGAAGACGTCAGCGGCTGGTGGCCAGCAGGGAATGCGACGACGTGCGCACGGCCTCGATACCGGCCCGGGCGGCGGCACGGACGTGCGACACCATGGCGTCGGCGGCGACCTGGGCGTCCCTGGCCTCGACGGCCTCGACCAGCGCGCGCAGCTCGACCACCGCCTCCGGCGGCCGGCCGGGACCCGACGAGAGCGAGCTGGCCCGCAGCAGGCTCACCCGCGCGTGCAGCTGCGAGAGGCTCGCCCGCAACGCGGAGTTGCCGGCGCCTGCAAGCAGCAGCTCGTAGAGCACGTCCTTGGCCTTGAGCACGGCCAGCGTGCCCTCCTGCCGGTCGACCACGTTCTCGAGCTGGGTGAACGCCCGGCGCAGGGCCACCACCTGGGCATCCGTGGCGCGCTCGACGAACTTCTTCGCGAGGTGGCCTTCGAGGACCTCGCGGAGCTCGTAGAGCTCCTCGGCCTCCTCCGGGGAGAGCGAGACGACGATGGCGCCCTTCTGCGGGATGGTCTTGACCAGTCCCTCGGCGGCCAGCTCGCGCAGCACCTCCCGGATGGTGGTGCGGGAGACCCCGGTGAGGTCGATCAGCTCGCGCTCGATCAGACGCTGTCCGGGCGCGAAGCGGAAAGTCAGGATGGCCTCACGGAGCACATCGAGCACCTGGCTGCGCAGTGGCGCGGCCACGCGGCCGATCTGCGCGGCAAGACTTGCCACCTGCCCGGTTCCCGCTTCAGTCACCCGCTCAGCGTACGGCATGATCGTCATACGGGACGAGGATTCAGGGGCTGAAGGGCCGGGCAAACCTCGCGGATCGGACACCAGTCCACTGTAACGCCGAGTGATCGGATCGCGCCGCCCCGGTTTCGGATCGTCCGTGATCGGACTATCCCACGCCGAGCGCGCGTCGCCGTGAGCGGTACCGCGCCAGCAGCACCGGACGCAACCAGCGCACGGGCGCCGGGAAGTTCTGGGTGATGTCCGCGTAGCCCGGGGCGGGCTCCGGGTCGGCGAGCAGCCCGAGGACGAGATCGGGACCCGACTTGGGCGCGGCCGCCACGATCGCGGCGCGCAGCCGTCGAATGCGGTCCGGGGAGACCTGCGGGAAGAGCGTGTGCAGCACGGGCTCCTCGTCGTCGAGATGCGCGACGAGCGCCTCGTGACAGACCACCGCGGACGAGTGGGCCGTGAGCTCGGCGACATGGCGGGCGGCGACCTGGCGGGCAGCAGCGTTCCCCATGAGGGCGCCGATCGCGTCGATCGCCTCGCCGAGGACCTTCAGCTCGGCGTCGAGCTCCGCGTGCTCGGCGGTGAGACGGCTCAGGTCCTCGGCGGACGCAGGGAACAGCTCCCGCAGCAACGGCCAGAACTGCTCGTCCTCGCTGTGGTGGTGATGGTGCAGGAAGGCGGTGTGCCAGCGCGCCACGGCGACGAGGGTGCCCAGATGGACACGCCGGCCCGCCGCCAGCGCTCCCAAGGACTCCACGAGCAGCGCCGACCCCCGCCGCAGGATCGTGTGCACGGCCAGCAGCTCGTCGTACAACCGCAGCCCTTCGGCACGCTCGGGCGACGCGTTGATCAAGGAACCCTCCCCGGTTCGGCATGCATCCACATTGAGGTGAGTGCACCTGCAATCAATACCGTACGCCTCACCGTAAAATGGGCGCATGCCGCCGACGCGCCCCTACCGCTCCGTCCGCAGGGAGACCGACGCAGCCGCAACCCGTCGCGACATCCTCACGGCGGCCCGCGAGCTGTTCGCGGCCCACGGGTACGCCCGCGTCACCGTGGCCGACATCGCCGGCCGGGCTCACATCGCGGTGAAGACGGTCTACGCGAGTGCGGGCACCAAGGCGGACATCCTCAGCGAGCTGCTGACCGCGGCCGTGCACACGTCGGGAGCACAGGAGACGCTCGCCGCGATCCTGGAGACCGAGGATCTCGAGTCGGCGATGCGAGAGCTCGCCCGCGGCACCCGCCGGGGCCAGGAGACGCACCAGGAGACGCTCGACATCCTGTTCTCCTCGATGGCGAGCCACGAGACGGCCGAGGACATCTGGCGCCAAGCCACGGAGTACTACCGGGAGACGCTACGGCGGGTCGCCGAGCACCTCCACGGGCACGGCCTCCTGGCGCCAGGCCTGGACGTCGGCGCGGCGGCGGACCGGCTGTGGTTCTGCTTCGGGCTCACCGCGTGGCGCACGCTCGTCAAGGACTGCGGATGGCCCTACGACGAGGCGGAGCGCTGGCTCTGCGTGCAGGCGGTCGGGACGCTGGGCGATTCCTCGCGCACCTGAGCGTCCTCGGCGAACGTCAGCTGCGCCGTCCGGCGGGGCATCAGCAGAGTGGCCCCCACGGTCAGGATGCTGACCACGAACATCACCACGAAGACCTGGTGCGTGGCGGCGTAGAGGGCCTCGCGGACGAAAGCGTCGACCGGTGATGCGGGGTCGGGGTGCCCACCCAACACGAGGCTGGTGGCGTCGGCACTGGGCGGCAGCTGCCCGGCCACAGCCGCAGGCGGGTGTGCGAAACGGTTCGCGAGAGTGGTGTTGGCGATCGCTCCGAAGACCGCCACCCCGACGGCGCTGCCCATCGAGCGGTTGAACATGTTGGTGCCGGTCACCACGCCACGCCGGTTCCACCCGACGGTCGACTGCACGGCCACGAGGGTGGGGACCGAGGAGAGGCCGAGTCCGAGTCCGAGCACGAAGCCCGCGCCTGCGGCCTGCCACACCGTGGACCCGATCGGCAGCAATGCCACCAGCAGCGCCCCGATCACGACGAGGACGCTCCCGATCAGACCGGTGTCACGGAAGCCGATCCGCATGTAGAAGCGCCCCGCCTGGGAGGCCGCGAGGGGCCACCCGACGGTGAGCGCCCCCAGCGTCAGGCCGGCGACGAGCGCACCGGTGCCCATGACGCCCTCGGCGAAGGTGGGGAGGTAGGAGCTCATGCCGATCAGCAGGGCTCCGATGATCAGGGAGACGAGGTTCCCACCCACCAGCGTGCGCTTGCTGAACACCCACAGCGGCACCACGGGCTCGGCAGCCCGCCGCTCCACCAGCACGAAACCGATCAGCATCACCGCGCTGACCACGAAGATCAGAATGCTCTCGACCGAGCCCCATCGCCAGGCCACGCCGCCTTCCAGCAGCCCGAGGATCAGCAACGAGCAGCCGAGGGTGAGCAGTGCGGCGCCCATGTAGTCGATGCGGTGCTTGCGTCGCTCGACGCTCTCCGTGAACCTCAGGACGAGCACCACCACGGCGACCGCACCGACCGGGACGTTGACGAAAAAGATCCACCGCCACGTCAGGTACTCGGCGAAGATCCCGCCGAGCGTCGGGCCGATCACGGACGCCATCGCCCACACGCTGGCGAGGTAGCCCTGCACCTTCGCCCGTTCCTCCACCGTGTACTGATCACCGACCATGGTCATGCTGATCGGCAGGACGGCTCCGGCCCCGATGCCTTGGATGGCCCGCGAGATGATCAGCACCGGCATGCTCCACGCCGCGCCACAGAGCACCGAGCCGAGCAGGAACACCGCGATGCCGAAGAGCATCACCGGCTTGCGGCCCAGCACGTCGGCGAACTTGCCGTAGAGCGGGACGGTCACGGCCTGGGTGAGCAGGTAGATCGAGAACAGCCAGGGGAACTGCTCGAAGCCGCCGAGGTCGGTGACGATCGAGGGGACCGCCGTGGCGATGATCGTGCTGTCGAGCGCCACGAGACCCGTGCTCAGCATCACCGCGATGAGGACCGGTCCGCGCTCCGAGCGGAAGCCGACCCCCTTCGTACCGGAAGGGACCACATTGGTCACTGCTGGGAACTCCTCGGAGGAGAGTCGGAGAACAGCAAGCCCGTAAGTGCTCGCTCCTAGTTGGCAATGCTACCTATTTTACGCCGCTGAAGTGGCCGCCCCGGGTCGAGTGGCGCGACACACCCGCGCCGCGCGACATCACGACGATCGAGCCCATTCCCGACCGTTCCGACGTCATAACCTCCAGCGGTCCACCGAACGAGCCAGTGGCCGATGTCACAATCGATGGATCCCCAGGTGCGGGCCTCGCCCGCGTACCGCGACCCGAATTGCGCTGTTCATTGACGGAGCCGCCACCTCGATCTGCTGGTAGGTGTCGGAGCCATGAAAAGTCCGTGGCGTATTTGCACGCTCGGGGCAGCGGCCGTGATCGTGGCGACGCTCGGCACAGCATGCAGTTCGGCGGCTCCGGCCGCGGCACCCGCACCAGCGCCCGACGTGAATCACATCGTCCAGCAAGGCACCGTGCGGGTCTGCAGCACCGGCGACTACCGCCCGTTCACCTATCGCGATCCGCAGGGTCAATGGAGCGGAATTGACATCGACATGGCCCAGGACATGGCAAAGCGCCTGGGCGTCAAGTTGGACGTCGTCCCGACGACCTGGGGCACGATGATGAAGGATCTGGGCACCCGCTGCGACATGGCGATGGGCGGAATCACCGTCACCCTCGATCGGGCGAAGCAGGCGCTCTACAGCACGCCCTACCTGCGTGACGGCAAGGCGGCCATCGTCCGCTGCGCCGACAGTTCGAAATATCGGACGCTCGCCGACATCGACCGGCCGGGGGTGCGCGTCGTCGTGAACCCGGACGGCACGAACGCCGATTTCGACAAGGCGAACATCCACCACGCCAGCATCGTGAACTATCCGGACAACAACACCATCTTCGGACAGGTCGTTGCCAACAAGGCAGATGCCATGTTCACCGATGCCAGCGAGATCAGGTATGAGACGAAGGCGAACCCGCAACTCTGCGGGGAAAGCATCGACCATCCCTTCACCTTCGAGCAGAAGGCCTATCTGATCCCGCAGAGCGACCCGGCCCTGCAGCAATGGGTCGACCAGTGGCTGAACATCGCGCAGAACGACGGAACGTACGCCGCGATCAGCCAGAAATGGACGGGTCAGGTGATCGGCGCCACGTGAGGCCTAACCTCTGCGGCCGAGGGTCGCGAGCACGGCCGCCCGCACCTCGGCTGCTCCCGGCAGGTACGCGTCCTCCAGCGGCGGGCTGACCGGGATCGGCTGGAACGGCGCGCCGACCCGTTCGATCGGGGCGTCGAGATCGTCGAACCCGGCGTGCTGCACCGCGGCGGCGATCTCGGCCCCGAACCCGCCGTGCTGCACGGCCTCGTGGGCCACGACCAGCCGGTTGGTGCGCCCGACCGACTCCAGGATCGTCTCCAGGTCGAGCGGCACGAGCGTGCGCGGGTCGATCACCTCGACCTCGATGCCCTCGGCGGCGAGTTCCTCGGCAGCGGCAAGCGCCTCGTGCACCAGCCGCGACAGCGCAACCACGGTGACGTCACGGCCGGGGCGCAGGATCGCCGCCTTCCCGATCGGAACCGGCTCGACGTGTACCGGCACGGTCTCCTTGCGGAAGTACAGCGTCTTGTTCTCGACCACCACCACGGGTCCGGGGTCGGCGATCGCGCTGGCCAGCAGCCCGGCCGCGTCGACGGCCCGGCTGGGCATCACCACCGTCAGGCCCGGGACGTGGGTCAGCCAGCTCTCCATGCTCTGGGAGTGCTGCGCCCCCGACCGATGGCCCGCGCCGCCCTGCGTACGCAGCACCATCGGGACGGTCAGTTGGCCGCCGGACATGAAGTGCGCCTTCGCCGCCTGGTTGACCAGCTGGTCCAGCGCAAGCGTGATGAAGTCGATGTACATGATCTCGAGCACCGGCCGCAGGCCCGACTGCGCCGCCCCGACGGCGATCCCGCAGATCGTGGCCTCGCTGATGGGGGTGTCGAGCACGCGCTCGATGCCGAACTCGTCGGCGAGCCCGGCCGTCGTCGTGAACGGGCCACCCGCCGTGACGTCCTCGCCGATCACGAACACGGTCGGATCGACGCGCATCGCGTCACCGATCGCGCCGGCGACCGCCGCGGCGTAGGTCGTCTCGTGCGTGTCACTCATGACATACCTCCGGCCCGCACCAGCGACGCCGCCAGCGCCTCATCGGGGAACGGACTGCGCCGGGCCGCCTCGACGGCCTCGTCCACCTCGGCCCGCGCGGCCGCCTCCAGCTCCGCCGGGTCACCCTCGGCGAGCCAGCCGTCCGCGGCGCCCTGGCGCTGCAGCCGCAGGATCGGGTCCTTCTCCTGCCACTCGGCCTTGGAAACGGCCTCGCGGTAGCGGTCCGGGTCTCCCTCGTAGTGTCCGCGCAGCCGGTGGGTGAGGCACTCCAGCAGCGCGGGCCCCTCCCCCGCCCGGACGGCCGCGAGCATGCGCCCGAAGACCGTCCAGACCGAGGCGAGCTCGTTGCCGTCCACCGTCTCGCGCGGCAGGTCGTACGGGGCGACGACGTCGCTCACGCGCTCGACGTTGGTGTGTGACGAGCGCGGGCTGAACTCGGCGAAACCGTTGTTCTCGCACACGAACACCACGGGCAGCTTCCACAGGGTCGCGATGTTGATCGACTCGTTGAACTGCCCCGCCTGCACCGCGCCGTCGCCGAAGAACACCACGGCGACGGCGTCGCTGCCACGCATCCGGGCAGCGAGCGCGCTGCCCAGTGCCATCGGGATGTTGCCGCCGACCACACCGGTGGCGCCGAGCAGCCCGTGCTCGACGTCCACCAGGTGCATCGACCCGCCGAGCCCCTTGCACAGCCCGTCGACCCGGCCCATCAGCTCGGCCAGCACCGCCGGGAGCGGCGCGCCCTTGGCCAGGGCGTGCCCGTGCGCGCGGTGCCCGCTGTAGACGGCGTCGTCGTCGCGCAGCTGACCGCAGACGGCGGCGGCCACGCCCTCCTGCCCGACGGACAGGTGGATGAGGCCGTGTACCTCCCCCGCCCGCTTGAGCTGCCCGACGCGCTCCTCCATGGCCCGGATCCGCCACATGAGGCGCAGGGCGTCCCGGAGCTGTTCCGGGCTCGGCGTTCCGCTCACGTCAGGCCACGACTCCCGCTCCGAGCACCTTCCGGACGGCGGTGACGATCTTGTTCTCGTCCGGGAGGATGTAGTCCTCCATCGGCTTCGAGTACGGGATCGACGCGTCCAGGGCCGTGACCTGCACGATCGGCGCCCGCAGCGACGAGAACCCGTGCTCGGCCACCTCCGCGGCGATCACGGACGACACCGACGAGTGCCGGGTTGCCTGGTCGACGAGCACGAGCCGGCCGGTCTTGGCCACCGACTCCAGCACCGTGGCGGTGTCCAGCGGAGCGATCGTGCGAGGGTCGATCACCTCGGCGCTCACCCCCTCGGCGGCAAGCTGCTCGGCCGCACGCAGGGCGTGGCCGACGGTCCAGCCGGTGGCCACGAGCGTGACGTCGGCACCCTCGCGGCGGACGACCGCCTGGCCGAAGGGCACGAGGTGCTCGCCCTCGGGCACCGGGCCGTTCTCGAGGGTCAGCAGGTAGTGGTGCAGGAACAGCACCGGGTTGTCGTCGCGGATCGCCGTGGCCATCAGGCCCTTGGCGTCGGCGGGGGTGGCCGGGAGCGCAACCTTGAGCCCCGGCACGCCCATGAACATCCCATAGATCGAGCCGGTGTGCTGGCCCGCCCATCCCGCCGTGAAGCCGTAGCCGGCCTTGAGCACGAGAGGTGCGGTGACCCGGCCGCCGCTCATGTAGTGGAACCGGTTGGCCTCGTTGACCACCTGGTCCATCGCGACCAGCAGGAACTCGGCCATCGTGCAGTCGACCACCGGCCGCTTGCCGGCGAGCGCCGCACCGGCGGCCATGCCGATCTCGGCCGTCTCGGAGATCGGGGTCACACGCACCCGGCCGTCCCCGTACGCCTGGACGAACGGGTCCTCGGGGTTGTTGCCGACGCTCTGCCCGAACAGCACGACGTCCTCGTCGCGGGCCATCTCCTGATGAATCGCCTCCATGATCGCGGCGATGTAGGTGATCTCGCGGGTCGTCTCACTCGTCATCGTGGACACCTCCTCAGGCGTGGACGTAGGCGAGCGCCTCGTGGGGCTCGGGGTAGGGGCTCTTGAGACCGAACTCGACGGCGTGCTGCATCTCCGCCTGCGCCGCCTCGATGATCTCGGTGGCGCGCTCTGCGGTGAGTGCCCCGATCTCGACGAGGTGGGCGCGCAGCCGCGGGATGGGGTCGCCGCGCTTGGCGGCCTCGTACTCCTCCACGGCGCCGTACTTCGAGATGGCCTCGTGCTCCGGGTAGTGCAGCGGCACCCCGGGCGGGGCGATCGAGTTGCCGTGCGCCGACAGCCGGTAGACGCGCGACTCGATCAGCGTCGGCCCGTCCCCGGCACGCGCACGCGCCACGGCGGTCGACACCGCCTCGTGCACGGCGAGCACGTCCGAGCCGTCGATCGTGACACCGGGGATCGAGTAGGCCTTCGCCTTCATCGACAGCGGCTCGCCCGCCGCCGCGTTGGCGTCCTCCTGCTCGGTGCGCACGGTCGCGGAGAAGCTGTTGTTCTCCATGATGAAGATGACCGGCAGCTTCCAGACCGCGGCGATGTTCAGCGACTCGTGGAAGGCGCCCTGCTTGGACGCGCCGTCGCCGAAGAACGTGAGCACCACTTCGCCGCGCCCGCGAAGCTGCGCCGCGTAGGCCGCGCCCGTGCCCTGCGGGATGTTCTGACCGACGATCCCGGAGGTTCCCAGGAAGCCGCGGGCCGGGTCGGCGAGGTGCATCGAGCCGCCGTAGCCCTTGCAGGTGCCGGTGGACCGGCCGTAGATCTCCGCCATCATCGCGGCGGTGTCGCTGCCCAGGGCGATCGGGTAGCCGTGGCAGCGGTAGGTGGCCATCAGCTGGTCACCCTCACCGATCGCAGCGATCGACCCGACGATCGACGCCTCCGCGCCGTCGGCGAGGTGGGTGTGCCCACGGATCACGCCGGGGTGCTCGGCGAAGGTGCGCTTGACCCGCTCCTCGAACTCGCGGATGCGCACCATCTGCGTGTACAGCTCGACGAGCCGTTCTGATGGGAGGCCGCTCACGGCTTCAACCCCTTCTCGATCTGGTCGACGGCCGTGTCGACGGTCCGCTGGAACATCTCCGGCATGGGCAGCTCCCGGAGCGCGTCGGACAGCACCTCGACGCCCCACGGGCCCGTGTAGCCGATGTCGGCGAGCACCCGGACGTAGCCGGGGATGTCGAACTCACCCTCGCCCGGCAGGCGCCGGAACCGGGTCGTCTCCTGGCTGTGGTCGGGCATGTTCTCCTGCATGCCGTCCGACAGCTCGACGTAGGTCATGTACTCCGGCGGGATCGCACGCAGCTCGTCGGGCACGATGTGCATCTTGCCGAGGTGCCAGGTGTCGATCGCGATGCCGCCGTTGGGGGCACCCGCTCCGACCACGATCCGCAGCACCGCCTCCAGCGACGCGGCGTTGATGTCGAAGGGCATCAACTCGTAGGTCAGCGGCGCGCCGTGCCGGTTCGCGGCATCGGCGCACAGCTCGCCGAACGCCTCGGTGAGCCGCTCGACGGTCGCCGGCGTGCGTGCCAGGTTCCCGATCTTGATGTGGTGGGCGTCGAGCGCCGCGGCCGCCTCGAACAGCAGGTCGCGCTGACCGTCGGACGCGACGCGCTTCTCGTCGCCCGGCGGGACGAACCAGTCGTTGAGGAACTCCAGCTCGAGGTCCCGCAGCCCGCTGTCGTCGAAGATCTGCTTGATCTCCGCCAGGCTGTAGCGCTCGAGCAGGTGCTCCAGGTCGGTGTGCCAGATCCCCAGGCCGCTCATGCCCACGCGCTTGGCCTCGGCGCAGCGGTCGGGCCAGTCGAACAGGCTCCACTCGCGGCCGGTTCGGATCTGGACGGGACCTGCGGTGGTCCAGTAGGCGCCCAGGATGTCGACGCTCATGCACTCTCCTCACTCGTCGTCGGGTGGTCGAGCAGCAATGCGAGCGGCCGTTCCAGCAGCTCGACGAGGCGGCGCAGGAACCGCGCCGACTCCGCCCCGTCGAGCACGCGGTGGTCGCTGGTGAGGGTGAGGGTGAGGATCGGGCGGACCTGGAGCTCGCCGCCGACCTCGCGCGGCAGCCGCCGCAGTGCGCCGACCGCGAGGATCGCCGCCTGTGGCGGGTTGATCACCGCTTCGAAGACGGTGACGCCGAACATGCCCAGGTTGGACACCGTGAACGTGGCGCCT
This sequence comes from Pseudonocardia yunnanensis, assembly GCF_039534065.1. Lineage (NCBI taxonomy): Bacteria > Bacillati > Actinomycetota > Actinomycetes > Pseudonocardiales > Pseudonocardiaceae > Pseudonocardia > Pseudonocardia yunnanensis. The sequence goes on along the minus strand of NZ_BAAAUS010000064.1, from coordinate 73,568 downwards.
TCCAGGTCGGCCGGGCCGATCTGCCCGCCGCGGGCCAGGTCGGCCAGCTCACGGGTGCGCACGGCGATGGAGCCGAGCGAGCGGGCGTCGACGTCGGTGATCGTCGGCACCAGCAGCGCGTCGGTCGCGTCCACGGCGACACCGATGTTGACGCGCCCGAACATCGCGACCGTGCCCTCCCGGTAGGAGGCGTTCACGCGCGGATGCTCGCGGAGCGCCCGGCCGCAGGCCGCCACGACGAGGTCGGTGACCGTCGGGACGACCGTGCCCTCCCCCAGCTCGGCGATGCCGGCGCGCAGCTCCAGCGCCCGGGTCATGTCGACCTCGGCGGTGAGCGGGAAGGACGGCACGGTGCGAGCCGACTCGCTCATGCGGTCGGCCGTCAGCTGCCGGGCCCGCGAGAGCGGAACGACCGTGACGGGTCCGCGCACGTCGGAACCGTTCTCGCCGGCCACCGCAGCGGGGGCCGGTCGAGCGGGGGCACCTGCCGGGGCCGCCGGAGGCGCTGGGGCGACTCCGTTCGTTGCCGCCCCTGCCGGTTTCCCGGCCGCCGCCACCGCCTCGATGTCCGCTCGCACGATCCGTCCGCCGGGCCCGGTCCCCTGCACGTCGGCGAGGTCGACGCCCAGCTCCTTCGCCCGGCGCCGGGCCAGCGGGGATGTCGGTATCCGCCTTGTCCGCTCCGCCGGCGGTGGCGCGGCCGGCGCAGGGTCCGCGGCCACCGCTGCGGGCGCCTCGGGGGCGACAGCTCGCTGCACCGCGCCGGTCGCGGGGGCCGTGCCGCCCACCCGTGCGATCACCGCGCCGACCGGGAGCGTCGCGCCCTCCTCGGCCAGGATCTCCAGGATCCCGCCCGCGTCGGCCTCGAAGCTCACCATCGCCTTGTCGGTCTCGATCTCCGCCAGCTCGTCGCCGCGTTCGACCTCGGCACCCGTGGCGTGGAGCCACCGGACGATCGTGCCCTCGGACATCGACTCCGACAGGCGCGGCATCCGCACCTCGAGCCCGCTGTCGGCACTCATCGCGTGCCCTCGCTGCGCTCGCTCATGGCCGACGATTCGCTCGCAAGCTCGCTCACTGCCCGTCCCTCATCCGCTCTCCTCTTGCGCGGTCGCGCCCGTCCGTCACCGGTCCAGCCAGAGCGACCCGTAGAACAGGTCGCGCGAGAGGTACCGGTCCACGCCCTTGACGTCGGGCTTGGTGATCGTCGAGAGGTAGCTGCGGCTCATCCACGCCACCGCGATGTCCTGGTTGGACAGCAGCTCCACCTGCTGGTAGTCCTTCGCGCGCTTCGCGGCGTCGGTGGTGGCGCCCGCTTCGTCGAGCAGCCGATCGACCTCGGGGTTGGAGTACTTCCCGTAGTTGACGTTGCCGTCGGAGCGGAGCAGCCGCGCAGCCCCGGGGTAGGGGTAGTCGAAGGTGTTGACCCAGCTGATCAGATTGAAGTCACCGCTCTGGATCACCCGCGAGGTGAACTCGGCGAGGTCGTAGAACCGCAGCTCGACGGTGATGCCGACGGCTGCCATCTGCGCCTGCACGAATTCGCCGAGCGAGACCTCACTGCGGCTGGTACTGAAGGCGAAGGACGCCTTACCGCCGGAGGCCACATAGTCCTGGACGAGCTGCTTGGCCTTCTCCGGGTCGTACGCCGGCCAGGCGGCGGAGGCCTCCGGGCTGTGATACGGGCTGTCGTCCTGGAAGAGGCCGTCGGCGCCGATCAGCTGGCCCATGTACTGGCTCGCGCCCAGTGCGTTCAGGTCGACCGCCCGGACCACGGCCTCACGCATGCGCCTGTCGTCGAACGGCTTCTGCTGGAAGTTGAAGTAGAAGAAGAACCCGCCGTTGCCCGGCCCGTAGTAGACCTTCATGTTCGGGTTGGCGAACGCACGCACCAGCTCGTTGTTGTACCCGCCGTAGATCATGTCGACGTCGCCGTTCTGCATCGTCGAGTAGCGGGTCTCGGTGTCGGGCAGCGGCCGGAACTCGATCGAGTCGAGATAGGGCTGCCCTGTGCGCCAGTAGTTCGGGTTCTTCTTCAGGATCATCTTGTTGTCGCGGATCCAGCTGTCCATCACGAACGGGCCGGCACCGACCGGGTGGTTCGCGATGTCGTCGCCGTACTGAGCGATCGCGGCAGGCGAGACGATCATTCCGAGCGACCCGGCGTTGAACGCCTGAGCGAAGAAGACGGGGAAGTCGCCGAGCGGCGCCTTGAGGGTGAACTCGACGGTCAGCGGGTCGACCGCGCGCATCGACGCGATCTGGTCGGCGTACGCGTGGGCCGGCGAGGTCGCCTTGTCGATGTGGCGCTGGGTGTTGATGATCACCGCGTCGGCGTCGAGCGGGGTGCCGTCGGAGAACTTGACGCCATCCCGGAGACCGAGTCGCCAGGTCAGGCCGTTGTCGGCCGTGTCGATCGAGGACGCCATCCACGGCTGCACGGTGCCGTCCGGCCCGATCCGGAACAGCAGGTCGTAGATCGCCTGGGCGGCGACGTTGCCGTTCTGCCGGGCCGGGTCGAAGCTGACGATCTCCCGGTCGTTGCCGATGATCAGGTTGCCGCCGGACTTGGGCGTCCCCTCTGCCGCGAGATCAGCACCGTAGGGGTCCAGCTGGCGCACTCTCGTGGCGTCGTCCGCGGCGCCCCGCGTGTTCGCGCCCACCGCGCCGCACGCGGCGATCAACGTCGCGCACAACACCGCGGAGACAGCCGCTACGACCCGGGTCGATCGCAACCGCATCGTCCACTCTCCTCGTCACATTTCGGCGGCCCCCCGGCTCCGCGGTACGAGGAGGAAGCCTGGATCCCGGGCATCGGGTCAGGCCATCGGCTGCGCGCCGGATTACTTGCCGATCCGCGCAGTGGCGCGGACACCGCCGGTCGCCGCTCGCCGGACATCACGCGGGGCCATCCCGTACTCGCGCTTGAACGCGTGCGAGAAATGGGTGGCATCGGAGAATCCCCAGCGGAAGGCGATCTCGGTGATCGAGCCTGCCGTCGGTTCCGCGAGGTCCTCACGGCAGCGCGCCAGCCGGGCGCGCCGAACCAGCGCGGCCACCGACTCGTCGGTGTCCTCGAACACGGCGTGCAGGGTGCGCAGCGACACCGAGAGCGCCCTGGCGATCGACTCCGGCCCGAGTGCTTGATCGGTGAGGTTGGCACGGACGTAACGGCGGGCGCGGGCACGCAGGGCCTCGCGCCGGGCCGTGCGCGCCTGCGGAAGCTCTGGCTCCACGACCGCCCGCAACAGTTCCAGTACGACGTCGGCGGCGGCGGTGGCCGTGCGCTCGTCCAGGCCGGGCAGCTCCGCGGCGAGCGCGTTGACATAGCGCACGAGCAGCCGGGTGCCGGGCCGCTCGGCGAGCCACGGCAGCGACTCGACGTCGGCGAAACGTGGGCTGACGGCGTGCACCATCTCCTTGGGGAAGATGAGCGTGCGTTTCGTGAACGGCTCGACGACCTCCACGCCCACGGCGCGCGATCCGTCCCACATGCCGACGGCGCCGGCCTCCAGCACGTGCTGCTGCGTGCGCGAGCGGAACACACGCTCCGCGCCGCGGATCACCATCTGCAGGCCGATCGAGTCCTCGCCCGTGCCACCCATCACGGAGGTGCTGCGCTGCCCCGCGAACGGCGTGCAGACGCAGTCGACCAGGTGCAGCGCTCCCAGCCGGTGCCGCTGCACCGTGCCCGCGAACCCGCCGGCGTCGGAATCGGGCAGCCGCACGTCGAACGCCACGTGCGTGGCCGCAAGGACGTCCTCCCACTCGGCCTGTCGATCGGCCTGTCGATCAGCGTTGCCCTGTGGCCCGCCACCGACCTGCCAGCGCTCGCCCGTGGATGGCTCATAGCCAGCCGGCATCGACTCGTCCGACGACAAGGCAGTCATTGCCCCGCCCCTCTCTCTGCACCATCGCGTGCCGGCGCTACGCCCGATCTGCCGGCTCCCCGCCAGACTGACCCACCGCCCGAACGTGTTCAACCACCCGGGGGCCCCTCGTTCTGCCGGACGGAGCGGCTTGGCGATGCGTGCGGCCGAACTTGTCGATGCGCGCACAGCCTGTCGTGATCCTCACAGCCTGGCTCTGCGCGCACCGCTTCCTGCCGATTCGCGCGCGTCGGCGCCCGAAGTTCGGGCCGGGGCCTAGCATCCCCGACCGGGAATCGACCAAAGGGGGCCGACATGCTCGCCGGGGTGTTCAGGGGTGCCGGGCGGATGCCGCTCGAGGAGGTGCCCGACCCGGTCGCCGGGCCTCGGGACGTCGTGCTCGACGTGCGGGCGTGCGGTGTCTGTGGATCCGACCTGCACGCGTTCCGGTCGGGCCAGCACACCCGCGACGGACAGATCATGGGCCACGAGTTCGCGGGGTCCGTGCTCGACGTCGGGTCCGAGGTCGACGGCATCGCCGTGGGCGACCGGCTCACCGGCCTGCCCATCCAGCCGTGCGGACGCTGCCGCCGCTGCCTCGCAGGCGCCCGCCACCTGTGCGAGGTCTGGACCACCCGCAGCATCGCCTTCGGCCTGCCCGGCGCGTTCGCCCAGCGGCTGCGCATCCCCGACGCCCTGCTCGGCGGCAACGTGCACCGGCTCCCCGACAACGCCGAGTTCACGGATGGCGCCCTGATCGAACCGACCGCGGTGGCCGCGCACGCCGTCCGGCAGGCGCAGCCGCAGGTCGGTGAGCCCGCGGTGGTGCTCGGGCTCGGCACGATCGGGCTCCAGGTCGGCCAGATCCTGCTGGCCGCGGGCGCCGGCCCCGTCATCGGGGTGGATCTCTCCCCGCTGCGGCGCGAGGTGGGTGCCCGCCTCGGCATGGTCACCCTCGACGGCGCAGGCGGGCTCGACGCCGTCCGCAACGGACTTCGTGAGCATCTCGGCGAGCGTGAGGTGGCGCTCGTCGTCGAGGCGAGCGGCGCCGCGCCCCTGGTGGCACACGCGGTCGACCTCGTCCGGCCGCGCGGCACCATCGTGCTCGTCGCGCTCTACCACCACCGCGCAGAGCTCGACGCGATGCTCGCCGTGCAGCGCGAGATCACGCTGCGCGGCAGCGCGAACGTCACCTCGGAGGACTTCCGCGAGGCCCTCTCGCTGCTCGGCCAGGGCCGGGTGCGGATGCAGCCGCTGATCACCCACCGGCTGCCCCTCGAGCACGTCGAGGAGGCGTTCCGCACCCAGGCCGACGCCGTGGGCTCGGTCAAGGTGATGGTCACCCAGGACTGAGCCCAGCTCCTAGGCGGCAGGGTCGGGGATCCACGACCCGTGGAAGCCCGCGGGGACCCCGCGCGGCAGCGTCACCGCGGCGACGGGCTCACCCGCGACGTCCGTGGCGTCGAGCACGAGCAGCTGCGACGCGCTGCCGTCGCGGCGGGTGGTGATCGAGACCAGCCACCCGTCGTCCTCCGCCCGGTCCGCACCGCTCGCGGGCACGAACACGGCCTCGCCCGGGACCACGTCCGGCCCCAGCTCGTGGGCGGTCGTCGTGCCGAGCTGCCCGTCGAACCGCACGATGGCGGTGCCGGCGCCCGAGTCGGCCACGGCGTAGAGGTAGCGCGAGGGACGCCCGACGCGGTCGTCGTCCACGGTGGGGAACTCGACTCCGCGCTCGTCGAGCTCGGCGACGGTCGCCGTGCCCGTGTCGGGGTCGAGGGTGAACCGGCTCATCCGGGCGACACCGGTGACGGCGGCCGCCGCGCCCGGGCCCGCGGGTTGGTGCTTGGCACTGATGCCTTCCCACAGGTTCGCGATGGCGTCGCGGCTGTAGCGGGCCAGGTCGAGCACGATCCGGCCGGTCGGGTCCTCGTGGGCGTTGCCGACGTGGAAGACGTAGCACGGGTCGATCTCGAACCAGCGCACCTCGCCGGGCCGCGCGAGCGGCATGACACCCAGCCGGGCGCCGTACTCGTCGTCCCAGGCGAAGGGCATCCCCGGCTGCGGCTGGAACGTCATGGGGAGATCGAGGAAGATCGCATGGTTCTCGGTGATGGCGAAGTCGTGCATCATCGTCGGCCCGGGCACCTCGATCGGCGTGCTCTGCACGAGCTGCCCATCGGCGGACAGCCGGTGGTAGGTGACGTAGGGCGGCATCACGCCGTAGCCGAAGAAGTGCAGCTCGCCGGTGGCCGGGTCGACCTTGGGGTGGGCGGTCATCGCCGTGGTGAGCTTGCCGCCGAAGTCGACGGGGCCCACGGTGTCCAGCTCGCCGGTGACCTCGTACGGGAAGCCGCTCTCGACCAGCGCCAGGATCCGGCCGGAGTGCTCGATCACGTGCGTGTTGGCGTGCACCGCAGTGCGGTCGATCGTGCCGTCCTCGTGTATGTACCGCTTGCCCGCGAGGGCGCCCGTGCGCACCCACCGGTTGCGGTACCACTCGGCCCGCCCCTCCCGCAGCCGGATGCCGTGGAGCATGCCGTGGCCGCCGAACCAGTGCCCGGGGTCCTCCCCCGGGAGCGGGTTCGGGCCGTTGCGTAGGTAGCGACCGGTGAGCTCGGGAGGCAGAGCGCCCGCTACGGGCAGCTCGTACGCCTCGATCTCGTCGGCAACCGGAGCCATGTGGCCGGTCAGGTAGAGCGGGACGGTGCCCGTGGTCATCGTGTGCCCCTTTCGTCGCGAACGGGACCGACTCTGACACCACAGTAGCGACATGTCAATGCTGACATGTCGATTCTGGAAGGTAGGGTTGCGGCATGTCCCTGTCGCACGCCCTGCTCGGGCTGCTTGCCGTCGAGCCGGCCAGCGGCTATGCGCTCACGAAGTCCTTCGAGCTCTCCCTCGGCCGCTACGCATGGCACGCCGGCCACACGAGCATCTATCCGGAACTGGGACGCCTGGCCGAGCGCGGCCTGGTGGAGGTGACGTCCGAGGGAGCGCGCGGCAGCCGCACCTACGCGGTCACCCCCGCCGGGCGTGAGGAGCTGCGTTCCTGGTTGCTGCAGCCGCCCAAGAGCAGCGGGAAGGTGCGCAACGAGGAGGTGCTGCGGATGTTCCTCCTGTCGGCGCTCGACCCCGCTGACGCCCAGATCGTGCTCGCACATGTCGCGGAGAGCACCGCTGCTGCCGCCGCGGAGCTGCGCGAGATCCGGGCAGCACACGAGGGCTCGTCCTTCCGCGGACCCGAGGGCTTCGGACAGCTGGCCGCCGAGTTCGGGCTGCGCCAGTACGAGGCCGTGCACGAGTGGGCCCTCTGGGCGATAACCCAGCTGGAAGCAGACCAGGCGACGAACTAGCCGACCCAACCCGCGCATTCGGACAACGGCACACACTGGTTGGCCACAGCACACATGTCCGAACGTGTGCACGGTGGCCACGACGTGTGTGCCGTCGGAGCGGGCTTACTCGCGCTCCGTCAGGTAGGACTTGAAGGTCGTGCCGGCCATGGCGGCTCCCGGAACCAGGTTGGCGCCACCGCGGAAAGCGCGCATCGCCGCCCCGGGAAACCTGATCGGAACTACCGGGCGACGCCCGCCCAGCACCCGCTGGTAGAGCACCGCCAGCTCGCGCAGCTCGTGGACCTCGGGGCCGCCGATGTCGGCCACGCGACCGGCCGGCTCGCCGTCGGCGAGGCAGGCGAGCCGGGTGGCCACGTCGCGGACGTCGACCGGCTGCACCCGAACGCCCGCCGGCACCACGATCACCGGCGAGCGACGCTGCAGGTCGAGCAACCGCGCGACGAGGTCGTGGAACTGCGTGGCGCGCTGCACCGTCCACGGCAGCCCGGAGCTCTCCAGCAGCCGTTCCGCCTCCAGCTTGGCCCGGTAGTAGAAGATCGGGATCCGGTCGATCCCGACGATCGACACGTCCACGATGTGTGGCCGCCCGGCCGATCGGGCCGCGGCGACCACGTTGCGCGTCAGCTCGACATCTCGCGGACCGTAGGTCGTGGCGCAGTGGACGACGACCGCCGCGCCTGCGACGGCGACGTCGGCGTCGGTGCGGCGGCGCAGGTCAGCCCGCACGAACTCCACGCCCGCGGGCACGCCGCCCGGGTTCGGCCTCCGACCCACCACCCGCACCGGGCGGTCCGCCGCCACGAGTCGCTCGACCACCCGCCGGCCGAGCGTGCCGGTCCCACCCGTCACGACGACCAGACTCACCGCGCCGTCCGCTCCCGCGGGCGCAGGCTGCGTATCCGGACGACGAGGGCCGCCAGGGCGAGCAGCGCCACGATCCCGAGGAGCCAGGGGTCGGAGCCGCGGCCGCCCAGGTCGAGGTCGAGGGCGTGGTTCAGCGCGTGCAGCGCGTTGGTGAACACCGCACCCACCAGCACCACGATGATCACGTCCCGCCACCAGAGCGCGCCGAGCAGCATCACCCCGATCCCCATCTGGAACACACCGGCGTCGTGCAGGAAGTGCTCGTGCTCCGGCCAGTTGGTGAACGCGGCGAAGGAAGCGGGTGCCACCCAGCACCAGATCCCGGCCGCCAGCATGCCCAGCGCAACGAGCACGACGACACCGACCACGAGACGGTCAGCCACCGACGTCCCCCGTCGTTCGCGCACCTCGGTCATCACTTCTCCTCCCCGTACCGCACGGACGCGGCCCATCCACCGGACGGCAGAAGACGCGGAAATGTGACAAACCGGGCTCAGCGCGGCAGCAGATGCAGAACCAGCGCGACGGCGAGCGCGGCGGAGAGCACGACGTCCACGATCGCCGTGGTCCTGATCTTCGGTCCGGGTGCGACCCGGGCGAGGGCCACGAACGCGAGCATGCTGACCAGGCCTGCGACCATGGCCGGCGCCCGCCAGCCCGGCACGAACGCAGCCCCGACCAGTGCGGCACCGAGCAGTCCGAGCAGCAACGCCCGGTGGCGCATCAGCACCAGCAGGTCCGGATCGGCCATCGTGAGGCCGTACAGCCGGGCGAGCCGTCCAGCCCCCGCGACGCCGATGACCGGCAGCCCGTTGATCAAACCCGCAACCAGCAGGATGACGACGACGGCGATCTCCACACCCGGAGACCTTCACGGTCTGCGTGCGACCGATCAATTACCTCCGAGGTCATCCGTGGCCCGCCGCCGTGCGTGTCTCGCCGTTGGCCTCGGGCGACGGCGGTTGGGCGACCGCAGGCACGTCCTCCGGGGCGGCCACGCCCGGGGAGATCCTCTCGGTGATCACCTCCGTGGTCAGAGCGGTGGCCGGCGTGGAGCCCGCCTCCGGCGACGCGCCGGTGGAGGGCTCGGGCGGCGTCGAGCGTTCGAGGAAGCGGAGCAGCTCGACCGGGAAGGGCAGCACGACGGTGCTGTTCTTCTCGGCTGCCACCTCGACCATGGTCTGCAGCAGTCGCAGCTGCAGTGCCGCGGGCTGGGCGGTCATCATTCCGGCCGCCTGCGCCAGCTTCTCCGACGCCTGGAGCTCGCCCTCGGCGGTGATCACCCGGGAGCGGCGCTCCCGCTCCGCCTCCGCCTGCCGCGACATCGACCGCTTCATCGACTCGGGCAGCGCCACGTCCTTGATCTCGACGCGGTCGATGTGCACGCCCCACCCGAGCGCCGGACTGTCGATCATCAGCTCCAGGCCCTGGTTGAGCCGTTCCCGGTTGGACAGCAAGTCGTCCAGCTCGCTCTTGCCGATGATCGATCGCAGGGAGGCCTGCGCGACCTGCCCGATGGCGTACTCGTAGTTCTGCACGTCGACGAGCGCCCGCACCGGGTCGGTCACCCGGAAGTAGACGACGGCGTCGACCTTGACCGTGACGTTGTCGCGGGTGATGCCCTCCTGAGCGGGAATCGGCATCGTGACGATCTGCATGTTGACCTTGTGCAGCCGGTCGACCACGGGCGCGATCACCGCGAGGCCCGGCCCCTGCACGCCGTCGCGGACCTTCCCGAGCCGGAACACCACTCCTCGCTCGAACTGCCGGACGACACGAAGACTGGAGCAGAGAACCACCAGGCCCAGGACCATGATCGTGATCACGAGGATCAGTAGATAGACGGTCATTTCGTTCCTCCCATCCGACCGTCGTTGCGCGCGGCCCGCGCGAGCAGCTGTTCGCAGGTCTGCACGAGCACGGTCGCCACGTCACGGGCATCCTTGACCGACATCGGGTGCGCCGCGAGCCCCTGCCACCGGGCCAGCTGCTCTCCCGCGACGCGGGCGACCTCCTGGGGGACCGCGTCGTCGGGTAGGCCCAGCCGCGCGCGGGGCGCCGCCCCGGTGGCCCCGAGCAGCCGCTCGGCGGCATCGCGTTCCCCGTCGGGCAGGTCGAGCGCGCCGCAGCGCAGGGCGTCGACCAGGTCGGCCTCGGTGAGCTCATGCGCCCCGGACCGGATGCGGTCGAGCCGGTAGACGAGCGCGCTGTCGCCCGACGGCGGTGCCTGGTCGCGCACCAGGGTCTCCAGCGCGAGCAGCGCGGTCCGTGCCTTGACGGCGTCGGCGCGCCGGGCGAACCGCGAGTCGATCAGCTCGAGCAGCCGTGGCACACCGCTGGAGTCCAGGAGCTCCGCCGCGAGCGCGGCCGACGTGGGCGCTCGCCCGCACCGGACCAGCTCGACGGCCGTCCGTACGCCGGCCGGGCCGAACCGCTGAAGCAGCTCCTCGTGGCCTTCCACAGCGTGCAACACCGACTCGGTCGCTGTTCCCGGCGCCGACACGGACGACGAGGCCAGCACGGAGGTGGAGCCCGACAACGCGGCGGTGGGCCCACCGGTCGCGGCCGCGACCTCGCCGACCTCCCCATCGGACTCGGAGATCTCCTGAAGCGTGCGGTACTCGGCGTCGCTCACGGTCGCGGCTGCACGGCCCACCAGCCCCGAGACGGGCACCACCACGTGGCAGAGGCTCCGGACCTCGATGCGGGAGTCCCAGTCCGCGGCCGTCGCGTCCGCCCCGGCCATCTCGTCGGCCCGCGCGAGCACCCCGATCGCGAGCGCAGGACGAGGTGGGTCCGGACCCTCCGGCAGCACGGGGAGCGCCCCGTCCTCGCGAGGACCCCGGAGGAGCAGGACGAACGCATCGGCGAGCGGGGCGAGCTCGTCGTCCGGGCCGGGTTGCGGTGCCGCCCCGGATCTCGGCTCCTCGCCCGGGATGTCTATCAGCGTCACGCGAAGCTCGGCGCCGGGCCCGCGGTCGGCAGCCGCGAGCAGTGCCTCCACCAGCGTGGATGTGCCCGCTCCTGACGGCCCGGAGACGGCCACCCGCAGCGGCTCGTCGAGCCGCTGCGCCAGAGCACGCAACGGTTCGGCCTGCGGCGTGCCGTGGTACAGCTCGCGCGCGGTACGCAGTGCGTCGCGAACCTGGTCGATCAGCGGGAGGTCGGCCACCGCCACGGCCGGGGTGGGGGCGGAGGTGGCGGCCGGAACCTCGGTGGCCGGCTCGGTCTCAGGTCGCGGAAGGGGGGCCGAACCTTCCACGACTGTCCCCGCACCCGGCTGCGACCGGATCTCGATCCGCCCGCCGACCGACCCGATGCGGGCCATCAGGTTGCGCATCCCGCGACCGGGCGAGCCGGTACGCGCGGCAGGATCCCAGCCGGGGCCCTCGTCGTACACCGTGAACCTCAGCCGCCCGTCCCCCGGAGCGAGCCGGACCCCGATCGCAGCGCCCCCTGCGTGCTTGCGCGCGTTGTTCACCGACTCCAGGCAGCAGAAGAAGACAGCGGCGGCGACATCGGGCGGGACCGGAAGATCGGCGGGCACGCCGTCGGAGTCGAAGGTGACGGGCGGGTGCCCGCCGGCGAGCTCGACGCCCAGTGCCCCCACCAGGCCCCGTTCGGCCAGCAGCGGGGACGACACGCCGGTCGCCGTCTCGGCCAGGATCGACTCGGCCGTGTCGATCTGCTCGGCGATCTGCTCCAGGCGGCCGCGGGCCGGGCCGAACTGGCCGGTCGACACCTGGTGCTCGACGAGACCGAGAGTCAGCCGCAGCGAGACCAGGTGGTGTTGCGCCCCGTCGTGCAGGTCGCGCTCGATCCGGCGGCGCTCCGCGTCCATCTCGGCGACCACCGCGCGGCGCGACGCGGCGATCTCCGCGGCGTGTGCGAGGGCCGCGCGCAGTTGCCGTTCGAGCTCGATCCCGGACCTGCTCGCCTGGAAGACGGCTCCGAGACTGTCGGCGATGTCCTGCAGGAGGTGGCGGCGCGGGCCCTGCAGCCCGGCGACCGTCGTGTGGTCGACCGCGATCGTGCCGATGGGTTCGGTCCCGTGCCGGACGGCCACCTCGGCGAGCTCGTCCGAGGCCTGCGCACCCGGCGCGACCCAGGTGTAGGCCCGGTCGTTCAGCCCGGGCCGTACCACCGTCAACCGACAGGTGATGGCGCCCACGCCCCGCCCGACGGCCTCGGCGACGCGCTCCAGGTCGGGCGCGTCGGTGGCACCTGCCCGCGAGAGTGCGGCGATCCCCGCGAGCACGCTGTAGGGGGTGGGCCGGGCGCCGAACAGCATCCGGTCGACGACCCGCTCGACCCGTACGTAGACCGGGAGGAACGCCAGCGCCGCCGGTAGGACGGCGATGGTCGCCGCGGTGAACGGCGCGGCGGGGTCGCCGATCGCCTCCTGGATGAGCGTGCGCACCACGACGTAACCGCCGCCGATCACGGCCGTGACGAGCGCAGCGGCGAGCCCTCGGCTGAACAGGCGTTCCGCGGCCCACAGCCCCTCCGGCCGCATCGCGAGGAAGACAGCCACGGCGATCGCGATGCAGGCCAGCCGGGAGAACCAGAACAGCAGCCCCGTCGGCTCGTCCGCACGACCGTGTGCAGTCGGGTCGACGATGGTCAGGCCGGAGAAGTCCATCAACCACAGCAGCAGCGTGATGATCGCGAGCAGGATCGCGATCGAGAAGGCCGCCGCGAGCACGCTGAACAGCAGCCGGGCCTGGGCGCGCGCCGTGGCAGTGGTGCCGGCAGCGATGCGACGCGGGAGCACCACCAGCCCGGCGAGCGGCACGAGGAACCCGAAGAACAGCACGCAGCTGATCGTGTGCGGGAGCAGCGCGGTGCCGAACCCCACCACCAGCAGCGTCCCCACCCCGGCCGCCACCTGTACCGCGCGGCCGAACCCGGCGGCCGCGGTCGTGCGCCGGTCCGGGGGAAACACCAGCAGAGCGACGATGTAGGCCGCGCAGGCCACCCCGTGCAGCAAGATCTGGTGGAGGCTGCCGACAGTGAGGCCGGTGGCTGTGTACACCGCGGTGTCGGCGGCGTGTGCCTGGAGGTTGAACGCTCCCGCCGAACCGACCATCGCGAGCACCAGCAAGCGGACCGACCAGCTGCTGCCCCGGTACACGAGCAGGGCGGCCGCCACACCGATGCTGATCAGGCTGAGCGCGTAGTCCAGCACGGCCTGACCCAGCGGCTCGCTGCGCGGGATCGCGACGAGCACGCCCTGGGCCCATCCGCTCCCTTCCGCGGCAGCGGACGTGAAGCCCGCGGTGACGGCCGGGGCGTACGCGGCGGCGCCGACAACGGCCCCCATGACCAGCCACCCGAACGACAGCAGCGTGACCGTCACCAGGAGCGCCACGTACGTCACCCAGGCGAGCAGGCCGCGCGTTCCGCCGTCCCGGTCCCGGTCGGCGGGCTCGTCGAGGACGACAGTGCCGATCTGCGAGCCGATCACCGGGCCGCTCACCGGGCTGTTCATCGGACCCCCAGCTCCGCCCCCGCGCCGCTCTCGACCACCGGTTCGAGGTGGTCGGGCACCCACGCGCGCATACCGAGGGGGCGTTCCGGTCCGTCCGGGAGGATCAGTTCGAGATCACCGCCCAGTGCCACGAGCCGCTCGACGTCGTCGGCGAGCGCGGTGCGCAGACGATCAGGGGTGACGTCCGGTGCTGCGTCGTCGATGCGCACCGTCGCCCGGCCGTCGGCCCTTCCGAAGGCCACCACGAGCTCGCCTTCCGCCGGCCTGCCGGCGAGCGCGTGGAGGGCGGCGGCAGTCACGTAGTAGAGCCCCGACTCGATCTCCCAGTCCAGCCGCCCACCGAGGCTGCCGGTCAGCCGCACCGGCCGCGGGAGGTCGGTGGCCACCTCGTCGAGCGCTGCGGCCGGGCCCTGGTCACGCAGCACAGCCGGGTACACGCCACGGGCGATCACCCGGAAGCGGTCCAGCAGCTCGTCGAGCCCGCCCCGGGCACGCACCAGCGCCTCGTGCGCCGCAGCGGCCACCTCCGGCCGGCACTCCAATGCGCCGTGAGCGCGATCGACCTCAGCACGCAGCGCGGCCAGCCGGTCGCCGGTGGCGTGGGCGAGCTCCATGACCAATCGCCTGCGCTCGACCTCACGGGCCTGGGAGAGCCGCTGCCGGGAGTCGTCCAGCTGCGTCGCGAGGTCGTCCGCCCGGCGGACCCGCTCGGCCAGCTCGGCGTTCTGCGCCACACCCCGCAGCAGCAGGGCGGCACCGTTCGCCACGTCCTGGACGAGCCGCTGGTCGGCCGGGGTGATCGGAGCGTCCGGCTTCCCGATCGCCAGCGCCGCGCGCAGTTCCGCGCCGTCGAGGACCGGCACGACGTGGTCGGTGCCGGGTCGGGCGAGCAGCACGGCCAGGTTCGGCACGTGCTCCTCGTCCGAGCCGGTGGATACCCGCGGCGGGTGCTCCGCCGCGGCGACGAGGCGGTCGCCGACCGCGAGCCACACCACGGCACGGGTGGCACCGGTGCCGTCGGCGAGTACCTGGGCAAGACCCGGGAGTGCCTGTTCCAGCGACCCGGCCCGGATCCGTGCGGCCGCCGCCGCGAGCGCCGAGTACGGCGTGACCTCACGGTGGTGGGTGAGCCGCCCGACCGCCGCGTCCACCCGGGGCAGCACGAACCCGAGCCCTACCGCACACACCCCGACGGCGACGAACGGCAGCAGCACCGCGGATCCGGACCCTGCTCCGGAGTATCCGAGGAGCAAGGGGCCGCAGTCGACCAGCAGCAGGAGCAGCGCGGCGACGCCGCAGGCCACCATCGCTGCCCGCAGCACCCTCGCCACGCTCGTCCGGTTCATCACGCTCCACCGGTTCCACCCGGATCGGATCCGGATTCGGAGTCACGCTAAGCGTCCTGACGTGCGCGGCCAAGCCTCAGTCGCCGTCGCGCTGCGATCGGAGGTAGGTCAGTACAGCGAGTACCCGCCGGTGGTGCTCGGCGGTGTCGGCATGCAGGTTGAGTTTCCCGAAGATGTTGGCGATGTGCTTCTCGACGGCTTTCGGCGTGACGAACAGCTGCGCGGCGATGCCGGTGTTGGACCGGCCCTCCGCCATGAGGCGCAGCACGTCGAGCTCGCGCTCGGACAGGGACGCGATGGCCCCCTTCTTGTCGCCGCGGGGCCGCTCCACGAGCCGCTTGGCCAGCACGGGCTCGATGACGATCTCGCCGGCCTCGATGCGGCTGAGGGTGTCGGTGAGGACGTCGACGCTGCCCACCTTCTCTTTCAGCCGGTAGCCGATGGAGTCGGTGCCGATCTGCAGGATGCGCATCAGGTAGTGCGACTCGGCGTAGTGGGACAGGAACAGCAGGCCCATGTCGGGATGCAGGCCGCGCAGCCGCTCCGCCGTCACCAGCCCGCCGTCCGGCTCGGGGGGCATCCTGATGTCCAGGATCGCGACGTCGGCGGGGTGGGTCGAGAGCAGCTCGACCAGAGAGTCGCCGTCAGCCGTGCTGCCGACGACCTCGTGTCCCGCCGCCTGGAGGAGCATCAGTAGCCCCTCGCGGAACAGGGCACCGTCCTCGGCCAGCGCTACTCGCATGGAATCCTCGCTGTGATCGTGCCGGGGCCAGGCCCTCCGGCGACATCGATGGTGCCGCCGAGCCGCCGCACCTGGTCCAGCATCGCTCCGGCGTGCGCCACGTTCACTCCTCTGAGCTCCACGGACAGCACGCCGCCGTCGGACTCGTCACCCACATGCCGCACCGCGACGTCGACGGGCTCCCCGCCGGGCTCGCGGCCTGCGGCCTTCTCGGCGGCGGCCGCGGCATCCATCGCGGCCAAGCACTCGACCACGGAGAAGTAGGCGGCGCCCTCTGCCGCCGGACCGAACCGGTCGTCGGAGGCGTCGACCCGCACCGGGATGTCCACACGGTCGGCCGCCTCGCGCAGGGCCGGGCCGAGTCCGGCCTCGTCGAGCAGGGACGGATAGATCTTGCCTGCCACATCACGCAGTTCCTGGAGCACGGCGTGCAGCTCGTCCTGGAGGCTGTCGATGGACGCGTGCAGGTCGGGTTCGGCGTCGGGCACACGGTGCCGGAAGAGGCCGAGCTGGAGCACAAGTGCAGAGATCCGCAGCGCGGCGCCGTCGTGCAGCTGGCGTTCGAGGCGGCGACGACGCATCCACTGCTCACGCTCGGCGCGGCGGCGGGCGTCCGGGGCAGGAGTGGGGAGCCTGGTGGCGGGGTCGGCGGTCGACGGGTCGGTTGCGGGAGGTGCGGCTGATGACGGCGCGTCGGACATGCCCTGCTCGGGGGGCGTGCGGGGAGCGTCGCCGGCGCACTGCGCTGGCTCGAGCATCATCCTCATATGGTCCGGCGTGTGAGGTCCCGCAGGAATGGGGTGCACCCCACCCCGGGTAGGGCTCTCCCCACCCTTGGTGCCCGATGGTTTCGGTCAGGGCCGGAGGTGTAACGCTTCGCGACCGGAGGGCGAGCGAACCCAAGACCGACCCTGACCAGCGCTATCGCGGGTATCCGAGACGAGGTACGGTGCCGGCTCCCAGGAGGCCGCGTGGGATATCACCTCGGAGTGGACCTCGGCACGACGTTCGTCGCTGCCGCGATCGCGAACGGGTCCAATGTCGAGATGTTCACCCTCGGCGACCGCACCGTGGTGACCCCGGCCGTGGTGTACCTGCGCGAGGACGGCGCCCTCGTCTCCGGTGACGCCGCGGCCCGCCGTGCCGTCAGCAGCCCGGACCGGATCGGCCGCGAGTTCAAGCGCCGTCTCGGTGACCCCACGCCCGTGGTGCTCGGGGGCTCCCCCTATCCCGTCACCACGCTGCTCGGCACGTTGCTGCACGACGTGGTGACCAGGGTGACCGAGACCGAGGGCACGAAGCCCGAGAGCATCGTCCTCACCCACCCGGCCAACTGGGGACCGTTCCGCCGCGAGCTGTTCGACGAGGTGCCGCAGGTCGCGGGGCTCACAGCGCCGCGCACGGTGACCGAGCCCGAGGCCGCCGCTGCCCACTACGCGGCGTCGCGCCACCTCGACGACGGCGAGATCATCGCCGTCTACGACCTCGGCGGGGGCACGTTCGACGCCACCGTTCTGGAGAAGCGCTCCGGCGGCATCGAGATCCTCGGCATCCCCGAAGGGATCGAACGCCTGGGTGGCGTCGACTTCGACGAGGCGATCCTCTCCTACGTCAACTACTCGTCGAGCGGAGCACTGTCCGAGCTGGACATGGGCGACCCGCAGACCGCCGTGGCGCTGGCCCGGCTGCGCCAGGACTGCGTGCTGGCCAAGGAAGCCCTCTCGATCGACACCGAGACGACCATCCCCGTGTTCCTCCCCCACCGCCACTTCGACGTGCGGGTCACCCGGGGCGACTTCGAGGACATGATCCGCGCCCCCATCGAGTCGACGATCGGCACGCTGATCCGGACGCTGCGCTCCGCACAGGTCGACGCGAGCGCGTTGTCGGCGGTGCTGCTGGTCGGCGGCTCGTCCCGGATCCCGCTGGTGTCCAGGATGATCTCCGAGGAGCTGGGCCGCCCCACCGTGGTGGACGCCCATCCCAAGTACGCCGTCGCGCTCGGCGCCGCCACCCTGGCCAGGGCAGGAGCGATCCCGGCTGCAAGCGGCGCCCCACCGGCGGCGCCCGTCCCCGTCCCGCGCGGCGGTCGCGGCGACGACAAGTCTTCCGGCGCTGCCGTCGCCGTGGACGCCGAGCGCGGACCCGCGGGCGCAGCGACCGCAGCGGACGTCCCGGCCCAGCGCACAGGGCCCCCACCACAGATCCCCGCACAACGGCAGACGCCCGCAGGCCCGGCAGGGCCGGGCGGGCCGCCGTCCGGAGGCTCCGGCCCGCCCGGCCCCGGCGGTCCAGGGGGCGGGGGCCCGGAGGAACCGACCGGTCCACCGCCTCCGCCGGCGTCCCGGCCTGCCCCGGGCATCGGTCGCCGGCCCCTCGCCCTGGCAGGTGCGGCGGTCATCGTGGCCGCGCTGATCGCCGGTCTCGTCTATTTCCTCACCAACCACTTCGGCGCGGGTACGACCGCTGCGCCCCCCTCGCCCCCCGCCGCCCAGGCGCCTCCGGCCGCTGCTCCGCCCGCGGGCCGGCCCGCCGTCGCGGCCAGCCTGCCCATCCCGTCCATCGGGCCCACGGTGGCTGCCGGACCCACTCCGGGGTTCGTCGTCGTCTCGCCCAATGGACGCCAGGCCTACGTCGCGAACCGTGCCGCAGGCGTCGTCACCGTCGTGGACACGGCGGTGAACTCGGTGACGGCCACCATCCCCGTCGCCACCGGACCCCCGCAGTACCTGGCCTTCTCCCCCGACGGGCGCACGATCTACGTCAGCATCTGGAACGACGCCAGGACGATCGCCGCCGTCGGGGTGCTCGACACCACCACCAACACGATCACGGCCACCATCCCGGTGCGTACCCGGCCCTTCCTCGCCGCCGTCACGCCCGACGGGAAGCAGCTCTATGTGCCCAACCACGACTCCGGCACGATCTCGGTGATCGACACCGCCACGAACGCCGTCACCAACGAGATCAAGGTGGCGCCCAACCCGCACTGGGTCGAGTTCTCCCCGGACGGCAAGCGCGCCTACACCGCCAACCACGAGTCGAACCTGGTGTCCGTGATCGACACGTCGAACTTCGCGATCCTCGCGGAGATACCGGTCCAGAAGAGCCCGCACAGCCTGGCGGTGCACCCCACGCGGCCGCTGGTGGCGAACGTGAACTACGACTCCGCGTCCGTCACGATGATCGACACCAACACGAACAAGGTCATCGCCGCCATCGCGGTGGGGAGGAACCCGCAGGACATCGCCTGGGCGCCGGACGGCCGCTTCGCCTACGCGGTCAACGTCACCGACAACACGGTCTCGGTGATCAACCCCGACACGATGTCGGTGACCGCGACCATCCCCACGGGCAAGTCTCCGACGTCGGTGGCCGTGCTGCCCAACGGAACCATCGCGTACGTCTCGAATCTCGCGGATGGCACCCTGACCACCCTGCACACGGGCTGAGCCGGGCAACGAACAGGATCTTCGCCATAGGCCGGATTGGGAGCCAGGTCACGCCGCGGCAGTCGAATGACCGATGCCGCATGCCACCCCCTCTCGGACACTCGGTACCGCGCGGCGTCGATGCCGCAGCCGGTGAGGACATGCCCCGCGCGGGCCGGGTTGCCCCGCGGGGGTTTTCCCTACGTGAACCGGCGGGTCGAACCAGCCGTACGTAGGGACAGTGCGATGTACCCCGGAGCCGCTGCGGCGCACCCTTCTCTTGTCGCAAAGACGTTCCTGACGAAAGGAGAACGACGATGAACACCACGACCGCCGCCCTCAGCCACCGCGACCGCGCCGTTCTCCGCGCCGTTGCAGCAGGGCGTTGCGAGATCTCCACCACGAGCAATGCGCTCGTTGTCGACGGTCTTCCTTTCAGCGACCAGTTCACCGGCCCCCGGCTGACCGAGGCCGGTCTCATCGCAGCGGTCAAGGGCGCTGGGCCTGCCCGGCTCACCCCCTCGGGCCACGCCATCCTGGAAGCAGCGTGATCGCCATGACCACGTCCACCGTCCCGTCCCCCGTGCTCACCCGACGCGATCGTTGCGACCGCTGCAGGGCCGCGGCCCACGTGAGGGCCATGCTGCGCACCGGCGGTGAGCTGCTGTTCTGCGCCCACCACGCCCGCGAGTACACGCCGCGGCTGCTCCAGATCGGCGCCGCACTCAGCTCCTGACCCAACTTCAGCTTCTCCTCCCGAGCCCGGTCGCATCCCGCGACCGGGCTCGTGGCATGTCCGGGGCCGGTCGCACACGGAGGGTTCACCCCCTCCACACAAGGGGGGTTCGCTCCGACAACGGTGGGGCCTTCTCGCTGTTTCCGCCAGTACCTCGCCGCCATTGTTGGTCGTGGGTTCGACAACAGCGGAAGAAGAATCCGCGACCCACCTGACGGAAGGAACGGAAAATGGACGAGGACTTCGAGGGCACCGAGTACTACGAGGTTTACTACGAGGCGACCGGCTGGAAGGACGAGGCGGACTCGGACTTCGAGGACAGCGACTCGGACTCGGACGAGGAGTACGAGGACGAGGACGAGGACTCGGACGACGACTACGACTTCTGACGCCTCTTCACCGCAACCGCACAGCAACCAAGGAGTACCGATGACCGCCCCGCCGGCGAAGGACCACGCGACCACGAGGCCGCAGGACGTCCTGGACACGGCGATCGGCACGGCCAAGGCCGGAGGCCGGCTCGACATCGTCGACCGGCTCTCCGAGGCCCGCAGCCTGCTACGCGGACCGTCGGTCGCGGTGCAGGTAGCCGGCGGCGCGCAGCAGGGCAGGGCCTCGATGGCCGCCGCTCTGCTGCGCGCCGGCTCCGGTCCTCCCCGCATCACCATCGCCGAGACGGGCGACACGGGCCTGGCCGAGGCCGTCGACGTCGTCGTCTTCATCGCCACACCCGAGCAGCTGCTCTCCTCCGCCGAGGTCGACCAGCTCAGCGCGCTGCGCCACCGCTCCCCCACCGTCGTTTTCGCCCTGACCGAGACCGACCGGCACCCCGACTGGCCGGACGTGCTCCGGGCCGACCTGGAGCTACTGCGCTCCGCAGACGTCTCCGACACCCACTTCGCGGTGTCGGTCGACCAGCATGCCCGCGCCCTCTCCGAGGACGACCCCGCTCTCGCCGAGACGTCCGGGATTCCCGCCCTCGCCGCGTGGCTGCTCGACCTTGCCGAGCAGGCCGAGCTCAGCGCGGCGCGCGCCGTCGCCGAGCACGTGCTCGACGCGGTCGTCGAGATGGAGGCGACCTCCCCACCCCGTCTCCGCCGCCCCGCCCACGCCGAGGCCGCTCCGGGCTCAGCCGGCCGGGGCCGCTGGTCACAGGTGCTCGGTGACGGGTTCGGGGCCGTCTCATCCGACGTCGATTTCGACCTGCGCTCCCGCGTGCGCACCGTGGTGGCCGAGGCCGAGCGTGCCATCGACGAGGGCGATCCGGCGCGGGACTGGGACGCCATGCACACGTGGCTGCGCGAGCGGCTCGACTACGAGGGCAGGCAGACACGCGCGCTGCTGACGTCGCGCACGGCCGAGGTCGCCGCGGCTGTCAGCGCGGAGGTCGGTGGCCCAGCGCTGCGACCCGTCGATCCGCCTGCGGTGCCCGACCTCTTCGGCAAGCTGCCGCCCCGTGAACCGCCTGCCGGTAAGGGCCGGCCCCTGGCTGCGCGGGGACGCACCCTCGTGACGTCCGGATACGGCGGCCTCATGATGGCCCTTGTCCTGCCGCGCTTCGCCGGGATCCACCTCCCGATCGGGATCGTCGTGGGCGCCGCGCTGTTCGCGGCGCTGCTGATGGGTGGGGCGGCCATGAGCGGCGAGCGCAAGCGACAGCTCGACGCCCGCCGTTCCCGGGCGAAGTCGCTCGTACGGCACTGCGCCGACGGCTTCCTTCTGGGCGCGAGCAAGTACACCCGCGACGCGGTGCGCACCGCCCAGCAGCACCTGCGCGACGAGTCCGCGGCCCGCACGGCCGATCTGCGGCGCGCGGCCTCACCGGAGCCGGACCCGCCCCGCGCCACCACCGAGCTCGCCACACTGCGCCGCCACGCGCTGACCCTGCTGACTCGATCCGCCTGAGCCGCAGGGGCGGCCCTACGTCGGCCCGGGGGAGCTCACCGGCAGCTCGGGGGAGCGCCCCATCGAGCAACCGGACTCCCGCTGACAACCTTGTGAGCAGCGACAACACCAGCTGGACCGGAGGACCCCACCGTGATCCGGCTGTCGCCGCGGCGCTGCCGCCCATGTCTGCTGGGGTCCCGGTCGAGCCGCTGGAGCCGGCCGGGGCTCCGGTTCCAACGTCCGCCGCTCCCCACCACCGCCGTCACGACGACGCCCCCGGCGCATTGCACCGGGGGCGTCGGGTTGCCGTGGTGTCGCCTACTCACCCAGGAAGTCGAGGAACGCCTTGTTCAGCTCCTCCGGGTGGGTCCAGCCGATGTTGTGCGGCCCGTTCTCGACCTCGACCAGGCGGGAGCCCTTGATGAGCGCGGGGAGCCGCCTGCCCGTGGAGTCGATCGGCAGGATCCGGTCCTCGACGCCCTGCACGATCAGCGTGGGGACGTCGAACTTCGGCAGGTCGTCGCGGAAGTCGGTGAGCCAGGCGTCGACGCACTGCAGCGTGCCGATCGCGGAGGCCCCCACCGCGGTGATGAAGCTGGTCTGCCACGCCTGCTCGCTGATCCGGGAGCCGCCCAGCTTGTCCACGTTGTAGAAGTTGTCGAGGAACACCTTCTGCCAGGCCGGACGGTCCTTGCGGATCGCGTCCTTGAAGCCCTCGAAGAGGCTGCCCGGCACGCCCTCGGGGTTGTCGCCGGTCTGCAGCAGGAACGGCGGGATCGGCCCGAAGAGCGCTGCCTTGGCCACCCGGTCCGTGCCGTACCTGCCGATGTAACGCGTGACCTCGCCGGTGCCCATCGAGAACCCGGTGAGCACGATGTCGCGCAGATCGAGGGTGTCGATCAGCGTCTTGAGGTCGGCCGCGAAGGTGTCGTAGTCGTAGCCCACGGTGGGTTGGCTGGACTTGCCGAAGCCGCGCCGGTCATAGGTGATGACCCGATATCCCGCATCGAGCAGGACCGGTACCTGCTTCTCCCATGACGCGCCGTTGAGCGGGAACCCGTGGATCAGCACGACCGGCTGGCCGGAGCCGTGATCCTCATAGTACAGGTCGATCGGACCTGAGTTCTCCTGGCCGACGGTCACGTAGGGCATGAGGATCCTCCTCTTTCGCTCCGATTCCGAACGGGCTCACGCTATACGGCCACCTGGGCTATCCGCGCAGGTCGCAGCATTAACAGAGCAATAACGTCCGCCCGGGCGCAAGCCTGCACCCCCGGCCAAGGGAACCGTTCCGGCCGTTTGTCCGCGATATCCGGATCAAGCTGCGTCAGCGGGCGCATTCAGGTCGGAAACAGACGCGCACTCGGCCGTGGGAATGAAGATCCGGTGCAGCAGCCGCACCGCGTCGTCGACCTGGCCGGAAGGCACCGAGACCGAGATGCGGCCGGGGGTCGAGGTGACCAGGCGCGGCGTGATGCCGTCGGCCTCCAGCGCGGAGAGTGCGCGGACGGCGATGTCGGGCTTGCGGGCGATGCCGAGGCTCACCACGGAGACCGAACCCAGTTCCTCGTCGACCTTGGCGACCAGGCCCACAGCCTCGAGCGCGGCGGTGACCTCGTGGGCGTCCGCGCCCGGCGCGGAGAAGCGAACCCCGGCGTCGGTCGGCACGATGGCGCCCACGGTGACAGCTCGCTCGGCGAGCGCGGCCACAACCGGTGCCGCACCAGCGCCGTCGACGGCGTAGAGGCTCTCCTGCCGCCGGTGCGCGATACCCGCGACCTCGGCCCCGTCCTCGAAGCCCGCCCCTTCGTGCCGGATCCAGGTGCCCTGCTCGGTGCTGAAGCTCGACCTCAGGTGGATGTCGACGCCGTGCGCCAGACCCAGCTCCACCGAGCGCGGCTGCAGCACCGCCGCGCCCGCCTCGGCCATCTCGAGCATCTCCTCGTGCCGGATGGTGGACAGCCTGCGCGCGTCGGGGACCACGCGCGGGTCTGCCGTGAACACCGCGGGGACGTCAGTGAAGATCTCGCACTCGCCGACGCCCAGCGCAGCCGCGACAGCGACCGCGGACGCGTCCGAACCACCCCGGCCCAGCGTCGTCACGTCCCCGTCGGGGCCGACCCCCTGGAAGCCTGTGACCAGCACGATCGACCCGTCGGCCAGCGCGTCGCGGATGCGCTGCGGGTTGATGCCGACCAGCCGGGCGTTGCCGTGCCTGTCATCGGTGCTGATTCCGGCCTGCGGGCCGGTGAGCGACACCGCGTGGGAGCCGAGCTCGGCAACCGCCATCGACGCCAGCGCGCAGGAGATCGCCTCGCCGACGGACAGCAGCGCGTCCAGCTCACGCAGCGGTGGGCGCGAGGACATCGCGTACGCCTCGTCCACGAGATGGTCGGTGGACTTCCCCATCGCCGACAGGACCGCGACGACGCCACGTCCGGACCGCTGCGCGGCGACCATTCGCTCGGCGACCGCGCGTAGTCGGTCGTGATCGGCGACGGATGTGCCGCCGAACTTCCAGATCAACGGTGCCGCCGGCGCGGCGGTCGCCCGCCGGCCCCCTTCGACGGCCACCTCGATGCTGGTGCGCGTGCTCATTCCAGGCCTCTCCCCTGATCGTGCCGTGCTCCTGCCCTTGTGCGGGAACACCTGGTGCTGCGTGAGGACGAGCCTCCGATTGACGACAACGTCCGATTGATCGCGTGATCCACCGTCGGCCGGGAGTGATCCGCGGCACGGCGCCACAGATGCCTCTCCACCTGCGCGGCGAAGAAATCGTGATGATTCAGAGCACATGAGGATCTCGCAGAGTGGACGGGCCGCAGCGATCACCGTTCACCTCGTCTCCGGGCAGGCGCGTCATCCGAGTCCGACAGCGGTCGTCCGGAAGGCGCTTTCGTCACCTCGGGGCCTTCCCGTGAACCACGGGTTACAGCTCCCCCTTGCAGATGACACGGCGCCGGAGGCAGAACGGTTCGCCGAAATATGAATCAGTTACCACGGTGAAGGGGTCGTGCGAGTTTTGCGAGGATTGCGGGCAGTCCACGGTTCTGTCGCCGCTTCTCGTAGTCCACGGCATCGAGGACGATCAGGCCGGCGGTCAGCGCCGGGACCATCCACTGGCAGACCGCCATCTGCCGCTGCGTCGACGCGATGTCGGGAGGAGTGTCCGGACTGGGATCGGTGGCGCCGTCGACCGGCACGCCCTCCGCCTGGCCGAGCTTCCTGCCCAGCACTCCGCTGTAGGCGGTCACCCCGAGCGCGACGCCGGTGAGAGCCACTTTGGCCACGGCGGTGGCGCCCACGCCCTCCTTGCTGAGCACCCGATCCTTGTCCGCCAGCAGGAGCCCGGTGGCGCCGGCGAGGTAGGCGACGATCGCGGCGAGGTTGACCGGCGCCCAGCGCGCCCACCCCGCACAGGCGACCCGCAGGCGCTGCCGGTCGTCGGGCAGGTCACCTGCGGCCCCGTTGACCGCGACCGCACCGGCCAGTGACCCGCCGAACCAGGAGGCGAGCCCGAGGTCGTGCAAGCTGCGGAGTGCGATGTCGCGCTCGGACATGTCAGGTTGCCCCTTCCGTGCGGCACCGGCAGTCGGTGCCGCCAATTCGGACATACCCGACAGACATCGACAATGCGAACCGTTCGCGCGGAGGATGCCCGATCGGGGCGCCGATTCACTCCTGACAACCGCCAGTGGCGACGGTGGTCTCAGCTCCTCGCCACGCGGTGGCCGACGACCGCAACGGCTCCGATGATCACGGCCGCCAGCAGCAGCGCCGGTGTGATGTGCCACTTCAGCAGCCCCGCACCAGCGGCAGCACCCAGGAGGAGCAGCCCGATCACGGCCGCCCTGCGGTACCAGAGCCCGGCGTTGCCCCCCGGCCAGCTGTCCGCGGCCAGCGCCGTGAGCGTGGAGGTCAGCACCACCGTGGTGACGTCCCGTACCGCGATGAAACGGGCCGTGGCCGCCTGAATCCCCATGGCGACGGCCAGTCCCGAGGTGATCGCCGATCCGGCGGGGTCGGCGGGGTGCGTCCCGAACCGGAGCAGCACCAGCGACAGCACCAGCACGACGGCGGAGTCGATCCCGAGCAGCACGGTCGTGCGCGTCGACCACCCCGGGGCCGCCCTGCGGAGTACCCGCCCGGCCACCAGCGCTCCGACGACGAACCCGACAAGAGCCAGCGCCAGCCGGGGGACCGGCAGGTTCTCACCGCCCATCAGCGCCATCCCGAGCATCACGACGTTGCCCGTCATGTTGGCGCTGAACACCCGATCAAGGCCGAGGTAGCCGACCGCGTCGATCACGCCGGTGGAGAACGTGAGCGCCAGCATCAGCACCAGGTGAACGCGCTGATGGTCCCTCGCGCGGGCAATGCCGGACTCGGAGGGGACCGTGCAGTCCAACGTCGAGCTCATCGTGCGTGGGGCATCCGTTCTCGTGCAGGCTCCGCTCCGCGACAAGGCGGCGGTGCCGTGCGAGGTCGGACGCGCGGTATGGGCGGCTGACGTTCGGCTGGCCGCGAGGGGCTGCTTCCCGGCCCCTGACCAGCCCGTCCTCTGCGACGGTGAGGCCGTTTCGGCCGATCGAGACCTTACCGAGGCAAGAGCGCCCGGCGCTGCCGGATGTGACCCGTGACCGGAGAGCCGGCGGTCACAGAGCCGGCCGTCGCGGGTTCACCGGGAGAAGTGCGTGTCCGGCCGCGGCAGCCGTTCGCCGTCGACGATCACGTCGAGCTTCTCGTTGTAGAACGCGACCATGCCGGCGACCGGCAGGAGCTGACGCGTCGGGAAGTCATAGGCCCATGCCAGGTCCGGATGCAGCTCGTCACCCACCCGCACCGACCAGTACGCGCTGGTCCGGCCCTTGTACGGGCAGGCGGTGACCGTGTCGGTCGGTTCGAGGTGTTCGAAGTTCACCGCGGTGCGGTCGAGGTAGTAGCGGGTGGGCAGGCCGGTCTCGAACACCATCACCGGCGAAGCCGACTCCGCCAGCACCACACCGTCGAGCTCGATCCGGACCGGACGGCTGGAGCGCAGCGCGTCCACCCGGGTGTAGGGGTTGCGGGGGTGGACGAAGACCTCCTCGTCCTCCTCGAACCACGCGTCGAGGGCGGCCCAGTCGAAACGCACAGTGCCGGCCAGCCCCTTCTCGGCCTCCTCGGTGAACACCCGCGCCGAGCGCGGCCGCTCGACGTCCCCGACACGCAGCCCGTGGCGCTGTGCCGTCCCGTGTTTCAGGTGCTGGACGTGCTGCTCGTCGACCAGTACGTCGGGGTCCACGTCGGAGCGGGGGATGTAGTACTGCGGGTAGTACGGCCACTCCCACACGTACATCGCTCGCACGGTGTCGAAGACGACCCGCCCGCCCAGCACGGCGCGCACCCTCCGAGGCACGGGCTCGACGCCACCTTGCGGGATGGTCGACTCGGGGTAGTCGCGATCGGTGTTGTGCTCGGTCACGTTCTCCTCCTAGAGGCCGGCGGCACCACTCACTCTCCCCCGTTCCGCGTGGCGCGCGACATCTGTCGCCAGATCCAGCTCTCCGGCACGTGCTGTCCGGTGACCACGTACTCCCGGACGGCGTCGACCCACAGCGTCGTGTCGAGCGCGCGACGGGCCGAGGGGCGCCCGGCCAGCAGCAGCTCGTCGTCCGGCGCGAGCACCACGTCATCGTCCGGTGTCAGCAGGCACTCGCCGGGTCGGAGGATCATCAGGACCACCGCGTCCAGTCGCTCCTCCCGCTCGTCGGGATCGCGCAGGAGGTCGCCGAGCCGGGCGTCACCGGCCGCCAGCCATCCGGCCAGCGCCGGCGCATCGGTCCGGTTGAGCCGGAACTTCCACAGGGCCCCCAGGTGTCGGCCGCAGGCCTCGGTCAGGCGGTCGACGACATCGGCTGCCCAGCTGTTCCCGCGGCCGGGCACCTCCTGCAGGAAGCGCCACAACAACGGCGTGCTCAGCTGGGCGTACACCTCGTGGGCCACCACCTCGGTCGGGACAAGGAGCGAGTCGACGTCCATCACGGCGAACAGCGGGCCGCTGGACGGGCGGTTCTGCCGCGCGGTCACGAACAGCGACGGGTTGACCCGCCGGGCGGCGGCGATGAGCGACAGGTTGGTGGTGTCGTTGTCCGTGGCCGCGACGAACCCGACCGCGTCCGCCACGCCGGCCTGCTCCAGCACTGTGGGCTCGTATCCCCGGCCCGCCACCACGGTGGTGACCTCCTCCACCGGTGATGGCTCGGCGGCCGGGTCGACCACCGTGCACTCCAGGCCCTCGGCGTGCAGGTCCTCGATGAGCTCGCGCCCGAGCCGGCCGTAACCGCACACCACCCACCGCCCACGGCGTGGCGGGGAGCTCCGTTGCGGCAGCTCGGCGCCCGGGCCGCTCTCGAGCCACATCATCAGCTGGAAGCTGGCGGGCGCGCGCAGCGCGATCCGCAGGTGGTCGCCGAACCGGTCGAAGGGATTGACGACCGTCGGGGTGCCGAAGGCGTGCATGCGGTCGGCGATCGCGGGAGAGACCGTGCGCGCGATCACCGGCAGCTCGGGGCGAAGCAGCGCCGCCGTCATCGTGACGGCCAGGTTCGCCTCGTCGTCGCTCGTGAGTGCGAGTACCGCCTCGCAGTGCGGGTTGCCGATGCCGGCCACCCCGAGGTGACTCGGGTCGCGGGCGTCGGCCACGAGGCCAGGCACGTCGGTGTGGTACGAGGCGAGGTCGAGCGCGTCGATGCGCTCGTTCTCGACGTCGAGCACCACGAATCGCCTCCCCATCGCGTCGAAGGCACGCGCGAGCAGCTCACCGGTGCGTCCGTAGCCGACGATCAGCAGGAACGGCTCGCGCAGCCGCGACACCTTGCGGGTGAAGTGCTGCAGGGCGAGCGCCTGGCGGAACCCGCGGTCCTGCACCAGCGCGAGCAGGGAACCGATCCCGTAGGCCCAGCCGATGACGGTCAGGTAGATCGTGACGGTCACCCACAGCCGCTGTGCGGCGGTGAACGTGTACGGCAGCTCCCCGTAGCCGATCGTCGAGGCCGTGTAGCTCATGAAGTAGAAGGCGTCGAAGAACCCCATCCGGTAGGGCAGCCCCTGCGGCGTGCGTCCTGGAATCAGGGTCAGGCCGAGCACGCTCACCGCGAAGATCGTGATCAGGACGATCAGCGGGGCCCGCATCCGCCGCAAGATCAGGAAGATCGTGGCCTCGGCCTGCACCGCCGACGCCTGCGGGACAGGCCTGCGCATCCGTCCGGTCGTCCGCTCCTCCTGCCCGAAGAGGCGCCACCAGAACGAGAGCAGCGGGTTGCCCATCTCGACCCCCTTACATCCCAGGCGATGGCGAGATCACCGACAGCTGTCCGGCTTTACCCGGTGTGACCTGCCCGAACGGTACGGACCGTGGAAGACGCCTGCCAGCCGTTCCCCCGCTGGGGCGCCGACGGAACCTGGCCGGGGCCGAACCAGACAGCCAGTGCCGTACGCAGCGACGATGCGTCGACCGGCTTGCCCGCGGGCGCGGCCCAGGCGACGTACCCGTCGGGCCGGATCAGCAGGGCGGCCGGGGCGGGCACCGAGCCGGTCACCGGCACGACCCAGTGCTCGGCCGGGCACTTCGCCTCGACGCGGTCGACCCGGTCGGTCCAGTCGTGAACGACGTCGGCCAGGTCGGCGACGCCGCCGCTGAGGTCGAGCAGCACCGGCCGGCCCGCGTGCAGCAGATCGGCCACCCGCGTGTCGCCGTCGGCGGTGGTGATGTCGGCGTCGGGTACGCGCCTGCCGAGCAGGGGATGCCCCTCCCCCATCGGGTACCGGACGTCCAGCGCCGTGATCATGTATCCGAGGTACCGGTTCACCTCGTCGAACTCGATCAGGTTCCCGATGACCTCCCGCAGGGCGTCCGTCTGCGCCCCGGGACGACCCAGGGCCGCCTGCGCCCGCGTGTTCTGCAGTACACGGGCGGCGACCGGGTGCCGCTCGGCGTGGTAGCTGTCGAGAATCTGCTGAGGCACGCGTCCGCGCACCACCGAGGCGAGCTTCCAGCCGAGGTTCACCGCGTCCTGCACGCCGAGGTTCAGCCCCTGCCCGCCGGCCGGAAAGTGGATGTGGGCCGCGTCGCCCGCGAGCAGCACCCGGCCCGATCGGTAGCGGTCCGCCTGGCGGGCCGCGTCGCTGAAGCGCGAGAGCCAGCGTGGGCTGCGCATGCCGTAGTCCGTGCCGGCGACCCTGACCAGCGCCGTGCGCAGCCGGTCAAGGGTGACCGGCTCGTCGTGGTCGGCCGTGTGGTCGAAATCGTTGACCATCACCCGGTGCCAGCCCGGCTCGAAGGGCAACACCGAGAAATAGCCCTGCCGCCGGCGCTCCTGGAAGATCGGGCCTGCCGGTGGATCGGTCAGCTCGACGTCACCGAGCAGCTCGGTCATGGTCGCCGGGGTGCCGGGGAAGTCGATGCCGGCGAGCTTGCGCACGGCGCTGCGCCCACCGTCGCAGCCGACCAGGTAGGCGGACCGTAGCCGATACGTGCCATCCGATCCCCGTACCTCGACGTCGACGCCCGCGTCGTCCTGCTCGATGCCGGTCACCTCGGCCGACCAGGTGACCCGCACGCCGAGTTCGGCAGCTCGCTCCTCGAGCAGTCGCTCGACGGTGGCCTGCACGACGTTGAGCAGGAAGGGATACCTGCTCTCGACGCGGCTGACGTCGAGCCGCAGCGCGGCGAAGTGGCCCACCTGCATCCGGCGGCCGACTTCCAGGAATCGGTCCAGGATGCCCCGCTGGTCCAGCACCTCCATGGTGCGGGCGTGGATGCCACCCGCCCGTGACTCACCGGTCCGCCCTCCGAGCCGGTCCAGCACGACCACATCCACGCCTGCGAGCCGCAGCTCGCAGGCGAGCATCAGGCCGGTCGGGCCACCACCCACGACCACCACGTCCGTGCCGGTCATCGTCCGCCTCCTTAACAGCGTTAAATTTAACGGTGTTAAGGGATACTTGAACGATGTTAAGCTGTCAAGCGACCGAAGCCGGAGGGTGCCATGAAGATCAACCGCGAGCAGATCGCGCGTACTGCGTTGGGGCTGCTCAACGACGTCGGCCTCGACGGGCTCACCATGCGGCTGGTCGCGAAGGAACTCGGCGTCCAGGCACCGGCCCTCTACTGGCACGTCAGGAACAAGCAGGAACTCCTCGACGCGATGGCCACCATCCTGTTCATCGAGGCCACCGAACGACTGGAGCTACCCGGGCGCGACGTCGGGTGGGCGCAGTGGCTCGGCGACCAGGCCCGCGGGCTGCGCCGGACGATGCTGCACTACCGCGACGGCGCGCGCACCCTCGCCGGCACCAACGTCACCGACCCGGTCATCTTCCGCACGATCGAACTGACGCTGCGGACGCTCCAGGACGCGGGCTTCTCCCTGCGTGACGCCGCCCAGGCCGTCCCGGCCGTCCTGCATTACACGATCGGCTTCACCATCGAGGAACAGGCGCGGGGCGGCGAGGCGTACGACACGGACAACCCGTACGACCCGGAACAGGTCGCCGCCAGGTGCGACGCGGAACGCTTCCCGCTCACCACGCAGGCGCTGAACGACCTGTTCGACCCGGACACCGACGCAGGCTTCGAACACGGCCTGCAGATCATCCTCACCGGTATCCGCGTCACCCGGTTCGGGGCGTGACCGTCGGACGTCCCTAGCGGCGGTGGTACGAGACGGTCTCGACGACGAGCAGCACCACCGACACGATGTTGGCGAACAATGCGCCGCCCGACAGCGACACGACGCTCGCCGTGGCCGCGGGCGTCAGCCCTTCGGTCGAGATGTTCGTGGCGTAGGTCCACGCAACCGCGGCGGCGATGAGCTGCAGATCCGCGACGAGGCTCGTGGCCAGGTGGACGGCACCGATCTGCGTTCGGTCACCGAACTTCAGCACCGTCGCGATGAGACTGACCACGACGGCCGCGAACAGCTCGTAGACGTTGTGCAGGTCGGGATTCGAGATGTCACCGATGAAGAAGCCGAAGTTCAGGGTGGCGGCCAGCAACACGAAGAAGCCGAAGACCACCTTCTCGAGGTTCATCCGCAGCCCTCCCCGGTCATCGCGGTCGCGGCCGCGCCGCGGTCACGCTAACGCCACTGATCCGGGCACGACGTGCAGTGCGAGCATCATGTGCCCGATCGGGCGCATTCGGACCTGGAGGATGAATGGACGTCACCGACATCGCGGAGATCAACCGTCGCACGATCGAGCAGTTCCGGGCGGGTGGGGAGATCACCGGTATGCACCGCGACCGTCTCCTGCTGCTCACCACGACGGGTCGCCGCACCGGGGAGCGGCGCACCACGCCGATGATGTTCCACCCTGACGACGACCGGCTGCTCCTCATCGCGTCCAACATGGGTGCGCCCCGCCACCCCGACTGGTACCGGAACCTCGTCGCCGACCCCCACGTCACCGTGGAGGTCGGCGACGAGACCTACGACGCCACGGCCGTGCCCGCCACCGGTGAGGAGTACGAGCGCCTCTGGAGCATCCTCACGGCGTCCTACCCCTTCTTCACCGACCACCAGGCCAAGACCGACCGGATCATCCCCGTCGTCGTGGTGACGCGGACGTGAGCGTCGTCGCCTGAGCGCGCCGCGTCGGCCATGACCTCGCCGACGCGGCGCTGCCCGTCACTCAGCGCACGGGGTCACTGCCCGGACGGCCGGTCCAGCCAGGTGGTGGCCCACCACATGTCCCGGGAGATGAGCCGGTCGATGCCCTTGACGTCCTTCTTCGTGATCGTGGACAGGTAGCTACGGGTGAAGAAGGCGAGCGGGAGATCCTTGCCGACCTGCAGTTCGACCTGCTGGTAGTCCTTCGTCCGCTGGGCCGGGTCCGTGGTCTCCGAGGCATCGGTCAGCCACTGGTCGACCTGCGGGTTGGAGTACTTGCCGTAGTTGCCATTACCGGTGGTGGACAGGATCCGCGCAACGGCGGGGTCGGGGTAGTCGAAGGGACCCACCCAGCTCGTGAGCTGGAAGTCGTTGCTCTGCAGCACCGACGAGGAGAACTGCGCCAGGTCGTAGGTCTTGACGTCGACCTTGATGCCGATCGCCGCCATCTGGGCCTGGATGAACTCGGCGAAGGCCTGCCGGGCGGTCGTGGTCTTGAACGTGAAGTCGGGGTTGCCGCCGGAGGCGCGGTAGGCGTCGACGAGCTGCTTGGCCTTCGCCTGGTCGAACGCCGGCCACTCGTCGGAGGCGGCCTGCGTGTGGAAGGGGCTGTCCTCGATGAACAGGCTCTTCGCCGGGACCATCTGGTTGTTGTACTGGCTGGCCGAGAGCGCCTTCAGGTCGATCGCCCGGATGATCGCCTCGCGCATGTTGCGATCGTTGAAGGGCGCCTTGGTCAGGTTGAAGTACATGTACTCGCCCGCGCTGCCCGGTCCGTAGTAGACGTTGAGGTTCGGGTTGGCCAGGCCGCGCACGAGCTCCTGGTTGTACCCCCCGAAGATCATGTCGACGTCCCCGTTCTGGATCGAGGAGTACCTGGTCTCGGTGTCGGGGAGCGGCCGGAACTCGATGCCGTCCAAGTAGGGCATGCCCGGCTGCCAGTAGTCGGGGTTGCGGGCCAGCTCCAGCTTGGAGTCGCGCGTCCAGCTGACGAAGGTGAACGGACCGGCGCCGACCGGGTGGCTCGCGATCTGGTCGCCGTACTTCTGCAGCGCCGCGGGCGAGATGATCATGCCGAGCGTGCCGCCGAAGAACGCACCCCCGAAGTTGAGTGCGAAGTCGCCCATCGGCTGCTTCAGCTTGAAGACCACGGTCAGCGGATCGGGAGCGGTCATCGACTCGATCAGCGACGCCGCCGCGTGGGCGGGTGAGCTCACCTTGTCGATGTGCCGCTGAGTATTGATGATCACCGCCTGCGCGTCGAAGGGCGTGCCGTCGGAGAACTTCACGTCAGGGCGCAGGCCCATCGTCCAGGTCAGGCCGTTGTCCGAGGTGTCCATGGACTTGGCCAGGTACGGCTCCACGGTGCCGTCGGGCTTGGCCTTCAGCAGCGAGTCGTAGACCGCCGCGGCGGCTGCGTTCTGGTTCTGGACCGTGGGGTCGAACCCGATGATCTCCCGGTCCTCGCCGACCAGCAGCGTGCCGCCCCTCTTGGGCGTGCCCTCCGCGGCGAGGTTTCCACCATATGGATTGATCGGCTGGATCATGGCGCCTGGGGCGCTCTGCTTGACCTCGCCGCATGCTGCCCCCAGCAGGGCAACGGAGAGTGCCACGGCCATCGCCGCGACCGCCCGCGAAGAACGTGCTCGCAACCGCATCTGCCTCGTCGACTCCTCATCGAGTTCCGCGCCACCGGTCGCCGGAGGACACACCGCGACAGCGCGCTCTCCGGGAGGGGGGCGCGGCTCTGCAGGCCGGTCACCGGGGCCGCCGAGAGCATATGACCGCCAAGATCGGAGTGGCAACCAAATTGTCAACAATTTTGGCGACAAATCGGACGTCCTGGAAGCACCGGGCGACATGGACACATGTCGCTGTTCGGAGAGGACAGATTCCGCGTCACGTGACCATGTCGCGGCGGGGGCAGTGCGCGCTTGCGGACCCGTGCACGAATCCGTGACAGCGGTCATGGGTGTGTGCACGGACGCGACGCGACGATCACTCCCATGACCGTCCCGACTGCCACGCCACCGCCCGAGCTACGGCGCGTGATCGCGCTCCTGCTGGTCAACCTGGGGCTGAGCGCCGTGCTCGCGGTGCTGTTCGCAGCGTTCCACGACACCCTGCTCGACTATCAGGTCGCCCACATGGCGCTCCCCGCCTCGGCGGACGGCGCTGCGGTGCGCGCGAGCCTCAGCGCCGGGCTGTGGTCACGCGCGTTCGCCGTGATCATCGTCGGGGTCGTGTACGTCTTCCTCATCCGCCGGCTGCGCCGGGGCGTGCGGCGGGCCTACTTCCGCGTGCTGGTGCTCTCGGTCGTCAGCCTGGCGGGCATCGTCTACCTGGCGACATCGGGCCAGTACCCGTCGTGGGTGCTCGTCGAGCAGGTGATCCAGGCGCTCGTGCTCCTGGCCCTGCTCTGGGCGGTGACCCGTCCGGCCGTGCGCGGCCACTTCTCCCGGGTCTCCGGTGATAAGACGAGATCCGGGTTTCGGCCCTCGTGAGGCCGGAAACCCGGATCTCGTTGGGGATCAGGCGAACAGATCCGTGCGCGCCTTGGCCAGTGGGATCAGGCCGCCGGCCTTGATCATCTCCAACAGGAACGCATCCGGCGGCGCCACCGTGCGCTCCTGTCCCGTCGTCTCGTTGCGGAACGTGCCCGCCACGACGTCCACGGAGAGGACGTCGCCGTCGGAGACCAGCCCCGTGACGCCCGGCAGCTCCAGCACCGGCAGCCCGACCTCGAACGCGTTGCGGTAGAAGGTGCGCGCGAACGTGTCGGCGACGACGCAGCCGATGCCCGTGGCCTTGAGGGCCTTCACCGCGATGGCCCGCCCGGACGACTGCCCGAAGTGCTTGCCGGCCACCACGATGTCGCCCGGCTGAACCTCCACCGGGAAGCGGGGGTTCAGGTCCTCCAGCACGTGCTGCACGATCACCGACATCGGCTCGACGACGTACTTCGTCTTCACCAGCCGGTCGGTGGGGATGTTGTCCCCGAACGTCCAACACCGGCCGCTGGCCTGCAGCGCGGGGACATCGGTGGTCATGCGAGCTCCCGTGCGTCGGTGATCGTGCCCGCGACGGCCGACGCCGCCACGGTCGGGGCCGCGGCCAGGTACATGCTGGCCTCGGCGCTGCCGTTGCGGCCGGGGAAGTTGCGGGCGTGGGTGGAGATCATCGCCTCGCCCGCGGCCATGGCACCCATGTTGTAGGCCTGGTTGGAGCCCGTGCTCGGCGGGAACCACGTGGCCCCCGCCTCGTGCAGCGCGAGCACCAGCCCTTCCTGCGCA
Source organism: Pseudonocardia yunnanensis (assembly GCF_039534065.1). Classification (NCBI taxonomy): domain Bacteria; kingdom Bacillati; phylum Actinomycetota; class Actinomycetes; order Pseudonocardiales; family Pseudonocardiaceae; genus Pseudonocardia; species Pseudonocardia yunnanensis. The sequence goes on along the minus strand of NZ_BAAAUS010000064.1, from coordinate 37,898 downwards.
GCCTGGGTGAAGACCTCCCGGCTGGACGGCACCACGTTGAACCGGACGTCGGGGTGCACCCGTCGTCCGCGCAGCACCTCCGCGGCGGCACGGAAGTCCTCCAGCCGTCCGCCTGCGTGCCCACCCAGCTCGGCGTACTGCACCGGCGTGCCGGCCACGGCAGTGACGTCGGCGAGGTTGCCGACCGTCGGCGGGCACGCCACCTGCGGCGCCACCGCTCCCACGTCGAAGCGCAGCACCCGGGAGGCCTCGCCGCCGTCGCTCTGCTCGAGCCGGTCCTGCGCGGAGCCGGACGGGAGCGAGCGGACGAACGCCTCGGTCACCTCGTCGGGCTCCACGAAGCTGCACTTCGCGCCGAGGTCGACGCACAGCAGCGGGAAGAGCCACCGGTCCCAGAACGACAGTTCCTTGACGTACGGGCCGGCGAACTCGACCGCCGCATAGATGAGCCCGCCCTCGCCGATCTGCCCGACGAGCCACAGCGCGATGTCACGGGCCGTGGTGCCCGGCTGCGGCGTGCCTTCGAGCTCGACCCGCACCGTCTCGGGTACCCGGAACCACGCCTTCCCGTAGGGCAGCACGGTGCCGGCGTGCGAGTCGTTGCCCAGCGCCGCGGCGAAGGCGCCGAGGGCGCCGTGAACCGGTGTGTGGCTGTCCGAGCCGACGACGATCGCGCCGGGCCGGACCAGCCCGCGCCGCACGACGGTGTGGTGGATGTTGCCGTTGCCGCAGTCGAACAGGTGGATGCCGTTGCGCCGCGCCCACTCGCGGTTCTCCTTGAGCATCTCCGCGGCGTCCTCGGTGGGCGGCGAGTAGTGGTGGTCGAACACCATCGCCACCCGCTCGGGGTGGCGCACCGGCCCACCCACCTGTTTGTCGAAAACGCGGCTGGTCAGATACCCGGAGAGGTCGTGCATGATCAGCAGGTCGACCTCGGCCACCACGACGTCACCCGGCTCCACCGAGGGGCGCCCGCTGGCCCGAGCGAGGATCTTCTCCACCATGTTCATGCGAGCAGCTCCTGCGGGTTGCTGATGACACCACGGATCGCCGACGCCGCTGCCGTCGCGGGGCTGCCCAGGTAGATGCTGCTCTGGTAGCTGCCCATCCGGCCCTGGAAGTTGCGGTTGGCGGTGGAGAAGGTGACCTCCCCGTCGGCCATCGCGCCGCCGCTGCCCGCACACGCCCCGCAGCCGGGGTTCGTGATCGTGGCTCCGGCCTCCAGCAGCGTCGTCACGATCCCGTCCGACGCCGCCTTCGCCATGATCTTGGCCGACGCGGGCGTGACGATGAGCCGCACACCCGGTGCCACCTTCTTGCCCGCGAGCACCTCGGCCGCGATCGCGAGGTCGTCGTACTTCGCGTTGGCGCACGAGCCGATGAAGACCTGGTCCACCTTCGTGCCGGCGACCTGGTCCACCCCCACGACGTTGTCGACGGTGTGCGGCACCGCCACCTGCGGCAGCAGCGTGTCGCCTGCCACGCGCTCGACCTGCCGGTACTGCGCGTCCGGGTCGGGCAGCAGCACGTCGTACGAGGCGCGGTCGGCGCCTGCGTCGTCGAGGTAGGAGAGCGTGTTGTCGTCCGGGGGCACGAACGCGTTCTTCGCGCCCATCTCCATCGCGAGGTTGCAGAGCGTCATCCGCTCCGACACCGACATCTGCTCCACGTAGGTGCCGTGGAACTCCACGGAGCAGTACGTGGCGCCGTCGGCCCCGACGTCGCCGATCAGCTTCAGCATCACGTCCTTGGGGTACGTGCCGCGGGGCAGCGGCCCGTCGATCTCCACCTTGATCGACTCCGGGACCTTCATCCAGAGCTTGCCGGTGACCCAGGTTGCGGTGATCTCGCTGAACCCGACGCCGGTGCCGAGCGCACCGAGTGCGCCGTAGATCGTGGAGTGCGAGTCGGTACCGATGATCAGCTCGCCGGGCTTGATCAGCCCACGCTCCATGAGCACGACGTGCGCGATCCCCGCGTTGACGTCGAAGAAGTTGCGCACGCCCATCCGGTCGGCGAACTCCCGGCACAGCGCGTGGTAGCCCGCCGTCTTGGCGTTGTCCGCCGGGGCGATGTGGTCCATCACCATGGCGATCCGGTCGACGTCGTAGAGCTCGTCGACGCCCATCCGCTCCAGCGTCCGGATGCACCGCCAGCTGGCGGTGTGGCTCATGTAGAGGTCGGGGAAGGCGTCGACGATCTGGCCCGGCTGAAGGTCCTTCTCCCCCGACGCGCGCTCCAGTGCCTTCTGCGCGAACGTCCTACCCACGTTGTCCTGCCCCCGCCTTGTCCTTCGCCGCCGCAGCCTGCTGCATCAGGTGCGGGATGAGCCCGCCGGCCTCGAGGATCACGCGCAGGCCAGGCGGGTACGGCGCGAAGCCGAAGCTCCGCTCGCCCACGGTGACCGTGCCCGCGCCGTAGTCGACCAGCACCTCGGCGCCGTCCTCGATGGCATCCACGGCGTCGGGGCACTCGACGGCCACCAGCCCGGTGTTGATCGCGTTGCGGAAGAACACCCGGGAGAACGACCGCGCGACGACCGCGCTGATCCCGGCCCCGATGAGGCACGTCGAGGCCTGCTCGCGGGCGCTGCCGCAGCCGAAGTTCCGCCCGGCCACCACCACGTCGCTGGCCCGCAGCCGCTGCTGGACCTCGGCCCCGAGCGGCTCGAACGCGTGCTCGGCGAGCTCGGCCGGGTCGATGCTGACCAGGTAACGACCGGGGATGATCACGTCGGTGTTGACGTCGTCGCCGAACACGATCGCCGTGCCACCGACGACACCCTGTGCAAGCTCACTCACGGCGACGTCTCCTCGAGGAACCAGTCCGTCGGGACCTCGTGGCCGAGGCCGCGCTCCTCCGCCAGCGCAAGAGCCCTGGCGCAGACCGCGGCGAACTGCAGGCCCATGCCGGTGTTGTTGGCGAAGATCGTGGTCTCGTCGGGGCGGGTGCGGCCCGGTGCGGTGCCGGCCAGCAGGTCGCCCAGCTCGTGGATGTCGTCCCAGCTCATCCGGCCGCGGTCGACCGGGCCGAGGATGTCGTACTGCTTGTCGTGGTGCACCTGCTCGCGGGAGAGCACGACGATGCGGTCGGCGCGGTCGAACGTGGCGTCGTCCAGCTCACGACGGGTGGCGGTGCCGTCCGGCGAGGTGATCGCCGTGACGTGGCTGCCCGGCTCCAGCCAGGCGCCCTCGAAGCAGGGGTCCATGGCCGCCGTGGCGCACGTGACGATCCGGCAGCCCTCCACCGCTCCGCGCGGGGAGTCCACGGCCACGATCCGCTTGCCGGTGCGCTCGCTCCAGGTGGCCGCGAACTTCTCCCGGTTGCCAGGGGTGGGGCTGTAGACCCGCACCTCCTCGATCTCCGGGCGCACCATCAGCAGGCACTCCAGGTGGGACTCGGCCTGCCAGCCCGAACCGAACATCCCCGCGACGGTGACGTCCGTGGCCGCCAGCTCCCGGATGCCCAGCGCCGACGTGGCCCCGACCCGCATCTTCTGCACCACGCTGTCGTGCAGGATCGCGAGCGGCTCCAGGGTGGTCATGCTGTAGAGCGTCACGAGCCCGACGTAGCGCCCGCCCGGCGCCGCGGGGATCAGGCGGCGCCGCTGCACCCCGTTGGCCAGCGTCTCGACGCCGGCGATGTCGGAGGTGATCCGCAGGGCCCACACGCCGCTGCTGACCGTGCCGCCCTCCTGCGACTTGAACCGGAAGCGGAACCCGGGGTGCCGGGCGTCCTCCACCGGGAAGTAGGTGTGGTTGCGCGGGCGGTTCGCGCCCTTGCCCTGCGCCAGCTCGACGTAGGCGGTCTCCAGGGCGGAGAGGCACTCCGCCGGGGTGAGCACCTGTTCGATGTCGGCGTTCGACAGCACCCTCATGCGGGCAGCTCCTTGTCATCGAGCTGTTCGGCGCCGGTCTCCCCGACGCGCACGGTGTCGGCGACGGCCACCCGGCCGCCGTCGGGGAAGAGCACCTCGACCGCGACGACCACGACGGCGCCGACGGGAAGCTGCTCGTCGGGGCTCGCATAGTCACCGCCCGTCGAGAGGTCGGCCTGGTGCACGACGGTGGCGTGCGCCGTGGCGCCGGCCGGGAGCCCGGTGAGCGTCTTCTCCGCGGCCGCGGCGGGCACGGAGGCAGCCTCTCCCGGTGCGACGGCGCCGCGGGCGGCGGCCAGTGCGTCCTGGAGCGAGGCGGCCCACTGCGGCACGCCGGAAGCCGGGGTGACCAGCCGCGCGGCACGCAGCCAGCTGAACCGGAACTGTCCGGTCACCTCGACGGCCGACACCTCGTCCGGACCGTGCACCACCTCGACCATCAGGTCGGTGTAACCGGCGCCGCGCAGTGCCTGCTCGAGCAGGGCGATGCGCTCGCCGCGCGGCAGGTCCGGGCCGGTCACGGCGTCGAGCGCGGTGCGCAGGTGACCGGCGGCCGCACCCAGCAGACCCAGCTCCGCGGCCGACGGGACGAGCCGCTGCTCGCGGACGAGCCCGCCGAGCGGGCGCACGTCCCAGCCGGGTGCCGCGGCCCGCACCTCGTCCACGGTGGTGGTCGGCCACAGCGCGGCATCGACGAGTCCGATCACGCCCGGCTCGGCGGCGTTCTCGACGAACCCCTGCACAAGAGCGGTGAACCCCTTGCCGCTGCGCAGATCGGTGAGCGTCGACGAGCGCCGCATCCACGGGTGCACCCGCGGCGACAGCTTCATCAGGAACGCGGGGTCACCCTCCGCGGGGACCGCGAGGATGCCCTCGTTCCAGTAGATGCAGAGGTTGGTGAGGTATCCGACGTCGTCGGAGCGGTGGACGTCGGCGTAGACCAGCCCGATCGTCACACCCTCGTCCGCGAGCCGCCGCTGCAGTCGCGCGACCCGGTCGGGGCGCTCCTGCTCGGGCACCTCCGCCGTGTCCAGTACGACGAGTCCACGTTTCATGCCGCCACTCCCTGCGGGGTCTCGAAGAGCACCCGTTCCGTCTCGATCAGCACCTCGTAGCCGGTGGCGGTGACCACCACCGGGTCGCCGAGCACGTGGTAGCCGGCGATCGGCGTGTAGGTGTTCGGGTGGACGATGAACACGGCCCGCTCCGGCAGAACCGTGTGGTTGCCCTCGATGATCGGGGACTCGTCCAGGTGCAGCCCGTGGCCGTGGCCACGGACGCGCGTGTACTTGGCCGTGCAGTACTCGCCGTAGCCGTACTTGCGGAACACGTCGTTCTCGGCCACCGCCACCTCGTGCGCCGTGATCCCCGGCCGCACGACCGAGAGCCCGGCCTCCACGGCCTCGTTGAACAGGTCGAACGAGCGGCGCTGGGCGTCGCTCGCCTTGCCGACGACCGCCGAGCGGCAGATCTGCAGCCAGTACCCGTTCATCTGCGGGGTGAGCTCGGTGCGCACCATGTCGCCCTCTTCGAGCAGGCGCGGGCCGGGCGGCGTCATCCCCATCACCTCGTCGCCGCCGGAGGCGATGAGCATGAAGTTGTCCTCGGCGCCGAGCCGCTTCAGCTCGGCCTCGACCTCGGCGACGATGCGGTACTCGGGCAGGCCCGGCTCCAGCACGTCGACGAACTTCTGCCAGCCCGCCGCACAGACGGCGGCCGAGCGGCGCATCTGCGCGAGCTCCCAGTCGCTCTTGACCATGCGGGCGTTGTCGAGCAGGCCGGTGGCCGACACGACCTCCGCATTGGGCGCGCCCGCAGCGATCGCGTCGGCGAACGCCTGCGGCAGCAGCTCGAGGTGGGCCACCCCGATCCGTGTCGGGGCGAGGTCACGCAGCCGCTCGGTCAGCACCGTGGCGGCCGGGAAGTCCAGCCGCGACACGTCGGTGACCCAGCCGCGCTGCGCGATCACGGCGAGGTCGGCCGGCCGCACGGAGAACGCCGCGGGGTCCCCCGTCGCCGGTACCAGCACGAGCGCGGCGCTGCCCGTGACACGTGCGTCGGTCAGGTAGCGGATGTTCTCCCGGCGCCAGCCCGGACCGTAGGCAAGGAGTAGGTCGAGGCCCTGCTCGGCCATCGCTGCGCGCACTCTCGTATAGCGCAGTTCCTGCTCGACGTCGTCTGCTCCGTTCACTTCGTTTCCTTTCGCTCGACCACTGGGGTCATACGGCCGCCGCCTCCTCCATCTGGATGAAGTCCTTGGTGACCTGCTTCTCGATCTCGAAGAGGCGGTCGTCCTCCGGCACCCGCGGGTACGGGACGTCGATCGCGATGTCCATGTGCGTGGTGCACGGCCGCGCGGTGACGACGAGCATCCGCGTGGACAGGAACACCGCCTCCCGGATGTTGTGTGTGACGAACAGGACGGTTCGCCCGGTGGCGCGCCAGATGTCGGTGAACTCCTGGCGCAGCTTGCGGGCGGTGATCTCGTCCAGCGCGGAGAACGGCTCGTCTGCCAGCAGCAGGTCGGGCTCGATCGCCAGACCCCGCGCCAGTGCCACCCGCTGCTGCATGCCACCCGAGAGCCGCAGCGGGAAGTAGTCGCCGAACTCGCCGAGGCCGACGAGGTCGAGGTAACGCTGCACCCGCCGGTCGGCCTCCTCGCGAGGCACGTCCAGCTCGTCGAGCGGCAGCCGGACGTTGTCGCGCACCGTGCGCCACGGCAGCAGCCGCGGCTCCTGGAACACGACGCCGATGCGGACCTCCGAGCGGGAGCGGGCGGTGACGACGTGCCCGTTGATCATGATCCGGCCCGACGTCACGTCGTCCAGCCCGTTGATCATGTTCAGCAGGGTCGACTTCCCGCAGCCCGACGGGCCCAGGATGGAGAGCAGCGAGCCGTGCTCCACCGCCACGTTCAGCCCGTCGATGACGGTGAGGGGCGGCTCCCCGCGGCGCGGGAACTGCTTGCGGACATTGTCGATCACGAGGTAGGGCTGGTCGCCGTCGCTACGGGACACCTTTTCGGACACCATGGCTCCCAGGTCAGTTCTGCATCGACGGACGCCAACGCGTGAGCCAGTGCTCCGTCGGCTTGAGGATCAGGAACTCGATGAGCAGCAGGACGATCGTGAACAAGATCGTCCAGGCGAGCACCTGGGTCATGTTGAACAGCCCGAACCAGTAGCTCAGCTGGTATCCGACGCCGCTGGACAAACCGATCAGCTCGACGACGGTGGCGATCTTCCAGGACAACCCGAGTGCGTAGCGCAGAGCCGCGAGCAGGTAGGGGATCACCTGCGGGACCACCAGCTTGCGCAGGATCGAGCTGCGCGAGAAGTGAAACGCCTGCCCCATGCGCACCAGGGACAGGTCGATCGCCTTGACACCCTGCCACATGTTGATCGCGACCGCCGGGACGGCCGTGACGCCGATCGCGACGATCGCCGCGAGGTCGTTGAGCCCGAACCAGAGGATCGCGAGGATGCCGTAGACCACCGAAGGCACGGTGAACGCGACGAGCACCCAGGAGTCGAGGAACTCCTCGCCGAACTTCGACAGGCCCATCGCCAGACCGATGACCAGGCCGAAGGCGACGGCGATGATCATGCCTGCGACGACCCGGTAGACGGTGGTCCAGAGGTGGAAGTAGGTCTCGGAGTCGCCCAGGTTCTGGAACAGCGTGCCGAACACGCGGATCGGCCCGGGCAGCACGCTCTCGTCGAAGAACAGCGACGCGATGAACCAGACCACCACGAGCGCGGCGAGCGACACGGCCCGTAGCCACACTCCCCGCCAGGAGCGGCGGACCACCGGCACGAGGTCGGCCTCACCCGCGACCGGCACCACGGCCGTGGCGAGCGAGACGTCCGGCTCGCGATCGCTGTGCAGCGTGCTCATGACGTGGCCGTCCGCAGGTCGGTGCGGAAGAGGCCGTCCGGAACGGCGGGCACGAAGTTATCCGCGCCGAGCACCGGGACGAGCTGCTCGATGAGCTTGGCCTCGGCGTCGGCCTGCTCCTGGTTCCAGTCGGCGATGTAGCGCGACCCGACGCGCTCCTTGAGCATCTGCGGCGCCCGCGGGTCGGTCAGCTCGATCTTCTTCGCGTAGTCGGCCCAGACGTTCGGATCGGTCTGGATGAACGCGACCGTGTCGTCGAGGGCCCCGCTGAACGCATTGAGCACGCCGCAGTGCGATTCCGCGTAGTCGTCGGTGGTGGCCCCGAGGACGTGGCCGGGGAGCTTGCCGAACGCGGCCTGGTAGTCCTCGGAGATGTCGCTCAGCGTGCGGTACTTGCCCGAGAGCAGTGCCTGCACCGTCGCCGTCGTGCCGATCAGCGCTGCGTCGATGTTGCCGGCGTCGAGCAGGCCCAGCATCGCGGCGTCGGGGGCCTCGATGATGTCGACCTGGCCGCCGAGATCGTCGATCCCGTACTTCTCCTTGGCCACGATCGACGTGATCGCGAACGTGGCACTGGACCGGCCGCCGAACGCCCCGAGCTTGCGTCCTCGCAGGTCGGAGAAGCTGCGGATGTCGGAGTCGTTGCGCGTCACCACGACGTTCGACGGGCTGGTCAGGACGTCGAAGATCATCGTGCCGCGCCCCTGCTGGCGGGCCACCGCCATCGCGGTGAGCCCCCCGAACCCGACGTCGACGGTCTGCTGGCCGATCGCGGCGTGCAGCGCGGACGGGTTCTGGAACGAGCTGACCGTCACATCGAGGTTGTGCTTCGCGGCGAAGCCCTGCTCCTGCATGACGAACGTGACGAGATCCTGCGCACCCGGGTTGACCCCGAGCTTCAGCGGCTGCTTCGACGTGAGCGGCGCGCAGCTCGCCGCCTCCGCCGAGCCCGCATCACCACCCCCGCCGCCACATGCGGCCAGGGCGAGGCTCGCGACCCCCAGCAGCGCCACCTGCCAGCGCCACCGTTTCGAACACTTCATTGTGATCTCCTCTCGCACCTGTAGCTGCTACTTCGACCCCCGCGCGGCCGCCGTCGCCGGGCCGGCCGCGTTCGGCTGCTGGAAGATCTCCGTGGCTGCGTCGAAGATCGACGCGAGCGACTCCTGCAGGATCTGCTGCCGCTCCTGCGGCACGGCCTGCAACAGCTGCTCGCCGGCATCGGCCAGCGCCACGTCGGCCGCCTCCTTGGCGGCCTGCCCCTCCGGAGTGAGGCTCAGCAGGAGCGACCGCCTGTTCTGCGGGTTCTCCTGCCGGTTCATCAAGCCCCGCCGCACGAGCACCTCGACGCTCTCGGACACCGTGGGGACGGTGAGATTTCCGAAGGCTGCGAGCGCCGCCATCGACGTGTGCCCCTCCGAGACCCTTCGGAGCATCCGGTGCTGGCGGAACGTCAACGGGGTGTCGAGCTGCCCGAGCACCCGGCCGTAGAGCCGGGTGAGACGAGCCGAGACCGAGACGAGAAGCACGCCGAGGTCTTCGTCCCTGCGTTCACCGCTCGGTCCTGAGCTCACGCGTTCTCCTAACTAAGGGGCCCTAACAGTTAGGTGCCCATAGTGAAGTCGATCGCGTCTGTGGTCAAGACCGGATCCCGCAGCTTGGAGGGAGCCCTGCCGGTGCTGGACAATCCCGCCATGGCGGCGCCGATCGACCCCACTACCAGGCCTGACTCGCTCTCGCGCCAGATCTACGCCACCCTGCGCGAGGGGATCATCCGAGGCCGCTACCCGCAGGGATCCCGGCTCGCGGAGCAGCGGCTGGCCGAGGAACTGCAGGTATCGCGCGTCCCGCTGCGCGAGGCCGTGCCCGTGCTGGAGATCGAGGGGTTCGTCTCCACGCTGCCCCGCCGCAGCGCGATCGTCACCACGTGGACGATCAGGTCGGTGCACGATCTGTTCGACCTGCGGCTGTGCCTCGAGGTCGGCGCCGCCCGGTACGCCGCACGCAGGATCGCCGACGGCGCCTCGATCGCCCCGCTGCGGGCCGCACTGGAGACCGCGCGCGGCAGCCTGAACAGCGGCGATGCCTACCGCATCGCGGACGACAGCACCCGGTTCCACGAGGGGATCGTGGATCTCACCGACAACGCGCTGATGCGGGCCGTGATGCGCTCGCTCGCGGGCCGGATGATGTGGCTGTTCTTCATGACACACGAGCCCGGCCCGCTCCACGCCCACAACGGCCACGAGGAGCTGCTCGCCGCCATCGAGTCGGGCGACGAGCGCGTGGCGGAGGCCGTCGCGTACACCCACATCGAGCACCACCGGATCGACTCGATGCGGGCGCTGCGCGCGTCGAGCGACATCCGCGACGAGCCGGCCTGACTCAGAGGGCGGCGACCGCGTGCCGGCCGAGCTCCTTGCGCGAGATGTGGACACCGGCACGCACGGGGCGATAGCGCAGCCCTTGCGGCACACCCTGCAGGGCGGGGGCGGGCTCGACGAGCGCGTCGGGGTTGGGTTGCTGGAAGTATCCGACGGACTGCCTGCGCACCATCGCCGCCGCACCGGCCGGTGTCACCACGCGGTGCGGCGTGGCACGCAGAACGCCGCCCGTCCAGCGTTCGAGCAGGTCGCCGACGTTGAGCACGAGCGACCCCGCCAGGAACGGCACGCGGCACCACCGGCCCCGCGCCTGCACCTCGAGGCCGCCCGGCTCGTCCGGGCGGTAGAGCAGGGTGAGCACACCGTGGTCGGTGTGAGGCCGGCTGCGGGGCAGGGTGTCGTGTCGGGCCGGCCGGGGTGGGTAGTGGTTGACCACGAGATTGGAGAAGTGCCGGTCGAACGACGTGGCGAACCAGGTGGGGGGCAGCCCGAGTCCGGTGGCCACGAGCTCCAGCAGCCGGTCACCGAGCTGCTCCATCTCCTGGTAGTAGCGCTCGCACACCGGTCGCAGCTGCTCGGGACGCTCCGGCCAGACGTTCGGCCAGCGCCAGAGCTTGTACTCGACGCTGCCCTCCGGTTGGTCACCCGGCGGCACCGGCCGGTTGACGATGAAGGACTCCATTCGCGGAGCCTCCGGGTCGTCCTCGGGATCGAGCGGCTCGTACCCCCGCAGGATCCCCGGTGCCGGAAAAGCGGCCGCGAGCTTCTCCTGCCGGGAGAGCGCGAAGAACGCCTCGGAGACCTCGGACATGGTCGCGAAGAGCTCGACCGGAACCTGGTGGCCGGTGATCACGGCGAAGCCCGTGCGACGGAAGGAGGCGAGCAGCTCCGCGGCTACGGAGTGCTTCTCGGCAGCTGGGCCGGCCGGGTCCAGCGCCGGCGCGACATCCACGACATCGACCCGGGCGATCGCCCGGTTCGGAGTCTGCCCGGTCATCGTGATCTCCCTTGCATTCACGCAACGGTATACAGTTCGTATTCAACGGCGGCGGAAACGGGCGTTCGGTGGGTCAATCGACGAATTCGGTTCTCGGTCGAGCCCCCTGGCGGCACGCCTGATCAGGCGTCGGCGGCCGCGAACTTCGCCATGCCCACGTGGTAGCCCATGAGCTGGGCGGGCAGCAGGTACAGCAACGGGCTCAGCAGCTCGGCGACGTCGGGTAACCGCACCACCGCGTCGGCGAGACCGTCGAACGCGTGCTCACCCGCGGTGGTGGCCACATAGACCTGCCCGCCGAACTTACGTGCCTTCCTGGCCGTGTCAACCGCGCTCTTGACGGACGGACCGCTCGGTACGAGGAGCCACAGCGGATCGCCGGCCTTGCACCGGTGGTGATCCTCCAACTGCACAGCCATGGCGTGGTCCGGGGAGCACTCCTCGACCTTCGCCGCGCCCAGCAACGCAGAGCCCCAGTTCGGCCCGGCGCCGGAGAACAGGTACATGTGCCGCGCGGCCTCCCGCGCTGCCACCTCGGCCACGATCGGGTCGCTCATCGCTAGTGCCGCCGACATCAGCCCGGGCACGATGGCGAGCTCCGCCAGGAGGGCATCGGCTCCGGCTGCACCGCGGGCCCGGCCGACGAGCCCGGCCAGCCGGAACAGCAGGGCGAGCGCCGCGGTGGACGACTGGGTGGGCCACCCCACCCGCGTCGCGTCGACGTGCAGCGCGTGGTTGCTCTCCTCGTCGAGGGTCGAGCCCGCCGTGTCGGTGAGAGCGAGAGTGAGGGCTCCGGCGTACTGCGCGACGAGCAGGGCCTCCACCGTGCGCATGGTCTCGCCCGAGCGCGAGAGCGCGATCACGAGCGACCGCTCGGTGACCGCGGGTGCGAGGTAGTGGGCCATCTCGAGGCTCCGCACCGGCTCACACGGCACGCCGAGCATCGCCTCCGACACGATCCGGGCTGCCGCCATCACGGCCAGCGAGTCGCCCGCTCCCACGAGGAAGGCGCGGTCGAGCTCACGACCGGCGATCATCCGCGCGACCTCGTCGAGGGCGTCACGGTTGACCGCCCAGTTGCGGTCCACGACCGCGGGCTGCGCGAACAGCGCGTCACGGGTCGCCTCCACCCTGCGGCGGCGCTCGGCATCGCACGAACCGTCGGTCGGCAGGGCGACCACCGCGGTCCGCTCGGCGTCGGCGACGCGCGCGAGCACCGCGCGCTGCCGGTCGTCCAGGGCCCATACCCCCGCCATCGGTCTGATCCGGGAAGCCATCACGGTCAAACGGTATACAGTTTGGGGTTTCTCGCGGATGACATCCGATGAACACGGGGTGACGCCGCCGGTTGCTTGGTATGGCGCGCGCCGTCGCGGCAATCCGGCGTGGCGACCCGGAGCCACTACGGTGATGCTGTGACCGACCGCGACAACGCTGATCCCGACCACGCGTCGTCCGCGCCCGCCGACCTGCTGACACTGAACGCGACCCGCATCGGATCCGCGGCTGTGGTGACGGTGAGGGGCGAGCTGGACCTGCAGACCGCGCGCAAGCTCATGTCCGTGGTCGACGAGACGCTGGCATGGCCCGACCTCACCGCGCTGGTGATCGACCTCGCCGCGGTGAGCTTCCTCGGCTCCTCCGGACTGGGCACGCTCGCCGAGCTCGCCACCCGGACGACGGCGAGCCGGGGCCCCGGCCCCTATCCCGCCCCGAACCAGACTCCCCGGCCCGCGCTGCGCCTCGTGGCGCCGCCCGACAACCAGGCCGTGATCCGCCCGTGGGAGACGATGAACCTGCAGCAGATCCTGCCGCTGCATCCCGACGTGACCACGGCCCTCGCAGACCTCTGACGCCCCCGCCCGAATTCACGTGCGGATCCGGGATCTGCTGGACAAGCTGAGTTCATGAGCTCCCCGCACGACTCCTCGATCCCGCCCGGCTCGACGGACTGGACCACCACGCCCGTCACCGCAGATCTCCTGCGCGGCGCCCTCGACGTGGAGCGCACCGAGCACGGGGTGCTGCCGCACCGCCTGCCCGCCAGGGCTCGTGCACAGTGCGCCGACGGGCAACTGGCCATGGCCGAGTCCCAGCCCTCCGGCGTACGGGTCGTGTTCCGTACCCGGGCCACGGCCGTCGAGCTGGACGCACTCCGCACCAAGGTGGCCTACCAGGGCGCCCTGCCCCGTCCGGACGGCGTGTACGACCTGCTCGTCGACGGTCGCCTGGCCGGGCAGGCCGGTGTGACCGGCGGCAACGTCCTGATGGTGGACATGGCCACCGGCTCCGCGGACACGAGGCCCGGCCCGGTCGGCACCGTCCGATTCCGCGGTCTGCCCGACCGCGTGAAGGACGTCGAGATCTGGCTGCCCTACAACGAGATCACGCAGCTGATCGCCCTGCGCACCGACGCCCCCGTCGAGCCCGTACCGGACGCGGGCCGCAGCGTGTGGCTGCACCACGGCAGCTCGATCAGCCACGGCTCCGACGCGGCGAGCTCCACCACGACCTGGCCGGCGCTGGCCGCGTCCCTCGGCGGCGTGGAGCTGATCAACCTCGGTCTGGGCGGGAGCGCCCTGCTCGATGCGTTCACCGCCCGCGCCCTGCGGGACACCCCCGCGGACCTGATCAGCGTCAAGATCGGCATCAACCTGGTCAACACCGACCTGATGCGCCTGCGCGCCTTCACGCCGGCGGTTCACGGCTTCCTCGACACCATCCGTGAAGGACATCCCACCACTCCGGTGCTCGTCGTCTCGCCCATCCTGTGCCCGATCCACGAGGACACCCCCGGCCCCAGCGCCCCGGACTTCAGCAGCCTGGCGGAAGGGAGGCTGCAGTTCCGGGCCATGGGTGACCCCGCGGAACAGGCCCGCGGGAAGCTGACGCTCACGGTCATCCGGGACGAGCTGGCCCGCATCGTGAAGCAGCGGGCAGCCGACGACGCGAACCTGCATTATCTCGACGGTCGCGACCTCTACGGCGAGGCCGACTTCGCCGAGCTCCCGCTGCCCGACCAGCTCCACCCGGACGCTGCCACACACCGCCGCATCGGCGAGCGCTTCGCCGCCCTGGCCTTCGCCGCCGGAGGGCCGTTCGCCGCCGAACGCGTCTGAGATACCCGAAAGGGTGCGATCAGCCCTTGGTCGCGGCGACGACCTCACGCACGCGCCGGCTGTCGCGCTCCGCCAGCTCACGCTCGGCGGCGGTGGCGGGCTCCAACAGCACCGGGACGTCCTTGTGATGCGGCGTTCCCGCGATGGGATCGCGATCGGCGGCGTCGGTGATCAGGTTGATCCGCGGCCCGTTGACCACCCGGCCGCCCTGGCCGTCGGGCACGGACATGCCGAAGCCGTGCGGCAGCGCCACCTGCATCGGGCGCATGCTCTCGTCGACCTCGGCGCGCACCACGATCCGCCCGGTCCGGGTGGCGACCGCCACCCAGTCGCCATCGTCGGCGCCGATCGACGCCAGGTCGGCAGCGCGCGCCCGCAGCGCGCCGTCCAGGTCCGTCTTGCGCCACGCAGGCGGCCGCAGGATCTGGTTGGCGTTGTGCGAGCGGCGCTGGCCGCTGACCAGCGAGAACGGGTAACGCGGATCGGGTCGCTCGGCATCGGGGTCGAGTCGGTCGAGCCACTCGAGCAGCTCCGGCACCGCGAGCTGCACCCGCTCGCGCTTCGTCAGCTCCCAGACCTCGTCATAGGTGTGGCGGCTGAACGGGGTGCCGCTGGGTGAGGAGAGGATGCGGTCGAACAGCTCGTTCCCGAGCTCGGGGCCGGTCGAGTCGGAGCCGAGCGCCCGCTGCACCGGTGCGGTCATCCGCCCCGCCAGCCGCTGGCATCCCGCCCAGAGGGGCGCGATCGACCCGGCGCCGTCGGGCAACGTCGTGCCGAGCGTGCGATAGAGCAGCACCGGGGCGATCTCCGCCAGGCCCGGGTGGGTCGACATCACCTCGCCCGCGCTCCGCAGCAGGTTCGTCCGGTCGCTGCGGGCGGCCTCGGCGAGCTCGGCAAGCGTCACGGCGTCGGGCAGCACACCCAGCTTCTCGAACAGCCGGGCGTAGATCTCCGCCTCGACGAGCGTGCCGGCGAGCGGCTCGAACAGCGGGCGCCGGAGCTGGAAGTAGTTGGTGGGCCACTCGAAGTCGAAGAGCGTGAACTCCCATTTCTCGTGCTGTGCCGCCGCCGGCAGCACATAGTCGGCCAGCGCCGCTGTCTCGGTGTAGGCGATGTCGACCACCACCGACAGCTCACACGCGCGGATGGCCTCCTCGACGCCTGTGGTGTCGGCGTAGGTGTTGGCGGGGTTCGACGACTCCACCCACAGCGCCCGAACCCGGTGCGGGTGGTCGGTGAGGATCTCTTCCGCCAGCGTGTTCGTCGGCAGGAGGCCTCCGATGTACTCGAAGCCCGTGATCTCCGAGCGCTGGCCGCGGGAGTTGCCCCACAGCGGGAGCAGCCAGGTGTGCAGGTTGTTCGTGCCCTCCCGGCCGAAGTTGCCGGTGACCAGGTAGAGCAGCTTCTCGAGGTAGCTGTTGAGCGTGGAGTGGCGTCCCTGCTGGATGCCGAGCTCGACCCGCACTGTCATCGCCCGCGCGTCGAGGATCATGTCGACCGCGCGCTCGACGTCGGCGCGCTCCACCTCCGCGTGGGCGATCCATGCATCTACGGGCACCCGTCCGAGCACCTCGGCGACCTCGGCGAAGCCCTCGGTGCGGGCAGCGAGGAACTCGGCGTCCTGCCCGTCCCGCTCGATGATCATCGCGATCATCGCGGCGAGGAGGTAGGCGTCGGTACCCGGCCGCAGCGCCAGGTGCAGCTCCGCCGCCTGGGCGGTCTCGGTGCGGCGCGGATCGACCACGATCATCTTCCGCGTCGGGTCGTTCTTGATCGTGTTGAGCGCGCTGCGGGCGTTGCTGAAACCATGGGCGAGCCAGGGGTTGCAGCCGAGGACGACGAGCAGGTCGCATTCCTCGACGCCCTCGGCCGTGTGGCAGGTCTGGTCCCCGAACATCTTGCCGTTGACCCAGAAGTCCCCGGTCTTCTCCTGCGACAGCGCATTGAAGTACCGGGTGCCGCCCATCCAGCTCAGCAGCGCCTTTCCGTAGCCGCCACCGGAGTGGTTGCCCTGCCCGCCACCACCGACGTAGGCCAGCGATCCCGGGCGTCCGGCGGCGCGGTCGGCGTCACGCAGCACGGTGAGGCGCTCGGCGATCTCGCTCAAGGCGGTGTCCCAGTCGATCGCCTCGTGGGTGCCGTCGGGCCGGCGCCGCAGCGGGGTGGTCAACCGGTCGTCGTGGTTGCCGAGGAAGGTCAGTCGCTGCGCCTTCTGACACAGGTACCCCTGCGAGCGCGGGTGCTGCTTGTCCCCGCGCACCCGCGTGATCGACCGGCCGTCGATCTGCACCTCCAGCCCGCAGTTGAGGTAGCAGAGGCTGCACGCGGTCTTGTGCCAGTCGGCAGGCATGTCTTCTCCTGTTGTCGCTCAGGCGGGGTCGAGAGCGTCGAGGGCGCGGACCATGTCGATCGCACGGCCGAGGGTGGTGAGCCGGGCGTCGAGGGTGTCGCCCGCCGGGTAGAGCCGGACGGTGTCGACGCCCGCGTCGCGCCAGATGCGCAGGCGCGCGGCGACCATCTCCTCGGTGCCGATCAACGTGGTGCCCAGCACCATCTCGTCCGTCACGAGCTCGGCGGCCCCGTCGCGGTCGCCGGCCTGCCAGCGCTCGTGGATCGCAGCGGCCGCCTCGGCCCAGCCCTGCCGGCTGTAGGCGTCGTTGTAGAAGTTCGTGCTGGCTGAGCCCATACCGCCGAGGCTGAACGCGAGCTTCTTCTTCCGGGGGACCACCATCTCCCGCAGCTCGTCCTCGTTCTCGGCGAAGGCGACCTCGGCGCCCTCACAGACGTCGATGTCGGCGCGGGTACGCCCCGAGGCGGCAAGCCCCGCGTCGAGGTGGGTGAAATAGGCGGCCGAGCCTTCGGGAACGAAGCTCGTGCCGAGCCACCCGTCGGCGATCTCACCGGTCAGCTCCAGCAGCCGGGGCGACATCGCGGCCAGGTAGATCGGGATGTCCGGGTTGGGGGCGATCGAGAGCCGCATCGGCTTGCCCTCCCCGCCCGGCAGTGGGACCTGGAACCGCGAGCCCGAGAAGGCGATCTTCTCCCCGGCGAACGCCTGACGGATGATCTCCACCGTCTCCCGCGCCCGGGTGCGGGCCGCGGCGAACGGCACTCCGTGCAGACCCTCGATCACCTGGGGGCCCGAGGGGCCGAGGCCGAGCAGGAACCGTCCCTGCGACATCTGGGCCAGCGTGAGCGCTGCCTGCGCGATCGCGACGGGTGTGCGGGTGCCGAGCTGGATCACGCCCGAACCCAGCAGCATGCGCTCGGTGCGCGCCGCGAGGTAGCCGAGCACCGACGGCGCGTCCGCACCCCACGCCTCGGCCACCCAGCAGACGTCGAGACCGAGACGCTCGGCCTCCAGGACGAACTCGACCGTCTCCGGCCAGCCGCCCTCCTGCGAGGCTTCGATCGTGGTGGCGGTGCGCATCCGGATCAGCCCTCGGCCCGCTTCTTGATGGCAGCGAGTGTGTGGATGATCGAGTTCTCGAACTCACGCATCCGGACGAACACGATCTTCTGTTCCTTGTCGGGCATCCGATCGATCGCGTGGCTCAGCCCCGAAGGGGCGGGGCCCATCTGCATCCACTCGCGCAGCCGGGTGCCGCCGTCGGCGGGCTCGAGGGTGAAACGCCAGAGCGCCGTGGGGTTCTCCGGGTCCTGCACCGCCCACGCGAGCACCCGCGGCTCTTCGCACTCGATGACGTGCGACGTGGTGGCCCACTCCCCCAGGGCGTCGTGCCTGCTGCGGCCGACGAAGCTGTGGCCCACGGCGGGCCCGGTGGCGCCGTCGCACCACTGCACCGACTCCAGCTCGCTGCTCATCGTCGGCATCAGTTCGACGTCGGCGACGATCGACCACACCCGTTCCGGCGGAGCGTCGATCCAGGTCTCGGCCTCGACCGTCGGCTTGTCCGCGTAGCGGGCACCGGTCCACTCCATGGCGTGCGCACTCCTCGAGTTGTATGAGCGCCTCACCAGTAGAGTTGCCTAGATAGACTGACCTGTCAAACCGTCGCCGAACCGCTTCAGCGCCTCCGGGTGGCGGGCCAGCTTCGCTGGATAGCCCGGCCCCATCCGCATGGTCGTGTCCTCGGCCGTCAGCGGCTCCCCGCAGTGCGAGCAGACCACCTCCGCGTGCGCGTCGTGATCGCAGCGATCGTGGTGGAACGTGACCGGCGGTCCACCCTCCCCGGCGAGCCAGCGGTCACCCCAGCGCGCCATGGCGACGAGCACCCCCCAGAAGTCGCGGCCCTTCTCGGTGAGCACGTAGTCGTAGCGCACGGGGTCGGTCTGGTACGGCTGCTTCTCCAGCAGTCCCTCGTCCACCAGGCGGCGCAGGCGATCGGCCAGTGTGTTGCGGGCGATCCCGAGCCCCTGCTGGAACTCGTCGAACCGCCGGATGCCGTAGAAGGCGTCACGCAGCACCAGAGGGGTCCACCAGTCGCCCAGCAGGTCCATGGTGCGCGCGACCGAGCACGGCCACTGTGCGAATGATGTGCGCCTCATGGGCGAATCATACGGTCCCTGGAAGAGACCCAGCAGCTCAGCGCACTTGACGGCCCGGCCGCCACACCCAGTTCGGCCGCTCGTACTGCGGGGAGAAGCCCAGCCGGAGGACGTTGTGGAAGGACTGGTTGCGCTCGCCGGGACCCTCGGCCGCCGTCTCCACCACAGCCATCCGGCACCCGGCGGCCTTCGCGTCGAGGAGGCGGGTGGCCAGCAACGCGGACTGCGCGCCGCGCCGCTGGTGGGAGGGCAGCGTGGTGCCTCCCCACAGCTCGACGACGTCGCCGAGGACGAATGCGCCGCCGACGGCGACGATCTCGTCGCCGTCCCAGGCCGCGTAGCACCGGAAGCCGGGGCTCCCGACAACGGCGGCGGTCATCTCCGCCAGCCCCTCCTCGGGCATGCCGAAACCGCGCAGGAGCGTGGACGCCCACTGCCGCGCGTTGTCGACGTCGACCTCCCCGACCCGCAGGTCCGTCTTCGGCGGGTCGATGGACACGAGGTCGTGCGTCGACTTCACCACGGCACCACCCGGCTCGAGGCCGTAGCGGGTACGGATGTCGTCCCAGTCGTCGGGCAGCACGGCGGGCGCGAGCTGTAGGACGGCCATCGGGGCGTCATGCTCGCGGTAGAACTCGCACACCCGGCCAATCAGTTCGGCGGTGACCGGTTCGTCGAAGCCGAAACCCAACGCCTTGTTCCAGAACTCCGTGACATCCCGGCGCATCACGAGCACGCTGCCGCCACCGATCCGCGCCGAGGCCATTCCCATGTGGGCCAGCACCTGCGCAGGCGCACCGGACTCCGCCCGGTACATCATTTCGGCTTCGACCTTTTCCAGTACCGTCGCCGCTGCCAATCCCCCCGACATCGGCTCAGCCTAACCCGATCCGCGGGCGCCCAAGGAACCGGACATTTTTCATATCAGGCATCGGGACGAATTGTTTTTTACAGCGCTTCAACTCTCACCCGGACCGGTCGGCAGGGTAGCCAGCGCGTCCCGCAGCGCAGCACGCGACGTGATTCCGAGCTTCGGGAATGCACGGTACAGATGCGCACCCACCGTGCGATGCGACAGGAACAGCTGTTGTCCGATCTCCTTGTTGGAAAGACCTGCGGCCGCGAGCACGGCGATCTCGCGCTCCTGCGGTGTGAGCAGCCCGGCACCCGAGGCGTGGGCGGTGCCGAGCCCCGCGGCACGGAGCTCGTGGCCCGCCCGGTCCATCCACGGCCGGGCACCCAGTCGCTCGAACGTCTCCAACGCGCCGGTGAGCTGCACCCGCGCATCGCTGGTGGCACGTGCTCGACGCAGCTGCTCCCCGTACGCGAGGCGAACCCTGGCCGCCTCGAACGGCCAGCGGTCGGCACCGGGAACAGCGAGAGCCTTCTCGAAGAGCTCGCCTGCGCTGTCGTCGTCGGCGGCCATCGCCGCCGACCCCGTCGCCAGCAGGGCCATGCGCGGGGACAACTCCGCGACCTTCGCCTGCTCCATCGCCTTCACGTGCGCCGCCGCCTCGGCCCGCCGGTCGGTGCGTACCGCCGCCTCGACCAGGTCCATCATCGCCCAGAGGGCAACGGGCACGTGCGAGGCGAACTCCCCCGCCGGACTGATCGCCACGGCGTGCCGGTAGGCGTCCTCGAAGTCGCTCCGCGCGAGAGCGGCCACGGCCTGCGCGTGGTGCACGTAGTGCACCACGCCCCGCGCTCCCCGCGGCGTCGCCCACTGCAGCGCCTTGTCGATCTGGGCCCGTGAGGTGTCCTGGTCGCCACGGGCCGCGGCGACGAGTGCCAGGAAGTAGTGGAACGGCCAAGCGAAGTGGCGATAGCCCTGCGCATCGCCCGTCTCGAGACCTTCGTCGGCGAGCTCGGAGATCTGGTCCCACCGGCCGCTGATGTAGTCGTCGAGACACAGGTGGATCAACGCGACCACGGCCAGCGGGAACGGCCCGACCTCCCGGGCCCGGCTCACGACCCGCCACAGCGCATCGCGACAGCCGGCGAGCCGGTCGACGTTGACGGCGGCGTGACAGATGCGGGCGATCCGGACCGGGTCGACCTCGTTGCGCAGCCCGTTGATCGCACTGTTCAGCTGGTCGAGCACCGGGCCTGCGGTGCGGACCGGGTCGGGGAAGGTCGCGCTCATCAGCGCCAGGTCCGGAGGTAGGCGCGACCCGAGTTCGGCGACCGCGGCGTGGAACGGTCTCCACATCTCGGCCTCGCCGCCGAACCAGCACAGCAGCAACAGGGTCCACACCGCCTCGACGAGCGCGCCGTCGTCCGGATCGGTGCGGGTCTCGATCGCCCGCGCCAGCAGGCGATGTGCGGTCTCGACGTCGTTGTCTCCGACGCTGAGCAGATACGCGGCGGTCGCGGCGGCGTAGAGCGACCCGCCGCCGTGCGCCGGGTCGGCCCGCCGGGCGTCCCCGAGCAGCTGGGACGCCACCTCCATGTCACCGGTCTCGAGGCCGACGTATGCCGCCTCGGCCAGCCGCCTGCTGCGGTCGGAACGTAGAGGGCTGAGCTGGGCCGCCCGGCTCAACGCGGCGACGGCACCGGCAGGGTCCCCTCGGCCGAGGATCCGGTCGGCGGCCTCTTCGAGCAGGCCGGCCACCCTCTCGTCGGGCTCGATGGTCGCCTCGCCCAGGTGCCATGCCCGGTGCTCGGGCCGCTGCGACATGTCGGCCAGCGTCATGTGGGCCCGCCTGCGCTGGTCGGCTGTCGACAGCTCGACGACGGCAGACCGGGTGAGGGGATGGCGGAAGGTCAGCCGCCCGGTGCTCTCCTCCACGTGTAGCAGCTGTGCGTGTTCCGCCGGCGCGAGTGGGTCCTCGTCGTCGGGCTCACTGGTGGCCGCCTTCAGCACGCGCAGGTCGGCCGTGCTGTCCAGCGCCCCGAGCAGCAGCAGCTGGCGGGAGGCCGCGGGGAGCTCCGAGATCCGCGACACGAACAGGGCCTGCAACCGTCGGCTCAGCGGCAGCACGGCGGGCAGCGCCCGCAGGGCCGGACGCTGCGGTCCCGTCAGCGCGGCAGGCAGCTCGAGCAGCGCGAGCGGGTTGCCGCGTGCCTCGGCCAGTACCCGCCTGCGCACCTTCGTGCCGAGGGTCGGGAACCGGTAGCCCATCAGCGCCAGCGCCGCGTCGTCGTCCAGCGGTTGTAGCTCGTGCTCGGGGAGGCCCGCACCCTCGAAGAAGCTCTCCATGCCCGGCCGCGAGGCGGCCAGGAACCCCACGCGGCTGCCGGCCAGGCGGCGGGCGACGAACGCGAGCACGGCCGCACTGGCCCGATCCATCCAGTGGACGTCGTCCACCACGACCAGGACCGCTCGCTGTGCGGCCACCGCGCGCAACAACCCGAGCGTCGCGCTGGACACCACCAAGCGGTCCGGGGTACAGCCCTCCTCCATTCCCAGGGCCACCGACAGGGCCGCCCGGTGAGCTTCGGGCAGCCTTCCGAACTCGCCCAGCAACGGGATCAGCACCTGGTTCAGGCCAGAGAAGCTGACATCCGCCTCGAACTCCGCGCCACCTGCGCGCAGTACGAGCATTCCCCGCTCCGACGCCTCTGCCACCGCGACGTCCACCAGCACCGACTTGCCCACGCCCGGTTCCCCGACAAGGAGCAGGGCCGCACCGCCGGCCGCCGCCGACTTCAGGAACGAGCAGACCTGCTCGAGGTCCTCGTCACGTCCGACCAGGCCGGCGGCGATGCCCGCCCGACCAGGGTCAGGATCGCTCAACACATGCCTCCAGAGATGTCAGTGGTCACGCCAGGAGCGCTGGGCCCCCAGTGATCGACCGCATCCGATCACGGCGCCGACGCTCCCATGAGGGACGGCGCTCGCCGCGAGGCCGAGGGCGTGACTGATACGACACTGGAACCCGGGTGTTGCAGCACCCAGGGCCCGGTGCTGCGAAGCACCGGGTCAGCACGATCTCCTCGGCGGGAAGGACAACCTAACCGGCGGGAATCCCCCGCAGCAAGGACGCCGACCGGGTAGCAGACACTTGTCAACGCAGGCTCACATAACCGAGATTTGCGCTGCGGCTCCCGTTGTGCAAGGGGCGCGGAGACGGATCTTGTGACGCCCGTCACCGCTACGGCCGGATCACCGCCCGACTCTCCGACATGAACCCGACGGACATACTGCATACGGACAGCCCGCTTTACCCGGCATCACATCGACACATGTCACCGAAGAGGACCTTGTCTCCCCCATCTGGGTGGATCGGTCATAGGACGAACGGGCGCCTGACCGCGTGGAGTGACGAAGGACACCTCCGAGCGAGTGACCGGGCCACTGCGTCGGTTCGCGCGCACATCCGTTGGGCCTGTGGGTGTCACCGGCAAATCGGGAGGGTTCTCCAGGGCGTGCCGCCCATGCGTCAGGACGGGCGGGGCCCGCCTCCCGGCGGGAAGCGGGCTCCGGATCAGGCCGATGTCGGTCGCTCTCAGCTGCCGACCAGGTTGCCGATCCCGATGATGAGCACGAGGCCCCACACGAACCCGGCGTAGATCTTGCTCACCGCTGCAGACGCGTCGCTCAGCGACGCACCTTCTCTTCCGCGGTGAGGAGAGTCAATTCGTGGCGACGGGGGAACGCCTCCCAGTCGCCGGGGACGGTCACGGCGAAGGCCCCGGTGATCGCGGCGGTGGAGAGCCGCTCGTCGACGTCGCGCCCGCTGAGTCGGCATGCGAGGTAGCCGGCGACGAAGGCGTCACCCGCGCCAACGGTGTCGACGGCAGTGACGGGCACGGCAGGCACGTCGATCACGGTGCCGTCGATCCTGGCCGTGGCGCCGTGGCGGCCTCTCTTCACCACCACCTCGCCCGGCCCGAGCTCGGCGAGCGCGGTGGCGAGCTCCGCGGGCGTGGCCGCCGCCGGGTCGTCGATGCCGAGGGCGATCCGCGCCTCGTCGTCGCCCGCGAACAGCATGTCGGCGGCGGCCGCCAACTCCCGGAACACCACGCCCGCCTCGGCCGCGCTCCAGAGCCGTGACCGGAAGTTCAGGTCGACCGAGACCGGGACTCCCGCCGCCCGCGCCCGCCGCACGGCCTCGCGGACGGCCGCGGCGGGCTCCGCCCCGAGCGCCGGGGTGATCCCGGTGACGTGCAGGATGCCGGCCTCCTCGATGACGTGCTCGGGCAGGTCGGCGGGGCACAGGTGCGACCCCGCACTGCCATGCCGGTAGTAGGACACGTGCGACGAGGTGCCGGTGCGCCGTTCCCGCAGCATCAGCGCGGTGGGTGCATCGTCGCGGTGAACCACGGGCCGGACCCGCTCGGCGAGCAGGTGGCGCTCCACGAGGTCACCGACCGGGTCGCGGCCGAGACGTCCGATCCAGGTCGCCGGCACCCCGAGCCGCGACACCCCGATGGCGACGTTCGACTCCGCGCCCCCCATGCTCAGGCGCATCCCGTGGGCCAGCGCGAGCGGCCCGGTGTCCTCGGCGACCAACAGCCCGAGCGTCTCGCCGAGGGTGACCAGACCGGCGGCGGGCACGTCCCCGGGTGCGGTCACCGCTGCGCTCCGGCCACCGCGGCACGGACGGCGGCGACCCGCCCGGCGAGCGCCGCGAGGTCACCGGAGGGGCCGAGGGCATCGCCGATCAGTGGCCCACCCATGCCGAGGGCACAAGCGCCCGCATCCAGCCACGCCCGCACCGCCGTGATGTCGATCCCGCCCGTGGGCACGACGGGGATGTCCGGAAGCGGTGCACGGACCGCCGTCAGATACCCGGGGCCGAGGGAACCTGCGGGGAACAGCTTCACCGCGCTCGCACCCGCCGTCCAGGCGCTGTGGATCTCGGTGGGCGTGAGCGCCCCGGGGTAGCTCGCGATGCCGTGGCGCAACGCCGCGTCGATGACCGCGGGCACGACCGATGGCGAGACGACGAAACGCGCGCCGGCAGCGACGGCACGGTCCACCTCCCCCGCGGTGAGCACCGTGCCCATCCCCACCTCGACCTCGGCAGGCAGCCGGGCAGTAAGGCGTTCGACGACGTCGAGGGCGCCGGGAGTGGTCATCGTCAGCTCGAGGCAACGGATGCCGCCCTCCACCAACGTGTCGACCACGGCCTCCGCGCGGGAGGAGTCGCCTGCCCGGAGGATGGCGACGACTCGGGTGGCGGAGAGTCCCTCGCCCATCGGGACGCGCGGGCACAGGGGCGGCGCCGGGTCGGCCGTCATGGGTGGTGGTCCCCTCCGTTCCTTCCCCGGCACGCCGCGCGGCAGCCGGGCCGACGACGCAGATCGCCAGTGATCGTCACGCTCCGGAACTGAATCATGCGCGACGGGTTGTCACCCCACAAGCCGGACCGAACCCGTTCAGCCGGGCGCTCCCACGTGATCACCGACACTTCTGTTGACGCAGGTCACATCGGGCGGAAGGCCCGGAGTCATTTGACCGATGCCCGCCACGGTAAGGCGGACCCACACTCGTATAAACGAACAGAGTGTTACGCCGAGGAGGATCGGATGCGGAGCGCGGAGCCCGAGAGCGACAGGATCTACGACGAGCTCATCGCCGCGCACACGATCATGCGCCGGGGCGTCGACCTCATGCGGGCGGCCCTGAAGCACACACCGGCCACCGCAGGCGAGGTCGACAGCTGTGTCGGGGTGGGGCGATGGCTCATCGAGTTCGTCCACTCTCACCAACGCCGCGAGGAGGAGGTGCTGTGGAGGCCGCTCGCGCAGGCCTCCCCACCCGACGTGGTCGAGCTCCACGACCTCAGCGTTCAGCACGTTGCGATCGACCGGGAGCTGGATGGGCTCGCGCGACGCCTCGACCGTCTCGAGGAGCTCGGTGCCGACGCTGCATCGCGGGAGGCCCGCGAGATGGCCGAGGCCGCATTGGCGGCCCTGGAGTCCGCGGCGATGAACATCTCCGACCATCTCGACGAGGAGGAGGCACTGCTCAAGGCGCTGCTCGCGCTGCTCGACGACCCGGTTGTGCGGACCCTGCGCGCGGCGATGGCGAGGAGCGCTCCCTCGGCGCGGCCCGACCTGGTGCTCGGACTCATGTCCGACCCCACGCCGACGGCAGGCTATGCCTCGATGCTGAACAGCATCCCGTTCTCCACCCGGGCGCTGCGACCGCTGCTGATCGCCCGCTACCACAACCGCAAGCGCCGCCTCGGGCTCGCCGCCTGAGCCTGCCGTTCTGTCGTCGGGTCTCAGTCATGCAGTCACATGACTGATGTCGACTCACATCGTCGGACGGAATACTCCATGCAGTAGACACCGCCCGCATCGACCGTGAGGGCGGTTCAGGTGCATCGACGAGAGACAGGCGACCACCCCAGTGACAACGGCAGGAAACGCGACCTTCTTCCGTTCAAGAACCGGCGGCGATACGTGGGAGATTCCCCACAGTGCCGTCGTGGTCGGAGGCGCGGCGTGGGCGCTCGCGGCGGTGCAGTTCGTCGTCGCCCACGTAGCAGTGGCGTACGCGTGGACTCCGGCATACAGCTGGTCCCGCAACCACATCGGGGATCTCGCCAACACACAGTGCGGGTTGTTC
This sequence comes from Pseudonocardia yunnanensis, assembly GCF_039534065.1. Classification (NCBI taxonomy): domain Bacteria; kingdom Bacillati; phylum Actinomycetota; class Actinomycetes; order Pseudonocardiales; family Pseudonocardiaceae; genus Pseudonocardia; species Pseudonocardia yunnanensis. The sequence continues at coordinate 11,593 of NZ_BAAAUS010000064.1, read as the reverse complement.
TCGGTCCCCAACGGAGAGCCCATCTACGTGTGCTCCCCCCTGCATGCGGTGATGAACGCGTCGTTCGTGCTCACCGGCGTGCTGGTGATCGTCGGGGCGTTGCTGCTCTGGAAGTACTGGCCCACCGGCTGGCTCGCCGACACGGCCACCGTGCTCTGGATCATGCTCGGCTTCGGCAAGATCCTCGTCGGGCTCGCCCCGGAGAACACCAACATCGGCCTTCACTTGGTCGGCTGTCTTAACGTCCAGCTCGGCGCCCTCGGGATCCTCCTGCTCAGCATGGTGCTCTTCCGCAGTGATCCGCGGCTCAGCCGCATCGGCATCGTGCTGGCCGCCATCGGACTCTTCGGCACCGTGCTGGGAACCATCGGTGAGTACGCCGGAACCTCCCTCTACCTGGGCATCGGCAGCGGCGGGATGCAGCGCGTCGCCACCTACCCGAGCCTCGTCTGGCTGATCGTGATCGGGATGGTCACCGTGGTTCGAGGCCTGCGCAACCCGTTGCGGGTGTGACCGCCGGCCCGTGGATCGACCTCCTGATCGCGGCCTCAGGAGGAGCCGACTCCCGGTCACCGTCGCTCTCGTCCCCGGCAGGGGGCTGACGGGCACGGTGGCCGGGAGTCCTCGCATCCGGCGCGTCCCCGCGGGCGCCGCGGAGGAGGCCGAAGGGCGCCATCCAGGCCAGTCCGTACGGCGACCGGGTTGGTCCGTGTGGCCGTCGCCGACGTCGATGCACCTGCGGAGAATTTCGGACCGTCGTGGTTTCGGTCGTGACATCCCGCCGATGACCTGCGGATACCGAGCACCCGAGGAACCGTGATGGCCCCGCCCACTGCCACAACCGCCTCCGGCACGACCACAGCCGCGGCAGCCGCACCGGCGCCGCCCGGCATATACGGCCCGGCCACGGCCGCGATCACGTTGCGGATCAACGGCGCGTCGCACGTGGTGGGCCTCGAACCTCGCGTGAGCCTGCTCGACGCGCTGCGCGAACACCTGGAGTTGACCGGCTCGAAGAAAGGCTGCGACCAGGGCACCTGTGGCGCATGCACGGTCTGGGTCGACGGAAGGCGCGTGCTGGCATGCCTGACGCTCGCGATCACGTGCGAGGGCCGGGAGGTCACCACGATCGAGGGGCTCGCCGCAGACGACGGGACGCTGCATCCGATGCAGCAGGCGTTCATCGAACGCGACGCCTTCCAGTGCGGCTACTGCACCGCCGGCCAGATCATGTCAGCCGTCGCCCTCCTCGAGGAGGGCAATGCGACGACAGACGAGGAGATCGCCGAGTCCATGAGCGGCAACATCTGCCGCTGCGCGGCGTATCCCAACATCCGCGCCGCGATCCGCGACGTTCGCGACGCGGACGCGAAGGGCTGAGGCCGATGCGACCGCTGCGCTACACGCGGGCCACCGGTGTCACCCAGGCCGTCGCGACGGTCAGCGCGGACCCCGCGAGCGCGTTCCTCGCGGGCGGCACCACCGAGGTCGACCTCGTCCGCCTCGGCGTCACCGCCCACGACCTGCTCGTGGACATCAACGACCTGCCTCTGGACGACGTCGAGGACCTGCCCGGCGGCGGCCTGCGGATCGGCGCGCTGGCCCGGATGAACGACGTGGCGAGAGATCCCCGGGTCGTCGCGCGGTACCCGGGGATCTCGCAGGCGCTGCTGCTGGGGGCGTCCGAGCAGCTGCGCAACATGGCGTCGATGGGCGGCAACCTGTGCCAGCGGGTGCGCTGCGCCTACTTCCGGGACGGTGTCTCGCCGTGCAACAAGCGGGACCCCGGGACGGGGTGCTCGGCGCACGACGGGCAGAACCGCGGCCACGCCATCCTCGGCACGAGCGAGCACTGCATCGCCACGCACTCGTCCGATGTCGCGGTGGCGCTCGTGGCCTTCGACGCGCAGGTGCACTCGATCGGCCCGAGCGGGGCCCGCGTGGTGGCGATCGAGGACTTCTACCTGCAGCCCGGCGACACCCCGCACATCGAACATCCGCTGGAGCACGGTGAGCTGATCGTCGCCATGGAGGTTCCGGCGCTCCGCATGGCGGCGCAGTCGCTGTACCTGAAGTTCCGCGACCGCCAGTCCTACGAGTTCGCGCTGGTGTCGGTGCTCGCGGCGCTGCAGGTGCAGGACGGGCTGGTGGCCGACGTGCGGCTCGCTCTCGGCGGGGTCGGCACGATCCCGTGGCGGGCGCGGCGGGCCGAGGCACAACTGGTCGGCGCACCCGCCACCACCACGTCGTTCGCCGACGCCGCGGCCGCCGAGCTGCGCACAGCGGTGGTGCGCGAGCACAACGCGTTCAAGGTCCCGCTCGCCCAGCGAGCGATCGTGCGTGGCCTGAGCGAGGCCATGGCCGCGGCGACACCGGAAGGCCCGCGATGAGCCCGGCGATCGGTACTCCCCTCGACCGGGTCGACGGCCGTCAGAAGGTCACCGGGGCCGCCCGCTACTCCGCCGAGATCCCGCTGCCGCACCTGGCGCACGCCGCGATCGTCGGAGCTGAGATCCCGAGCGGCACGGTGACCGCGATCGACACCACGCGCGCGACCGCGGCGGGCGGGATCCTGGCGATCCTCACCCACGCAAACCTGCCGAAGGTGGCGGCACAGCCGCACCTGCTGCCCTCGCTCGTCGGTGCGGCCGCCCCCGGGGAGAGCTTCTTCCCGATGCAGGACGACGTCGTGCACTACGCCGGGCAGCCCGTCGCCGTGGTCGTCGCCGAGAGCCATGAGTGCGCTCAGTACGCGGCGGCGCTGGTCGACGTCCGGTACGAGCGAACCGCCTCGACGACGACGATCGACGAGGGGCGCGCAACCGCCTACGACGCCGAGATGCTGTTCGGGGGGCTCCTCCCCGGACGGAACGAGCGCGGCGACGTCGAGACGGCGCTGGCCGCGTCCGACGTGCGGGTCGACGTGGCCTACCGGTTCGCGGCCAACCACCACAACCCGATCGAGCCCTCCGCCACCACAGCCGTGTGGGCAGACGGGCGACTCACGATCTACGAGTCGACGCAGGGCATCCGGGCGAGCCAGCTCACGGTGGCGCAGCTGCTCGGGATGCCGCTGTCCGACGTGCGGGTCGTCACCCACTTCGTGGGCGGCGGGTTCGGGTGCAAGGCGATGGTCTGGCCGCACTCCACGCTGGCCGCGATGGCCGCCCGCCACGTCGGCCGCCCGGTGAAGCTCAGCCTCACCCGCCCGCAGATGTACACCTCCGCAGGCCACCGGGAGGAGCAGGAGCAACGGATGGCGGTCGGCGCGACACGGGACGGGCTCCTGACGGCGATCCGCCACGAGAAGCTGTCGATCACCTCGCCGTTCGACGACTGGGCCGAACCGGCAACAGGCGTCTCGTCACAGCTCTACGCCTGCCCGAACTACCTCGGCCGGCACCGGCTGATCCACGGCAACACGATGACGCCCACCTTCACCCGCGGGCCGGGTGAGTCGCTCGGCGTGTTCGTGCTCGAGACGGCGATGGACGAGCTCGCCCACGACCTCGGGGTCGATCCGATCGAGCTGCGGGTCCGTAACCACGGCAACACGGACGACCGCGGCAACCCGTGGTCGAGCGACGGGCTGGCGGAGTGCATGCGCCGCGGCGCCGAGCTCTTCGGCTGGAGCGATCGCCACCCGACGCCCCGGGCACGCCGTGAGGGCGACCGGCTGATCGGCACCGGTATGGCGGCAGCCGCGTACCCGGTGGCGTTGTTCATGCCGACCCAGCACGCCAGTGCACGCCTCTACGCCGACGGCAGCGCAGTCGTCCGGACCGGGACCCAGGAGTTCGGCACGGGGGTCCTGACGGCGATGACGCAGGTCGCCGCCGACGGCCTCGGCCTGCCGCTGGGCTCGGTGCGCTTCGAAGCGGGCGACACGGACCTGCCCAACACCTCGGCGGCGGTCGGGTCGGCGGGCGCGGGCATGGTGAGCGCCGCCGTGCACGCCGCGGCGAGGGCGCTGTGCGACCGGATCGTCGCGCTGGAGGTCGCGGATCCGGGGGCGCCGCTGCACGGGGCCGACCCTGCGGCGATCGAGGTACGCGACGGGCGCATCGCGCGCCGGGACGGCCTCGCAAGCAGTGAGACGTGCGCCGAGCTGCTGCAGCGCAACCGGCAGACGACCATCGAGGCTCCAGGCAGCTGGACTCCGCCACCGCTCGACACACCGCACGGCCTGCTGACCTTCGGTGCGCAGTTCGCCGAGGTCGCCGTCGATCCGGACATCGGGCTCGTGCGGGTCCGGCGGATGGTCGGGGTGTTCGCGCCGGGGCGTGTGCTCAACCCCAAGCTGGCCCGCAGCCAGCTCATGGGCGGAATGCTCTGGGGACTGGGACAAGCGCTACTGGAGGGCAACAGGATGGATGCACGGTACGGGCGCTGGGGCGCGAGCAACCTCGGTGAGTACCTGGTGCCCGTCAACGCCGATGCACCGGAGGTGACCGTCGACTTCGTCGAGGTCGGCGACAGCATCGTGAACCCGCTCGGGGTGAAGGGCGTGGGCGAGATCGGGCAGGTCGGTGTCGCGGCGGCGATCGCCAACGCCGTGTTCCACGCCACGGGGCGCCGGATCAGGGAGCTACCCATGGCAGCCGAGCTGGTCATGGACACTGCGCCCGTCCCCGCATGACCACTCCCTCGCCCGAGGTCCCGCTCGCGCAGCCCGCGGACGTCGGCACGTCCTCACGCGCTCTGCCGCACCGCCCGACGATCAGCAACCCGGCTGCACGCGGGCGCACGCCGGCCGACCCCGGGCGCGGGCGCTTCGCCCGGCAACCTGCACTCGGCCTTGCCGGTCTGTTGCTCGTCGTCCCGGTGGCCGTCCTGATCGCGGTCGGTGCGGGCGGTCCCGAGCCCTCGGCGCTGGTGCTCGGGCCGCTGGTGACGTTCGCGCTCCCGGCGGTGGCCATGATCGCCTTCTGGTGGGAGGACTGGCCGGGGTCGAGCCTGCGTCCCGGCTGGTCCGGGCTGCTCGACACCGGTCTCGTCATCATCGCGGCGATCCTGCTGGCGATGCTCGGCCAGATCGTCGTCGGCCACTTGGACGTGCGCGGCATCTTCGATCCGGCGCCGGGGCCGGGCCACCTCCCGACGTGGCCCGCCACGCTCCCGCTGGCCGGCGCCGCCTTCGTCGCGATCCTCCAGCTGACGCTCGTCTGCGAGGGCTGGCCGCTGCGCCGGCTGGGGCGGTTCGTGGCGGGGGTCGCCGCGCTGGTGGTGTCCTGGGTCGTCGCCCTGGCGCTCTACGTCGCCGTCGTCGACGTCGACGCGGCGCCGGGCTCGGGCCTCACCGCCCACACCGGACCGCTCCCGGGAGCCGATGTCGGTGCCATCCTCGCCGTCATCGGGGGATGGCAGGTGCTGTTCTTCGTCGTCTGGCGGGGATGGCCTTTCGCGGAGTGGCGCCGGCGCTGGCAGCGCATCGTGGCCGGCAACATCGTCGTGATCGGCGGCGGTCTGCTGACCTACGCGGTCGTCCACGACCTCGCCGGTGTGCCCTCGGCCGCGATCACCGCCGCGGCGGGCTCGTTCATCGCCGCAGGGCTCGTCATCGGGATGCTGTTCGAGGGCTGGATCCGCTCCCAGCTCGGCTCGTTCCTGATCGTCGTGCTCCTGGCCGCGGCTCTCTACGTGGTGCTCACGGCCTGCGCCGACAACCTGTCCTGGACGAAAGCGACTCCGCAGGACTGGGTCGGCCACGTCGCCCTCAACAGCATCGGCACCTCGGTGGTCCTTTACGTCGGGATCGGGCGGCGCTGGCCGTTCAGCATGCCCGACGAGGCCCCGTCCCAGACGTGATCACTCCGTCAGAAGATCGGGCTCTGCGGATCGAGACCGAGGCGCACCCGGCCGGCGAGCGCGAACTGCGCCCGGCTCAGGATGCCGTGCTGCGCACCCGCGAGGCCGTCACGAAAGAGCTATTCGAGCCGATTGCCCGTGTAGAGCGACGATGATCCGCCCAGCTCGTACATGCTGGTCAGTACCGTGCGGCTGATCTCGCAGGCATTGCTCATCGCCGCCCGCAGCTCCGCGCGCATCGCCTCGGTGATCGGGGCACCGGCAGCCGCCGCCTGATCGATCGTTCCGGCCACGGCGAGCAGCAGCAACCGCGCTGACCGCAGAGCCGCCTCCGCCCGTCCGATCGCGTCCTGGACGTGCTCGCCGTGTCCGAGGGTCGTCCCGCTCTCGGTGATCTTGGTGCCGGCGAGCTGCACGATCTCGTCCACCGCGGCCCGGGCGATGCCCAGCACCGCGCCCGCACCGCCGGTCGAGGCGATCGTGAAGGCAGGGATGCGGTAGAGCGGCCGGTCGATCCGGAACGGGGCGAGCACGTCGTTCGCCATCTCGGCGGGAACGAACAGCTGGTCGACGACCACGCTGTTGCTCCCCGTGCCGCGCATGCCCCCGACATGCCAGGTGTCGAGGACCGTGACGGCGTCCCGAGGCACACAGAACACCCTGACCTCCGGGTGCTCGGAATCGTCGCTTCCGTCCGGCGGGGCGACCAGCGCGAAGAGCGCGATCCAGTCGGCGGCGTCCACGCCGGTGACGATGTCCCACCGGCCGGACAGGACGTAGCCGTTCTCCGCGGGAGTGGCAATTCCCGTCAGGCGGATCGAGTTGACGATGATCGGGTCGGGCTGTGCGTCCCAGATCTTCGCGGCCCCGGCATCGTGAAGCCACACGGCGAAGAAGCCCAGGTTGCCGTTCCACATCGTCCATGCGACAGAGGCGTCGATACGGCCGATGGCCTCGAGCACCGTCACCATGTCGCTCAGGGTGGACTCGAAACCGCCGTACTCACGTGGCGTGAAAAAGCGGAAGGCGCCCGACTCGCGCAACGTCGCCACCAGCTCCGACGGCAGCCGCCGCTGACTCTCGATCTCCGTGCGCCGAGCTTCGATGGCCGGGCGCAGTACGTCCGGGAGCGCGAGGGGATCCACGTCCTTCGGGGAGGGACGGGTGGCCGCAGTGGTCATACTCACTCCTCGAACGGGGCGTGGGCGACATTGCCACGGGAATTCCGCCCCCGAGGTGGACCAGCACGAACCGGACACCGAATTCCACGACCCGAAAAAGGATAACTGTGCCGCGCGATACCCCGAGGAACGGTGGCACTCACACTAACAGTTGGAGCCGGCGCGGAGAATCGAGGAATACTCTCGGGCTCGGAAAATGCGAATTACTTCTCGTGCGCCTGGTCGTACCCGAGGTCGCCGTCCGGGTCGAGGTCACTGCCGGGGGCACGAACACCACGAACCGGCAGGGGCGTCCGGGCGGCCGGGACGAAGACCTTCATGCGCCGCACCTCGTGCAGCAGGTCGTAGCCGTAATCACCGGTGTACTCGTGATCGCTCGACATCCACGTCCCCTTTGACCCCTGTGCCACCGCTTATCACTCTCCGTGATCGGAGGGTTCCCGTCGGTGCCAGAAGATCATCACCCGATCGGAGCCCTCAGGCAAGGGTGATGTACCCGGCGTACGTCTTCAATCCCCCATGTGGTATGCGAACCCTCTCTTCTGGCACGTGGTAGAGAGGACCGAGTGGATCTCGAACTCAAGGGCAAGCGCGCTGTGGTCACGGGCGGCAGCCGCGGTATCGGATTGGCCGTTGCCGACCAGCTCGCCGCGGAAGGATCGTCCGTCGCGCTGGTCGCCCGCGACCGCACCGCACTCGACAGGGCAGCCGAGCAGATCGCCCGGCACGGCACCGCCGTGTTCGTCCGCCCCACGGACACGCGCGACGACGGCGATGTGCGCGCCATGGTCGAGGATGTCGTCGCCGCGCTGGGCGGAGTCGACATCCTGGTCAACGCCGCGGCAGAACCTGCAGGCGGCCCCGTGCCGACGCTCGCGGAGCTCCCCGACGACGCGCTCCGAGCGGAGGTCGAGACCAAGGTTCTCGGCTATCTGCGCTGTGCGCGCGCCGTCGCGCCACACATGATCGCCGGCGGGTGGGGCCGCATCGTCAACGTCAGCGGGCTCGCCACCCGCCTCACCGGCTCGATCGTGGGTTCCATCCGTAACGTGGCCGTGGTCGCGATGACGAAGAACCTCGCCGATGAGCTCGGGCCGAGCGGCATCACGGTCACGGCCGTGCACCCGGGGACGACGGTCACCGAGCGCATCCCCGAGCTCTTCGCCGGCATGGCCGAGCGCGCCGGTGTGACCACGGAGGACATCGCCGCCCGCTTCGCCGCCTCCACGAGCATCGGGCGGCTGATCACCGCCGAGGAGGTGGCCGACGTCGTGGCCTTCCTCGCCTCACCACGCAGCGTCGCGATCACCGGCGACGCCATCCCCGTCGGCGGCGGCAGCCGAGGCACCATCCATTACTGACGAGACGGCCGACGTCGTGGCCTTTCCCGCCGAGCACCCCCTGCGCCCAGAACCCGCTGCGCCTAGAACCCCACGGTGATGCAGCCCGCGCGATCCCCCGCGGTACCGGCTTTGCCCGGCTCCATGGAGGTCGGCATGGTGTGGATGACCACGGACTCGGCGCGCCGATCCTCCGGGAACTCCCAGTTCACGGTGGAGGTCGCTGTGGCGGCGCCTTGCGCGTCGGTGGTGAAGTCGAGCCAGATCTCGTTCTGCGGGTTGGCGTAGGCCGGGTCGACGCTGGGCTGAACGGGGTCGGGCGTGAACTGGAAGTGCGGTCCGGCGTCGGCACCCGTGGCGCCGCACGGCTTCGCGTGCGCGTGGGCACCGTAGCGCCGGTTCGGCTCGAGCCCGGTGACATTCATCGTGACGGTGGTGCGGCCGTCACCCTCGGTGGCGTCGACGACGGCCGTGGAGCCGACCGGGACCAGCGTCTGGTCGTAGGTCACCGCCACTCCCGGAGGCGGCGCCGCGAACGTGCCGCTCGCCCGGACGGTCTCGCCTGCGGCAGGCGGCGCAGCGGGAGACGGGGGTGCCGCCGGAGCCGTACCGCCACCTCCGCAGGCGGCGAGCGGGACACAGAGCAGGCCGAGGATCAGCAGTCGTCTCGAGCGCATGCCGAGCAGGATGGCGGACTCGGGGATTTCCGGCAGGCTACAGCGAGCTATTGGGCCGGATCGGGGGTACGGATCGATCGCCCGATCTGCTAGCGCAGCCGGTGCGTCACACAGCGTGGTGACGCGGCGCCCCGGCCTCCGGCGGTCGCGGCCCCTGACGCCACGGAGCACGATCGCCTGCATGAGCTTCGCCGTCGCCCCCGATGCCTATGAGCGATACATGGGCCGCTACTCCGAGCCGCTCGCCCCCGCGTTCGCCGACTCGCTCCGGCTCCGCGACGGGCAGCGGGCTCTCGATGTCGGCTGCGGACCCGGCGCCCTGACCGCGGTGCTCGTCGAGCGCCTGGGATCCGGTGCTGTCGCGGCCGTCGACCCGTCCGAACCGTTCGTGGCCGCCGCGCGGTCGCGCCTGCCGGGCGTCGACATCCGGCACGCCGCCGCGGAGCACCTGCCGTTCGACGACGACGGGTTCGACGTCGCGGCGGCGCAGCTCGTCGTGCACTTCATGGCGGACGCCACCGCCGGCCTCACCGAGATGGCCCGCGTCACGCGTACCGGCGGCGTCGTCGCCGCCTGCGTCTGGGACCACGCGGGCGGCCGCGGACCGCTGTCGCCGCTCTGGCGGGCGGTGTACGACCTCGACACGGACGCGCCCGGCGAATCCGATCGTCCCGGCTCACGCGAGGGCGAGCTGGCCGAGCTGCTCACCGCCGCCGGACTGCGGGACATCCGCTCGTCGGAGCTCCACGTCACGATCGCCTACCCGACCTTCGCCGACTGGTGGGATCCGATGATGCTCGGCGTCGGTCCGGGCGGGACCTACATCGCCGGGCTCGACGACGACCGGCGGGCAGCGCTTCGGGCCCACTGCGCCGAACTGCTGCCACCGGCGCCGTTCGAGATCACGGGGGTCGCGTGGTCGGCGATCGGCGTGGTCGGCTGAGACGCTGGTTGCGCCTGCATTCCAGGTTTCTGATCGCAACCGGGGATGAACGGCCGCAGCCCGATCTACCGTTCCGTCATGGCTTCGACACTGAGAGTGGCGATCATCGGCGGCGGAATCGGCGGCTTGACCCTTGCTCTCGCGCTGCGCGAGCGAGGACTCACGGCGGATGTGTACGAGCAGACGCCACAGCTGACCGAGATCGGGGCCGCTGTGGCGCTCACTGCCAACGCCACGCGCGAGCTCGAGCGCATCGGCCTGGGCGATCGGCTCGCGGCGGCGTCGACGACCCCCGCGGAGCTGATCCACCGGCACTGGCGGGACGGCACCAGGATCGCGGCACACCCCGTCCGCAGCGGATCGTGGTACCGGAACCGATTCCACGCGGCCGTCCACGGTATCCGTCGCGCGCAGTTGCAGGTGATCCTCAGCAGCGAGATCGCCGCCGGCACCCTGCACCTGGGGCGCCGGCTCGTCGGCCTCACCGAGCGACCCGGCGGGATCGTGCTCGAGTTCTCCGACGGCGACACCGCGCACGCCGACGTCGTGGTCGGCGCCGACGGCATCCGCTCCACCGTCCGGCGCTGGGTGGCAGGCGGCGATCACGAGATCTACTCGGGCACCAGCGGCTTCCGCGGAATCGTGCCCGTCGACCGACTACCGAGCCTGCCGGATCCGCAGTCCATCCAGTTCTGGACGGGCCCCGGCGCGCACCTGCTGCACTACCCGATCGGCCCGACGGGCGACAGCGTCAACTTCCTCGCGGTCGTCGAAGGCCCGCAGGCGTGGGCCCGCACCGACGGCTGGGTCGACGACGTCGCCGCGGACGAACCGCTGCGCGCATTCGACGGCTGGCATCCCGCGGCCACCGCGATGATCGGCGCGGTGACGCACGCCGTGCGCTGGGGCCTGTTCGCCGTGCGCCCCCTCCCGCGCTGGGATCGGGGCCGTGCCGTCCTGCTCGGTGACGCCGCCCACGCCATGCTGCCCCATCAGGGCCAGGGCGCGAACACGACCGTGGAGGACGCCTTCACGCTGGCCGCGCTTCTCGCGCAGGTGCCGGGCACGATCGAGCTGCCCAGCGCGTTCGCGACCTACCAGGCGTTGCGGCGCGGCCGGACCCGCCGGATCCAGCGCCTGTCGTGGCTCACCAACGCACTGCTGCACCTGCCGGACGGCGAGGCGGCCGACGAACGCAACCGGGCGCTGGCGCGCCTACCGCAGGACATCGCCTGGATCCACGAGCACGACGTGCAGGCGGCCCTGCGCCATCGCACCGAACGCCCGGCCCGAAGCCAACCGGCGCCTACGGCGTGACCGGGCCGGCCCTCAGCCGGGGGCCGACCCGCGCCCGCTCGCCCCACTGACTCCCGCCGGTCGCTCCACCGGGAGTGGTGTGTTGCCGAGGATCAGGTCGGCGGCTTTTTCTGCGAGCATCATTGTGGGTGCGTGGGTGGCGCTGTTGGGGCAGTAGGGCATCGCGGAGGCGTCCACGACGCGCAGGCCGTGGAGGCCGTGTACCCGCATTGTGGAGGGGTCGAGCACGGAGTCGGGGCCGGTGCCCATGCGGCAGGTGGACGTGGGGTGCATGTCGGTCTCGCCGGTGCGTCGGACCCAGTCCACGACGTCCTCGTCGGTTGTGAC